>JACPNV010000049.1 GCA_016185305.1 Actinomycetota bacterium | reverse complement strand
CACAAATGCTTGTCCACCAAGCGAGCGGCACGCAAACCTCGGGGCCGCTATGTCAGCCGCGGCGTCTACAACGGCGAGGAGTTCACGATCAGCAATCGTCCCGCCCAAGCCGAGGATCGGGCCGTGCCCGGTTCCTGGGAATCTCAATGGTGTTGTCAAGCCGCTTGAGTGAGCGGCGGTGGTGCCGCGGTCCACGTTCGGTTCTCGCGCAGCAGTGCCCACAAGACGTCGATGCGGCGGCGGGCCAGGGCGATGACGGCCTGGGTGTGGGTGGCGCCCTGGGCGCGCTTTTTGCGGTAGTAGTCACGGTTGGGTCCGGGGCGCATCATGCTGGTTTGCGCCGAGAGGTAGAACACGTGTCGTAGCGGGCGGCTGTAGCGCAGTGGGCGGTGCAGGTTGCCGGTGCGCCGGCCGGAGTCGTTGGGGACGGGCACGAGTCCGGCTGCGGCCGCGAGGTGTCCGGCGCTGGGGAATGCGCGTAAGTCGTTGGCGCCGACCAACAGCGAGGCGCCGAGAAAGGGGCCGAAGCCGGGCATGGACTGAATGATCGCCGCGTGCGGGTGTTGGGCGAAGGTCACCTCGATCTGGGCATCGAGGGCTTTGAGTCGGTCATCGAGGGCAAGGATGGCGTTGGCCAGCTCGGTGATGATGCCGGCCGTCAGATCTTGTCCGGGCAGCACAACCGTTTGTGCTCTGGCCGCGGCGATGGCGCGGGCGGCCACGTCGACCGAGCCGCGCACGTTGCGGTTGCGCAACCAGCCCGTCAGGCGGGTCTGTCCGATGCGGCGGATCTGATCGGGGGTGGCGTAGCCGGTGAGCAGCACCAACGCTCCCTTGTGCGAGGAGTAGTCGAAGGCCCGCTCCAGGCTGGGAAACACACTGGTCATCAGGTCGCGTAGCCGGTTGATCATGCGCACCCGGTCGGCGATCAAATCCTCTCGATGCCCGGTTAGCCTCGATTTTGCATGGTAGTTGGTGTGGGCTGGGTCTGATGCCGAGTTGTGGTGCGGGGTGGTGATTTTCGTGTGGCGGCGTGGTTGACCTGTCCCGTGTCGCCGGGTGGGGCGGGCGTTCCTGGGGCCGGTGGTT
>JACPNV010000048.1 GCA_016185305.1 Actinomycetota bacterium | reverse complement strand
TGGTCGGCGCCATGTTGGGCGTTGTCGTTCAGGAACGGCGTTCTTGTGCCGATATGGCGAGAGCGGTTGGCCAGCTCTGGGTGCGACCGCCACATCCCTGGGGAGGGAAGCACGGCAAGGAGAGGCAATTGACGGTCGGAGTCTGGGGGACGGGGGCCGCAGCCCGGCTCGACCTGTCCCGACTGGAAGCACGCGCGCTCGAGCTCTTGCAGGAGGACGATCTCGCCGACCTCGTCCCGCATCTCGACGACCTGCTCGAGCGTGACCTCCGCGGTCGACCTCGGGTCCGGCTGCTGGTCGCGCTGGCCCTTGCCCAGCAGGCGGGGAACGATCCCCGTGTGGACCAGCTCGCCCGGGCCGCGTGGCGAAGCTTCCAGCGCGCTCGCGATCGAGAGGGGCTGGCGCTCACGGCCTACGTCCAGGGACGGATCGCTGACGCGCGCGGCGATCTCGAAGCGGCGGCCGAGTGGTGGGCGCGCAGCCGAGCGGTCAGCGGCGGCGTCGCGGCGCCGGTGAGAGAAGAGGGCCTGGTGGATGTCGGTCTGCGCGCGTGGGAGCGCAGCGACCTCCTCACGGCCCGCCGCCTGGGTGAAGAGAGCATCCAGCTCTCGCGCGCGCGCGACAACACCGACGAAGCGACGCGCGCGGTCGCGCTCCTTGCCATGCTCGCGGCGCACGAAGGCGACTTCGGCCGGGCCGAGCAGTTGGTGGATGCCGAGTTGGCGGCGGTGGACGAGAACCGGGTGACGACCGTTGGGCTCTTGTACTGCGTCCGAGCCGTCATCGCCGGGCACCGCGGTCGGCACGGCGACGCCGAGGTGGCCTTCGAGCAGGCGCTCGACGCCGTCGAGCGGAACAGCGACGCCGCCATGAAGGGCGTCGTTCTCGCCCAGCGATCCGAGCTCCTCACCGACCGGCCGTCCGCCGACCGCCTGCGTGAGGCCTGGGCTGCCAGCGCGCTGCTCGCCGGCGCCGCGCAGTACTGGAGTCGCATGGCAGTGCGCGCCGTGGCGGTCGCTGCTGCCGACGACGGTGACCGTGAGGCCAGTGACCAAGCGATCGAGAGCCTGCTGGCTGACGACATCGACGGGATGGAGCGAGGCCGAGCCCTGTTCGTGAAGGCGAACAACAACGTGAGGTTCGGAGGCGAGACGCCGGTCGAGCTCTTCGAGGAGTCCTTCTCTTGCCTCCAGCGAGCGAACGCCAACGTGTGGGCTGTCCGCGTCGCTCTCGCGGCGGCCGCGTGCGACACCGAGAACGCTGAGCGCTGGCGCGACCGGGCCGCGTCGCTGAGCAACGGCGACGAAGCGTTCGTCCGGCTCCTGCGCACCGGCCGCGAGCTTCAGCTCGATCATGAAGGCCGCGGGCAGGTGGTCATCGACCGCGAGCCCGTGCAGTTCCTCACCCGGCACGCGGAGCTCACGGTGTACTTGCTCGCGCTGGCGGGCAAAGAAGGGATCGACACCGGAGACCTCGCCAACCGCCTGTGGCCCGACGCCCCGCCTCGCCGGCACCGGCCTCGGCTCCGCACGTGCCTCTGGCAGATCCGCAAGGCCGTCGGCGAGGAGCACTGGCGCCTCCGCCGCGATCGCTCCCGTGTGTACTTCGACGTCGATCCGCACGAGTTCGACCGGGACGGCCTCGAAGCCCTCGTCGCCCGGTTCGCTCTGTAGCGGGGCGTTGCGACGTCTGCGCTCGTCATCCTCCCCGCTGCGGCGGGGCAACTAGCTTCTCCGGCGTGGGCATCGAACGAGACCGGCTGGATCCTGATGATCCGGCGCGGAGTGCCCCATGGCGCGAGTGGGGTCCCTATGTCGCGGCCCGGCAGTGGGGCACGGTCCGCGAGGACTATCGCGAGGACGGCGACGTGTGGGCGTCGTTCACCTACGACGACGCGCGCTCGCGTGCGTACCGTTGGGGTGAGGACGGGTTGGCGGCGATCTGCGATCGACGCCAGCACCTCTGCCTCGGTCTCACGGTGTGGAACGGGAACGATCCGCACCTGAAAGAGCGGTTGTTCGGCCTGACCGGGCCGCAGGGCAACCACGGGGAGGACGTCAAGGAGTATTGGTGGTATCTCGACGCCACGCCCACGTCGTCGTACCTCAAATGGCGGTACCACTACCCGCAGGCGGCGTTCCCGTACGCGGACCTGCTCGCGGAGAACAAGCGCCGCGGGCCGACCGACCCCGAGTACGAGCTCGCCGACACCGGCATCTTCGACGACGGCCGGTTCTGGGCGATCACCGTCGAGTACGCGAAGGCCGCGCCTGACGACATCTGCATGAGGATCACCGCCCGCAACCACGGCCCCGAGGCCGCCACGATCCACGCGTTGCCGACGTTGTGGTGCCGCAACGACTGGACCTGGGACGGCACGCCGGCGCCCGTGCTTCGAGCCGCCGGCGACGACCGCATCGTCGCCGAAGGCGCCGGCCTCCCCGCCATGACGTTGACGGTCGGGCCCGGACCGACTGGCCGCCGCCCGCGCCTGTTGTTCTGTGACAACGAGACGAACACCGCCCGGCTCTACGGCAACGACCCATTGACGCCATGCCCCAAGGACGGCATCAACGACCACATCATCGACGGCACACCGACCGTCAATCTGTCATTGACAGGCACGAAGGCGGCGGCGTGGTACGAGCTGGCCGTCGGCGCAGGCGAGCAGGCGGTTGTCGACGTCCGGCTTGCGCCAACCGGCATGCACCGCGGCGCGATCGACGATGTCGTCCGATCCCGCCTGATCGAGGCCGACGAGTTCTACGCCGAGCTCACACCGGGCGACGCCTCCGCCGACGAGGCACGCGTCCTGCGGCAGGCGTTCGCGAGCCTGCTGTGGAGCAAGCAGTTCTACCGGTTCGACGTGTCGAAGTGGCTCGACGGCGACCCGGCCATGCCCGCGCCACCCGAAGCGCGCCGTCAGGGGCGGAACGCGCAGTGGCGCCATGTCGCGGTGGGCGATGTCCTCCTCATGCCCGACTCGTGGGAGTACCCGTGGTTCGCCGCGTGGGACCTCTCCTTCCACTGCGTGACGCTCGCCCACGTCGACGCCGAGCTCGCCAAGGAGCAGCTCCTCGTCTTGCTGCGCGAGTGGTACATGCACCCGAACGGGCAGCTTCCCGCGTACGAGTGGTCCTTCGGCGACGTCAACCCGCCGGTCCACGCGTGGGCGGCGCTCCGCGTGTTCGAGATCGACGGCCGGCGCGATCTCGACTTCCTCCAGCGGGTCTTCCACAAGCTCCTCATCAACTTCACGTGGTGGGTCAATCGCAAAGACGCCGAGGGCAACAACATCTTCGAGGGCGGCTTCTTGGGACTGGACAACATCGGTCCCATCAATCGCTCGGAATCGCTTCCTGGCGGCGCGCGGCTCGAGCAGTCCGATGCGACCGGTTGGATGGCGATGTACTGCCTCAACCTGCTGGAGATGTCGATCGTCCTCGCTCGGCACCAGCCGGCCTACGAAGACCTCGCGACCAAGTTCCTCGAACACTTCACGCTGGTCGCCGCGTCGATGAACGATCTCGGACTGTGGGATGACGCCGATGGGTTCTTCTACGACATCGTCCGGCTGCCTTCCGGCGAAGTGGTTCCCATCCGCTGCCGATCGATGGTCGGTCTCATCCCGCTGTTCGCGATGGCGGTGCTGCACGCGCCGACCGAACCGTTGCTGCCCGACTTCATCGAGCGGGCCAGGTGGTTCATCGAACATCGCCCCCGCCTCGCGGAGTCGATCGGGGTCTTCTCTCGGTCGGCGACGGGCGCAGATGGGTTGCTGTCGGTCGTCAGCCCCGATCGGCTGCGGCGCATCCTCGCCCCCGTGCTCGACGAGGCCGAGTTCCTCTCACCGCACGGGCTGCGGTCGCTGTCTGCTGTCCACGCGCACCGGCCCGCGGTCCTCGCGGTCGAGGGCTTCGAGGCCACGGTCGACTACGAGCCCGGCGAGTCGACGACGGGCTTGTACGGCGGCAACTCGAACTGGCGGGGACCCATCTGGTTCCCGCTCAACTTCCTCATCATCGAGGCGCTGCGCCGCTACCACGTGTACCTCGGCGACAGCTACCTCGTGGAGTTCCCGACCGGCTCGGGCGACATGCACACGCTCGCGTCGGTGGCCGATGGGCTCGCCGACCGTCTGATCGCGCTGTTCCTCGACGACGACGACGGCCGCCGGCCGGTGTTCGGTTCGTGCGAGCTGTTCCAGACCGACCCGCGCTGGCACGACCTGATCCCGTTCTCGGAGTACTTTCACGGCGACACCGGAGCAGGCCTCGGCGCTTCGCACCAGACCGGTTGGACCGCGCTCGTCGCTGACCTGCTGACCGCCAGGCGTTGGGTCTTCCACGAGACCGACTGACCGACTGACCGACTGACCGAGGAGACACCGAACATGGGCCGATGGAGTCGCGAAGAGTTGGAGGATGCGTTCGAGCAGTACCAGCAGGCCGCGCTCCGCGCCGGCGCCACCGGCGACTGGAGCGCGTGGGCTGACCAGTTCACCGAGGACGCCACCTACGTCGAGCACCACTACGGGACGATGGGCGGCCGCGAGGCCATCCGCCGCTGGATCACCGAGACGATGTCGACGTGGCCTGGCCGCGAGATGCCCCACTTCCCGGTCGAGTGGTACGTCATCGACGAGGAGCGGGGCTGGGTAGTGTGCCAGATCTGGAACCGCATGAGCGATCCCGGCGACGGCAGCCTCCATCAGGCCTACAACTTCACGCTTCTGAAGTATGCCGGCGCCGGCTCGTGGAGCTACGAGGAAGACATCTACAACCCCGCGTCGTTCGCCGACACGGTCAAGGCGTGGGCGGCGCGAAAAGAAGCCCTGGCGAACCCCGGCGGGTAGGTTGCCCGGGCGAGAGTGGTTCAGGTCGGTAGTCGAGGCCCGCAACAGCACCGCGGCCGCGGGGAACTTGACGTTGTACGGGTCAGACAGCGCGACGCCGGGCACGTCGAATGTGAACTGGTCCAGCGCCGGGCAGATCATCGCGAACTCGGCGGTGGTCAAACCTGGCCCTGACGGCAAGATCAAGATCCGCAACGCGTCTTCGGGCACCGTCGATGTCATGGTGTTCGGCAACTGCTGTCCGGCGGCACGTTCATGCCGCTGGACCCGGCCCGGATCGTCGACACCCGCGACGGCACCAGCGCCCCCCAAGCCCAGATCCCGGCAGGGACCGCGGTCGCGGTGAAAGTCACCGGCACCGGTGGGGTGCCCGGGTCGGGTGTGGCCGCGCCGACTGGGCCGACCGCTCGCTCGCCGCCGGCTTCGGGCCCGGCGACGTCGCCGAACTGTTAGAGCGTGGCATCACGCGCGAGCCGCAGGTGTGGCCTTCTTGACCGACGCCCGGCTCGTCGTGCTCGACACCAACCGCGAACCGCGCTGGACCACCGCCGAGCTGCTCGCCATCGAACAACGACTCGTCGACCGCGCCGACGCACTCCAAGACGCCGGCGCCGGCGTCGCCGACTACGGGTGGGTCGAGGCCGCGATCGCGCAGCGACCGTCGATCTCAGACGAGCAAGCCGACATGGTCCGCCACCTGTCCCTGTCCGACGCGGGGATCGACGCCGTGATCGGCGCCGCGGGGACCGGCAAGACCTACAGCCTGGATGCCACCCGGGCCGCGTGGGAAGCGTCCGGGCTCACCGTCTACGGCGCCGCCCTGTCCGCACGCGCCGCCGCGGAGCTGCGCGCCGGCTCCGGCATCCCATCGGTCACGATCACCAAGCTGTTGAACCAACTCGACGACGGCGCCCTCCGACTCGACAACCGGTCGGTCGTGGTGGTCGATGAGAGCGGCATGGTTGGCACCCGCACCCTCGACGCGTTGTCGCGTCACACCACGGCGACCGGCGCCAAGTTGGTGTTGGTCGGTGACACCGCGCATCTGCCCGAGATCGACGCCGGCGGATCGTTCCGGGCCCTTACCCAAGCGCTGCCGACAACGCACCTGGTCGAGAACCGCCGCCAGATCCACGAGTGGGAACGCGACGCCCTCGACGACCTCCGCAACGGCCGGTTCACCGAAGCCGTCGTCGCCTATCACGGCCAGGACCGCATAATCTGTGCCGACAAGACCGACGCCCTCCGCCAACGCCTCGTCGACGACTGGCTCGGCGCCCACCTCGACGGCGACAACGCCGTGATGATCGCCAGTCACCGCGTCGACGTCCGCGACCTCAACGACCGAGCCCGAACGCTGCTCGACGACGCCGGCCTTCTCGGTGACCGAGAGCGCGGCATCGAGGCGCATCGACGTGAACGGCCGTCAGTTCGCCGTCGGCGACCGGGTGCTCGCCACCGGACGCAACCACTACGACCTCGACATCCTCAACGGCGACCTCGGCACCATCACCCGCGTCACCAGCCGCGGGGTCACGTTCCGTTGCGAGCGTGTCGACGCCGAGCGCACCATGCCGACTGACCGGCTCGAACAAGGCTTCCTCGATCACGGCTACGCCCGCACCGGAGGCTTGGTGCTGGGAGCGGTCGCGGGACAGCTCACGCTCGACGTGTTCCAGCACCAGCTCGACCCGCTCGCCGCCGAGCTGTTGGCCAACCTCCCCGCGCCCGAAGGCCGGCCCTTCACCGGCACCAGAGCCGACCTGCTCGCGCAGCTGCCCGAACCCGACGGCCAGCGAGCGGACCACAGCCTCACCGATGACCTCCTCGCCGAGCTGCCCGACCCGCTCGACGACCGCAGCCTCGTCGACGGCGTCGACAAGATCACAGCGCGACTGGACCGGCTCCGACAGCCCGAACCGCCCGCTGTCGACGACGGGCTCGGCATCGACTTGTGGTGAACGTGCCGAGCAGTCGAGGCTGCCCGAAGGGTCGGCTCTACACTCGCGCCATGGCCGTGACCGTCGAGCTGCCCCCGGCAACACTGCGCCGACTCGAAACCGAAGCGGCGCGCCGCGGCGTCGGGATCGATGTCGTGATCGCCGAGCTCGCCGAGGCGCTCCCGGCGCCGGCCGAACCGGAACGCTCGACCGGGCACCGGTTCGGGTTCGTCGGGATCGCCGCGTCCGGCGACGGCACATTGTCGGAGCGCTACAAGGAGATCCGGCGAGCCGAGCTCGGTTCGTGACCACGATCGTCGTCGTCGACACCGGCCCGCTCGTCGCCGTCGCTGACCGCGACGACGACCATCACGATGCCTGCGTGGACTGGTTCGACCAGCACCCCGGACCCGTCGTGGTCCCGGCCCCGGTGATCGTGGAGGTGTGCTGGCTGCTCGACACCAAAGCCGGTCCCGCAGCGGAAGCCGCGTTCCTCTCCGGCCTCGCGGGCGGTGACCCCCGCATCGAAGACCTCACCACCGGCGACTACCAGCGCGCCGCCGAGCTCGTCGACCGTTACCGCGACCTGGATCTCGGTTTCGTCGACGCGTCGGTGATCGCGGTCGCCGAGCGGCTCGGGATCGACACCGTCGCCACCGTCAACCACCGCGACTTCCGGGTCGTGCGCCCCGAACACGTCGACGCGTTCACCCTCGTCCCCTGACCCAGGTGGCCGACCCGGGCCGGCGCCGGGCGCGACACTGGTCGCCGTGAACCCGCCGGCGAGCATCGCGCGCGACACCCCAAGCCGCGTCGCGCGCCACCGGGGCCGTTGCCAGAAACACGCGTCCGCGCGCCCGGCCGCCCGCCGAGGACCGCGTCAGGATCACACCGCTGTCGTTCCCCAGGCCACGATGGGCAAGCGAGGCTGCGTGGTCCCGCGAAGCGTTGGGGTGTCGTGTTACTACGACCCCACCACAGGACAATTCCTCACACGCGACCCGATCAGCGCACTGACGAGAAGCGCGTACGGGTACGTGGGTGGGAACCCGTTGAACGGGGTTGATCCGAGCGGACTCCAAGCGGCCGGCTGGGGATGCAAAAACGAAGGCGGCGGCCCTAATGATCTACTCTCCCAAACCGACGACTGGGCTGGTTACGTAGCCATTGTTTTCGGCGTATGCGCCCTTGTTACAGCTGGAGTGCGTACAGTGGCAGGGTCTATTGCGGCTGGAGTCGTCGCTGGGACAGGAACTGCCCTTGACTCGACTCTCAAGGCCGAGAGTCTGGTGTACAGCTAGCCATTGACTGGAGTGTATTCGCTCTCAGCGGAGTCAGTTGGGCCTTGGAGGGGCTTGGAGGGGGGAGGCGTTGCACTTGGTGCTGCCGCCGGAGCCGAACGAGCGGCATCCGAGGCGAGTGCCAGCGCAGTGGCTGCGGCACGGTCATCATGGTTGGGTCAAATGTTCCCACGGGGAGCGTGGGGCGCGGTCGAGACCTGCAGCAGCGTCGAGCTGGTGGTCCGGAAAGAAGTCTTGGTATATGTCGATGTGAAGTTCGAGGTTAGGCAGGGACTCAAAGATTGCGACCGGGGCGTCTCTGGCAACCGGAGCAGGAGGCGTTGGCATTCAGATTGCGGGCAAAGCCAGCTGTGCATGAGCGACGGTTCCGTCTCAAGATCAACTGGATCGCGCTGCCTTCAGTGCTTGTGATAGGTGTAGCGGTT
>JACPNV010000047.1 GCA_016185305.1 Actinomycetota bacterium | reverse complement strand
CGGTCGGTCCGTTCAACGCACGCGCTCGTAGAGCTCGATGTAGCGCTCGGCCAGGTGGTCCATGGAGAACTCCGCGGCCCGACGCTCTCCCGCGAGGACCAGGCGGTCGCGGAGCTTGGCCTCCCCGAGCACTCGGCTCAGCGCGCCGGCGAGTGCCTGAGGGTCGTCCGGCCGCACGAGCAGCGCGTCCCGGTCGGCTCGGGCGACGTTCGCGTAGCCGGGGAGGTCACTGGCGACGACCGCGGTCTGCGCGGCCATCGCCTCGAGCAGCACGACGCCGAACGACTCTCCGCCGAGCGAGGGCGCGCAGAAGGCGTCGGCGGCCCGCAGTCGTGCGGCCTTCTCGGCGTCGGAGATGCGTCCCAGCCACTGCACGCGCCGGTCGCCGGCGACCCGCTGCCGGAGCTCGTCGGTCTGCGGCCCGTCGCCGCCCACCCACAGCCGCACCCGTTCGGGCAGGAACGCCATGGCATCGAGCAGGACGGCAAGGCCCTTCCTCGGTTCGTGCCGGCCGACGAACAGGATCGTGGGCACGTCGCCATCGTTCGGCCACGGCGTCGCCTTCGTGTACCGCGCCACTTCGACGCCGTTGAACAGCAACTCGTACTCGCCCCCCAGGTTGGCCGTCGCGGTGCGCATCGCGTCTTCGGACACTGCGCACCGCACGTCGAGGCGGTTCGCTCCCGCGACCACCAGGGGCTTGACCCACCGGTACGGGAGCGACTCGCCGGCCGCGTGGAACGTGCCCACCAAGCGGGCCGGCTTGAACAGCAACGCCGTCTGGGTGGGCCCGGGGCAGAGTGGCTCGTGGAGGTGCACGACGTCGAACTCCTCGTCGCGCAAGGCTCGGATGGTGCGGAGCTGGGCGGGAACATCGGGTGCGATCGGGGCGATCGATCCGTTGGACGCGGTCGGCAGGCTGTTGCCGAGCGGCGTCACGCCGGCATCGGGGGGTGGGCCATCACACGGACCGAGCACGCGCACGTCGTGCCCCATCAACCGCAGTGTTCGCGCCAAGCCCAGCGCCTGCCCCTGCACGCCGCCGGGGATCGTCAAGCTGTAGGGGCAAACCATGCCGATGCGCACCGTCGCAGGGTAGGCCCGGCACTGGCAGCCTGGCGACAAGAGGCCTGGCGAAAGACGTCCTGGAAGCAAAGACGCGCGCCCACGTCACGTCAGCGCTGTGCCCGGAGCTGCTCGAGAGCCTCGTGGTCGCTCGCCCAGTTGGGCTGCTGGAGATGCCACTGCTCGGGAGCCGCGCGGATCAAGTGCTCGAGCTCGTAGGCGATGTCCTGCGTGAGCCGCTGCACGTCGTCTCGCAAGCGCTTCGCCTTCCGTTCCACCGGCACAGGTGGCTGCACGACACAGGAGATGCCGCGCTTCTTGAAGTAGCAACCCATCGGGACGATGGGCGCACCGGTGCGGAGGGCCAGCGCGGCCGGGCCCGCCGGCAACGTCGTGCGCTCGCCGAAGAAGTCGACCTCCATGCCGTTCCCTTCGATGTCGCGATCAGAGAGCAGGCAGACGACGTGGCCGTCCCGCAGCGCCCGCATGACCTGACCGGCCGCGCTCGGCCCGAGGGGCACGATGTTCATGCCGAGCTGCCGGCGGAACTGCGCGAAGAACTCGAACAGCGCCGGTGGTTCCACCGCTTCCACCACCGCGGTGACCGGCCACCTCGCCCCCATGGTCATCCAGAAGCCAGCCCACTCCCACCCGCCGAGGTGCGGGAGCACGACGATGGCCCCGGTCCCGGCGCGCAGCGGACCCATGAGTCGCTCGAAGCCCGCGTAGTCCACCCCGGCATCGATCTCCTCGATGGACAGGTCGGGAAGGCGGAACGAATCGACCCAGTAGCGCCCGTAGGACTCGAACGTGCGACGGACGAGGCGGTCGAGCTCGACCCGGTCGATGCCCGGGCCCAGGACGCGGATCAGGTTTCGCTCCACCAGCAGGCGCCGTTGCGGCAACGTCTTCGCCGCGATGCGGAACGCGGCGCGAGCCAGCACGTCGGCCGCCGGGCGCGGCACTGACCGGAACGCGACTGATCCGCTCCGGTACAGCGCGGTGACTGGGTCGGTCTTCAAGGGTTCGTCTGCCGGCCGTGCCGAACGTCAGCGACCGGTCGACTTGCCCCCGCGGTTGCGCCAAGACGAGGGCGCTCGGCCGTCACGCCAGTTGCGCCGCACCGTGCGAGCGGCCCGGCGCCGTACCGCCCGCCGCTGCATGCGCACCGTCTGCGGGCGCTCGATGCTCGCCTGCTTCCACACCTTCACGAACCGTTGCCCGGCGGTGTAGGCGGTCAGCAGCAACATCAGGAAGAGCACCGGTATGAGCAGGACCTCGAAGAGCAGGCCGATGCCCAGCGCGATGATGCGCTCGGCGCGCTCCATGACGCCGCCGCGCGCGTCGAAGTTCAGCGACTCGGCCCGCGCCCGCTCGTAGGAGATGAGCATGCTGAGCGCCAGCACGCCGACCGGCAGCATCGGCCACGCTCCGCCGTACTTGTTCGAGAAGTACCACGCGACGCCGCCGAACAGCAGGGCATCGGAGACCCGGTCCATCACCGAGTCGAAGAACGCGCCCCGCGCCGACGCGGTACCGGACGCTTTCGCCACGGCGCCGTCGAGCACGTCGGGGACCGCCGAGAGCGTGAGGAAGAAGAGCCCGAGCAGCAGGTTGCCGAATCCGCCGATGGCGATCGCGGCGGCGAGCGCCATGACGCCACCGAAGGCGGTGAGTTGATCTGCGGTGATGCCGGTGCGCCTGATGTTCTGGCCCACCGGCCGTAGGCCTTTTTCGAAGGTGGCCCGGAAGCGGCCGTCGATCATGTGGGGCTCCTAGCTCGCCGGTCAGGGTACCAGCCACCTAGCCGCCTGGGGAGCTGCGCCCCCACGCACTCTCCGCTCACGCTCCGAGCCCTAGCTGCCTGGGGGGCTGCGCCCCCACGCACTCTCCGCTCACGCTCCGAGCGCTCCCCATCACCGGCGGACGCCGCATCTCCGAGGCGGCATCGCGGTCGACAACCGCGGGCGGCGGTGGCATCGGTCCCCGCTCCCGCCGGGCGGGCGCGGCGTGAGCGCTCGCGAGAAATGCCGCCTACGCTGCCCCGAAAGGCCAAGATACGAGCTCAAACCGCGCACGGGGGTGACCCAGTGAACCAAGTTGCACCGGAGAAGATCCGCAACGTCGTCCTGGTTGGTCATGGGGGCACCGGCAAGACGACCCTGGCCGAGTCGCTCCTGTTGCAGTCCGGCGCCTTGCCGCGCATGGGTCGCGTGGAAGATGGCAGCACCGTCTGCGACTTCGATCCCGAAGAGCAGAAGCGAGGCCAGTCCCTCTCGCTGGCCCTCGCCCCGATCGAGTGGAAGGGCCACAAGATCAACCTGATCGACACGCCGGGCTACGCGGACTTCGAGGGTGAGGTGCAAGCGGCGCTGCGCGTCGCCGATCTCGCGGTGTTCGTCGTGAGCGCGGTCGAAGGTGTCGAGGTGCAGACCCAGAAGTTCTGGAAGCAGGCGGCCAAGCTCGGCCTCCCCCGCATGGTGTTCGTGAACAAGCTCGACCGCGAGCGTGCCAGCTTCGACCGCACCCTCGATCAGCTGCGCGCCACGTTCGGCGCCGGTGTCGCGCCGCTCGAGCTGCCGATCGGCGAGGAGCACGACTTCATAGGTGTCGCCGATCTGCTCACCGACAAGGCGCATCTCTACGAGAGCGGCGCGGCGACTGTCGGCGAGATCCCCGACGAGATGGAAGCGCGCGAACACGAAGTGCACGACAACCTCGTGGAGGGCATCGTGGTGGCCGACGACGAGCAACTCGAACGGTACCTGGAAGGCGACATCCCCTCGCTCGACGAGCTCGAGCACACGTTGCACCTCGGCGTCGACGATGCCACCGTCTTCCCCGTCATCTGCGGCTCGGCGACCGAGCGCATCGCCATCGACCGTCTCGCCGACTTCATCTGCGAGATCGGTCCTTCGCCGCTCGAACGACCGCCGGTCGAGGTCACCGCGGGCGGCCAGACCGTCGAGGTGAGACCCGACCCCTCGGGCGACCCGCTCGCCTTCGTCTTCAAAACCATCGCCGACCCCTACGTCGGTCAGATCTCGCTCTTCAAGGTGCTCTCGGGGACCATCAAGACCGACGAGAACCTCGTGAACACGCGCACCGGCGGCGGCGAACGGTTTCACGGGATCTTCGCGATGCGCGGGCGCGACCACCTCGATGTGCCTGCGGTCGTGGCCGGCGACATCGCCGCCGTCTCCAAGCTCACCAACACTCGCACGAGCGACGCGCTGGCACCCAAGGGCAAACCGGTCACCGTGCCGGCGATCGAGCAACCCGAGCCCGTGCTCGCGTTCGCCATCCACGCGCGCACCCAGGCCGACGACGACAAGCTGTCGCCGGCGCTGCACCGGTTGCAAGACGAAGACCAAGCGCTCGTCGTCGAGCGCAACGACGAGACCAAGCAGACGCTGCTGAAGGGCATGGGCGACACGCACCTGCAGATCACCCTGGAGAAGCTGGAGCGGAAGTTCGGCGTGAACGTCGACCTCGAGGATGTCAAGGTGCCGTATCGCGAGACGATCAGCACCGAGGCCGACGCCGAAGGGAAGTTCAAGAAGCAGAGCGGCGGTCACGGCCAGTTCGGCGTCTGCAACCTGAAGGTGGCACCGCTCCCGCGGGGCGAGGGCTTCGTCTTCGAGGACAAGGTCGTCGGCGGCGCCATTCCCCGCCAATTCATCCCCGCCGTCGAGAAGGGCATCGAGGAGACCATGACCGACGGCGGCATCTACGGCTTCCCCGTCGTCGACGTGAAGGTCACGTGCTACGACGGCAAGTACCACTCGGTCGACTCGTCGGAGATGAGCTTCAAGATGGCCGGCCGGCTCGGCTTCAAGGCCGGACTCGAAGCGGCCGGCCCCGTGATCCTCGAGCCCATCTCGCTGATCGAGGTGGCGGTCCCGAACGACCTGCAAGGCGACGTCATGGGCGACCTCAACTCGCGCCGGGCCCGGGTGCAGGGCACCGAGGTCGGCGACGACGGCGAGCAAGTGATCATCGCGACCGTCCCGACATCGGAGATCCGTACCTATGCCATCGACCTCCGATCGATGACCAGCGGCCGAGGCCGGTTCACCACCAAGTTCGACCACTACGACGTGCTGCCACAACACCTGGTCCGTGCGGCCGCCGCACAGGGCGGAAAGAAGAGAGACGACTGAGGTGGCGCTCGACCTGACCAACCTGTCGGCCCGAGACGCCATCGTCGCGTTGAAGAGCTACCCGCGACGCTTCGCCGAGTCCATCGAGCCGATCAACGACGACAACGTCGAGGCCTTCGCGTCCCGGCCCGGGCCCGACGGGCAGTCGGCGCTCGACATCGCGTGGTCGACCGCGCAAACCCTCGCCGACTTTCGAGAGTCGTTGCGCGAGGTGCTGGTCGAGACCGATCCCGAGCTCGCGACCCTGGCCCAGCCGTCGACGTTGCCTTCCGTCGCGCCGCCAACCATGGCGGCGACCATCGGCAGCTTGCGCCGCGAGGCCGACGCGCTGGCCGAGGCGATCGGCCACGTCGACGCGAACAGTTGGAAGCGAACGGGCACGATCGCGGCCACCGGCCGCACCGTCACCGCGCTCGATGTCGTGCGCGACGCGGTCCGGATCGGCTCTGACAACCTGCGCCGGGCCGACGCGGCCATGGCCGCCGCCCGCTCGGGCGGGTAGCCGCCCCCCGCCCGCGCTCGCGCTCTCGGCGCTGGTCGCCATCGGGGTGCGAGCAGCCGCCACGGGGTAAGGTGACGGCCACCAGAGGCGGACGATCGTCAGGTGAGCTGCGCCGGGGGCGAGCTCAGTCGAGCAACGGGTATCGGGGTGCGATGATGAAGCAAGGTCCTTCGAGCCGGCGCGGGCGATTGACCGTCTCCTTCGTGGCGGTCGGGCTCGTCTCGGCGGGTGCGTGGCTGACTGCCTCTCTCCAGCCGGCGCAGGCCGACTCGGTCACCAGCAACGTCAGCATCACCTGCCCCGTCCTCGGCACGAACGTCGTGCCCATCACGGTGGCCGACACGCCCGATCCTGTCGTCGAGGGCAACCAGGTCACGGTCGACATCTTGGCCAGCCCGCCCCCGACCACGTTCACGATCGCGGTGGCCTCCATCACGATCCCCATCCCGATCCCCGCCGGCGTGGCGTCGATCGACAACGTGAGCTTCACCGGCGGGAACCTCACCGGCTCGTCGGCCGTGAACGGGAGCAACCTCGACGTCACGTTCACCGGTCCGCAGCCGGCGAACAACCTGCAGTTCCCGGCGATCCACATCACCGCCACCGTTGCTACCGGCATCGCCCCGACGACGATCGACTGGAAGATCTTCGCCTCGATCAACGTCAACGTCGGCAGTGTCATCAGCTGCACCCCCGGCGATCCCAACCAGGTGCTGAACTCGACCCAGGTGATCGCGGCGGAGCCGACCTCGACGAGCTCTTCCCCGACGTCGACCTCGAGCTCGACGTCGACGTCCTCCTCGAGCTCTTCCTCATCGACGTCGTCATCGACCAGCTCTTCCTCATCGACATCGTCATCGACCAGCACTTCGACCTCGTCGACCAGCACTTCGACCTCGTCGACCAGCACTTCGACTTCGTCAACCTCGACTTCGTCAACCTCGACTTCGTCAACCTCGACTTCGTCAACCTCGACTTCGTCAACCTCGACGTCGTCATCGACCTCGTCGTCATCGACCACCACCACGAACGCACCCACCACCACGAACGCACCCACCACCACGAACGCACCCAGCACGACGAAGGCACCCACCACCACCAAGGCACCCACCACGACGTCGACGACCGAGTTGGTGGAGGTGCTGAACTTCTCGCTGTCACCGAACCCCGCGCCGCTGGGCGCGACGGTGACCGCCACCGGCTCGGGTTGCCCGGCCAACGCCGCCATCCAGCTCACCCTCAACGGTCAGGTGCAGACGACGAGCACGGCCGACCCAACCGGTGCGTTCAACTTCCGGTGGACCACCGCGACCACGTTGCAGTCAGGCACCTACCCCCTCACGCTCACCTGTGGTGGCCAGTCTCTGACGCACCAGTACACGATCAGTGCTTCGACGGCGGCCCAGTCCTCGACGGGCTCGGGCTCGACCGTGGGCTCGGGCTCGCTTCCGGTCACCGGCGACGACTCCCTCACCCTGTTCCTGATCGGTGTCGGCCTCGTGATGAGCGGCTCTGCCGTGTTGGCCATCGCCCGGCGGCACCAACCGGCCGAGTCCTGACCGATCACGACCTGGCCCGCGCCTCAGAGGTCGGCCCAGTCCTCGGGATTGTCCTCGACGAACCACTCCACGACTGACCCGTCGACGCCATCGACCAGCACCAGGCCGCGCTTGTCTGGCGGATCATCGGCCGAGTACAGCAGCAGCCGCCACGTCGGGCGGCTCAACACTCCCCGCCAACCCATCTGTGCCGACGCGTGACCGACGGGGAAGCCGACCTGCTTCACCGCCACGACCAGCGCGTCGCGCTCGTCGATGTCGAGGCTCCAGCCGCTCACGAAGCTGTAGACGCCGACCAGGGTCAGGCCGAGCGCCGCCCAGAGGTACCCCGCGTTCACAAGCACCGGGTTGCTGCCTCTGGTCACGAACCACACGGCGACGCAGAGCCCGGCGACGACCCAGTACAAGACGGCCGGGATGCGCCGGCGGTTGTTGTTCGGGAACAGGTACGGCCCGACGTAGCCGGCGGCGTCGAGATCTTCGGGGAGCGCGTCCCGGATGTCGTCATCCGAGAGCGGCTTGGTCGGCCCCGGCTCGTCGGCGTCGCTCATCGCCGGGCGACCGTAGACCGTGGGTGCTTTTCTGTGCACATCTGACCCGACACCACCGCGGGGTTCAGGGCGGAGGCCAGGACGCCTGCAGCTTCTTCCAGCTCGCGGCGAGCGTCTCGGGCATGACCCGGGTCTCGGCCACCGCGGTCATGAAGTTCGTGTCGCCCGACCAGCGCGGCAGCACGTGCACGTGCAGATGGTCGGGTACGCCCGCGCCCCCGGCCTTGCCGAGGTTCATGCCGAGGTTCACGCCGTCGCAGGAATACGCGCCTTTGATGGCGACGACCGCGTCGCGCACCAGCGACCAGAGCTCGCCGTGCTCGCCAGGCTCGAGAGCTTCGAGCTCGGCGACGGCCCGGTAGGGCATGACCAGGAGGTGGCCGTTGGTGTACGGGAAGGCGTTGAGGATGGCGAAGCAGCGTGCGCCGCGATGCACGACGAACGTGCGGTCATCGGGCTCGCCGCTCGCGAGGATGCGCTCGAACAACGAGCCGTTGTCGTCGGGCACGAGCATCGTCTCGTCGCCGGCGAGGGTCTCGACGTACTGGCTCCGCCAGCCCGCCCACAGGTGCTCAAGTGACATGGGCGAGCACATCCGCGGCGAGACGTTCGACGAACTGCTCGATCGGGACGTCGCGCTCGACCTCGCCGCCTCGAGGGTTCACACCCACGGTCGAGTGTGCGACGTCGTCATCGCCGACGACGAGGACGTACGGCAGCTTCTCGAGCTTCGCCTTGCGGATGCGGCCGCCGAGGGGCTCATCGGCCGTGACCATGTCGGCCCGGAAGCCCTCGGCCTTGAACCGGTCGACCAGCCGCCACGCGTACGCGTCGTGGTCGTCGCGCACCGGCAACACACGCACCTGCACGGGCGCCAGCCACGCGGGGAACGCGCCGGCGTAGTGCTCGACGAGCACGGCGAAGAACCGCTCGACGGAACCGAACAACGCTCGATGGATCATGATCGGCCGGTGGCGCTTCCCGTCGTCGCCGATGTAGTCCATCTCGAAGCGCTGCGGCATCTGGAAATCGAGCTGGATCGTCGACATCTGCCACGTCCGCCCGATCGCGTCGCGAGTCTGCACCGAGATCTTCGGGCCATAGAACGCTCCCCCACCTTCGTCCATGACGAGGTCGAGGTTCATATCCTCGCCTACCGCACGCAACGCCTCGGTCGCCTCGTCCCACTCCTCCACGGAACCGACGGCCTTGCCTTCGGGCCGGGTGGACAACTCGAGGTAGAAGTCGTCGAGCCCGTAGTCGCGCAACAGGTCGAGCACGAACAGGAGCAAGGAGCGCAGCTCGTCTCCCATCTGCTCTTTGGTCGTGAAGATGTGGGCGTCGTCCTGTGTCATGCCACGGACGCGCGTGAGCCCGTGCACGACGCCTGACTTCTCGTAGCGGTAGACCGTCCCGAACTCGAACATCCGCAACGGCAGCTCTCGGTAGGACCGCTGCCGGCTCTTGTAGATGAGGATGTGGAACGGGCAGTTCATCGGCTTGAGGTAGTAGTCCGTGCCGCCGTCCATCTCCATCGGCGGGTACATGCCCTCCGCGAACCACTCGAGATGCCCGCTCGTCAAGAAGAGGTTCTCCTTGGTGATGTGCGGGGAGTAGACGAACTCGTAGTCGGCCTGCTCGTGACGCTCGCGGGAGTAGTCCTCCATGATGCGGCGGACGATGCCGCCCTTGGGGTGGAAGACAGCGAGTCCGGAGCCGATCTCCTCCGGGAAGGAGAAGAGATCGAGCTCGACACCGAGCTTGCGATGGTCGCGCTTCTCCGCTTCTTCCAAGCGGTGAAGGTGCGCATCGAGCTCGTTCTTCGATGCCCAGGCCGTGCCGTAGATGCGCTGGAGCATCGGGTTCTTCTCGTCGCCCTTCCAGTAGGCGCCGGCGACGCGCATGAGCTTGAAGTGGCCGAGCCGGCCGGTGTCGGGCACGTGCGGGCCTCGGCACACATCGATGAAGTCGGGTGGGTTCTCGTAGGTGCGAACCATGCCTTTCTCGGTCACCGACGTCGGGTCTTCGGCCGCACCTTTGATGATCTCGAGCTTGTATTTGTGGTCCTTGAAGAGCTCGAGCGCCTGCGAGTCGGGGATCTCGTCGCGGATGAAGGGCTGGCGTTCCTTGATGATTGCCCGCATCCGGGCGTCGATCTTGGCGAGGTCGTCGGGCGTGAACGTGCGTCCCTCGGGAAGCTCGAAGTCGTAGTAGAAGCCGTTCTCGACGGGCGGGCCGATGCCGAACGTCGCGCCCGGGAACAGATCGAGGACAGCCTGGGCCAGCACGTGCGCCGTCGAGTGCCGGATCGTGTAGAGGCCCCGCTCGGACTCCTCGGTGATGATGGCGACCTCATCGCCGTCGTCGAGCAGCCACACGAGATCGCGTTCGGTGCCGTTGACGTCGGCGATCACCGCTGCTTTGGCGAGCCGCTTGCCGATCGAGGCGGCCAGATCGCCGGCGGTGGATCCCGCGGGGAGTGCACGCGGGGAGCCATCGGGAAGCGAGACGGTGATCTGGTCGGCCATAGAGAGGTCAGACTACCCCGGCGCGGCGAGCCTCTCGGCCGCGCTTTGGGCCGTGCTCTCGGGGTCAGGCCAGTGTGCGCGCGCTGCCGCGCAGGGCATCGGCGGACGACCGGCGCAGCTCTTCACGTCGGGCGCCGCCGTTGCCCGACGCACCGTCGTGCACGGTTGCCGAGCCGTCGTCGGCGATGGAGATCTTCTCGGTGCCGGTGGCGATCCGCGCCGTCTCGCTCGGGATGTCTTCGCTCTGCTTGGTCGCGTAGGTGTCGACGTACTCCTGGCCCGACAGCTCGCGGATCTCGTACATGACCTCGTCGGTGATCTGGCGGAGGAGGAGACGGTCAGACGCGCGGTCTTCGTAGCGCCGAACGTCGATAGGTCTTCCGATCTTGATGCGGGCATAGGTGAACGGCTTGGGGGCTTTGGCTTGGGGCGGTTGTATCTCGAGCGTGCCCTGGATGCCGACCGGGACGATCGGGCAGCCGGTGCGCAACGCCAGCCGTGCCACGCCTGTGTGCCCTTTGTGGAGCTTGGCGTCGCGCGAGCGCGTGCCTTCGGGATAGATGCCGAACAGCTCACCCCGATCGAGCACCCTCGACGCCGCGATCAGCGCACCCTCGCTCTTGCTGCCGCCGCCCCGATCGATCGGGATCATGCCGAGTGCCGGAAAGAGGTGCTTCGTCTTCCAGTCGTCCATGTACTCGGCCTTGCCGACATAGGTGATGCGGCGAGGAAGGACCGCCTGCAGCACGAACGAATCGATCACCGAGATGTGGTTCGGCGCCATGATGGCGCCGCCGGCGGCAGGCACGTTGCCGAGGCCGTGGACGTCGAGCCGGAACGAGAAGCTGAAGAGTGGTCGGAGGAAGGCCTTGGCCACGTGGTAGAGCTGGCCGGCCTCTCGCTTGTGTGCAGTCACTATGGGCAATCCCCGTGTCGTCGCGCTCAGTTTGCCTCACGCGACGACCATTCGCCCGAGAACCAGTTTCGCGTCTCCTCCCGCCTCGGCCCTGCCGCCCCGGCGTCTCGCCGAGATCGATCGGTTGGGGATCGTTCGTCGTCGCGTGGCGGAGGGCCAGAACGAGTCACGTCCTCGCATCTGCCACTGGCCACTCGTGAACGTGATACATCCTGCGTCGGATGTGATACGGTCTCGACGTGAGAAGCTTGCGGCTCGATCGCGAACTCGACGAGAAGGTCCGGCGCGCCGCGGCGTTGAAGGAAGAATCCGTCTCGGAGTTCATTCGCCATGCCGCCGAGGAACGCGCTGACGCGGTCCTCGAGGACCGACCGGGCGATCGATTCAACGACGTCGCCGGGGTCATTCGCGGCGGGGGTGGGCGAGCGCGCCGGTCCGGCAAGGCATTCACCGAGCATCTGGCCACAAAGAAGCGTCGGTGACTCTCACCGACGCCGGCCCGCTCGTCGCCGTCATCGACGCTGACGAAGCCGACCACGAGGCCTGCCTGTCGGCGCTCGATGAGCTCGAGCTACCGCTCGTGACCACCTGGCCGGCGTTCACCGAGGCCATGTACCTCCTCGGCAGCGCCGGCGGCATCCACGGCCAGCAAGCGCTGTCGCGATTGCTGCACACCGAACGCCTCCGCATCGGAGAGCTGTCGCCGGAGGCGGTGCAGCGCAGCGCGCGTCTCATGGACAAGTACGCCGACACGCCGATGGATCTGGCCGACGCAACGCTGGTCGCCTACGCCGAAGAACACGACCACCGCCGGATCTTCACCCTCGACTCTGACTTCGACATCTACCGCATCCACGGACGCCGACGGTTCGACGTCGTTCCCAAGCGCTGACAGACCGCTGCCGCGTCCCCGAACCCCTCCCGCGAACGTTCTGCCCAGCCCGGGCTCGTCGGCCGCGACGCCGGACTCAGACTGCCTGCCGGGCGGCCGCAATATGCGCGCTCGAGTCAGTGGGCGTCAAGCGGGTAGGGGGAGGGCGAGGTCGACGCCCAGCAGTCGGGCCGCCGACAGCACGCCTTCTCCGCTCGCGACGGCCTTGTCGACGGCGGCCAGGGCCGCGGGAGAATCGAGGTCGGCATCGAGCGCCTGGCGGACTCGTGCCAGCGCCGATTCGCTGTCCGCGGAACCCGAGGCGTTCGTCGCCGCGTGCCAGCGCTCGAGTCGGTCTGTCGCTTCGGGCATCAGCGTCGCGTTCCACTCCCACGGCGCGCGGTAGTGGTGAGCGATGATCGCCAGGCGGATGGCTCGCGGGTCGCACGACTTCAACAGGTCGCTGATGAACACGAGGTTGCCGAGCGACTTGGACATCTTCTCGCCGTCCATGCGAACCATCGCCTGGTGCACCCAGAAGCGCACGAAGGGTTGGCCGGTCGCAGCCTCGGACTGCGCCGCCTCGCACTCGTGGTGCGGGAAGATGAGATCGGAGCCGCCCCCGTGGATGTCGATCGTGGTGTCGAGCTCGCGCATGGCAAGCGCCGAGCACTCGATGTGCCACCCGGGCCGTCCCGGTCCCCAGAGCGACTCCCATGCCGGCTCGTCGTCCGCGGACGGCTGCCAGAGCACGAAGTCGAGCGGGTCGTGCTTGTTGGGGTCGTCGACGTTGCCACCGTGCTCGGCCGCGAGCCTCAACATCGTGCCACGGTCGTAGTGGCTGAGCTGGCCGAACCGGTCGAAGGTCGAGACGTCGAAGTAGACCGCGCCCCCGGACTGGTAGGCGTTGCCCCGATCGAGCACCATGCCGATGAAGCCGCGGATGTCGGCGATGGCCGAGGTGGCGCGCGGCTCGCTCCAGCACTCGACGATGTTGAGGGCCTGCATGTCGGCGTCGAAGCGGGCCGTTTCGGCTGCGGCCAGGTCGAGGTAGTGGACGCCGAGCTCACGAGCCTTGCGCAGGATGTCGTCGTCGACGTCGGTCACGTTCCGCACGCAGCGCGTGTCGTGGCCGCGATCGCGCAGGCGCCGCTGAAGCAGGTCGTAGGTGACGTAGCTGGCCGCGTGGCCGAGATGCGATGCGTCATAGGGCGTGATGCCGCACGTGTACATCGACACGATCGGCCCGGCCTCGAAGGGGCGCAGCCTTCGTGACGCCGTGTCGTAGAGCTGCAACGGTTGGCCCGCCATGTGCGGCTCGCCGGCCACGGGAGGTCGGCGGAGGTCCGCCGGAACGCTGCTCGACACGTCGGGAAGGCTAACGGCAACCGTGGCCGAAACGGCGCCCCGGTGCTCAGACGTCCCTGAGGCCGGTGAACTGCACGGCCACCCGGGTCTTGTACTTGACGTTGAGCTGCAGGAGGACCGCGGCGAAGGCCTCGATCGGTGCCGCGTTGGAGAGCTGGCCGGCGTCGAGTGCCCGCATGCTCGGGATCTTGGTCACGATGTCGACGGTGGCCGCGGTGGCAGTGGGATGGTCCGAGCAGATCAGGACGTCGCTCTCCACCGGCTCGCCCAGGTCACCGAGCTCTTTGGCGGGAACATGGTGGAACGCCGCCGCCACCAGCGACTTGGGGACCGCCGCCTGCACGCTCGCCGCGACCGACCCGCGCGGGGGAACGAGAGGTTGGAACTCGGTGCCCACCTTGGCGAGGGCGTTGGCCATCGAGATGACGACCTTCCCTTCGAGCTGGCGCGACACCGACGCGGCGGTGGCGCCGGCGGCGTCCCATGGCGTGGCGATGACGACGATGTCGGCGTTGGCCGCGCCGGGGTTGTCGTCCGCGTCGATGGAAAGCTCGCGCCCTTGCCAGTGATCGCACAGGCGATCTCGCACTTCCATCGCCTTGTACTTCGACCGTGACCCGACGATCACGTCAAAACCGACAGATGCCAGGCGGGCAGCGAGCCCGCTGCCGGCCGGGCCCGTTGCTCCCAGGATCCCGATCTGCACGGGCGAGAGCGTAGTTGGGACGCGACCCGGTTCCCCAAACTGGCCGAGCGACCGGTTGGCTGAGCGACTAGCACGCTGGTCCCGTGGGTACACTTCCCAGGGCAGTTCCCGGGAGGCACCTGCCATTCACACCGACACCCCACCACCGGCCATGCGGCGCGAGCCTGAGGTGACCGATGCGCGCCTCATCGTCCCCACCGCGTTCTCCCCCGCCCTGGCCGGCTCCCGTGAGGTCGTCGCGCTGGTGCGCCGCCTCGCCGATGCGCAGGATCGTGACGACCTGGTGGCCGAGCTCGACGCCGTCGCCCGCGATCTGTCCGTCGAGGTGGTTCCTGTCCTCGTGGTCGGCGGCGCCGGTCAGGGCAAGTCGAGCGTCGTGAACGCGCTGGTGGGTGCGCCGGTCAGCCCGGTGTCCGCGCACTACGCAACGTCGGTGCCGGTTGAGATCGGTCACGGGACGGCCTACAGCGCGCAGGTGGTGGCCGAGCCTCCCCCGGGCCGCGGCGCGGCTGCCGAGCCCCGCCCGGTGGCGTTCGGCGACGCGAGCGCGCTCGCGTCCCAAGAGTTCAACCCTGGCAACGAACGCCGGTTCCGGGTGGCGGCCGTGAAGGCGCCGTCGTCGACGCTCGCCCGCGGGCTGACACTCATCGACTCGCCACCGATCGCGGACGCGTGGTCCGATCCTGCACCACGGCTCCTGCGATCCGCGGCCGGCGCGGCCGCGATCATCCTCGTCTCCAGCGCGGCCGCCGAGCTCGCCGCGGGCGAGCTCGACTTCCTCCGGGTCGCCGGGTCCCTGTGCTCTCGCATCATCGTCGTCGTCAACGGCACCAATCGCTTTCCGGAGTGGGCCCGCGTGGTCGAGCACAACGAGCTGCTCCTCGAGCAGCGCGGCATCAGCGCGCCGGTCTTCGCCGTCGATCCCAGCCCGTACTGGAGCGAACACGGTGGCGTTCCTCCCGGTCCCAACCGGGGCATGCAGGAGCTGGCCACCTATCTCGAGGGCTCGGTCGTGCTCGACACCGAGCAGCAACGCATCAGCCGGGCCCTCACCGAGACGTTCTGGGTCGCCGATCGCCTCAAGATGCGCCTTTCCGCCGAACGCGCGGTGATCGACAACGTCGCCCGCATCGACGACGCCCGGCAACGGTTGCGAGTCGCCGCCCAGGACGCGCACGACCTCTGCGGTCCTGATGCGCGATGGCACAAGCTGCTGGACTCCCGGCTGGCGCGCCTGCGCGATGACCTCGACACCGATCTCGATGCCGACCTGCTCCGCCTCCGATCCGTCGCCGGCGAGCTGGCGCGAGAAGCCCATCATGTGGGGGGGTGGGACGCCGCGTTCACCCAACTCCACCGCGAGCTTGCCGAAGCCTTCGCCTACCGGCAGCGGGTGCTGCGACTGTCGATCCGGGCCTGCTCCCGCGAGGTCACCGAGCAGTTCCACCACGACTGGAGCGAGATCATCTCGGCGACCGAGATCTCGCCCGAAGCCCACGCGCTCGTGACGCCCCGCCTCAACCGGGCCGCGCTGAGCGGGCCGCGCCCGCTCGCCGACCTCCCGCTCGATCCGGCGAGCGACACGCTTGTCCGCCGCCGCGTCGATGATCCCCACGTCGAGGTCCCCACCGCCCTGGCTGCGTGGCTCGACGTGGCCGAGAACCTCATTCGCTTCGAGATGCAGTCGGCGCTCACCCGTGCGGGCCGCGACATCACGAGTCGGTGCGGTGCTCGCAGTCTCGAGCTCCACCGCTCGCTGGTCGAGGTCGTCACCAGCCTCAGTGTCATCGGCCAGCTCGACCCCGACGCCGTCACCCAGCGCCGCCGACTGCTGGCCAGCGATCTCGAGCAGCTCCACACCGTCGACTTCTCCGTCGGCCCCTGACACCTCCCAACCGGGCCGCCCAACGCGCCAGAAGCAGCGCGACCCACGGCCCAGAACCGGAGATCGACCTACGGGTTGAGGGTGTGCAGCGCGGTCGAGCGGACCGCGCCGGTAGGCCGGTGGGCCATGCGGGACAGGCGCGACAGCCGGCCCGCTTGCATGGCCGCTGCCTCCTGCACGTTGGCCGAACACGCCCACAGCACCGTCTTGAGCTGGAACGGGCGAAGCTCGGGATGCTTGGACCGGACGAGCGCCGCGATGCCGGCGATGTGCGGCGCCGCGAAGGAGTTCCCCGTGGTCGTGATCGTCGTGTGGCCGAGCCACGGCACCTCGATGTCGATGCCCGGCGCCAGGAACTCCGTTGGTGGTTCGGGGTTGTGATGGAACCGGAACGGGTCCTTCGAGAGGTTCGAGGCCACGCTCGCCACCGACGCGTACAGCGACGGGTAGGTGACGCGATCGATGTTGTTGGCCGCAGTCGTGATGAAGCAACCGTTGAAGTAGGCCGCGTCGCAGACGTCGTGGAACCGCAGTGCCCAGTCGCGCTTGCGCGTGCCGAGCGAGAGGTTGATGACGTCGAAGCGGTGCTCGACGGCCCAGTGCAATCCCGCGTGGAACACGTCGCTCGTACCGGTCAGCCGGGTGCCGAGCACCTTCACGCTCGTGATGCGGGCCGCCGGGGCCAGCGAATGGATGATGCCCGCGCACGCGGTGCCATGGCCGAACGAGTCGTCGTGTGGGCCAGGTACCGCGGTGACGGCGCCCTCATCGTCCTTCTCGAACACCACGCCCCCGTCACGGTCGACGCATCCGTCCAGCCCGGGGTGGTCGGCGTCGATCCCGCTGTCGACGATCGCAACTCGCATGCCCTCACCGGTCGCGCCGCCCCAAGCCCACTCGGGTGAGAGGTCGTCGAGGGCGTCGACCCCGGGCAGCCTCACCGCGATCGAGTCGCGTGACCATGCGGGCCTCATGTCGTCGGGCATCGTCAGACCTGGTGGAGGAGTGAGCTCACGATCTGGGCGACCCTGGCGTAGTGATCGGGATCCACGTCGGCCAGACCGGCCAGCGCCCGGCCGAGCAGCTCGGGCGACGGCACGTCTTCGGCCACCGCGCCGGCGTCGGCAAGCGCGGCACCGGCGACCGTGCCCAGAAGCGTGAGGATCTCGACGTCGTCGAAGCTGAAGCCGCCCCCTGCGACCTTGTCGAGCACCTGCAGGACGCCGACCGGTTCGCCGGCGGAGGCACAAGGTACGCAGACCAGGCTCGCCGGTTCCCGGCCGAGAAGCTGCGTCACGCCGTGGTCGCCGCCCGGCTTCCCCGCGGGTTGCACCGCCATCGGCTGCCCGGATTGCAGGACGTACCCGACGCTGCCCACGTCGCGAGGGACGTTCCGGCCGACGAGCGCGGCTGGTGCCGAGGGCTCGCCACCGGCCGCCGCGACGATCGCGACCGCGCCACCGTCGAGGACACCGAGCCATCCGAGCGTCGCCCCCGTCGCCTCGACCGCTGATTCGCACACGACCTGGACGGTCCGGTGGGGTAACCGCATCACACCTCCTGCCGGCATCGATGGCGAGCCGGACGGCGCCACCCTAATCGGACTCGGGTTCGGGACTACCGATGGACCGGCGGCTCTTCGGGATGGCTGCCCGGCGCGACCGGGCGACTCTGCAAGCCCGTCATCCGCCGGACGTCCTCCCCGAGGCTCAGCGCGTTCGGTGTGTTGAACCGGCTGTCGAGGAACATGTTCGGCCGGCCGACGAAGGTGGCCCGGGGGAGGCGCTGGCCCGCCTGCGGACCGCCACCATCGGGAGCCTGGCTCCCGTCGATGCGGGAAGCCACCGATGGGTACCGGGCGGCCAGCCCCATGATCGTCTCGTCGTCGAGGACGAGCAGCGTCATCGCCTCCACCGCCTCGAGCGTCGAACCGCTCGCGCCCGTCAACAGCGCGTTGACGCCGAAGGAGTCGCCGGTCGACAGCTCGGCGACGGTCACCGACTCGCCGCCCAGGCCCGCCGCTCGCACCCGCCCCCGACCGCTCGAGATGACGGCGAGGCGCCCTTCACCATCTTGCATCTCCTGCCCGGGCGCCATGTCGACAACCACGAGACGCGTTGCGATCTCGGCCAGCACCGAGCGATCGAGCTCGACGAACAGAGGCACGCCGGCCAGCGCGGCCACGGCATCGAAGGCCGGCGCCGCGACCGGGATCGCTGCTCCCGTCTGCTCGGCCCACAACCGGGCGTACACGTTGCCTGCGGCTACGAGCTGATCGTGCGTGCCCTGCTCGCGAAGCTCACCGTCGACGATCACGAAGATGTGGTCGTAGTCGGTGACCGAGGTCAGCCGGTGGGTGATGGCGACCGTCGTGCGCCCCTGCGAGATGGACGCCAGCGTGGCGATGATCGAGCGCTCGGTCTTGGGGTCGAGCGCGGAGGTGGCCTCGTCGAGCAAGAGCAGCCGCGGGTTGCGGATCAGGGCGCGGGCGATCGCCATGCGTTGCCGCTGGCCACCCGAGAGCTGGCCGCCACGCTCGCCCACCGTCGTGTCGTAGCCACGCGGCAACTCGACGATGAAGTCGTGCAGCTCGGCGGCGCGGGCTGCCGCCTCGATCTCGGCATCGCTCGCGCCGGGCTTGCCGAACGCGATGTTCTCGCGGATGGTCGTGTCGAACAGGAAGTTGTCCTGGAACACCACGCCGATCTGGC
The DNA here is from genome assembly GCA_016185305.1 of Actinomycetota bacterium. Taxonomy (GTDB): domain Bacteria; phylum Actinomycetota; class Acidimicrobiia; order Acidimicrobiales; family Acidimicrobilacustridaceae; genus JACPNV01. The sequence continues at coordinate 25,160 of JACPNV010000047.1, read as the reverse complement.
CTCGCAGCGACTCGACGGTGGCATGGCGGAGATCGACGCCGTCGAAGGTCACCGAGCCCGCTTCGGGGTCGTACAGCCGCATCAGCAACGAGATGAGCGTCGACTTGCCCGAGCCCGACGGGCCGACGAAGGCGACGCGCGTCCCGGCCGGGATCATGGCCGACACCGAGTCGAGCACCTGCCGCTCGCTGGTGTAGGAGAAGCTCACGTCGTTGACGCGGATCTCGCTGGCCAGCGGCGCGAGGATCATCGCGTTGTCCGGCACCTGCAGCTCTGGTTCTTGGTCGAGGATCTCGTTGATGCGGTAGAGCGCGCCAGTCGCCTGCTGGACCTCCTGGCCGATGTTCGTGAGCACGGTGACCGGGCTCAGCACCTCGCCCATGATCCCGAGGAACGCGACCAGACCGCCAAGGGTGAACTGCTCGCGCATGATGAGGTAGGCGCCGAGGCCGAGCGTCACCAGACGCAGCGCCGTCACGATCAGGTTGACCGAGAGGCCGAAGATGCCGCCGAACAGGTTGAGGCGGCGCTCGGACTTGAACAGCCGCTCGGACATGCGGCCGAAGCGCCCCTTCTCGATCTCCTGCAGACCGAACACCTTCACCACCGGTTCGGCGCTGTAGTTCTCCGCGGCCACGCCGAAGAGCACACCCGTGTCTTCCTGCACGGCGAGGCCACGCTTCTGCGCGCCCTTCCCCATCACCCGATACACCACCGCCACGAGCGGTGCGCCCAGCAGCACGATGATGCCGAGGAGCGGCGCGATCGTCATCATCACGATCGACGAGACGATGAGCGTGAGGAACTGGAACAGCCCGTCGCGAAGCGTCTGCGTGAGGCCTTGCTCGACGACCTGTACGTCGGAGAACAGGCGGGTGAGCACGTCGCCCTGCTGGTGGCTGTGGTACCAACCGGTGGAGAGGGTTTGCAGCTTGCCGAACATCTCCTTGCGGACGTCGCGCACCACCGCGCCGCTGATGTACGCGGTGAGGTAGGCCTGGCGCAGGCCAGCCACCAACGAGATGACGAACGCGATGGCGAGCGCGCCGAGCAGCTTCGCGACCTCGGTGAACGATTGGGTCTGCACGGCCTCGGGCAACGCGGTGTCGAACAACGCACGCGTCACGAACGGAAAGGCCGTCGTGAACGCGAGCGCGAACAACATGTAGAAGAAGATCTCCGCCTGCCGGACCTTGTGCGGGCGCAAGTAGCGCAACGACAACCGCAAGAACTGGCCGGTCTTGACCTTGGGACCGCCGGTCTCGAGCTTCTCCCGCCACGAGATCTCGAGGGCGGTCAGGCCGACGCCGTACACGTCTTGCAACGTGGCATCGACCCGCCCTGGCTGGGCCGTGCCCAGCACCTTGCGGAGGGCCTCTTCCTTGTCGCGCTCGATGAGGTAGGACGCGAACGACAGCGCCATCGCGGACCGCAGCTCACCTTCGGCCAACGCGATCGGCGGCAGCGGCAGCTCGCGCAGCTCGTCGTCTTGGTCCGGCGCCTTGGCGAGCCACAGGCCGTAGCCCTCAAGGAGCACCGAGAGCTCATCCGCCGCCGGCACAGACGCGCCGAACAGCAGGGTCAGTGCCCGCTCGGGTGGCTCGGGCGGGGTCTCGGACGTCACGACCATCCAGATCTCGTTGCGCGAGGCATCGATCACCGCGCCGGAGGTCACGATCTGAGCGGGGTTGCCCGGGTCAGGGAAGGGACCGACGAGGTAGATCACCGGCACGATGCCCCACGGCTCCGAGCCGAGGCTCGCGAGCTTGCGGCGGGCCCGCTTGACCGCCGCCGCCATCGGCTTCGCGGCCCGGGCGCCAGCGGTGCCGGGCTGGAACCGGATCGTTGCGGCGCCGTCGGCGTCGATCGATGCCATCGCCGCGGCGGCCACAGCGCCCGTTGCGGCCGTGGCGCCCATGGATTGCGAGGCGGCCACGAGGGGAGCCGGACCGGCCGGCGGCACCGTCAGCTCGGCTCCGGGCGCAACCGGCTGGACGTCGCCAACACCGCCTGCCGTGTCGACGACGATGCTCGTGTTGCCCACCACGATGATGTCGCCGGCCGACAGGAGCACGGTGTGGGTCATGTCCCACCCGTTGATCTTGGTGCCGTAGCTGCTGCCGAGATCTTCGGCGATGACGCCTTCGGCCCGGGGTTCGAGCCGCAGGTGCCGGCGCGATGCCGCGGCGTCGGCCACCGTGAGCTGGGCCTGGCGCCCGATCTCGACCGGTCCGTCCAACGCGACGACCCGGGGCGCGAGGTTCGGCTCGGCGATGCGCAACGTGAACCGGGGAGCGGGCGGGTCAGAGATAGGCGCCAGCGTAATGAACGGGCCAACCGCGAGCGGCTAGTTGCCTGGGGGGCTGCGCCCCCACGCACTCTCCGCTGGCGCTGCGAGCGCTCCCCACCGCGCCTAACCGTGCTCTTGTGCATGGGCGACCATGCGCAGGAGATCGTCGAGATCTTCTTCGACCGCAAGGACCGGCGCCCAACGCCGCAGGTAGTTGACGTCGAGATCGTTGGCCGCGGCGATCTCCACACAATCTCGCCACTGCACCTCGTATCGTGATCCGAGCCGCCACCGCAGCTTTGCGAGGACGACGTCTTCCGCAGTCGCAACGTACGTTGGAACGCCCAGGATCTCCGCCGCGACACGCCGTCCCAGCCGAGCCTGCGTGAACTCGTCGTCGGCACTCGCGACGAACACGTCGACCTTTCCTCCAGACTCGACGTCGATCACATTGAAGCTGCCATGCGAGGTCAGCGCGGCTTGTGGTTCGTCGGCGGGCACGTAGAACCCCTCAGCTCGGAGCCGCGAGACGACCGAAGCCAGCCCCTCACTCGTGATGACCGTGACGACATCGACGTCGCGCGTCATCCGAGCAACACCCCAAGCCGCCGCGCCCGTCGAGCCGACGACCAGGTAGTCGGCACCGGCCTCTTCGAATGCTGCGACCACAGCCCCAAGCGCGGCCGTCAGGTCGATCATGGATTCGTAGGACCAGCATCAGGCCAGACGGCCCTCGCCACCGCGTCGCCGTAGCGCCGACGCACCAGCAGGAGGAACACGCCGCGATCGTCGATGCCCGGGTGGGCCCGGCGCACCGAAGCCGCTTCCATCTCCGCCGCCGCGCGGTTCAGGCGCTCCCACTCTTCCAGCCGTTCGGCAGTCGTCCTGCGCTTGATGGCGCGCATCTGCGCGCACCAAGCCGCGGGGCTGGTGTCGGCAGGAACTGCGGGCGGGTTGCGGGTCACGCCGCCATCGTAGGAGCCCGTGCCATCTCGCCCGTGCGTGGGCTTCGGTAGAGTCCTGGCGTGGATTACCGAGGTCGTAGAGGTCACGGTGGCGCTTGACCGCCGGCTGGTCGTCGACGCCCTTCCCAGCTACGAGATCGGTGAGGAGATCGGCCGCGGCGGTTGGGGCGTCGTGCTCGCCGGACGCCACCGCGAGCTCGGCCGCAACGTCGCCATCAAGCAACTGCCGCGCGCGTTCGCCGCCGACCCCTCGGTGCGCTCGCGGTTCAAAGACGAGGCGCGGCTCATCGCCAGCCTCGACCATCCCCACATCGTGCCGGTCTATGACTTCGTCGAGCGCGAAGGCTTGTGCCTCATCGTGATGGAGCTGATGCCGAGCGGAACGCTGTGGGACCGTTTCACCGGTCCCGGCCTCCCCGTCGACCAGGCGTGCGGCTTGATGCTGTGCGCCAGCGCAGCGCTCCACGTGGCGCACGCCCGCGGCATCCTGCACCGCGACGTCAAGCCCGAGAACTTCCTCTTCTCGGCGGGCGGCATCATGAAGCTCGGCGACTTCGGCATCGCCAAGCTCCTCGACGCAACACAAGGCCACACCCTCACCGGCCAGATCATCGGCACGCCGGCCTACATGGCTCCCGAGCAAGCCTCCGGTGAAGCCATCGGCCCGTACACCGACGTCTACGCGTGCGCCGTCATGCTCTATGAGCTGCTGACAGGCGAGCTGCCGTTCGCCGAAACCCAAGAGCCGCTCGGCCAGCTCATGTCCCGGCTGACCAAGCCGCCGAGACCGATCACCACCACGCGACCCGATGTCCCCCGCGACATCGGCCTCGCCGTCATGACCGGACTCGAGCGCGATCCCGCCGCTCGCTTCCCCAGCGCGCTGGCGTTCGGCGAATCGCTGGCGCGCTCGGCGACGGCGGCGTTCGGTCCCGGTTGGCTGATCCGCAGCGGGGTCGAGGTGCTGGGCGCGCAGAACCTGGTGGCGATCACCTCCGCGCCGGTCACCGGCGGCGCAGAAGCAGAGCCGATCGCCAAGCGCACGGTTCGCCCGACGATGGCGCACGTCCGCGTGGATGACGTGATGGCCGTGGGAGCGTCGGCCGAGCAGCCGGCGGTCGCGACGCCACCGCCAGCCGCGACCGTCGCGCCAGCGCCGTACCCGCCGGCCTACCCCGCAACACCAACACCGCCATCGGTGGGCCCACCAGTGGCACCGCCACCTGACCCCCCCGCGTACCGCGCACCGGACCCGGCCGGCGCGCCACCTCCGGCCCCGACGCCAGCTCCCGCCGATGCCCACCTCACGGTGGCACCCCAGGCCTACCCGCAAGCACCGCCAGCCGAGCTGCTGCCGCCCCCGCCACCGGTGACACCTTTTCCGCCGCCACAACCCCTCACGGCACCGCCCGGCGCCGGCTCCGCTTCGCCCGACCCCCACGCGGCCACCATCGGTGCGCGACCGGCCTACGACCCGGCTGCGTACGGTCAACCGGCTCAGCCGTACCGCACGCCCGGCGCCGCGGCACCAGGCGTCTACCCACCGATGGCCGCGCCTGCCGCCAAGCCGCGCGCGCGCCGCACCGGCCTGTTGATCGTGACGCTGTTGGTCGTCGCCACGCTGTTCGGCGGAGGTGGCTACCTGCTCGTCCGCTCGCGAGCATCGAGCGCGACTGGCGGGGACGGTGCATCCACGACGGCGGCCTCCGGAACGGCCGGCGACGCGCCCGTGATCGAGGAGCTCAAAGCGGGCTCGGGCACCAACACGCAAGTGGTCACCTGGTCCGACCCGACCAGCACGGCAAAGCACTACCTCTACGCGATCGGCACCAACTTCTCGAACGTGGTGGCAGCCGACCAGAGCCCGACAACGGTCGCGCTTCCCGCGGGCGGTGCCGTGTGCTTCGTGCTCGCGAACAACGACCTGAGCACGAAGTCGCCGCCCAAGTGCGCCAACGGCGGCTCGGCCGACCTCGTTCCCGACAGCCTCAAGGCGACCGGCTGACAGGCGGGGTCTCGTGCTACTGCGGCGGCGGTGATCCGCCGCCTGCCGGCTTCGCCGGGTCCGAGCGGGCCAAGCACCGCCGCTCCGCCTGGCGGCTGCGCGGCCGCGAGCTCTTGGTCGCTGCCGCGCCGCGCCGGTAACGTGCCGCCACCTGACCAGCCCACCTGACCAGATGGAGGTGCAATGGGTCTGCTCGACGGGAAACGACTCCTCATCACCGGGGTGCTCACCGAGGCCAGCTTGGCGTTCGGCATCGCCAAGCTGGCCCAAGACGAGGGGGCCGAGATCATCCTCACGTCGGTCGGTCGGGTGATGCGCCACACCCAGCGTGCCGCGTCGAAGCTCCCCGACGAGCCGGAGATCGTCGAGTTCGACGTGAGCGACGTGGAGCACGTCGAGACCGTGCGCGCGCACCTCGAGGACCGGTGGGGAACGATGGACGGCGCGCTGCACGCCATCGGCTTCGCACCAGACGTCTGCTTGGGCGGCACCTTCCTCGACGCGCAGTGGGAAGACGTCAGCGTGGCCGTGAACATCAGCGCCTACTCGCTCAAGGCGCTGTGCGATGCCGTGGTGCCCCTCATGCCCGATGGAGGCTCGATCGTCGGGCTCGACTTCGACGCGACCGTTTCGTGGCCGGCCTATGACTGGATGGGCGTCGCCAAAGCGGCGCTCGAGTCCACGTCGCGCTACCTCGCGCGGTACCTCGGCCCACAAGGCGTCCGGGTGAACCTGGTGTCGGCTGGCCCGATCAAGACGGTCGCGGCTCGGTCGATCCCCGGCTTCCACCAGTTCGAGGACGTCTGGGACGGCCGCGCGCCGCTCGGCTGGAACGTGAAGGACTCATCCGCGGTCGCCAAGGCGACCGTCGCGATGCTGTCGGACTGGTTTCCGATGACGACCGGCGAGATCATCCACGTCGACGGCGGCTACCACGCCACCGGCGCGTGAGCGCCGATGCGACCCGGCCGCGTGAGCGCCGATGCGACCCGGCCGCGTGAGCGCCGATGCGACCCGGCCATCCGCCCATTGACGCCGGGCGCCTGCAAGCATGCCCTTGGTGGCGAAGCAGCCCGTCTCGATCCTTTCCTACCGCGTCGATCCTGAAGGTGTCCTCGCCCTGGTGCGCGAGCTCGCACCGGGTGCACGCGCCGAAGGGGACGACTCGACATGGCGGCTGCTCGAAGTGCCGGCCACGAGCCCGAGCAGACCGAGGCCGAGCAGACCGAGCCCGAGCGCGCCGAGCCCGCTCGTGCTCACCCACGTACCCGAGTCGTACCGCGGCGAGACCTGGGCGTCGACGGTCGGGGCGCTGCGCGAGCGGTGCAAGGGCTTTCCCCCGACGGGGCGCACCTCTGAAGTCGTGCGCGCCCTCTCCGGTGTCGGTTTCCGCCTCGACCTCGGGCCGGGGTGTGTCGTCGACCTCGACGACACCGACCATGACCAGCACTCCGCCATCGTGCTTGCCGTCGCCGAGCACCTCGACGCCTTCCTGCTGACACCGTCGTCGGTGCGCGACCACCGCGGGCGGGTCCTGATCGGTGACGATCCGTGCGACCCGGAAGCGCTGCTGCCGGCGGGTTCGGACAGCATGCCGAACCGCGAACTGCTGGCCACGATCGCCGACGGCGACGGCCGGCGCGACCCGTCGCCTGTGCGCGTGGCCCGGCGGGCGCTCGCTCTCGCCGCGGTCAGCAGCAGGGCATTCCTCGAGCAGATGGATCCCGGCAAGGTCGACCTCGACGTCGAGCACGCCAGGCTGCGCGGCTGGGCCGAGTGCGTCGACCTCAGCGACGAGCTCGAGCCCGACGAATGGCAGTTGCTGCAAGCACCCGTCTCCTATGTCGACGAGCGCGACGCCGTCGATGCCGCCTGGCGGCTGGAGGGGCTGACGGTCCTCTCCTGGGCGCTCGAGCGCAGCGAGCTGCCTCCCTATGACGCGATGGTGAAGCCCACCGAGCTGTACCCATCGATCGCGTTCCTCGACCCCGATGCCGACGCGATCCTCACCAACAAGGCCACGCTCGTCGCCCGGCACGAGATCGAGTGTGCGCACCGCCGGCTCTTCACCGTGCGCTGGCGTATCCGCGAGCTCCGCCGCACGGGCGAGAGCCTCGATCTGACCACCGCCCCCACGGTGACGCGAGCCGGCTCCCTCGACTTCTCGGGCTGCCGGCTCATCGACGGCGAGCTCGCGATCGGGCGGCTGCCCATCGACGTCACGCCTGCCGATCAGGTCAAGCGGGTCGACGACATCGTCCTCGAGCGCCTGCTCGCGTTGCAGTGGCTGCTCGATGGCGGCACCTACTCCCACATCTCGCTGCCGATCTGACGCGATGACCGGTCGGTCTGCACTCGACCCGGGCGGCGGCTCACTGGTAGCCGGGATGGGCGATGCCGAGCTTGTCGGTGACCGTCTCGAGGACCGCGGCCTTGACCTCGTCGTAGCGGCCATCGAGCTCGCCGTCACGGATGGCCCGAGCGAGATCCGCCTCGGTCGCGAACCCGAGCGCCGCGAGCCGCGCTCGATGGGCGGCTTCCATCGCCGGACCGACCCGAAGCTCGCGCTCGACCATCGCCAAGACGCGAACGGCGACGCGGGTGTGGAACTGCACCCGGCCCTCGGTGGCGCCCAGCACATCCCGCTCGAGGAACTCGCGCACCGCTTCGACCAGCTCGGCGGCGTCCGGCGCATCATGCGGCTTCACGGCAGCAGCTCGAGCAGGTCGTACTCGGTCTCGCACACGCGCCGCCCGATGGCTGCCAGCTCCACCGAGCGCGCGGCACCACGGAGATGGGTCTGCGCTTGCAGGATGCAGATCACACCCCACCGGATTGTGCCGTGCACCTCCCACCAGCGTGCGGCCGCTCGATCGACCGGCCGGCCCGAGGCGGCCTCGTAGGCATCGAACAGCTCGTCGCGCTCACCCAGGCCCGCGACGGGTGGCGACGCACCGAACCGCCAGGCTTTCACGCAGAACCAGCCGAGGTCCTCCATCGGGTCGCCGAGATGGGCCAGCTCCCAGTCGAGCACGGCGCGGAGCCCGTCCTGCCCGACCATGAGGTTGCCCAGCCGGAAGTCGCCATGCACGACCGTGGGCTCGCCGGCGTTGAACGGGGGGCGGTGCTGGTCGAGCCACCGGAAGCCCAGCTCGAACGCGGGGTGCGCCTCGCCGAGCGAGTCGAACAGCGCGCGAAGGCCGTCGACGGGATCTCCTTGCGCTTCCAACGCGGTGTCGCCCGGCGGAATGGCGTGGATGCCGGCGAGCGCCCGGGCCGCGTCGCCGACGAAGCGCTCGCGCGCGCGTGCAAAGGGCTCGTCTCGCAGGATGCGGCGCGCGATCGTCTCGCCCTCTATCCACCCCGACACGACGAACGGCGCGCCGGCGATGTCGGGATCGTCGGACGCCGCGATCACTGGCGGCACCGGCACAGCGAGCCGGCTGGCGGCGCGGAGCAGGCCCGCCTCCCGCTCCATGCTGAACGAGGCGCTCAACGCTCCCGGCCGGACCCGCTGCATCGCGGCGCGTGAAGCCGACCAGCCCGACAGCGTGACCTCGAACGTCTCGCGGGATGCACCGCCCGACAACCGCCGGACACCGGTGACGTCGAGGTCGGGTGCATCGAGCGCGTCCTTCAGGCAGCGGGTCAACGTGCCGGCGAGGTCAGTCATCGAGCCCTTCACCTCGTTCGGTGTCGGACTCGTCGAGGATGTCACCGACGAGCTCCTCCAACAGGTCTTCGAGCGTGACCAGACCGACGGTCCGGCCATCGTCGTCCCGCACGATCGCGACATGCACGCGCGAGAACCGCATCGAGAGCAACACGTCTTCCAGCGACCGGGAGCGGGGGACGACGAGCAACCGCCGGATCATCGGCAACGGCAGTGCCTGGTGGCGCGTGCCGGCTGGTGTCGTGAGCAGATCCTTGCTGTGCACGAAGCCGAGGACATCGTCGGCGCCGTTCGACCCCAGAACCGGGAGGCGCGAGTGCCCGGTGGCCACGACGACCCGCTCGGCCTCGGCCACGGTCGTGGACCGAGTCACCGAGACCATGTCTTCGCGCGGCACCATCACCGACTCGGCCGTCTCGCCGCCGAAGTCGAGCACACCCGCCAGGAGGTCGTGCGCGAAGTCCTCGATCACTCCCTCCTCGTGCGATTCGGCGAGCAGCACCGCCAGCTCTTCGGCCGTGTGCGCTCGCGAGAGCTCGTCGCGGACCTCGACTCGCATCGCCCGCACGATCACGTTGCTCGACGCGTTCAGGAGCTGGATGATCGGCCGGAACAATCGCATGTAGAAGTAGTTGGGCCAGGCCACGCGGAGCAGGGTGCGTTCGGGATCCGCGAGCGCGATGCCCTTCGGCACCATCTCGCCGATGACGAGGTGGAAGAAGACCACGATGCCGAGCCCGATCACGAACGCCACGAGCTGCTCGACGCCGCGGGGAAGCTCGAGTGGGCCGAGAGCGATCTCCAGCACGCCGATCATCGCCGGCTCGGCCACGAAGCCCAGCGCGAGGGAGGCGACCGTGATCCCGAGCTGTGCGCCGGCAAGCTCGAGGGTGAGGTCGCGGGTGGCAGCGAAACCGATCGTCGCCGCTCTCGACCCTTCTGTCGCGAGCTCTTCGAGCTTGGTCCGGCGCGACGCGACGAGCGAGAACTCCACCGCAACGAAGAAGCCGTTCATCGCGAGGAGAAGAGTGATGACCACCAGAGCGCCGACGTTCATGTGCTCACGGCTCCCGCACCCCGGAGTTGCCGAGCTGGCGCGGTTCGATGCGGACGCGAGCCACCCGGCGCTTGTCCATCTCCTCGACGACCAACCGCCAATCCTCGCGCTCGAAGGCCTCACCCGGCTGCGGCAGGTGGCCGAGTTGCTCCAGCACGAACCCGGCCAGCGTCTCGTACTCTCCCCTGGGCATGGCGAAGCCGGTCGCATCGAGCACTTCGTCGGGGTGGAGCGAGCCCGAGACCACGTAGGACCCGGACGGGAGCCGGTGCGTGAGGCTCGGCGTCAGCGGGTCGTACTCGTCGTCGATCTCACCGACGATCTCCTCCAAGAGGTCTTCGAGGGCGACGATGCCGGCGGTGCCGCCGTACTCGTCGACCACGACGACGAGGTGAGTCCGCTCGTCGCGCATCTCGATCAGCAGCGATTGCAGATCGCGCGTCTCGGGGACGGCGACGATCGGTTGCATGATCGATGCCACCGCCACGCGGCACCGCTCGTCGGCGGGAACGTCGTGCACTTGCTTCACGTGCACGACGCCGACGATGTCGTCGAGGTCGCTGCCGAAGACCGGGAACCGGGAGTGACCGCTGGTCGCCGCGGCGGCGACGAGATCCTGCAACGAGTCCTCCCGCCCGATGGCGACGATCTCTACTCGCGGGACCAAGACGTCGGCGGCCGTCTTCTCGCTGAACCGCACCGATCGGGCGAACAGCCTCGAGGCGTTGCCAGCCAGTGCGCCCTCTTCGGCAGACGCCTGGACGACGAGGGTGAGCTCGGACAGGCTGCGCACGGAGGACAGCTCTTCTTTCGGCTCGATTCCCAGCTTGCGCACCAACCAGTTGGCTGCCCGGTTCAAGACGGAGATGATCGGTCCGAAGACGACACCGTAGATGCGAAGGAATCGGGCGAGACGGTAGGTCGTGGCCTCGGGGTGGGCGATCGACAACGTCTTCGGCACGAGCTCGCCGAGGACCATCGCCGCGAAGGTCGCGATGAGCAAGGCGACCGTGATCGACACGGCCCGCTCGAAGGCGTCGGGCAAGAGCGGGTACAGGACGGGCTCGAGCAAGCGGGCAATCGTGGGCTCGGAGACGAAGCCGAGGACGAGTGAGGTGATGGTGATGCCGAGCTGGGCCCCCGAGAGATGGAACGACATGCGGCGCAGCAGGCCTTGGACGATGCGCGCCCGCTTGTCGCCGCCATCGGCGGCGCGGTTGACCTTGCTCCGGTCGGCCGCGACGAGCGCGAACTCCGCCGCCACGAACACCGCGGTGGCGGCGACCAACAGGCAGACGGCGAGGATGCCGAGTGCAGTTCCGATCGGGAGCCGTTCTTTCGGGTCGGTCAGGGACCGGATGGTTCGCCCTGGTTGCGCTCAGCGTAGACGGCGGCGGCGTGGCCGCGATTCGATCCGCCGGTAGCCTGCCGGCGTGGGAGCGACGAGTTGACGGATATCGATGATCGCGCCGTCACGTCACGCCCCGACGAGCCGTCGCATCACCTGCCTACGTCTTGTTCCCTCGACGAAGAGCCACGCTCACCGTTCGAGCCCGTCGGGGTCGTCCCCCAGTACGCGCCGCCGCGCGCGAGCGTCGACGCCGACACGTCGAAAGGGTGGCTGCGCCGGCTGTGGCCGGTCGTACGGTCCCACCGGTTCCTGCTGTTCTCGTCCGTCGCGACCGCGCTCCTCGCGATGGTGTCGCAGATCGCCGCCCCGGCCGTCATCGCCGGCGCCATCGACCAAGCCCTGCAGAACCGCACCCGCCCCCTGCTTCCCTACGCGCTCGTGCTCGTCGCGCTCGGCCTCACCCGCGGTGTGTTCTCGTTGATCTACCGGTACGGGCTGTACAAGATGGCGTACCGCATCGAGAACGACCTGCGCGTCAACATCTACCGGCACCTCACGCGGTTGTCGTTCGGCTTCTACGACCGCATCCAGTCCGGCCAGATCATCTCCCGCGCGAACTCTGACATCCGCTCCGTGCAGATGTTCCTCGCGTTCGCTCCGATGATCGGCCTCTCGGTGCTGAGCTTCTTCGTCGCCCTCGCGGTGATGTTGAAGATCAGCGTGTCGCTGACACTCGTGTCGATCGTGTGCCTGCCCGGCGTCTACTTGCTCGGCATGCGGTTGCGAAGCGAGATCTTCCCGCTCTCGTGGATCATCCAGTCGCGCACCGCCGACATCGCCACGCTCGTGGACGAGAACGTCAACGGCGTGCGCGTCGTGAAGTCCTTCGCCCAGGAGAAGCGGCAGATCCAGGAGCTCTCCCGGGCGGCACGCCGGTTGCAGTGGGCCAACGTCCGAGCCATCGAGAGCCGGGCCGCCTACACGCCGATCATGGAGAACCTCCCCCGCGTCGGCCTCGTCATCGTCTTGCTGTACGGCGGCTGGCTCGTGATCGGTGGCCAGCTCCAGCTCGGCGTCCTCGTCGCCTTCAACGCGTACATCGTGATGATGCAGGTGCCGTTCCGCCTCCTCGGCTTCTTCATGATGTTGCAGCAGCGGGCGGCGGCCTCGGCTGGTCGCATCTTCGAGATCCTCGACGAGACCCCCGAGATCGTAGACGCACCTGGCGCCGTCGACCTCACCGACATCCGCGGGCGCGTCGAGCTCCGTGACGTGCGCTTCGGATACGGCGGCAACGGCCAGGCCACCATGGCCGACATCCTCGATGGCTTCTCGCTCGCGGTCGAGCCGGGCGAGACCGTTGCCATCGTCGGCCGCACCGGAAGCGGGAAGTCCACGATCACCCGGCTCCTCCCCCGTTTCTACGACGCTCGGGAGGGCGCGGTGCTCGTCGACGGCCACGACGTCCGCGACGTCACGCTCTTGTCGTTGCGCGCCAACATCGGCCTCGTCCTCGATGAGCCGTTCCTCTTCTCGGCGACTGTGCGTGAGAACATCGCCTACGGCCGGCCCGATGCCACGCTCGACGAGATCGTCGCGGCGGCGAGAGCGGCGCAGGCCCACGAGTTCGTCCAGCGCCTGCCAGACGGGTACGACTCGGTCATCGGCGAGCGCGGCTACACGCTGTCGGGAGGACAGCGCCAGCGGATCGCCATCGCTCGCACGCTGCTCGTCAACCCGAAGATCCTGGTGCTCGACGACGCGACGTCGGCCATCGACGTCCAGATCGAGTCAGAGATCCATGCGGCGCTCGAAGCCCTGCTCGAGAACCGGACGACGATCGTCATCGCCCACCGGCTTTCGACGATCGCTCTCGCCGACCGCATCGTGCTCGTCGAGGGCGGTCGGGCGGTCGCGGCCGGCACGCATCTGGAGTTGATGGCGACCGAGCCGCGGTACGTCGAGGCCCTCGCCCGCGCCGAGCAAGACGATCACGGCGCGCCGGAGGCGGACGACCGGGATCAGGACGAGGACGGCGCCGGCTACCGCATGCGGATCGGCCGCCGGGTCGCGGTGGCCAGGGGTGATGGCAGCGGCGACGGGCCGCCCGGCGGCTTCGCCATCGGGGGCATCGGCTGATGTGGGGCGCGGGAGGACCGACGGGTGCTGGCGGTGGTGGCGGTGGCGGCAACGGGGCGCAGCAGAGCGCGGCGGCCGGCCTGCCGTTCGCCGGCATCCCGTCCGAGCTCGCGGCCAAGGTCGAGAAGCTCGTCGACCGCGAACCCGAGCACCCGGTTGACGAGATCGAGTTCAGCCAGGTCCACGACACCGGCGGCGAGTCCGAGCCCTTCACCCTTCGCCGCTTCCTGCGCCCGTACCAGCGCGAGTTGGGCGCCTCGCTGGCGCTCGTCGTCTTCGGGACCATCCTCGACCAGGCGGGGCCCTTGCTCACGCAGCAGGGAATCGACCGCGGCATCTCGCAGAGCAACTTCGGGGTGCTCGCGTCGATCGCCGGCATCTTCCTCGCCGTGGTGCTGCTCGACATGGGCGTCAGCCGCCTGCAGGTGTCGTACGCGGGCCGGCTGGGCGAGACGCTCATGTACAAGCTCCGCGTCCGGGTCTTCTCCCACTTCCAGCGGCTCTCCCTCGACTTCTACACCGACGAGATGGCGGGCCGGTTGATGACCCGCATGACGAGCGACATCGACTCGCTGACCCAGCTCTTCCCCGACGGCTTGCTCAACCTGCTCGTGCAAGGGTTCACGCTCGTCGTCATCTCCGTGATCCTCTTCGTCATGAGCCCGACGCTGGCGGCGATCATGATCGTCCTCGTCGTCCCCGTCATGCTGGCCATGACGCTGTGGTTCCGGCGAGCATCGGACCGCGGCTATCTCGTCGTGCGCGATCGCATCGCCGAGGTGCTCGCTGACCTGCAGGAGAGCCTTTCGGGCATCCGCATCATCACTGCCCACAACCGCCGCCGCCACAACGTCATCCACCACGACAACGTCGTCGGCAACTACATGGACGCCAACCTCTACACCGCGCGCGTCGGCGCGCTCTACGGTCCGGGAACCGAGGCGGTCGGCATCATCGGCCAGGCGATGATCGTTCTCGTCGGCGGCAAGATGGTGCTCGACGGCGACCTGAGCCTCGGCGAGCTCACCGCCTTCGTGCTCTACCTGACGGCGTTCTTCGCCCCCATCCAACAGCTCGTCCAGCTCTACAACACCTACCAGCAAGGTCAGGCCGCGGTCACCAAGCTGCGCGACCTCCTCGCCACCCCGCCGTCGGTGCCGGAGAAGCCCGGCGCGATGACGCTGCCGCCCATCGCCGGAGCGATCGAGCTTCGCAACGTCTCGTTCGGGTACGACCCGGCGATCCCCGTGCTCGCCGGTGTCGATCTGCAGATCGAGCCGGGCGAGACGTTCGCGCTGGTCGGGCCGACCGGAGCCGGCAAGTCCACCATCGCGAAGCTGGTGAGCCGCTTCTATGACCCGACCGACGGTGCGGTGCTGATCGACGGCCACGACGTTCGCGACGTCACGTTGGTCTCGCTGCGGCGGCAACTCGGCGTTGTGCCGCAAGAGCCGTTTCTCTTCCACGGCACGATCCGCGACAACGTCGCCTTCGCCCGTCCCGACGCGAACGACGAAGAGGTCATGGCCGCGTGCCGAGCGGTCGGCGTCGACGACCTCGTGGCCCGGCTGCCGCGTGGCCTCGACTCGCCGTGCCACGAGCGGGGCGCGTCGCTGTCATCGGGCGAGCGGCAGCTTCTCGCGCTTGCGCGCGCCTTCCTCGCCCGTCCGCGCGTGCTCGTGCTCGACGAGGCGACCTCCAACCTCGATCTTCGCTCCGAGGCCAAGATCGAGCGCGCCCTCGACGCGTTGCTCGACGGCCGGACCGCGATCGTCATCGCCCACCGCCTCGCGACGGCGATGCGCGCCGATCGCATCGCGGTGGTCGATCGTCCACCGGGCGCCGGCACCGCGGGCATCGTCGAGCTCGGATCTCATGACGAGCTTGTTGCTCGCGGCGGCCAGTACGCGCACATGTACGCGACCTGGACCCGCCACGCGGCGGGGAATGGAGTTCGTTCGGTGTGACGATCGCGATCAGGGCCGGCCGGAGCCGGAGGGGAAGCCCGTCAGCGACACGGCGTCGAGTTCGGCCCATCCGAGACCCAGCTTCGACTGGTCGACCGTGACGAGCACGGTGTCGACGGGGAAGTCGACGCCGAGGTTCTCGAGGTAACCCTCGACCGGGCAGCCGTCGTCTTTGGTCGGCGCGCCGCCGTAGACCACCTTGCTGTCGCCGGAGGGGCCCTTCACTTCGATCATGGTGACCTGGCTCGGGTTGTAGGTCTGGAACACGCGGATCTCTGACGGGATCACCGCCTCGTCGTAGGTCAAGGTGATGGTGTCGATCGTGTCTCTGCCGAGCGATGCCCACGCCTTGCCGTTGTCACCGCACGCGGGATCGACGTCGGGTGGGCCGGTCGCCTGCGTCGCGTTCCACGGGTCGCCCGCCGCCTGGCCGTAGCTCGTGGTGGCGCTGGCGGTCGATGCCCATTGCTTGATCTCGCCGGGCCCGGGCTCGCCGCTCGACGTGTTCGAGCGTCCGGTGCCGGTTCCTTGCTGCGACTGGGTTTGCCGGCCGTTGCCCGTCGAGCTCTTCGTCTTGCCGAGCCCACCGGTCTGATCGCGGTTGGGCGCCGGCGTCCCGCCGTTCGGCGGCGCGGCTGTGGTTGCCGCATCGTTGCTCGCTGCGCAGCCGGCGGCGAGCAAGACGAGGAGGAACCCCGCCGCCGCTGATCGCCGTCTCCTCCGCATCGCCGCCAGCGTAGAGGTCGTCCTCGTCGACGCGGCGGGATAGGGTGACGCCGTCGATCGGAGATCGGTATGCCGACACCGACGCGCGGGGCGGGTCTCGTGCTCACAGTGATGCTGCTCTCGGGAGCGGCCTGTTCGAAGCCGGTACCAGCGACGAGCAACGAGGCGATCGGTTCAGGCGCGTCACCATCGTCGAGCGCCTCGGCGTCATCGTCGGGTCCATCCTCGGGCCGGGCCGAGGCCGGTCGATCCGGTGCCCCGCCCGTCCAGAAGCTGTCCGGGCCTATCACGGTCATCGCCATCGGCGACAGCCTCACCGAGGGAGCCGGCGACGAGGACGAGCGGGGCTATCCGGCTCGCTTGCAGACCGTCCTCGACAGCACGGGACATCCCGGTTCGACGGTGCTCAAGCTGGGCAAGTCGGGCTGGGACTCCGAGCAGGTGATCACCGGGCTCGAGCCCGATCGGCCCCAGCTCGATCAGGCCACCGAGGCCGTCTCGGCCGCGAAGGCCGGCAACCTGCCGATCGTCGCGACCGTGCTGATCGGGTCCAACGACCTCTGGTACGCGTACGGCAACCAGGCACGCACCACGCCGGACGAGGAGCAGGAGAACCTCGCGCGGTACCGCACCAACGTCGAGAAGATCGTCAGCACGCTGCGCCAGTCCGGCGCGCAGGTCGTGCTCGGGGTCAACGACGACCAGTCCAAGCGGCCGGTCATGACGGACCCGAAGCTCCGCCGCGAGACGTTCCCTGACATCGAGGATGCGGAAGTGAGCCAGATGTCCGCGCAGGCCCGGCGCTACGCGGACGTGATCCGCCAGATCGCCAAGGACAACGGCGCGCTCGTGGCCGACTTCCTCGACGCGCCGTTCTTCTCGAACCCGGCGCTGCTCGCCGACGACGGCAACCACCCCAACGCCAAGGGCTACGACGAGATGACCCAGGTCTGGCTCGATGCCATGCAACCGCTGCTGTGACCTGACCAGCGCCTGATCGCAGCGCCGAGCGCCTATCGTCCGTCGCGTGGCACGCCCATCCCGAACAGGTCCGGGCCCGGCGGGATCTTCGCCACCCGAGGCCGCCCTGACCGGTGAGAGCCGGCCGACAGCCATGCGGCGGGCGGCGGCCCGCCCGGCGTTCCGCCGCTTGCTCGCCGCGCAGACGATCTCGCGGGCGGGCGACACGTTCAACATGGTCGCGGTGGTTGTCGTCGTCTACCAACTCACCGGCTCGGGTTTGCAGGTGGCCGGTACCGTCGCCTTCGAGGTCGCGCCCGTCATCCTGTTCGGCGTCATCGCCGGGGCCGTCGTCGATCGCTACGACCGCAGGGTGGTGATGGTCGCGGCCGACCTCAGCCGGGCCGCGGTCGCCGTCTCGCTCGTGCTCGTCCACGATCAGGTCGCGGTGATCTACCTCGCGGCGTTCTTGCTGTCTGCGGCCAGCGTGTTCTTCAACCCGGCCGCTTCCAGCATCCTGCCGGCGGTGGTGGCCGAAGACGAGATCCTGGGTGCGAACTCGGCACTGTGGTCCTCCGCGGTCATCTCCCAGATCGCATTGGCGCCTCTGGCCGGTGCCCTCGTCGCCATCGCGGGTGCCGGACCCGCGTTCGCCATCAACGCCGCCACCTTCGTCGCGTCGGCCGGGATGCTGCGAGGGCTGCGTCTCGCGTCCCGTCCCGTCGCGGCGCGTGCCAGGCACCGGGCCGATGTGGCCGAAGGTCTCCGAGCGATCAGGGCGAGCCGGTTCCTGACCGTGCTCGCCGGCGTCCAGGGACTCGCGGCGCTGTCTGCGGGAGCGACGTCGGCCCTCTTGGTCGTGCTCGCGGGACAACACTTGGGCGTCGGCGCGGGCCAGTTCGGGTTGCTCATCGGGGCGATCGGCGTCGGTGCGGGCCTCGGACCGCTGCTGATGCAGCGCGTCTTCGCCGACGCGCGCCGGCCCTCGTTGCTGTTCGGCCCGTACCTGCTGCGCGGTCTGGTCGACCTCGTCCTTGCCGCCGCTTCCAACTTCGCGATCGCCGCCGCCGCGCTCGCCGTGTACGGCTTGGGGACGAGCACGGGCACGGTCGCGTACAACTCGGTCCTCCAGACCTCGGTCCCCGATCGGCTGCGCGGCCGGGTGTTCGCGTTCTACGACGTCGTCTGGCAAACCGCCCGCATGACCAGCATCGCCGTCGGCGGCGTCGTGGCGGACAGGTTCGGGATAACCGCCGTCTACTGGGCCGGCGCCGTGCTGCTGCTCGCGGCTGGAAGCCTCGGCCTTCTCGCGGGCCGGCCGAGCTCCGTGCTCACCGAATGACCGAACGCTCAGCCGGCGGCCTCGGCCCCGGCCACCCGTTCGAGCAGCGCTGGTC
Organism: Actinomycetota bacterium; assembly: GCA_016185305.1. Lineage (GTDB taxonomy): Bacteria > Actinomycetota > Acidimicrobiia > Acidimicrobiales > Acidimicrobilacustridaceae > JACPNV01. Next base: position 6,630 of record JACPNV010000047.1, on the reverse strand, counting down.
GCGATCGTTCGATCTCGTCGCGAAGCATCCGTTCGAGCAGCGAGCCACCGAACGTCCCGCCGTAGTGCAGTCGCATGATGAGCTTGCTCGTGCCCGTGCCGGCCGGCTCGACCGTCGCATCCAGCACCCAGCGAGAGTGGTTGCGGCCGTCCTGTTCCTCCCGCTCGAACCGGCAGTGGCTCGGGGCCTCATGAGCAGTGCGCACCATGCGCAGTCGCTTCGATCGGGCCATCGGGCCGAGGCGGCCGCGCAGGTCGACGACCCACGACTCACCGTCTTCCGCCGCCACCGCGCGAGGAACGATGCTCAGCCAACTTGGATAGCGAACGAGGTCGTCGACCTCCACGAACAGGCGCTCGACGCTGCACGGCGCTTCCAGTTCGGCCTCGACATCCACCATCTCATTCTGCCCGCCGGGCACCGGCGCCGGCACCTTCGCCCGGCAGCACGACGAGCAGCACGCCCCGGCTCACGCTGACTGAACCAGTCGTCTCGATCAGCTCGTTGCTGATGCCGCGAGATGTTCCTGCCTCGAGCCGTTCGCCGTGCAGCGCCCACCGCAACCCCGACGTGCGCACCCCGGCGGCCGGGCCGTTCCACGCGAGGAGCGACACGTGCTCTCCGACCTCACCCTCGAGCTCGACATGATCGCGCACGACGAACAGGCGTGACGGGCCCGAGCGCGCCTCGACGCGAACCGCCTCATAGCGCGACGACGCCAGCAGGGCGACGTTTCCCAACCAGTGATCGATGCGGCCCCCGTGCCCGCCTATGACCATGACCCGTGACGCTCCCGACGCAGTGGCGACGTCCAACGCCAACTCGAGATCGGTCTGATCTTTCGCGACCGGATGACGTTCGATCCGCGCACCCGCGAGCTCCGCGCTCGCCAGCGCGGCGGGGTCGACAGAGTCGAAGTCGCCGACCGCTACGTCGACCGCGACGCCGAGGCTGGCGGCGTGCTCGAGCCCCGAGTCGGCGGCCACGACGAACCGGTCGTCCGGCAAGCCCGCCACCGCGGCGCCGCCTGGTGGGTCGCCACCGGTGAACACGACCGCGAGCTCAGCCATCGGCTCACTCTTGCACGCCGGCGATCAGCCGGTTGCGCCCGCGAGGATGGCAAGCGCGGCAGTGAGGTTGAAGAACACGTGCGCGAACACGGCCGGCCCGGTTCGTTTGAAGTACCAACGACTGAGGCCGAGCACGAGCCCGACCATGATGAGGTTCGTGACGAGGAACAGCACCGGCACCAAGGGGCCCGGCTGGAGGTGGAGCGAGCCGAAGATCAACGACGATCCGGCGACCGCGATCCCGGGGCCGAACCGCCTCGCCAGCGCGGCGAAGGCGAGCCCTCGGAAGAACAGCTCCTCGACGATCGGCGCGCCGATCGCGACCATGAGGGTGAGCCCCAGGTATGTCCAGCCGGGGCCGCTCGCTTGCTGGTTCTCGAGGAACTGTGCGTTGCCGACCTCTTCGACGCCGATGAGCTGTTGGGCCACGGCGAGCCCGAAGCCGGCCAGCAGCATCGTGAGTGCCAATCCGAGGCCGACGAACACGTCGAACCACCGGAACGCCCAACCGAAGTCGAGCTCGAGGCGGCCGAGGCCCTTCACCCACGAGCAGAACAACGCCCAACCACCCAGGCCGATCCAGACCGACAGGGCACCGAAGACCGTGTAGGCGAGGCTGCCCTCCGGGATGCCCGCCAGCGCGAGGGCGATGAGGAACACGAAGCTCACGGCGTACGCGAGCAAGATGCCGTACGCGATGTCGCCGCAACCCCATCGCGGCCGCGGGCGGGCCGGTGCTGCCGGCGGCGGTCGGCGATGGACGTCTGGTTCGGTCATGCGGAGATCCAAACGCCGGCGACCGTCACCGGCGCAGCAGGTCCTTGGCGATGTGGGTGATCTGGATCTCGTCGGTGCCCGCATAGATCTGGAGGACCTTGGCGTCGCGGGCGAGCTGCTCGACCTTGAACTCGGACATGTAGCCGTTGCCGCCGAAGAGCTGGACGGCCTCCAGGGCGACCTCGGTCGCGGCTCGCGCCGCGTAGAGCTTCATCGCCGACGCCTCGGCCAGCGTCAGCCCCCTGCCGGCCTTCGACATCTCGATGTAGCGGAACACGAGGTTCTGCACGTTGAGACGGTGCACCTCCATGCGGGCGAGCTTCTCTTGGATGAGCTGGAACTGTCCGATGGGTTGGCCGAACTGGACGCGTTCCTTCGCGTAGTCGATGGACTGCTCGAGGCACTGCTGGATGATGCCGAGGGCCATCGCCGCGACACCCGACCGCTCCATCGAGAACGTGTCTTTCGCGCCTTCACGGCCGCCGGCCGGGACATCTTCGGTCTCGCCGATCAACCGGTCGCGCCCGGCACGGACATCGGAGAGGAACAGCTCGCCGGTCGGCGAGGAGTGCAGGCCCATCTTGCGAAGAGGTTTGGACTGCTCCAGCCCGGGCATGCCCGAGTCGAGCACGAACGAGAGGATCTTGCGCTCGTCAGGCGGGTTGCCTTCGTCGAGCTTGCAGATGAAGACGATCGTGTCGGCGTAGGGGCCGTTGGTGATGAACGTCTTCGAACCGTTCAACACGTACTCGTCGCCGTCCTTGCGGGCCGTCGACTTCATCGAGCCGAAGGCGTCGGACCCCGAGTTCGGCTCAGTGATCGCCCACGCCCCGACCTTCTCGAGCGTGAGCAGATCCGGCACCCACCGCTCCTTCTGGCGGATCGTGCCGCGGCTGGTGATCGCCGCCGACGTCAGGCCCATCGACACGCCCATGGCCGTCACCATGCCCGGTGAGTAGCGGCAGAGCTCGATGATCGGGATCATCGTGAACGACGGGTCCATCCCACCGCCGCCCTCACCGCGGGTTGGCTTCTCGGGAACCTCCTCGCCGCGGGCTTTGGCCTCCTCCGCCTGCTTCTCGAGTTCGATGCGCTGCTTGAACCCCTCACGGGCCATGACGTCCATGCCGAAGGTCGCGAACAGCTTGCGCAGCACGTCATAGGGCGGGGTGTCGCCGTGCTCGAGCTCTTCGTGGATCGGGACGACCTCCTTCTCGATGAACTGGCGCACCGCGTCGCGCAGCATCGTCTGCTCGTCATTCCATTCGAACATGCCGTCCCCCCTAACTAATCGTCGCAGCGCGGGATCGCTGACCGTTGCCGCGCGGGATCGCTGACCGTTGCCACGCTACGAGCCCGTGGCGATCTTACGGTGCAACACCGCCGGCGCATGAACTAGGTCTGACCAGGTCGGCTTTGTAGACTCCTCGAAACCCCGCGGCTGCGAGACCCGCTCCCCATGAGGCGACCCTTCGATCCACCCGGATCTTCCGACATCCCGATGCGGGCCAGTGCATCGTGCTCGCGTGCTCGCGCGCGCTTCATGGTCAGGGAGTCGTACGGGTGGCGATAGCCGAGGTCGACCGACCCATCGATCTCGAACCGCTTCACCGCGACGCGGGCCCTGTCGTCGAGACGAAGGGAGCCGAGCAGCCTTCGTCGGGCGGTTACCTCCCGTACTTCCCGGCGCTCGACGGCCTCCGCGGTCTCGCCGTCATCTCGGTGCTCTTCTTCCACGCCGGGTTCTCGTGGGCCGTCGGCGGCTACCTCGGTGTCTCCACGTTCTTCACGCTCTCGGGCTTTCTCATCACCTCGCTGATCCTCGCCGAGAGCAACGCAACCGGCCACGTCGACCTGCGACTGTTCTGGACCCGCCGCTTCCGCCGGCTCATGCCGGCCGCGCTGGCGGCCATGGCCCTCGCCGTGCTCGTCGCGTTCTTCGGTGATCCGGTCGCCCGCTCCAACATCGGCGGCGACATCTGGTCCGGTCTCACCTACGTCGCCAACTGGCGCTTCGTGCTCTCGGGCAAGTCCTATGCCGAGCTGTTCTCGGCGCCGTCGCCCATCCAGCACTTCTGGAGCCTCGCCATCGAGGAGCAGTTCTACCTCCTGTACCCGTTGCTGGCGTTCGCCGTGCTGCGGGTGAGCCGCAACTCGCGGGCGATCTTCGGGGCGATCCTTGCCGCCCTCACCGCCGCCTCGATCATCCTGCCGATCGTCTGGGGCTACTCGAAGGACCGGCTCTACTACGGCACCGACGCCCGCGCCGCCGAGCTTCTCATCGGTGCGCTGCTCGCCGTGATCCTCTACTACCGGCCGTTCACCGACCGGCTCGCCGGCTCGCGGCGCGTGCAGGTCGCCATGGCCGCGGCCGGCGCGGGCGCATTGACGATCTCGGTGGGCCTGTGGGCCACCATCAGCCAGCAGAGCGACCCGCTCTACCTCGGCGGCTTCTTCGCCTACTCGCTGCTCACGGTGCTCGTCATCATCTCGACGTTGCTGCCGATCGGCCCGGTGGCATCGCTGCTGTCGACCGCGCCGATGCGGTGGATGGGGAAGATCTCCTACGGCGTCTACCTGTACCACTGGCCCATCTACCTGGCGGTCAACGAAGAGCGCGTCCCGCTCAGCGGCTTCGAGCTGTTCATCGTCCGCGTCGCGCTCACGCTCGCGGTCTCCATCGTCTCCTACCGCTACCTCGAGACCCCGATCCGGCAAGGCCAGCCCCTCCGCGCCCGGGGCTGGCGCATCCGGCCCGTACGGTTCGCGCCCGTCGCCATCACCGTCCTCGGCATCACCGCCCTCGTCGTCGGGCTCACGGCACCACCACCCGTCATCGACTTCGAGCTCGCCCAGCAACAACTCAAGTTCAGCGACGCCCCCCCACCTGCCTTCGACCCCAACTCCACCACGCCGCCCCGCCCGCGCATAGCGATGTTCGGCGACTCCACCGCACTCGAGACCGCGTTCGGCCTCAACCAGTTCTTGACGATGAGCGGCAAGGGCGATCTCGTAGGTGGGGTCACCGAGCTCGGGTGCAGCCTCATCCGGGGCGGCTACCTGATGGACTACAACGGCGTCGGCAAGAACCAGGAGAAGTGCAACCGCTGGGACCAGACGTTCAAGGAAGAGCTCGACGCGAAGAAGCCGAACATCGCCATCGTGCAGGACGGGCCATGGGAGGTCATCTCCCACCAGTTCGCGGAAGAGCCGGGGAAGTGGTACACGATCGGCGAGCCCCGGTTCGACGACTACCTCACCAAGGAGATGACCGCGGTCATCGATCTCCTCTCCGCCAACGGGGCCGCGGTGTATTGGATGACCCTGCCGCGCATCGGCGCGCCGAAGGGCCAGGACGCGCGCCGGCTCCGAGGTGAAGCGGCCGACCCGGCGCGGGCCAAGCGGTTCAACGAGATCGTGAGGACGCTCCCGACCCTTCGACCCGGCAAGGTGCGCGTGCTCGACCTCGCCGGCTGGCTCGAGCAGTCGGGCGAAGACCAGCGCCTCCGCCCCGACGGTGTGCACTTCTCCCCCGAGACCGCCCGCGAGGTGTCCGAGAGGTTCCTCGCCGACACCGTCATCAACCAGTTCAACGACGACTGGGTCGCCGCGAAGCGGGCCGAGTTCCAAGCCAAGCAGGCCGGCCAGATGGCGCCGGTGCGGACGCTGGTGGTGGGCGACTCGGCCGCCCTCGGCCTCGGCCTCGGCATGGGCAAGTACGCCGAACAGACCAAGGCGATGAACGTCGGTAGCGTCGCCCAGATCGGCTGCGGCATCGGCCGGGGTGGCAGCCGCAAGAACAAAGACCTGACCGAGGCTGTGCCCAAGGAGTGCCAGACCTGGGAGACCGACTGGCCCAAAGCCATCCAGCAGGACAAGCCCGACGTCCTCGTCGTCCTCGACAACCTGTGGGACACGACCGACCGCCAGCTCGACGGCGACAAGACCTGGCGCGCTCCGGGCGATCCCAAGTACGACGCCTACCTCACCGGCGAGTTCTCCCGTGCCGCGGACGTGTTGCACATGAACGGGCAGCCGGTCGTCTGGCTCACCGCGCCGCCGATCGACCTCGGGCGCACCGACAACCCCAACAAGAGCTATCCCGTCGAGAAGCCCGAGCGCATGCAGCGGGTGAACGAGATCATCCGCGAGGTGGCCAAGACCCGCCCGTGGATGGTGGTGGCGGACTACGCCGAGTACGCGAAGACGTGGCCGGGCGGGTCGATCGATTCGCGGATGCGCCCCGACGGGATCCACCTCACCGGTGAGACCGGCGCCATCGTGACCAAAGACTGGCTGGCGCCCATCCTCTTCGACGTCGTGCGCAACTACCGCAACGCTCTCGCCGCCGCCACCGGAACCGAGCCGGTTGCCGTGCCCGAGCCGCTCAACTGAGCGACCACCACCGATCGATGCGCGCCAGATCTCCTTCTTCCGAGATCCGCCCGCAGCGCCCCGGCAGAACCAGCCCCGCCAAAAGCTTCCAATGACCGCTCCAGCGCGGCGTCGTTCAGCCAGTCACCCACGAACTCCAACAGCTCGGCGAGCTCGACATCGTCTTCAACAGTGAGGCGAACTTCCGGCATCTCGTGCCCCCCTCCGCGGTCCTCAAGCTCACTATGAACCGATCACTTCAACAACGGGTGGACCCTCAGCAAGCCCTGTCGAAGGCCGGTAAACGGACAACTCCCTCAAGCACGTCGGGTACAAGGATCGCAAAGCGGTCGCGAAGGACCTCAAGCCGATCTACACCGCCGCCCTTGAAGAGGCGGCGCTGGAGGCG
>JACPNV010000043.1 GCA_016185305.1 Actinomycetota bacterium | reverse complement strand
GTCAAGGTCGGCCTCGTGCGCGAGCAGACCGGGTGGATGGTCGAGATGCTGGGCGATCCGGCCATCTGCGTGGCGGTCATCGTCTCGGCGCCCGAGGAGATGCCGGTCAACGAGACGATCGAGTTGGGCGAGCGCATCCAGAACGAGACCAACGTCGAGCTCGCCGCCATCGTCGTCAACAAGGTCCTCCCCGAGCTCTTCGGGCGGGGCGAGGAAGAGATCTTTCTCAACTTGCGCGAGCCCGAGCACAGCCGAGAGCTGGTGGCGGCCGTGGGTGGTCCGGTCGAGCCGCTCCTCGACGCGGCGCAGCTCGCCGTCACGCTTCGCCGCACGCGCGGCGAGCACTTGTCGCGCCTGCGCCGTGAAGGGCCCGAGGGGGTGCCGCTCCTGTACGTCCCGTACCTCTTCGTCCGGTCCCATGGCATGCGAGCGACCCACACCGTGGCCGAATCGTTGAGCGCGGAGCTCGGGTACTGATGGCACGCTCTCGCGACAGCCAGCTCGCCGTGGCTCGCACACTCGAGGCGTTGCTCGCCACCAGGGAGATCGTGATCACCTGCGGCTCGGGCGGCGTCGGCAAGACGACCACGGCAGCCGCGCTGGCCGCGATGGCCGCGGCGCACACCGGTGGCAAGGTGCTGGTGCTCACCGTCGATCCCGCGAAGCGGTTGGCCAACGCGCTCGGGCTCGAGCAGTTCGGCAACATCGAGACGTCGGTTCCCGCCGAGCTCTTCGAGGCGGCCGGTGTCGAGGCGCGCGGCGAGCTGTGGGCGGCGATGCTCGACACCAAGCAGTCGTGGGACGAGCTCGTGAAGCGCCACGCTCGCGATCAGCAGACGCGAGAGCAGATCCTGGCCAACCCGCTCTACCAGAACGTGACGGGCAAGTTCGTCCAGAGCCACGACTACATCGCGATGGAGCGCTTGTACGAGATCCACACGTCGGGCCGCTATGACCTGATCGTCGTCGACACACCGCCGACGCGGAACGCCCTCGACTTCCTCGAGGCCCCCGAGCGGATGGCCGACTTCTTCTCCTCGCGCCTGTTGCGCTGGCTCATCGCGCCCTACCGCAGCCGGATGCTCACCGCCATGTCGAAGCCCTTCTACTCGGTCGCCGATCGCATCCTCGGCTCACAGTTCCTGCAAGACATCGCCGAGTTCTTCGTGCTGTTCCAGTCGATGTACGACGGCTTCGTCCAGCGGGCACGCGCCGTGGAGCGGCTGCTGGAAGATCACCGCACGACCTTCGTCGTGGTCAGCACGCTGGAAGCGGCTCCGGTTCGAGAGGCCGACTTCTTCATCAAGGCGCTTGACCGGAAGGGCTTCCATCTCGGCGCGGTCGTGCTCAACAAGGTGCTGCCGGACTACTTCCTCGACGAGGGAGTCACGCAATCGGCGCGGTTGCTCAACGCCGATGCGGCCAAGGTTGCCGCCCAGCTCCCGCCCGTGGTGGCCAAGGTCGATGGCATCGAGGCCCCGCCGGGTCGCGAGCAAGAGAACCTCGAACGGGTCCTGCGCGAGGTCGGCGAGAGCTTCTTGAACTACCGGGTCGTGGCGACACGCGAGGCCGAACAACAAGCCGAGCTCGCCGCGGTCACCGACGTGGTCGCGACGGCGCCGTTCTTCGACCGCGACATCTACGACGTCGACGGTCTGTTACGGCTGGGCGACACGATCTGGCGTTGAGGTGGGTTGCGCCGCCGATGATCCGGCGGCTGCGGCTTCGCCGATCCATACGTACCGTCTCGCCATTCTGCCCCGGGTCCCTCCGGATGTTCGATCTCGGGTCGCGAGCCGGGCAAACTACACGTCCTATGGCCAGCCTCAGCGAGCTTGCCCGCGCGCACACGTCACTCGACGCCGATCAGGTTCAGCACCTCCAGCGGCTCGTGCGGTCTTGGGCGTTCCTTGCCGACCTGTGCTTCTCGGATCTGATGCTCTATGCCAAGGTCGGTCATCCAGGCGGCGGCGACGAGCTGGCCGAGCGGTTCATCGTGCTCGGCCACATCCGGCCGACCACGAGCCAGACGCTGTACCGCGCCGACTGGGTAGGTCGCTCCGTCACCGACCACGAGCGGCCGTTGGTCGCCCGCTCGTTCGGGCTCGGTGAGATCATCGACGGGGAGGTGCCGAACGAGACCTTGCGCGAGCTGGTCCGGGCGCTGTGCATCCCGGTCAAGCACAAGGGAACGACCATCGGTGTGCTCGTGCGCGAGTCGGCGCCGTCGCTCGGGCGCCCACCGGGCGAGCTCGAGCGAGCCTACGTGGAGGTCTTCCATCGCTTCGCCCGCATGATCGTGAGTGGCGAGTTCCCGTTCCCGCGCGAGTCGGGCTGGACCGACGATCCACCACGCGTCGGCGATGGCGTGATCCTGCTCGACCCTGCCGCTCGCGTCGAGTACGCATCGCCCAACGCGATCTCCGCGCTGCACCGGCTCGGCGTGCACGCCAACACCGAAGGCATGCGTCTCGTCGAGCTGGGTTTGCAGGAGAACACCGTGCGCACCGCGTTCGCCAAGGCCATCCCGGCCATCGAGGAGGTCGAGCGTGGTCCCGAGGTGACCGTGCTGGCCCAGACCATCCCGTTGATGGACCACGGGACGGTCACGGGCGCGGTGCTGTTGCTGCGCGACATCTCCGATGTCCGCCGCCGCGATCGTTTGTTGATCTCCAAGGACGCGACGATCCGCGAGATCCACCACCGGGTGAAGAACAACTTGCAGACCATCTCGTCGTTGCTGCGGCTGCAAGGTCGGCGCCTGTCGTCACCCGAAGCCAAAGCTGCACTCGAAGAGTCGGTGCGGCGCATCCGGTCGATCGCGCTGGTGCACGAGACGCTGTCGCATGAGGCCGGCGACGAGCTGCCGTTCATCGAGATCGTGCGCCCGCTCGTGCGGATGGTCGAGGAGGGGCTGATATCGCCGGAGCATCCCGTCGACTTCAAGGTCACGGGCGAAGCTGGCAACCTTCCCGCCGCGACCGCGACCCCGCTCGCGGTCGTGCTGACCGAGCTGCTGCAGAACGTCGTCGACCACGCGTACCCGCCGGCGGCCGACCTCGATGGTGGCCACGTGACCGTCGAGCTCGGCAACGCCCGCGACGTGCTCTGGGTGCGCGTCATCGACGACGGCGTGGGCCTGCCGCCGGGCTTCTCGATCGACGCGGCGGGCGGGCTCGGCCTGTCGATCGTGCGGACCCTCGTCACCAGTGAGCTGGCCGGCACCATCGAGATGACGGCCGGTACCGGTCCGGCCGAGCGCCCGGGCACGGTGGTGGAGCTGCGCGTGCCGCTTCGTGCCGTCGTGCGCGAGGAGCCGGCGACCGGTCAGGTGCCGGTGATCCCCGCGGCGCCGGCGTAGATGATGACGGGCAGAGGCGGCCGAAGTCGAGATCGGCGACCAACCGACGGTCGACCGCCAACGGGAGCTGCGGGGGTGGGGCGAACCTCAGGCCGAACGGCGCTTCTTGGCCAGCCACTGGCGGCGGATCTGGCGGCGCTCCTCCTCGGAGGCGCCACCCCAGATGCCAGAGTCCTGGTTGGTGGTCAGCGCGAACTGCAGGCAGGGCTCGCGCACCTCGCACTCGCGGCACACAGCCTTGGCGTTCTCGATCTGCTCGATGGCCGGGCCGGTGGTGCCAACCGGGAAGAACAGGTCAGGGTCGGTGTCGCGGCACGCGGCCAGCTCGCGCCAGTCGTCGTTTTGCACGGAGAGAGCTAGGGAACGGGACGTCGTAAGGGCCACGATGCCTCCACGAATCGGGCCAACGTTGGCGCACCGGAGTTCGCGAGGTTTGCGAGCAGGAGTGAGCAAACGTGAAGCTGTTCACATGCCACCGCCTCTGGTTGTGGGCGTGTGGCTGGGGGGACGACGGCTACCGTAGTGGCTCCCCTGCCAGGTTTCAAGGGGTCAAACACTTCTTTTTTGTCACCCCTGTCCTGGTTTCGGACGCCTATCTTCCGAGGAGATCGGGATGACCGCTGACACCGAGAGCGAGCGCGCGAATCCCCAGGTGGCGGTGGTCGCGCACCGGGGTGCATCCCGGGCCTTTCCCGAGAACACGCTGGCCGCGTTCGAGGGCGCCGCCCGGCTCGGGGCCGACGGGGTCGAGCTGGACGTGCGGCGGACCGCGGACCGGCAGCTCGTCGTGCACCACGACCCTGCCGTCGCCGGCACGTCGCAGCCGATCGTCGAGCAGCGCCGCGACGAGCTTCCCGATTCGGTGTGCTCACTCGCCGACGCGCTTGCTGTGTGCAAACGCTCCTCGCCCCCGCTGGCCGTGAACATCGAGATCAAGAGCGACCGCGACGAGCCCGACTACGACCCCGAGTACTGGATCTGCGATGCGGTGATCGAGGCGGTCGAGGCCGGACTGGGCGAACTGCTGTCCCGGGATCGCGTGCTGGTCTCCTCCTTCGACGTGCGAGCCATCGATCGCGTTCGGGCGCACGAGCTCAGGATGCCGACCGGGCTGCTGTCGGCCCGTCTGGACGACGCGTTCAAGGTCGTGAAGCTCGTCTCGGTGCGTGGCCATGTCGCGTTGAACCCGTGGGATCCGTTCGTGACCCCAGCGCTCGTCGGTGCCGCCCATGACGCGGGTCTCGCCGTCAACGTCTGGACCGTCGACGACCCCGACCGCATGCGCGAGCTCGTCGACTTCGGCGTCGACGGCATCATCACGAACGTCCCTGACGTGGCGCGAGCGGTGCTGGATTCGGCGTCGGGCTCGTGAGGTGGCCGGGACTGGTCGCAACCCGGGACTGGTCACAACCGGGCCGCCAGACGCGCCGAAACCAGCGCGCATGACAGCCCAGTTCGGGACCTGGCGTTCGATGGCGCGGTCACGGCACGACGAGGTCGAGTCGTTCGGGCTCGTGTCGCAGATCGAGCCTTGCCGTCTCGCCCAGGTAGTCGCCGTCGACTTGGTAGGGGAACGGGCCATGGCCCTCGACGGTGGCCGCGGCCAGGTCGTTGCGATAGTCGACGAGGCGGTGCCGTTGCACGCGCTTGCCGTTGTTCAACACCGCCGAGCCGATCAGCGCGATGCAGGTCGCCATGTTCAAGGTGCGGAGCGACATCATCGTGAGGCCACGGTCGAGCGTGGCATCCGGTGCGATGTTGATGGGGAGCGAGCCGAGGTACGTGAACGGGTTGGAGTTGAAGCAGATCGCCTCGTACACGTCGTCGATCATCGTGCCGTCGGCGTGGCGCACGGCCAGGCGCGGGCGGCTGCGGTCGTAGTGGCGGAGCGCGGTGTCGAACGCGGCGTAGACGAAGAGGGGATGGCTGGCGTAGCGCTTCAGTCCCGACCGGCGCTCGACCTGGGCGACAACGGCGGCGTCGAACCCCATGCCGACGTGGAACAGGAAGTAGCGCCCGTTCACCGAGCCGAGCCCGATGCGGCGCACGTTCTTGCGGCTGAGCGAGTCGAGCAGCGCGCCGGTCGCCTCGATGGGATCGTCGGGCAAGCCGATGGTCCGGGCGAAGACGTTGGTCGAGCCGCCGGGGAGCGGTGCCAGCGCGGTCGTCGAGCCGGCGAGGCCGTTGGCTGCTTCGTTCAGCGTTCCGTCGCCTCCCAGCACGACCACCGCGTCCACGCCCTCGGCGGCGGCACCCTGGGCGAGCCGCGTTGCGTGCCCCCGCCGGCTCGTCTCCGCCATCGTCACCTCGTGGTCGGCGGACAGGGCCTTTTGGATGACCACCCGGGCGCGCGCCGTCACCGACGACGCCGACGAGTTGACGAGCAGCAAGACCCTCACTCCGCCGGACGGTAGCGGGTTGTGCTGGGCGGGGTGTTCTGGCGGTTGCGTTAACTTCTGCGCATGGCCCGCCCGCTCTATCTCCATGAAGTGATCGACATCGTCGGCGACAAGGCGGTCGACTACATGGAGAAGAGCGTCCTCGGCTTCCACACCAGCTCCGCGGCAGACCGCGGCCTCGACCTCTACGGCACGTTCTACGTGATGGGCTCAACTGGTCGCTGGCCGCAGGTGGTCAGCGTGTGGGAGCTGCCCGAGGGGTGGGATTCGTGGGAGCGCCTGTGCCGGTCGACCAACTTGAAGCGCGAGGCGAACGCCGAGCTGAACGATTGGTGGCTCGAAGCGCTGCAGCGGCGCTCGGGCGGGTTCGACCGGCTGCTCGGCGCGATGCCTGGCTCCAAGACGATCGCTGACATCGAGGCCGAAGGCGTCAGCGGCACGGTGTTCGTGCACGAGCTGACCCAGGTGCCTCCGGGCCGAGCGGTCGAGTACCTCAGCTCGGTGGCCGACCAGCTCGCACCGCTTCGCGCCGACTACGGGCACACGCTCGTCGGTTCGTGGGAGGTGCTCATGACCGACACCGAGGTCTGCACGTTGTGGGCGACGACGCTCGAGGACCACGTTCGACTCGGCAAGGCGGCCGACACCGCGTGGGGCTTCGACGAGGCCGACGGCGGTGATCGCCGCCTGGTCCTGTGGGACGACGAGCGCGCCAAGCTCACGACCCGATGGCGCGAAGAGCTGCTCGTCCCGTGTCCCGGCACGCTCATGGGCCCGGCCGAATGGGAGAGGTGATTGTGTGCAACGTGCATACTTCGTAAGCTCTCCGTATGCAGCGCATCACCATAACGGTCGAGGACGACCTCGCCGAGTGGGCTCGGCATGAGGTCGAGATCGGTCGGGCACCGTCGGTAAGTGCGTGGGTAGCCCGGGCCATGGCGGACAAGCGTCAGGCTCTCCTCGATCTCGACGCCGAGATCACCCGGATGGAAGCCGAGTCCCCCGCGACGCCCGAGGACATCGCATGGCTTGCGAAGGTCTTTGGGGAGAGCGAAGCGTGGGTTCGAGATCTGATAGCGCGAGAACTCCCGCTTCCACGCGAAAGGCCAGGTCCGGGCCAACGATGAAGCGATCTCCTGGGTACGCGGGTCCGTTCGTGTTCGATGCGGGGGCTTTCATCGCCTTCGAGCGCCGCGACATCAGGATTGCTGTTCTGGTCAACGGAGTGCTCGCGAGAGAGCGAGTCGGCGTCACGAGCGCCGGGGTCATCGCGCAGGTGCACCGCGGCGATCCTCGGCAGGCGAGGCTGAACTACCTCCTCAACGCGGAGATCTTGCTGGAGGCACCGCTCGGTTCCGAGGAGGCTCGGCTGGTCGGCGCAACGATGGGCCAAGTGGACGAGCCCGATGTCGTGGACGCCCATGTGGCGCTGCTCACGCTTCGGCATGGCGCGAAGGTGATCACCAGCGATCGCCGCGACATGGAGCGTCACGGGGTGCCCGCCGACCGGATCGTCGACTGCTGACCCGGTAGCCAGATCAGCCGAGGGCGCCGCGGGCCCGCAACCCCGCGATCTCGTCGTCGCGCTTGTGGAGGACGTCCTTCAGCACGGCCTCGGTGTGCTGGCCGAGCTCGGGCGCCTTGGCCGGCACGGGCAGCTCGTGGCCGACCACCTTGACCGGGAACGCGAGCTCGTCGGCTCCGAGCTTCTCTCTGGGTAGCCAACCCAGGCGGTCCTGGAACTGCGGATCGGCGGCGATCGTCTTGGGCGTGTTCACCGGGGCGATGGTGGTGTTGTGCTCGGTGGCGAAGGCGATCCACTCGGCGCAGGTCTTGGTCTTGAAGATGTCGCGCAGCTCGGCCTGCAGCTCGCGGTTGTTGCGCGCGTGGTCGGCGTACTTCGAGCCCGGCCACTTGTCGAACAGGTCCATGCGGCCGGCGCCCTCGCAGAAGTTCTTCCAGAAGGCTTGCTCGCTGGCCATGAACAGGACATGGCCGTCGGCGGCGTCGTAGCACTGGTACCGCACGCCCTCGCGCATCCCCGCGGTTCCGGGCGCCCGCCGCTCGTAGCCGTCGGACTTGTTGCCGGTCACCTCGTCGTCTGGCCGCTCGTAGGCCTTCCACGTCTCGGAGCGGTACCAGTCGAAGGCGGCGGCCGCATCGGACTGCGCCAGCTCCATCTGGCTTCCGGTGCCGGTTGCCCGGGCCTGGATCACGCCGGCGAGGATGGCGAGCGCCCCGAACAGCGGGCCGGCGTTGATGCCGATCGACACGTGCTCGGGCAGGTAGCAGAAGCCGTCGTCGTCGTAGGCGGGGCTGACGATGCCGGCCCAGGTGTCGAAGGCGATCCCGTGGCTGGGCAGGTTCTGGTAGGGCCCGGTCGCGCCGTAGCCCGAGATGGTCACGAACACGACCTTGGGATTGCCCTCGGCGAGCTGCTCATAGCCGAGGCCGAGGCGCGCCAGCGCGCCAGGGCGCATTGCTTCGACGACCACATCGGCGCCGTCGACCAGCTCGCGGAACAGCGCCTTGCCGTCGTCGCTCTTGAGGTCGAGCACCACCGAGCGCTTGCCGCGGTTCAGATGGAGATGCATCAGCGACGTGCCCTCGACGATCGGCCAGGTCATCTCGCGCACGTAGTCGCCCGACGGAGACTCCACCTTGATCACTTCGGCGCCGAGGTCGGCGAGTGGCGTGGTGATGCCGGCCGGACCGAGCAACGAGCACTCGATGATCCGGACGCCGGCGAGCGGAGCGGCGGTTGTCGTCATGCCGTCACGATATCTGACGGTGCGTCAGGACTCGAAGGCGGGTTCGCCTCCTGGCCATGTGGGCGTGTTACAACCACGTCCGACCGAGGAGGAGAGTCGCGTGGCAGTCGGCATGTCGCTCGAGGAGCTGCTCGATGCGAGCCCTATCAGGCGGGAACACATCCGGGTCTGGTTGCTGTCGGCCATGGGCATCATGCTCGACGGCTTCGACTTCTTCATCATGGGAGTGGCCATCCCGCTCATCAAGGTGCAGTTCAACCCGAGCGCGCTCGAGATCGGTCTGGTGTCGGCTTCCGCCGTGCTCGGCGCGATGGTGGGCGCTGTCACCATCGGCCGGCTCACCGATCGCATCGGCCGCAAGCTCGTGTTCAAGATCGACCTCGCCATCTTCGTCGTGTTCGCGCTGCTGTCCGCGCTGGCGCCCAACATCTGGGCGCTGTTCCTCTTCCGGTTCTGCCTCGGCATCGGCGTCGGCGCTGACTACCCGATCAGCTCCAGCTACGTCGCCGAGATCGCACCCGACAAGCACCGCTCACGGCTCCTGGTGGGTGCGTTCTCGTTCCAGGCCGTCGGCCAGCTTCTCGGCGTCGTGGTCGGCATCGTCGTGCTGAACCTCTACCCCGAGCCGAACGCCTGGCGGTACATGCTCGCGTTCGGCGTCGTTCCCGCCGCGATCATCGTGTTCTTGCGGCGGGGCGTGCCCGAGAGCCCGCGGTGGCTGGCAACCAGGGGCGAGCTCGACGAGGCGGCACGCGTGGCGGAGGTGTTCCTCCACGAGCCGGTGACCGCCGCGCAGGTGACGGCGTACGCCACCACCGATCAGGCCGGCGAGGCCCAACCACTCAGCTTCAAGGCGCTCTTCTCCCAACGGTTGCGCCGAAAGACCACGCTGACCACGATTCCGTGGTTCCTCATGGACATCGCGACCTACGGGATCGGCGTGTTCACGCCGACGATCATCGCCGCCGTCGGCATCGGCGCGGCGACTGCCAACTCGAACTACATCGCCGACGACATCGTCTCGGCGGAAGGGGCGGCGTTCGTCGACGTGTTCCTGATCGTCGGGTTCGGCCTGGCCCTGCTGCTTATCAACCGCGTCGGCCACATCCGGTTGCAGATCGCGGGCTTCGTCGCCATGGCTGCCGGCTTGCTGCTGCTCGCCTACGTGTCGTCCCTTCCCGGTGGTGGGAACCAGCACGTCGCCCTGGTCTTCGGTGGCTTCATCGTGTTCAACCTCTTCATGAACATGGGGCCGAACGCCACGACCTATGTGTTGCCCGCCGAAGTCTTCCCGACCCAGCTCCGGGCGTCGGGTTCGGGCCTGGCGGCATCGTGTGGCAAGGCGGGCGCCGCACTCGGCCTCATCGTGTTCCCGGTGTTGCAGACGTCGCTCGGGCTGCCGTGGACGCTCGCCATCATCGCCGCCGGCTGCGTCGTCGCGGCGTTCGTGACCGCAGTGCTGCGAGCGGAGGTCTCGCGGGTGGGCTGTCACGGTGATGGGGCTCGCCCGGAACCGCACGGCGGGACGCAGCGCCGTGCAGTCGGCGCGGGCCAGCGCATCCGGTAAGGTCCAAACGGTCGTTGGGCGCGCCCCCACGGGAACGCGACCAGAACTGCAAGGAGAACCGGATGCGTGTTGTCGTCGACTTCGACCTTTGTGAGTCCAATGCGGTGTGCATGGGCATCGCGCCCGAGGTGTTCGAGGTGCGTGACGACGACTTCCTCTACATCCTCAACGAGACGCCGCCCGAAGACCTGCGACCCAAGATCGAAGAAGCGGTGCGCCGCTGTCCCAAGCAAGCGATCTCGATCGAGGACTGACGTACCGAGCGACCCATGTTCGGAACGGTCGCGATCGTCGGCGGCTCACTGAGCGGCTTGACGTGTGCCCAGACGCTTCGAGACGAGGGCTTCGACGGGAGCCTGTTCGTCATCGATGCCGAAGACTCCACCGCGTATGACCGGCCGCCGCTGTCCAAGCAGGTGCTGGCGGGCGAGTGGGACGCCGAGCGCGCGCACCTCCCGGGCACGACGGCTGATCTCGGCATCACCTGGATGCTCGGGCATCCCGCCATCGGTGTCGATCTGGCCGATCGGTTCCTGAAGCTCGGCAACGGCGAGATGGTCGGCTTCGACGGCCTCGTCATCGCCAGCGGAGCGGCACCTCGCGTGCTGCCCGGCATGGGTGAGCTCGACGGCGTGCGCGTGTTGCGCACGCTCGACGACTGCCTCGCCATCCGATCGGCGCTCGACGGCGGGGCGACCCGTGTCGTCATCGTCGGCGCCGGGTTCATCGGCGCCGAGGTGGCCTCGACCTGCCGCCAGCGCGGCTGCGAGGTCGTGGTGCTCGAGGCACTCGACGTTCCCCTCGAGCGGGCGATCGGGGCCGAGATGGGGATGCTCATCGCCGACATCCATCGCGAGCACGGCGTCGACGTCCGCCTCGGGACGGGCGTCGACGGGTTCGAGCACGGCGGCGACCGCCACGTCACCGGCGTGCGGTTGTCGGATGGGTCCGCCGTCCCGGCCGACCTCGTCGTGGTCGGCATCGGTGTGGTGCCTCAGACGGCATGGCTCGAGGGGTCGGGCCTCACCGTCGACGACGGCGTGGTCGTCGACGAGCAGTTGCGGGCGGCGCCGGGGGTCGTGGCGATCGGCGACATCGCGCGGTGGCCCTCACGCCGCTACGGCCGCCTCCTGCGCGTCGAGCACTGGGAGAACGCCATCCAGATGGGCGAGC
Source organism: Actinomycetota bacterium (assembly GCA_016185305.1). Lineage (GTDB taxonomy): Bacteria > Actinomycetota > Acidimicrobiia > Acidimicrobiales > Acidimicrobilacustridaceae > JACPNV01. The sequence goes on along the minus strand of JACPNV010000043.1, from coordinate 40,085 downwards.
ACGCGGCCCGCTCGCTCCTGCGCGAGGACGACGGCGGTGAAGGCGCCGAACCGTACGATCCGATCCCGTGGTTCTGGAGCGACCAGTACGACTTCAAGCTCCAACTCGCCGGGCATGCCGGCGCCGACGACCAGTTCGAGATCGTGTGCGGGTCGACCGAGGAACGCCGCTTCGTCGGGCTGTACGGGCGGGCCGGCCGGCTGGTGGGCGTGCTGGGCATGAACCGCCCGCGCCACGTGATGCAGCTGCGCCAGAAGCTCGTCGATGGCGCGTCCTATGACGAAGCGGTCGCCTTCGGGCGCGCGCTGTGACGGGTTCGTCGGGTTCACGAGGTTCGTCGGGTTCACCGGGTTCGCCTGGCGGCGAGCTCGTCGATGTCGTCGACGAGCACGGTGCGGTCGTCGCCCAGGCGACGCGAGCCGAGGTTCGGGCGGGCCGGCTCCGCCACCGCTGCGTGTTCGTCCTCGTGCTCTCGCTCGACGGCGAGCGCCTGCTCGTCCACCAGCGCGCGGACTGGAAAGACGTGTGGCCGAGCCGCTGGGACATCGCGTTCGGCGGCGTGCTCCTCGCCGGCGAGACGTTCGCAGCCGGTGCCGCGCGCGAGCTCGCCGAAGAGGTGGGCGTGTCGGGCACGCCGCTCGAGCTGGTCGGCGACGGTCGCTATGACGACGGCGCGGTGAGCGAGCTGGCGGGGGTCTACCGGGCGCGCAGCGACGGCCCGTTCTCGTTCCCCGACGGCGAGGTCGTCGCGACCGAGTGGGTCGCGCTCGACGCGATCGACGAGTGGCGTGCAGGGCGCTTGCTCTGCCCCGACAGCGTGGCTCTGGCCCTCCCGCTGGTGGGAGCCGCCCCGCCTCGTTCTCCTGCCGACTGAGCTTATAATACTCACAATGAGTAGAAAGCCTCAGCAGCAGGAGCAGCGGGGTCCAGAAGGGGATCCATCATGACGCCCGCGTACGCCGGCAGCACCGCGACACTCACCGACAGGTACGAGCTGACGATGCTCGACGCAGCCCGCGAGAGTGGCGTGGCCGATCGCCGGGCGGTGTTCGAGCTGTTCGGGCGGCGGCTTCCCGAGGGTCGGCGGTTTGGCGTGGTTGCGGGCGTCGATCGAGTCGCAGAAGCGGTGGCGGCGTTCCGCTTCGGTCCCGACGAGCTCGCCTGGCTCGAAGCGAACCGGATGGTGCGACCCGCCACGCTCGCCTGGCTGGCCGGCTTCCGGTTCGAGGGCGACGTGCGCGGGTACCGAGATGGTGAGATCTACATGCCTGGGTCGCCGTTGTTGACCGTCGAGGGCACCTTCGCCGAAGCGGTGATCCTCGAGACGCTGCTGCTGAGCATCGTCAACCACGACGCGGCGATCGCCGGCGCCGCCGCCCGCATGGTGCGCGCGGCCAACGGCAAGCCCCTCATCGAGATGGGCGGCCGGCGCACCCACGAGCTCGCCGCGGTGTCGGCGGCGAGAGCGGCGTATGTCGCCGGTTTCACCGCCACGTCGAACCTCGAGGCCGGCCGGCGCTACGGCGTCCCAACCGCGGGCACGGCCGCGCACGCCTTCACGCTCGCGCACGCCAGCGAGCGCGACGCGTTCCGCGCCCAGCTCGCGACCTTGGGCATCGGCACGACACTTCTCGTCGACACCTACGACGTCGCCGAGGGCATCCGCAACGCGGTGGCCGCCGCCAGCGAGATGGGTGCTCGCGGTCCGGGCGCGATCCGCCTCGACAGCGGTGACCCGCTCACCGAGGCGCGGCGCGCTCGATCGCTTCTCGACGGGCTTGGCGCGGTCGAGACACGGATCATCGTCACTGGCGACCTCGACGAGCACCGCATCGCCCGGCTCGAGCGGGCGGGCGCTCCGGTCGACGGCTACGGCGTCGGGACCCAACTCGTCACCGGTGCTGGGCATCCCACCGCCGAGCTCGTCTACAAGCTCGTGGCCATCGCCGATCGCCCCGGCGCGGGCGCGCCCTTGCATCCGGTCGCCAAGCTCTCCGAAGGCAAGCAGACGACCGGTGGGGCCAAGACCGCCTTCCGGCTGCTCGACGAGCACGGCGTGGCCCGGGCCGAGCGCGCCGTCGTCGACGGCGAGGGCGTCGACGCGCCAGGGTGCTGGACGGTCCGGCCGTTGCAGGCTCCGGTGCTCGAGGGCGGCGTGCCCGTTGCCGACGGTGGACCCTTGCAACAGACGCAGGCGGCGCGCGCCCATCATGCCGGCGCGATCGCCGAGCTTCCGCTCGACGCCCGCGAGCTCGGGCCGGGGCCTCCGGCCTTCTGTGCGGCACCCGTCGATCCGAGAGGTGAGGAGGTAGTGACATGACGACCACCGCAACCGAGACGGCACGGCGAGCGTTGATCGTCGTGGATGTGCAGAACGACTTCTGCGAAGGAGGAGCGCTCGCGGTCGCGGGTGGCGCCGAGGTGGCCGCCCGCATCGCTCAGCTCCTCGCCACGGCGCGTCGCTATGACCATGTGGTCGCGACGAAGGACTTCCACGTCGAGCCGGGCGAGCACTTCGCGCCACAGGGCACCGAGCCTGACTTCGCCACCACGTGGCCCCGCCATTGCGTCGCGGGGACAGCCGGTGCCGAGCTGCACCCGGTTCTCGGGGAAGATGCCTTCGAGGCCGTCTTCCACAAGGGTGCCTACACCGCGGCGTACTCGGGGTTCGAAGGACACGCGGATGTGGCGCAGCAGGCAGACGACGACCTTCTCGACACGTGGCTGGTGGCGCGCGGCGTCACCGACGTCGATGTCGTCGGGATCGCCACGGACCACTGCGTCGCGGCGACGGCGGCCGATGCGAAGCGAGCGGGGCTGCGCGTGCGCGTGCTCACCGACTACACCGCCGCGGTCGGTCCCGAGACGGCGGCGGCGGCGCTGCAGGAGCTGCGGAGCATCGGTGTCGACGTGGTCGGCGGTGGCCTCGGCGGCGCCGCGTGACCGCATGAGAGGCGAGCGGGCCGAGCGGGCCGAGCAGCTCGATGCGTCGGGTGTCGAGACGCCGGAGAGCCCGTTCGGGGTCACGGTCGACGTCGCCGTGCTGACCGTGCGGCACGGGCAGCTCGCCGCACTGCTCGTCGAGCGCAAGTACGAACCTTTCAGGTTTCGCTGGGCGCTGCCCGGCGGGTTCGTTCGGGTCGACGAAGAACTGGAGGACGCGGCGCGCCGTGAGCTTGCCGAGGAGACCGGGCTGGTGCTCGGCCCCAAGCGATCGCCCCGAGGGGTGCCGTCGCACCTCGAACAGCTTCGCACCTATGGCGCGCCCGATCGTGACCCGCGCCGCCGGGTCGTATCGGTGGGGTATCTCGCGATGATCGCCGACGTCCCCCGGCCCGAAGCGGGCAGCGACGCCGCGACGGCTCGGTACTGGGCCGCGAGCGACCTGTGCCTGCCGCGGCTCGGGCAGCGACGCGGCACCAAGCTCGCGTTCGATCACGCCGAGATCCTCGCCGATGCCGTCGAACGGGCGCGGGCGAAGCTCGAGTACACGACGCTCGCCACCGCGTTCGTCGACGAGACGTTCACCCTCGGCGAGCTCCGGCGGGTGTACGAGGTGGTGTGGGGTGAAGAGCTGCACGAGGCCAACTTCCGCCGCAAGCTCCTCTCCACGCCTGGCTTCGTGGAGCCGACCGGCACGACCGCCCCCACCGACGGCCGCCCCGCGCAGCTCTTCCGCAACGGCGGCGCGACGACGCTGCACCCCCCGATCCTCCGGGGCTGAGGGGAGCCGTCCAACTGGACCGTGGTGCGCGCTGGTTTTGGCGCTGTGGGCGGCCCGGTTGGGGGTGGGTACCATCCACGACCTGCGGGTTCGTGCATGCCACGATTCCCCCAGCAACAACAGGAGCAACAGCGAACGTGAGCATCATCGAGCACATCGGAGGCCGCGAAGTCTTGGACTCGCGCGGCAACCCCACGATCGAGGTCGAGGTCGTCCTCGATTCGGGCGCGCGTGGCCGGGCCATCGTGCCGAGCGGCGCGTCGACCGGGCAGTTCGAGGCGGTCGAGCTGCGCGACGGCGAGGCCCGGTTCGGCGGCAAGGGCGTGCTCGACGCGCTGACCCACGTCAACGACGAGATCTATGACGCGCTGGCGGGATGGGACGCACTCGACCAACGAGGCATCGATCGGGTGCTGGTGGAGCTGGATGGAACCGACAACAAGAGTCGGCTCGGCGCCAACGCCATCCTCGGCGTCAGCCTTGCCGTCGCCAAGGCCGCCGCCGACGAGCTCGAGTTGCCGCTGTACCGCTACATCGGAGGCGTCAACGCGCACGTGCTGCCGGTGCCCATGATGAACGTGCTCAACGGCGGCGAGCACGCGAACAACAACGTCGACCTCCAGGAGTTCATGATCATGCCGGTCGGCGCGGCATCGTTCGCCGAAGCGATGCAATGGGGTGCTGAGACCTACCACGTCCTGAAGAAGATGCTCGACGAGAGGGGGATGTCGACTGCGGTCGGCGACGAAGGCGGCTTCGCCCCCGACCTCGAGTCGAACGAGGCCGCCGTGAAGCTGCTGATCGAGGCGATCGAGAGGGCCGGCTTCACACCCGGCGACCAGATCGCCATCGCGCTCGACCCGGCGGCGACGGAGCTCTACGCCGACGGCAAGTACGCGCTCGCCGGCGAGAGCCGCTCCCTCTCGCCGGCGGAGATGTGCGAGTACTTCGCCGATCTCACCACCAAGTACCCGATCGTGTCCGTCGAGGATGGGCTGGCGGAAGAGGATTGGGAAGGTTGGACGCAGCTCACCCACATGATCGGCGATCGCGTCCAGCTCGTCGGCGACGACCTGTTCGTCACCAACTCCGAGCGGTTGGCTCGGGGCATCGACAGCGGTACGGCCAACGCCATCCTCATCAAGGTCAACCAGATCGGCACCCTCACCGAGACGCTCGAAGCGGTCGAGCTGGCGACACGCAACGCCTACCGTTGCGTCATCTCTCACCGATCGGGTGAGACCGAAGACACCACCATCGCTGACCTCGCGGTCGCGATCAACTGTGGCCAGATCAAGACGGGTGCGCCCGCCCGTAGCGACCGGGTCGCCAAGTACAACCAGCTCCTGCGCATCAAGGACGACCTCGGTGAAGCGGCCGCGTACTGGGGCGCTGCTGCACTGGCCGGGGGGCTGCGAACCGCATGACGAAGGGCCGCGCCCGCACCGGGAAGCGACGCGAGCGCCGGGCGGCGCCACCGGCCCGTGCGCCTCGCGTTCGGTCCGCGCCGGCAGTGCTCCGGTTCACGGGCCGGCTCGTCCGGGGGCTCGTGTTCCCCGTGCTCGCCGCGGGAGTCGTGGCCGCCGTCGTGCTGCTCGGGATGTTCCCCGCTCGCGCCTACGTCGACCAGAAGCAGGCGATCGCCGACGCCCAGACCCGGCTCGACAACCTGACGGCGGGCAACAAGAAGTCGGAGGAAGACCTGGCTCGCCTGAGCACCGACGCCGAGGTCGAGCGCGTCGCCCGCGAGCAGTTGCGCCTCGTCAAACCGGGCGAGGAGGTCTACCAGATCATGCCGGTTCCCCAAGACCCGCTCGTGGTTCCCGACGCGTGGCCCTTCGACGGCATGCGCACGCGCATGGGGGCCGAGGCGCCGCCTCCGGTTGATGCGGCCGCGGCGGCCAACCCGGCGAGCACGAGCACGACGGCGGCAACGACGACGACGACCGAGCCCGCTCACCGTTAGCACGCGGGGCGGCCCGGACTGCGATACGTTGCGGCGCCGGCGTCGGCGCTGGCGAGACTCAAGTGGAGGAAACCATGGCCGAGAGCTATCCGGGGTACCAAGCAGGCGCCGGTGCCCCCAAGCCGAACAACAACATCGTGTGGGCCATCGTCTCGCTCGCCATGGGTGTGCTCTGCAGCGGTCTGTGCGGGATACCGTTCGGCATCGCGTCGCTCGTGTTCTCGCTGCAAGTCGACAACAAGTGGAACATGGGCGACTTCGCCGGCGCCGAGGAATCCGCCCGCAAGGCCAAGCTGTGGGGCATGATCGGCGTGATCGTGTCGGCAGTTCTCTTGGTCGTCTTGACCATCATGTACGTGGTGCTGATCGCCGCCGCGACCACCGTCCCGGACTTCACGACGACCACCATCCGCTGAGCGAGTTCGCACTAGCCTGTGGGCGACAGAAGGGGACACGTGGACGTCGACCTCATCGTCAACGGTGACCCACAACGGCATGACGTCGAACCGCGGTTGCTGCTCGTGCACTACCTGCGCGACGTTCTCGGGCTGACGGGCACGAACATCGGCTGTGACACCTCGTCGTGCGGTGCATGCACCGTCCTGCTCGACGGCGAGGCAGTCAAATCGTGCACGGTGCTCGCCGTCCAGGCCGACGATTGCCAGGTGACGACCATCGAGGGGCTCTCGCCGGCCGCGACCGCCAGTGGCGACCCCAACGACTTCCATCCCATGCAGCGCGCGTTCCACGAGCAGCACGGCTTGCAGTGCGGCTACTGCACGCCGGGGATGGTGCTGGCTGCCGTCTCGTTGCTCGGCGAGAACCCGACGCCCACAGAACGGCAGGTTCGCGAGGGTCTGGAAGGGAACCTGTGCCGGTGTACGGGCTACCACAACATCGTGCGGGCGGTGCTCGCTGCCGCCGGGCTGAGCGAGTCTGCCTGAGCGGTGCTGTCAGGATGGGTGTCCTGGCAATCCCCAGACGCTGATCGCCCGTAGAACAGGCGTCCGACGCCGACGGGTGTCGTGCGCACGAGCCCGCAACGAGAGGTCAAAATGCAGAAGTCGGCGAAGCTGGCACTGATCGCAGTCGTCGTGGTCATCCTGTTCGGGGGAGCGGCCTTCTACTGGTTGGTGCTGCGTGACACCGCCCCCGACGTGGCGACGATCCGCGACCGCACCGGCGAGACGACGGCCCGATCTGCCGGCGCCACCGCGACCGCCGACGGCACGTGGAAGGTCGCCCAGGACGCATCGACGGACGCCACGGGCGCGCCGAACGTCTTCGTGGGCTACCGGATGATGGAGCTCTTCGGCGGCGAGACGGTCAAGAAGGAGGCCGTCGGCCGCACCTTGGGGGTGACCGGCACCCTGACGATCGAGGGCCAGCGGGTCACCGCCGTCGATATCACCGCCGACATGACCAGCCTGAAGAGCGACCAGTCGCGCCGCGACAACTACATCAAGACCAACGGCCTGCAGACCGAAACGTTCCCGACGGCCACGTTCAAGACGACCCAACCGATCGAGCTCCCGTCGAAGCCGAAGGTCAACGAGAAGGTCACCGTGCAAGCGACCGGTGATCTCACCGTGCATGGACAGACCAAGACCGTCACCATCCCCCTGGACGCGGTCTGGACGGGATCCGCGATCGACGTGAACGGCCGGCTCGACCTCCAGATCGCCGACTTCGGTATCGAGAAGATCTCGATACCGATCGTGACCATCGACGCCGCCGGCTCGCTCGAGGTCAAGCTCTCATTCGTGCAACAGTGATGGCTGACGCGGGCATCAACCCGCAGTTGGCGGGCCGGCCGCCGCATTCCCTTCGCGGGCGTAGGCTTCTCGCCGGGGAAACCACATGAAGGAGCTGCTGAGCGATCTCGAACGCTGGCGCCGAGCCGACGAGCCGGTCGTCCTCGCCCGCGTGGTCGAGCTGGAGGGCTCCGGGCCGCGACTTCCGGGTGCGGCGATGGCAGTCAACGCGAGCGGCGAGGTGACCGGTTCGGTCTCCGGGGGTTGCGTGGAGGGTGCGGTGGTCGCCGAAGCGCTCGATCTCCTGGCGGCACCGGGCGCGCGGGCGACCCTTTCGACGTTCGGCTACAGCGACGATCAAGCCTTCGAGGTCGGCCTGACCTGCGGTGGCACCGTGCACCTGTTCCTCGAACGGCTCGCCTTCGACGATGTCTACGACGCCGCACGCGAGCTCATCGAGGCGGGCGGGGCGGTCGGATTGCTGACCGTGATCGACGGTCCTGCTGTCGGCTCAAAGGCTGTCATCACGCCGGACGGCCTGGCTGCCGGGAGCCTGGGCACAGATGACCTCGATCGTGTCGCGGTGCGAGACGCGCGTGGCGAGCTGGCATCGGGCCAGAACGCCATCCGCCACTACGGCGAGTGCGGCGAGGCCGGAGAGTCGACCGTGACCGTGTTCGTCGAGTCATTCGCGCCACTGCCCCGGCTCGTCATCTTCGGCGCGGTCGACTTCACGGCGGCGCTCTCGCGTGCGGGCAAGATGCTCGGATACCACGTCGTGGTCTGCGACGCTCGCGAGGTGTTCGCGACCGCACGCCGGTTCCCCATGGCAGACGAGGTCGTCGTCGACTGGCCGCACCGGTACCTCGAACACCTCCGCGACGGAGCAGCCCCGTTGGGCCCGCGCGACGCGGTGTGCGTCCTGACCCATGACCACAAGTTCGACGTGCCCGCCATCGTGGCGGCGTTGCAGACCGGCGTCGGCTATCTCGGCGCGATGGGCAGCCGCCGCACCCATGCCGAGCGGGTCGAGAAGCTGCGAGCCGAGGGGGTGACCGACGAGCAGTTGGCGCGCGTCATGGCGCCGATCGGTCTCGATCTCGGGGCGCGCACGCCGGAAGAGACGGCGATCGCCATCTGCGCCGAGATCCTCGCCCGGCGCACGGGGCGGCCGGCACCGTCGTTGAAAGACGGCGCCGGCCCTATCCACTAGCCGCCACTAGCCGTCCCGATCACCAACTCGCGGTTCTTTCGTCAGTGGCCTATGACAGGCGGAGGTGGCTGACGAAAGAACGGTGGTCAGGCCTCGGGGGTTCGTACCGAGAACCTTCGCTGCCATTCCGGTTCGGAGGTGTCATCGATGGCGAGTCGCCAGATGTAGCTCTTGCCCATCTCCACGGGCAGCGCGCTGAAGCCGATGGCCAGCGGCACGGCGAGCGGCGTTCCCGGCGTCTGCCCGACCGGGCGGCCGGCCTCGAACGTGCCCCCGACGAGGATGGGCATGCCTTCGTGCATCACCGGCGCGCCATCTTCGTCCAGCAGCTCGATCTTCCAGTCGTGCTGGATGTTGGCGCGATCCCAGGGCACTTCGATGAGCAGTGCCAGCGCGAGCGGCTGCGGCTGGGGGCCGATGTGGGCGACACCCCCGCCGAGGATGTAGAGCTTGCCGTCGGCGACCTGAGCCGAGTCGGCGAGCACCATCGTGACCTGCGCGAGGGCCTGGCTGCTGTCGAGGGAGCTCACCTGCAGCACACTAGGCCGGCTACGGCGTCGACGAGATCATCGCCCCGCGCGCCCAGCGCGGCCACCCCAGGCTCGGCTCCGCACCGTCAACGGTCGAATCCGTCCGGCTCGACCCGGAGCTGAAGGAGCGCTCGCAGTAGGTTGTGCTCGTGCTCGATGTCTTGGCTGCCGCCGGGCTCCGTGTTGTGGTCGTGTCGTGACCGTCGCGGCGGTGGTGCTTGCCGCCGGCGGAGGTGAGCGGTTCGCCGGCGCCACCCACAAGCTCCTCGCGCCGTTCCGGGGGCAACCGTTGGTGACCTGGGCGGTGGATGCTGCGGCCCGCGCCGGGCTGCACGAGACGGTGGTCGTCGTGGGCGCTGGCGCGGAAGGTGTGCGTGCCGTGCTTCCACCGTCGGTCGAAGTGCTCGTCAACGATCAGTGGAAGAACGGGATCGCTACGTCGTTGCGGCTCGCCGTGGCACACGCGCGCCACACAAGGCACGCGGCGATCGTGGTCGGGTTGGGTGACCAACCGTTCGTGGCTGCCGAGGCGTTTCGCCGGGTCGCTGCCTACGATGAACGACCGATCGGCGTCGCCACCTACGGTGGCGAGCGCCGCAACCCGGTGCGCCTTGCAGAAGCGGTCTGGTCACTGGTCCCGAGAGAGGGAGACGAGGGGATGCGTGCAGTGATGCGGTTGAATCCCGACCTCGTCGGCGAGGTACCGTGCCCGGGTCAAGGCGTCGACATCGACACCGTGGAGGACCTGGAGCTATGGAGCTGACGAACGACTTCGAGGTGGGCGTGCCCATCGGGGTGGCGTGGTCCGTCCTCACCGACGTCGAGCGCATCGCTCCCTGCTTGCCGGGGGCGAAGCTCGAGGAGATCGAGGGCGAGGAGTACCGCGGCATCGTCAAGGTGAAGGTTGGTCCGATCACCGCGCAGTACAAGGGAGCCGCCCACTTCGTAGAGAAGAACGAGACCGATCATCGCGCCGTGCTGAGCGCGTCGGGGCGCGACACGCGCGGCCAGGGCAACGCCAGCGCGACCATCACGGCCACGCTCGTCGAAGTCGCCGACCGCACCCAGGTTCACGTCGCGACCGACCTCAACATCACCGGCACGGTGGCGCAGTTCGGTCGGGGAGTCATGGTCGACGTCAGCGCCAAGCTGCTGCAGCAGTTCGTGGAGAACCTCGAGAGCACGGTGCTCTCCCACCATGCCGCGGCCGGCGAGGCGGCGGAGACGGCACAGCCCGCCAAGACCGCAGCGAAGGCGGCGAAGAAGGCGACCAAGAACGCAGCGAAGAAGGCCGGGGCGAAGAAGGCGGCGAAGAAGGTGCCCGTGTCGAAGCCCGCAGCCAAGCCGGTGGCCGATGTCGCGGGTGGCGAGCCCGAGCCCGGCCCGGTCACGGCACAGGCGGCAGCCGAGCCGGCGGAAGCGGGCGCGACCGCGGCGCTCTCAGGAAACGGGTCGGCGGTTCGCAAGATCGACTCTCCCGAACCCGAGCCAGTCGATCTCATGGAGGCCGCGGGCTCGTCGGTCGCGAAGCGGGTCGTGCCGATCCTCCTCGTCCTCCTGATCGTGGTCGTCGTGCTGGGGTGGCGCCGGCGCCGGAGGCGCGACGGTTGAACCAGCCGGGCGCGCCGACCTCGCCCGGCCGCATCGACGTCCGCATCGCCGATCGGGCTCGCGTCACCGAGCTCCTCGGCCGTCAGCCATCGTGTGACTTCGACGTTGCCGTTCGCGACGGGGCCGGCGATCCTGTCGTCATACGCAACGCCCCCTTCTTCCATGACGGCACGCCCATGCCCACCCGGTACTGGCTCGTCGGCCCGCTCTTGTCGAAGGCGGTCTCGCGTCTGGAGACCGCAGGCGGTGTTCGCCAGGCCGAACGGGAGGTCGATGGCGCCGCGCTGGTACGAGCCCACGCTCGCTACGCGGCCGAGCGCGACGCCGTGATCCCGCCAGCCTGGGACCGACCGCGTCCCTCAGGCGGCGTCGGCGGGACCCGGCAAGGGGTCAAGTGCCTGCATGCGCACTACGCCTGGTTCCTGGCAGGCGGCGACGACCCGGTGGGCGCGTGGGTCCACGAGCGCATTCCGAACCTATGAGCGGCATCCGCGGTGCAGCGATCGACGTCGGGACCAACTCTGTTCGCCTCCTGGTGGCCGAGCCGGGTCCCGAACCGGGACGCCACGTCACCATCGAGCGCCTGATGCGCATCACGCGTTTGGGCAAGGGCGTCGATGCCAACAAAGGACTCGACCCGTCGGCGATCGATCGCACGCTGGCGGTCCTGCGCGAGTACCGCGAGCTCATGGACGGTCTCGGCGTCGAGCGCGTCAGGATGACTGCCACGTCGGCGGCGCGCGACGCGGCCAACCGCGACGACTTCTTCGGTCCGGCAGGAGCGATCATCGGTGTGCCAGCCGAGCTGATCAGCGGGGAGCAGGAGGGGCGGCTCTCGTTCCGGGGTGCGACGAGCGATCTCGACCCCGCAGATGGCCCGTTCCTCGTGGTCGACATCGGTGGCGGCTCGACCGAGTTCGTCTCCGGCACGGTGGACGTGGAAGGCGTGCTGTCTTGCGACATCGGATGCGTTCGCCTGAGCGAGAAGTTCCTCCATCACGATCCGCCGTTGCCCGAGGAGCTGGCCCAGTGCCTGTCGCTGACCGAGGTCTACCTGAGCGACGTGAAGCGAGAGCTACCTGCCTCCGTCGACGCCAAGACCTTCGTCGGGCTGGCGGGGACCATCACGACTGCCGCGGCAGTCGAGATGGGCTTGGCCGAGTACGACCGCGACCGGATCCACCACTTCCGTCTGACCCACGCCGCGGCCGAGGATGTCTTCCGCACGCTCGCCACCGAGCGGTACGAGGATCGCATCGCCAACCCGGGCCTCGAGAAGGAGCGAGCCGACGTGATCGTCGGCGGCATGTGCGTCCTCGTCATGATCATGCGTGCTTTCGGCTTCGGCGCGTGCCTCGTGAGCGAGGCCGACATCCTCGACGGGCTCGTCGCGACCGTTCTCGATGACGGTGACGGTGACGGTGACGGTGACGGCGACGCGCGTCGCGCGCGCTAGCGCCATCGCCGGCGGTTCCGCCCCCGGCACGCTCGGGGGCGGACCGTTACGATGCCAGCCATATGCCGTTGTCGGATCGTGTGTTGATGGGCCCCGGGCCGTGCAACCCCTACCCCGAAGCCATCGCCGCGATGGGCCGGCCGATGCTCGGCCATCTCGATCCCGAGTTCATCGAGCTCCTCGACCAGACCAACGATCGGTTGCGGCAGGCGTTCCGCACCGACAACCCGCTGACGTTCCCGGTGAGTGCCACCGGTTCGGCCGGGATGGAGGCCGGTTTCGTCAACTTCGTCGAACCGGGTGACGCCGTCGTCGTCGGCGTGAACGGCGCGTTCGGCGAGCGCATGTGCGACGTCGCCCGCCGCTGCGGGGCCGACGTGATCCGCGTCGATGCTCGGTGGGGCGAACCTGTCGACCCGCAGGCGCTCATCGACGCTCATCCGAACCCCAAGATCATCGCGCTCGTGCATGCCGAGACGTCGACCGGGGTGCGCAACGATGTCGGCTGCCTCCACACCGGGAAGGAAGACGCGCTCGTGCTGCTCGATTGCGTCACATCGGTCGCGGGCATCCCCGTGGAGATCGACGCGTGGTGCGTCGACATCGCCTACAGCGGCACGCAGAAGTGCCTCGGTGCGCCGCCGGGCCTGGCGCCGTTCACCGCAAGCCCGCGCGCGCTCGACCAGCTCGTGGCCACGCCGCAGTCCTGGTACCTCGACCTCAACATGATCGCCAGCTACGTCATCGGTGAGGGCGCTCGTGCTTACCATCACACGGCGCCGATCTCGGCCATCTTCTCGTTGCACGGCGCGCTCGGCGCCGTGCTCGACGAGGGCCTCGAATCGTGCTGGGCACGGCACAAAGCCTGTGGCCAAGCCCTTCAAGCCGGGCTGGAAGACCTCGGCTTCACGCTGTTCGCGGCCGAAGGGCACCGGTTGCCGCAGCTCACCTCGGTCTGGATCCCGCTCGAACGGCTGCCCGATGGCATGGACGAGGCGGGCGCCCGCCGAGCCCTGCTCGACCGCTACGGCATCGAGGTCGGTGCCGGGCTCGGTCCGGTGGCGGGGAAGGTCTGGCGAATCGGCTGCATGGGGCACACGGCCCGGCCCCGCAACGTCTCGTTGCTGCTGGGCGCGCTCGAGGAGCTGTTCTCGGCATGACAGCGCGGGCGAGTGGCGGTGGTGGAGGAGCAGGAGGAGGAGGGGAACGCGGTGCGAAAGCCGGCCAGCCGTGAGGTCGCGGGCCCGGCGGACGTCTCGCGCCGGTGGCATCCCGGTGGAGCGCCACCCCCACCCGACGGCATCGAGGGCCTCGACAACCCACCGCCGTGGTTCGTCCCGGCGCGTGACCTGCCGCGAGGCACCGCCGTGAGCGCGCTGTTCGGTCGGCGCGTGCTGCTGCGACCGTTGACCGTCAACGATTTCCGCGCCTGGCAGGAGGTCCGGCGGCGCAACGCGGAGTGGCTCACTCGATGGGAGCCCTCACGAGTCGTCGGGCAGCCCGACGTCGTGGAGGACCGCGACGCCTTCGCCGTGCGCTGCAGCGCGCGCCAGCGCGAGCGCCAGCTCGGAACCGGCTACGGCTTCGGCGTGTTCGTCGACGGCGAGCTCGCCGGCGAGGTCAACCTGTCGTCGGTGCAGCGCGGGCCGTTCCAGAGCGCGTACGTCGGCTACTGGATCGACGAGAAGCATGCCGGGATGGGCTACATCCCCGAAGCGCTCGTCGTGCTGATGCGGTTCGTGTTCGACGAGCTGAACCTGCATCGCATGCAGATCGCTATCATCCCCCGCAACACCAACAGCCGGCGCGTCGTCGACAAGCTCAAGGTGCGCGACGAAGGGGTGGCGTTGCGCTATCTCGAGATCAACGGCGTGTGGGAAGACCACATCCGCTACGCCATCACCGTCGAGGAGTGGAACGAGCGGCGGAGCTCGCTGTTCTCGGAGTGGCTGGACTGACCATCACACCCGCAGGTCAGTTGATCACGCCGCTCTCGTGGAGCTGCTCGAGCTCAGCAGGCGAGAGCCCGAGCTCGTTGCGTAGGACCTCCCCGGTGTGCTCACCGACCCACGGCACCCTTGTCTCTGGCCCTTCGGCCATCTTCGAGAGCTTGACCGGGTTCCCTGGCAGGAGGATCGGCTCGTCGACACCGTCGGGGCGGTCCATCTCCACCAACATGTTCCGCGCCGCGACATGCGGGTCGGCGATGACGTCGGGCGCCGAGCTCGACGGGCCGGCGACGATGCCCGCCGCGGTCAACTCCGTCGCGGCGTCGATCTTGGTCTTGCCCTGCAACCACTGCTCGACTGCCGGCCGGATGACCGTCTCGAGGTTGGGGATCCAACCTTTGCGGCTTGCGAAGCGGGGGTCGGCAGACCACTCGGGATGACCGATGAGCTCGCCCAACCGGTAGAACTGCGGCTCGCGCACGACCTGCAGCACGACATAGCCGTCGTCGGCCTTGAAGCCCTCGCAGATCACCTCGAGCTGGCTGCTCTGTTCAGGATGCCGCTTCTGGCCGCTCGGCCCGGGGCCGTGCTGGCGCACACCCATCGACCAGAAGTTCGTGACGATGTCGGTCATGGCGACGACGGCGTCGAGCATGGCGATGTCGACGTACTGCCCCTCACCGGTGCGGTCGCGCTGGCGCAGCGCGGCGAGCACACCGATGGCGGCGAACAGGGCCGACGAGATGTCTCCGAGCGCGCCGACGGGGATCGTCGTCGGCGGCTGGTCGGGGCCGGTCTTGTACTCGTAGATGCCGGACATGGCCTCGACCACGGACGCGTACGCGGGCCACGACCGGTACGGCGACGGGTCGAGGTAGGCGTCGATGCCGTTGCCGAATCCGGTGAGCGACACGTAGATGGCCTGCGGGTGGACGGCCGCGATGTCGTCGTAGCCGAGGCCCATGCGAGCCATCGTCCCGGCCTTGAAGTTCTCGGCGACGACATCGAACCGGGGCGCGAGACGGAGGAACAGGTCACGCCCGGCCGGCGCCTTGAGGTCGAGGCCTACCGACCGCTTGTTGAGGTTGTTGCGCAAGTAGGTGGCACCGACGGCGCGGCCGTCGGGGTCTTTCATCGCGGGTGTCGACCCCCGGCCCGACTCGCCGTGCACCGGATGCTCGACCTTGACGACATCCGCGCCCAGCCGTGCCAACAACTGGGTCGCGAAGGGCAGAGCTTGCATCTGCTCAGCAGCGAGGATGCGCACGCCGTCGAGCGGCTTGCCGTACTCGCGTGCGCCGGCGTTGGCTATGTCCCCCAATCGCATAGCCGTGATCGTGTCGCAGATGGGGAGCCGCCGGCCAGTCGAGCGCGCGAGGGCGAAGGTTGACCTTCGGGACTTTGGGCTCTACTCGGTGGTCGCCCACCCGTTGTCTCCTACGGAGGTCCCTATCTCGGACCGTCAGGAGTCGACGATGATCTCGATGCTCGAGACGGAGCACGTCGCAGCGTCGCCAGAGTGCGTCTGGGCGTTCTTCACGGAGATGGAGTCGCATTACCTCGACTGGCACCGCGAGCACCTTGCCTGGCGAGACCTCAAGGGCAAGCTCACGACGCCGGGCGGCGTGAGCTTCGGCGACGAATTCCTCGGTTGGCTTCGGTTGTCGGGCTTGTACATCACGGAAGAGGCCGAGGAACCGCGCTTCTTCAGCTATCGAATCGGGTTCCCGTACTCGCTCGTGCGCTCGGGCGGTTGGTTCCGCATCGACCCGGCGCCCGATGGTGGTTGCGACGTGACCGCCGAGACGCATCTGGGGTATCGGACACCGGTCGTCGGGAACCTTGTCGATCGCGTCTTGAGAGCTGTCGTTCCGATCGACGATATCCGCCGCCACATGCGTGAGGAAGGCGAGAGCCTTGCCCGCCTGGTTGTGGAGTGACGGGGGCCGAGTACGCGGTGTGGAGTGCTGGCTAGCCGGCGAGACCGTTCTGGATGGCGAACAGCGCGGCGGCGCCGCGCGTCGACGCGCCGATCTTCGTGTAGATGTGCTGGATGTGGTGATCGGCGGTCTTGGCCGAGATCACTCGGTCATGGCGTGGTAGCAGTCGGCCGCGATCATCACCCGCGCCGCGGGAACGAGCGCGGTGCTGGCAAGGCCCTTGCAGTAGCCCGAGCCGTCCGCCTTCTCGTGGTGGCACGCGGCGATCGGGTTCAGCTTGGCCAGGCCGGGTGAGCGCCGCAGCATCTGCTCGGTGAGCATCGGGTGCAGTTCGACCCGATCGAGCTCCGATCGGGTGAGCAGCGCCGGCTTGTCCCAGATCGAGTTCGGCACCGCCGTGCGGCCGAAGTCGTGAACCCAACCAGCTCGGCGGGCGGTGGTGGCGTCGTCCTCGCCGAGGCCGAGGCCCCGAGCCGCCGCTTCCGCCAGCTCCGCCACCCCGCGCGAGTGTCCGCCGGTGTACGGCGACTTCAGATCGATGAAGTCGGCCGCGACAACCAGTGCGTCGTCGAGAGACTGGTCGCGGAGCATGCGATGTGGTGAAGGCTCGGAGGCGAGCACTTCGTCCCACGGGTCGACCTTGTCGAGGCGTGAGAACAGCTCGTCGGCCACGTCGACGAACGCGTCGACGAGTGCCGGCTCGTAGCTTTCCGCTCGATCGCTTGCGCGCGAGCTGCTGCGCTTCCTCGGGGCTGTGCAGCAGGGCGATCACCTGAGCCAGGACATGGAGCACGTCTGTGACTTCACAGCCCGTGCGGAAGTTCATCTGCGCGAACTTGCATCCACCGCCAGCATGGCGAGCACCGTGCGCAGCCGGCCGATCCGGCCTCTGTCGTTGCCGACGTGGGTGAGGACGTCGCGCATGGCCCGTGCGTCCGAGGTAGCGAAGCTGGGCGACCCAGTAGACCGTGTCTCGCTCGGCGCGACCCGCCGGTTGGCATCTCCATGCGGCCAGACAGACAAGTGGTGGGAAGTCGAGGCTGAGATCGAGGTGGAGGTTCGGCGGCCCGGTAGGCATGGTCGCTAGCATCTCCGACAGATGTCGCTGACCGGCGCTGCCACACCCTCGGACGATCGTCTGCCCTCGTTGCTCGACGCCGCGCTCGAGTTCGCCTACGAGCACGATGTCGACCGCCTGCTGTCCCGCCTCGTCGAGCGCACCCGAGAGATCGCCGGTGCCAACTATGCGGCCCTGGGGGTCTATGACGTCAGCGGGCAGATCAGCACGTTCGTGTACCGCGGTGTCGACGATGCAAGCGCGCAACACATCGGCGCGTACCCCGAGGGCCGGGGACTGCTCGGCGATGTCATCGTTGCCGATGCCCCGATCCGGGTCGGCGACCTGGCCGCCGATCCACGCGCGTTCGGGTTCCCACCGGGCCATCCGGCGATGCGCAGCTTCCTCGGCGTGCCGGTTCGCTCGGGCTCGCGCCGCCACGGAAACCTCTATGTGACCGACAAGGCATCGGGTCCCTTCGACGAGGCCGACGAGAAGCTCATCGTTGCCCTGGCCAGCTTCGCGGCGGCTGCCATCGACAACGCGCTGCTCGTCGACGCCGAGCGCGAGCGGGCCGAGTCCCTCGCTCAGCTCGCGGCGGCCCAAGCGCGCGCTCGAGCCCAGCAAGACGCGCTCGAGCGGGTCATCCAGGCCCAAGAGGCCGAGCGGGCGCGGGTCGCCCGTGATCTTCATGACCAGATCGGCCAATCCCTCACGTCGATCCTGCTGGCCCTGGGCGTTCTCGATTCGCTCGACCCGGGCAGCGAGGAAGCCCGCCTCCGCTCCGGTGAGCTGCGAGAGCTCGTCGTGAGCTCCCTCGACGACGTCCGCCAGCTTGCCTTCGAGCTGCGGCCCACGATCCTCGACGACATCGGCCTGGTCGCGGCGCTCGACCGCCTGACCACCAGCTACAGCTCGGCGCGCTCGGTCAAGGTCGAGCTCGCCGTCGACGGGCTCGACGACCTGCGCCGGCTGCCGGCCGAGCTCGAGACGGTGATCTACCGGATCGTCCAGGAGGCGCTCACGAACGTCGTCCGCCACGCGCGAGCGCAGCACGCGGCCGTCACCGTGCGCCGCGACGACCGAGCCGTGGTCGTCGACGTGGCTGACGACGGCATTGGTTTCGATACCGGCGCGGTGGCGAGCTCGCTCGGCATCGCCGGCATGGCCGAGCGTGCGGCGCTCGCCAGAGCGACCTTCGCCCTTCAGTCCGAACCGGGCGCGGGAACCAGCGTGCACATGGAGGTTTCCGTTGGCTGAGTTGATACGTGTCGCCATCTGCGACGACCATGCCGTGGTTCGCAGCGGGTTGCGTGCGATCCTGGCGGTTGACCGCGAGATCGACGTCGTCGGCGAGGCTGGCTCGGTCGGCGAGGCCGAGAAGCTGGCCGCCGATGCTCGCCCCGACGTGTTCATCATGGACATCAACCTGCCCGACGGCACCGGCTTCGACGCCACCCGGAAAGTCCTCGCTGCCAGCCCGGAGACGAACGTCATCGTCCTGACCGTCCACGACGACGTGGCCTATCTCAAGCGGGCGTTCGACGCCGGCGTCACCGGCTACCTGATCAAGGAGGCGGCCGACCTCGAGCTGGTGCTGGCCGTCCGGCAGGTCGCGACCGGCGAGCGGTACGTGCATCCCCGCCTCGGTGCAGCGTTGCTCGACAACCCGGGCGCCGCGACCGAGCGGCTGGCGGGCCCGGGAGGCGAGCTGTCCGAGCGCGAGCTCGACGTGCTGAAGCTCATCGCGCAGGGGTACACGAACGCCCAAGCAGCCGAAGAGCTGTTCGTCTCGGTCCGCACGATCGAAACGCACCGCGCGCACATCCAGCAGAAGCTCGGCGTGCGCTCGCGGGCCGAGCTGGTCAAGGCGGCGTCAGAGTCAGGCCTGCTCGACCAGGCCTGACTCGGCGCTACCGCGCTCGGCGGTCGGGCGTCGGGTGACTGGGGGGCGGGTGACTGGGGGTCGGGTGATCGCGGGCGGTGTTCTCGTGCGCCACGTGATCGGGGTGGTCGCCCGACATGGCCGCCATCATGAGCGCCATGAGGCCGACGCAGAGCGCGGCGAAGATCAACAAGCCCGGGCCGAGGACGCCGGTGGCGACGAGGGCGCCGACGATGACGATCATCGGGATGCAGCAGATGAGCATCCTCCAGCCGTGGCCGGCGTGATGGCCGCCGGGCGCCGCGGGCCCGGTTGCCGTGTCGCCGTGCGCGCTCATGCCGTGCCCCGGAGCGAGCGGGGCATGTGGCCGAGCCGGTGATAGAGGGGGCAGTGGCCGAGGGCTCCGGTGATCACCAGATCGAGCCCGGCCGCCGCCAGCAGCACCTCGAGCGCCACCGCGAGCCACGACGACGCGGCCAGCAGCAGCACGATCGCCACGCCCACGGCGGCCGCCCCGACCAGCACCCGGCCGGCTCGTTCGACCGGCGTGATGTTCACCGGCGGGCGCGAGAACCGGCGTGCGGGCGAGGTGGACTCTTGCGCCAGCGTGGTTGGTCGGCTCATGGCGCGACCTCCTTTGATCGAGAGATCGAGACGGATCTCTGCCTTCGATGCTCGCTCGGGCGACAGGCATCGAACAGGGTCACAAGTCCCGTCCGGTTCAAACACGCAGGTGCGGGGGCGCTGGTCCGGCGGCCTCCTCTGAGGATCGACGCCGGCACCTGACCGGTCCGTAGGACCCCGCACCGGAACCCGTAGTCCGGCCCGATGCCACCGCGCCCCGATGTTCGGCATGGTTGAGCCAGTCCCCGAAAGGAGAGGTTGGACATGCATTCGACTCGAAGTTCGATCGCCCGCGGTGCCGTGGTTGCCCTGGCCGCGCTGGCTGTCGTCTTGTTCTCGTGGGCCCCCTCCGCGCTGGCGGACGCGGGCGAAGGCGAGTCCGACAAGTCGACGGATCTGGTCCGGCAGGCCATCGCCATCCTGGTCAACGAGCCCGACAACATGGAGTCGGTGGCGGAGAAGCTGGATGATGCCAGCTCGGCCCCTGACCAATCCGGTACCGACGTCGCGCTGGTCGTCTCGGCCCGCGACGCGCTCATGGCCAACGATCCCCACCGCGCCCGGACGCTCGCCGAGCAGGCCATCGGAGCCAAACCACACCTTGCTTCGGCCGAGACCCCGGCCATCGGCGAGACCACCCCAAGCTCCGCTACCGCAGGCGAGGGCACCTCGCCGATGACGATGGCAACCGGCGCCCAAGCCGGCGAAGCCACCTTTCCCGACCCGCTCGAGGTCCGGACCGAGCTCGCAGGCCGCGACCTGACGGTGCTCGTGCTGTCGATCCTGGTCGGAGCAGTCGGCGTCTACCTGGCGCTGCGCTTCCGGCCCCAACGCCGGGAGGTCCATCCATGAGCGACATCGACCACCGCCACCCGAAGGCGGAAGCGGCCGAGTCCAACGGCGGCACGCATCGCGCCGCCGTCGAGGAGCGGGCCGACGCCGACGGTCCGCCTCCGGACACCGTCGAGCCGTCGGTCCGCGCCGAGGGCAAGCCGCCGACCGGCGACACCGCACCGCCGACCACCGGCGACGGCGACGGCGACAAGCCACCGTGGCGACGCCGGGCCTGGGCCGTCATCGACGAACGTCTCGGCCTCTCCGCGCTGCGCTACCCGGTGCCCGAGCACGCGAACAACATCGCGTGGAGCCTCGGCGGCGTCACCGCCTCGGTCCTCCTCGTGCTCATCGCCACCGGCATCGTGCTCGCGCAGTTCTACAACCCGACACCGGAAGCCGCGAACGGCTCGGTGCGCGACATCATCACGAACGTCTGGCTCGGCAGCACCCTGCGTGGCGTGCACTACTGGGGCGCACAAGCCATGTACGTGCTCGCCGTGCTGCACCTGTTGCGGGTGTTCGTCACCGGCTCGTACAAGCGTCCCCGTGAAGCCAACTGGCTGATCGGCGTCGGCATGCTCGCGCTGGTGATCGGTGCGGTCTTCACCGGCACCGTGCTCAAGTGGGACCAGGAGTCCTTCGAGGCGCTCGGTCACAACCTGGAGATCGGTGAGTTCCTCGGCGGCGCCGGCCTGTGGTTCTCAGCCGACCTGTCCAAGTCGATCCCGCTGCTCGAGCGGCTGTACGTGGCCCACATCGTCATCATCCCCGGCCTGATCCTGGCCTTGCTCGCCGCGCACATGTTGCTCATCAAACGCCACGGCATCAGCCCCGACCCGAGCCTGGCGACCGCAACGGGCGACGATGCCGCAGTCGAGGTCGCGGTCGAGACCGCCGAGCCGGTCGAGCCCTTCACGCACCATCTTCGCCGTGTCGGAGCCCTTGGGCTGATCGTCATCGGCGTGCTCGGCGTGCTGGCCGTGCTCTACCCGCCTGGCATCGGCCCCAGCCCGGTCGAGGGCATCGAGGTGACCAAGCCGCCGTGGATGTTCTGGTGGCTCTACACCATCGAGAACTGGTTCGGCATCCAGGCCATCATCTGGGCCTCGGCCGCCCTGTTCGCCCTCTTGGCGGCGGTCCCGTTCATCGATCGCAACCCCGCCCGCTCGTGGCGCAAGCGCCCGGTCGCCATGACCCTGCTTGGTCTCGTCCTCGTCACGATGATCGTGTTCACCATCATCACCGGTGTGAGCTCGGTCGCCTCACACCTCGGATGACGCTCATGAGACGAATCACGATCACCTTCTTCGTCCTCGCTGGGATCGCTGCCCTGGGCGCCGGTGGCATCAGCACGGCGCTCTCGGCCAGCCCCGGTCCCGGAGCGGTCGGGCTGTTCCTCGGGAGCGCGGCCATCTCGCTCGTCGCTCTCGCCGGCGCCGCTCGCATCCTGTACGTCCTCGATCATGCCGGGACCGTCCGTGAACGGGTCAACAGCGATCGATGACGCGGCGATCGAGGCGCCCCGCATCGTGGTCGCGGTCGTTCACCCGACCATGCGCCGGTACATCTGCGACCTCATCGAGCAGGGCTGCCAATGCTGGATCGCCACCAGCGGCCCCGATCCCGACGAGTTGCAGCAGACGGTCCTCGCCCTCCGGCCCGACGTCGTGGTGCTCGAAGCAGCGCAGTTCCCGGCGTCGTATCCCCGAATCGTCGAGGTGGTCCCCGCCAGCCGCATCGTCGTGATCGGCCGTTACGCCGACGAGGCCTATCGCGACGCTGCCATGGCCGCCGGTGCCGGCGACTGGATCTCCCGGGACGAGCTCTCGTCGCGCCTCGCGCCCGTCGTGCAGCGCATCACCAGCCATGCCGGATGCAGGTGCGGATGTGCGCACCTCTCCCCCCAGCAACAGGAGGACGACCAATGAGACAACGGACAGCGGTCATCGCGTTCACGCTCACGATCCTCACGTTCGTGATCGTGCTCGTCGTCGTCGCCACGAGGAGCTCGGACAGCACCAGCCACGGCGTGAACGCACCCGCGGCACAGGTGCAGGCCACCACCGTGCCGCAGCCCTCGGGGACGAACGTCGCCGCGGCTTCACAAGACCGCTTGCTGCAGATGGAGCAGAGCGGCGAGCTGCACACGATGCTGCAGCAACATCAGGAGATGATGCAGCAGATGCAGGCGAGCGTGTCGCCGCAGATGCGGGAGAGGATGAAATCAGACCCCATGTGGCAGATGCTCGAATCCGGCGAGCTGATCAACGCCATGGCCGAGCATCAAGCCGACGTCGGCCGCATGCTCGCACAGCCGGGGCAGTGACGGCCGATCTCGATTCAAATGGTAGCTTGAATACTGGACCAGCCAGGAAAGCTCATGCGTGAGCATCAGCGCTTGAGATCATTGGGTGAGATCATTGGGTGAGATCATTGGGTGAGATCATTGGGTGACAGGGAAGCCAAGGACGCGCTGTTCGAGGCGTTCGCATCAGTGGCCAAGGCGATGGGCAACGGGCGCCGGGCGGAGATCATCGATGTCCTGGCGCAGGGAGAGCGGTCGGTCGACGTGCTGGCCGACGAGATCGGCCAGAGCATCGCCAACACGTCGCACCATCTTCGGCTCCTGGCCGGGGTAGGGCTGGTCGAGTCCCGCCGCGACGGCACCTTCATCCACTACCGCCTGGCGAGCGGAAGGGTCGGTGAGCTGTGGGCGGCGCTTCGCGATGTCGCGGTCAGCCACGTTGCCGAGGTCGAGGTGCTGGCTCGCCGGTATCTCGGCGACGGCGAGGGTGTGGAGGAGTTGACCACCGACGAACTGGCCGAGCGGTTGGAACGCGGTCGGGTCGTGGTGCTCGACGTGCGCCCCGAAGCCGAGTTCGACGCCGGCCACATCGAAGGTGCTCGTTCCGTTCCCCACGATCAGCTCGCCCAGGTGGTCGACGATCTGCCCAAGAGCCGCGAGATCGTCGCGTACTGCCGTGGCCCGTACTGCGTGTACGCCACCGACGCGGCCCGCCTGCTCAGGGCCAAAGGGTTCAAGGTGCGCCGGCTCCGCGACGGCTACCCCGACTGGGAGCGGGCCGGCTTGCCCGTCGAACGCCGCGACGGCGGCGAGGCCGGGGACCGTTGAGCGCCGGCAGGGTTGCTCAGGTGGGTGCCGAGGCCGGCCTCTTCGCCTGAGCGGGGCGGTCGGCGTGCGTCCGCCGGATGGGTCTCGTACATCCGCACTGCGACCGCAACACCTGACAACGCGGTGATGGCGGCCACGGCGTAGATCGCCACCGGCAACCCGAGCAGGTCGGCGACGATGCCGGCGATGATCGCGCCGACGGCGAAGCCGCTGTCGCGCCACAACCGGTAGACGCCGACCGACGACGCCCGCCAGGCGGGGTGGGCGACGTCGCCGATGGCGGCGAGGAGCGTCGGGTACACCATGGCCGTGCCTGCCCCGAGCAGCGCCGAGGCGGCCGCCCAGAGGCCGAAGCCCGACGTCGCGGCGATCAGCGCGATGGCCAGCGCCTGGATGAGCATGCCGGACACGATCAGCCACTTGCGCCCGTACCGATCGGACAGCGCGCCGGTGCCAAGCTGCCCGACGCCCCACACGAGCGGGTAGAGCGCGACCAGGATCCCGATGCGGCTCACCGACAGCCCGGCTGCCGCGAAGTAGAGCGGGAAGAGCCCCCACGCGAGGCCGTCGTTGAGGTTGTTCACCATGCCAGCCTGCGAGCACGACGACAGCGCCTTCTCCTTGAAGCTCGTGAGCACGAACACGTCACGCGTCGACAGCCCCTCGTGGAGATCGGTCGACGTGCTCGTGTGGTTGGCGGCCTCGAGCTTGGCGTGGCCGTGCGTCTCGCGGACGAAGAACGTCGAGAGCGTCAGCCCCAACCCGGCATAGGCCAGCCCGACGAGGAACGGCCCCGGTCGCAGCCCGTAGGACGAGGCGATGAATCCGGTCGCCAGCGCGGTGAGCGCGACGGCTCCGTAGCCTGCGGCCTCGTTCAAGCCCATGGCGAGACCGCGCCGCTGCGGGCCGACGAGATCGATCTTCATGATGATCGTCGTCGACCACGTCAATCCCTGATTGACGCCGAGCAACACGTTGGCCCCGATCACCCACCACCACGACGGTGCCCAGATCAAGAGCATCGGAACGGGCAGGCCGATGAGCCAGCCGGCGACAAGCACCGGTTTGCGGCCGTAGCGGTCCGAGAGCGTCCCGGCGAAGAAGTTGGTGCCGGCCTTCACGAGCCCAAAGGCGACGATGTAGGTCAGCGCGCTCGAGAAGGCGGCGAGCCCGAAGACCTGTTCGGCCAGCAGGGGGAGCACGGTGCGTTCCTGGCCGATCATCCCGCCGACCAACCCGTTGATGGCGACGAGCAGCGCGAACTGCCCGGCGTTCTGCGCCAGCCCGAGCTGGACCGGTGCTCGCTCCTTGGCGGTGATCGTCACGACCCGACCGTGACCGGATGGCCGAGGTCGCGCCACCCTCCGAACCCGTCGAGCATCACGGCGACTTCGCGTGCCCCTCGTCGCTCGAGCACGCTGGCTCCGGTCATCGCCCGTTCGTGGTGCCCGCACATCGTCGTCACCGGCCCGCCGGGTAGCGGCGCGGCGGGCAGCGACCCCAGCTCGGCATGCGCCGCCCCCGGAACATGCCCGGCCGCGAACTCCTCGTCCTGGCGCACGTCGAGCACGGTGCCGCGGTAGGTGGCGGCCTCGAGCAGATCGATCGTCGAGGTCTGCCCACCCGCGGACCGCCAGGCGTCTATGCCGCCATCGAGGTAGCCGGCGAGCTTCTCGAACCCGATCGTCAGGCACTGGCGAACCAGGTCGCCATGGTCCTGGTCGGGATCGATGACGAAGACCAAGGGCCGGTCGGGTTCGACGAGCCAACCGAGCCAGCTCGCGAACACGGGGCGGAGCGCGATCGACAGCGAGCCGCCGATGTGCCCGGCGGCGAACCGGTCGATCGGTCGCACGTCGACCACGATGGCGCCCTCGTTCACCGCAGCTTCGACCGCGTCGGCGGCCAGAGGAGCGAGCGCGGGTAGCTCGGCGTAGACGCGTGCACCACGCTGGTTCAACGCGGGAAGGCGGGAGAAGTAGGTGGGGAACGAACCGAGCCCGCCGAGCAGCAGGTGCAGGAACTCGTCCTCGCTGGATGTCGTGAGCAACGGGTTGGTCTCACGCTCGTGCCCGATCGTCGACGTGCGTTCGGCGCTCGCCGGCGCCGAGCAGAACGATCCGGCGCCGTGCGTCGGCAGCAGCGCCACGTCGTCAGGGAGGGTGAGGATGCGCTCGTGCAACGACCGGTAGAGCTGCCGCGCCAGCGGCTCGGTGAGCTCGGGGCCCATGAGGTCGGTGCGGCCCACGGTGCCGACCATCAGCGAGCCGCCGCTGAACAGGGCGACCGGACGTCCGGCTGGGTCGTACAGCAGGTAGGCGAGGTGGTCCGGTGTGTGGCCCGGGGTCGCGATCGCCAGGATGCGCAGCCGGCCCAGCTCCAGCGCGTCACCGTCGCGCACGCCACGGTGGGGAACCGCCAAGCCGGCTTCAGCCGGTGCGAGCAGCTCGGCGCCCGCGTGGGCCAGGTCAGGGCTGCCGGACACGTAGTCGGCGTGCGTGTGCGTGTCGGCGCTGAAGGCGATCTGCAACCCGAGCCGCGCGGCGGCCTCGCGTTGACCGGTGGGAAGCCGGGCCGGATCGACCACCAGGGCCGAGCCGTCGCCCAGATCGGCCAGGTAGGAAGCGTGGCCCAGGCCCTCGTCCACGAACGTCTCGATCATCGCCGTCTTCCTCCTCGTCAGAGCCGGTGCCCGGTGCCCGGCTTGCGGTAGCGTACCAGTACTCCGTAGATTTACGGAATACTTGATTCCAGCACCGACGTTCGCATCCCGGACAGGACTGGATGGACTCGACGCACGATGACCGAAACAGCACCGCTCAACAAGCAGGCGTTCAACGAGCAGTTCGCGCGGGTCGCCAAGGCCCTCGCGCACCCGAAGCGGGTCGAGATCCTCGATCTGCTCTCGCAGTCCGAGCGGCCGGTGGACGCGCTGGCGGCGGCCACTGGGCTCCCGGTCACCACGGCGTCGTCGCAGCTCCACGTGCTGCGCGCCGCGCACATCGTCGACACGCGCCGGGAGGGCAACCGGGTGTACTACCGGCTCGCCGGCGACGACGTCGCGCAGCTCATCGCCGCGATACACGCCGTCGCTCGCAACCACATCCCCGAAGTGGCGCGAGCCGGTCGTGAGCACTTCGAACCTGACGGCGACGAGCCCGAGCCCATGAGCCGCGGCGAGCTCCTCGAGCGAGCGCGCCGCGGGGATGTGGTCGTGCTCGACGTGCGGCCGGCGGTCGAGTACGAGGCAGGCCACATCGAAGGAGCGGTCTCGATCCCGCTCGACCAGCTCGCATAACGCTTGAACGAGCTGCCCGCCGATGTCGGCGTCGTCGCGTACTGCCGCGGCCCGTACTGCCTCATGGCTCCCGAGGCCGTGCGCCTGCTTCGGCGGCGCGGGCGCCACGCTCGCCGCCTTGTCGACGGCATGCCGGAGTGGCGCCTCGCCGGGCTTCCGACCGCGACCAGCCCCACCGAGCCGCCGCTCGCTCGGTAGCGCGTCGAGGCAAAGCAGGCTAGAACGTCCCCAGACGACAGAGAGGACGAGAACATGGGACTCCAGATTGGCGAGGAAGCACCGAACTTCGAGGCCGAGACGACCGAGGGCCCGATCAAGTTCCACGACTGGATCGGCGATTCGTGGGCGGTGTTGTTCTCGCACCCGAAGGACTTCACCCCGGTCTGCACCACCGAGCTCGGCTACATGGCGAAGCTCAAACCAGAGTTCGACAAGCGCGGTGTCAAGGTGATCGGGCTTTCGGTCGACGCGACGACCGACCACGAGGCCTGGGCGGCCGACATAGAAGAGACCCAGGGGGCGCGGCCGAACTACCCGATCATCGGCGACGCCGACTTCAACGTGTCCAAGCTGTACGGCATGCTGCCGGCGAGCACGTCTGGTGACCCCAAGTTGCGGACGCCGGCCGACAACCAGACGGTGCGAAACGTGTTCGTGATCGGGCCGGACAAGAAGGTCAAGCTCATCCTCGTCTACCCGATGACCACCGGCCGCAACTTCGACGAGGTGCTTCGGGTCATCGACTCGCTGCAGCTCACGGCCAAGCACCGCGTGGCGACTCCGGTGAACTGGAAGCAGGGCGACAACGTGATCATCGCCGGTTCGGTCTCCAACGACGAGGCCAAAGAGATCTTCGGCGGTTGGGAAGAGCCCAAGCCCTACATCCGGATCGTTCCCCAGCCGTCCTGACCGACCCGGCGGGACGCCCCGAGCTGTGCTGGTCAGCGGGTTCGGGGATCGAAGCGCGGTGGTTCGGGCCGCGGGGCGTGGAGAAGGTCGCGAAGTCGGGGGATCCGGTCGTCGTCGGGGCCGAGGAGATCGACCAACCATCCGAGCACCGACGGCCCGTCGATCGAGTGAACCTCGATCATTGCTTCGAGATCGGCCCAGTCCTTGGTGCGGTTGAAGAAGGCCTTGAACACCGCGAGCTCGTCGGGTCCGAGGATGGGAATCTCGCCGCCGGGAAACGGAACCCGTCGAACTCGTTCCGACGCACGATCGTGGAACGGATGGTTCGAGAAGAACAGGTCGACGGGGGTCTCGTCCCAGAGCAATCGGACCTGTGCGTCGCGTTCGACGCGTCGCACCTCGAGCTCGCCCCACTCGACTCCGTCGGGCATCGCCCGGAACACCCCCTCGGCACGGTGTGTGTCGACGAAGACGTTCACATCGATGTCGCGGGTGCCGCGCGGCTCGGCCGTATGGTAGGCCAGCGCAAGCGCACCCCCGAACGCGTGCGGCACACCGGCGTCGTCCAACGCCGCGTCGATCGCGAGGACGCGATCAGCGAGGGGCATCATCGGGAGGGAATGCCGGGTAGCGGAGGTTGCGGGCCGCCGGCCGCCGGGGGAGGGCATCGGCCAACTCCAGCACTTCACCGAGTCGACGGGCTGCGACCTCGGGGTCGACGGTTGCCGGTCGGAGGTGAATATCCGCGTCGACCCCAGCGGCATGGAGCACCCGCTCGAGTGTGGAGACCGACGGGCTGCGGCGGTTCTTCTCGTATTCGACCAGGGCCGCCGCTGAGGTGTGCGCTCGCCGTGCCAGCGCCCGCTTGGTCAGCCCGGACCGGCGCCGGGCGGCACGGAGCACCGAAGCAACATCCATGCGACCACCCTAGCGTTATCGGATTCAATAACAAGGTCGACCAACCAGGCTGCGATCTGTCAGATCGCGTCGAGTGCCGCCCTGATCTCGTCCTCGAGCAGCTTCAGCCGGCGGAGGTCGCGAAGTTCTGGCAGCGAGGCGAGCATCTCGAGGTAGGTCGTGGCCCACAGCCGGTAGTCGGCGAAGCGTTCGATGCGCCGGGCGAAACCCTTCTTCCGCCAGGACCACGGCTTCACGCCGGCGAAGTGCAGGCCCCGGGCGAACGCCAGCGACGGGTAGCCGTAGAGCACCGAGTAGCTGACGTCGATGCTCGTCCAGCGACCCGACCAGAACAACGTCGCCGCTTGCATGTCGGGCCACGGCCAGAGGCGCCGGACGAGCTCGTCCATCTCCGGCCGCCGGATCCAGCTCATGAGCTCGCCGAACTCCGCCGCCGACGGCTCGAGCAGGAACAGCGATCCGTTGACGCCGAAGTTCGTCGGGTCGGAACCGACGCGGTCGGTGATCTCCTTCGGGATCATCGAGCCATGGGGGCAGATCGCGCCGTAGATCTCGTGCCACCGCGAAGAAGTTGCTGAGTCGTCGTCGAGCCAAACGATCTGGCCGGCTTCATCGAGCTCGACCATGTGCTCGCGGCGTTCGTTGATGACGCCCGCCGGCGTCGCAAGCTCCCACAGCGAGTCGAAGTCGCGGAGCGGCAGGAGGTCGGCGTCGAGCAGGATGACTCGCTCGTAGTCACGGTCGAGGTCGCCGTCCGGCCCGAGGCGCAGCGCGTTGAACCGGGTGAGCATCCGCGGGAGCGCTTGCCGCTTGCCGGTCTCGTCTCGGGGCGGGTTGACCTCCTCGACCACGATGACGTCGTCATAGAGGGAGAGGAGCGCGTCGATGGCGCGCTCGGTGATGTCGGGCGTGACGAGGCAGACCAGGCGCGCCGACGTTCGCTGGGCTCGGAGTGCGTAGGCGGCCGTCAGGCAGCCGGGGAGGTAGCTGTCGTTGATCATCAACAGCGTGACGAAGGCCCGCCGCGTCACTGGCCCTCGGTGGCGCCGGTCGCTCACCGGCAGATAGTGCCATTCCTGGCGAGCGGCGAGGCGCCCGCTCGCCGCCAACGACAAGGACGAGACGTCGATCGGGCCCGTGTGCGACCATCGGCCGGTGGTATGCACATGAGCGCGAACATCGAACGCGTCAACGCGCTGATCGAGGTCCGACGTTACGACGAAGCTGAGCAGTTCCTCGGCGATGAGCTCGCCGCGCGTCCAGATGATCCACACCTTCTCTACTTGCTCGCCACGATTCGGATGCATCAAGGCCGACCATTCGAGGCTGACCGCCTGCTCGACCGTTGCTTGGCGCAGTCGCCAGACGATCTGCAGTTCATGGCGCGAAAGGGGCTTCTGTGTCTCGATCTGCGAGATCGAAGGGCTGCCCGCGATCTCGCGCGCCAGGCCATGCAGCTCGCCCCCGATGCGTTCGCGGCCCGTTACCTCTGGGCCGTTTCCAATCTGAGCTATGAGAGGTACCGGCGCGCGCTGAGCGCGGCGGAATGGCTGGTGGCGAGCTATCCAGAGGAGCCGGCGGTCCTGAGCCTGCTCGCCGCGGTGCAGCGCCAGATGGGCCGGCAGGCCGCGGCCGAGCAGGGGCGGTGACCTTGGGTGTCGTCGTCGCGCTGCTCGCCGCGGCGGTCAGTGGCGGGCTCTGGAAGAGATGGCGCCGCTGACCTACCGGGGGAGTGCAGTCTTGAGCGCCGCACCCGTCTCGCCGACCAGCGCGAGGAACGTCTTGCGGGCCGAACGGCTGTCGCTGGCACCGGGCCTGAAGATGGTCGACATCGCTGCGCTGAACAGACCCATCGTCGCGACCGCCCAACCGTGGGGGCGGGGGTCGTTCTCGGGATCGACGGCCAAGCGCGAAGCGAGGAACGCCGTGATGCGCTCGATGGTGTCGGCCTTCAACGCGCTGACCTCGTAGGTGAGGCTCGGGTGCTCTTCGGCGATGCGGAAGCCCCAGGCGAGTCGCTCGCGGTTGGCCTCGACCTGGTCGGCGTAGTCAGCCATCACGGTGACGAGCGATCGTAGCGGTGGTTCCTTCGCGGGCCGGGCGTCGAGCATCGTCCAGAGGCCGGTGCGGAGCTCGTCGAACTCGGCGAACACCAGCGCCTCTTTTGAGGAGAAGTACCGGAAGAACGTTCGGGGGGCGATGTCGGCCCGATCGGCGATCTGGTCGATCGTCGTGTGGTCGTAACCCTGCTCGTCGATGAGCGCTCGGGCGGCATCGATGATCGCGCGCCGGGTCTTCGCCACTCGGCGAGCGCGGGGTGAGAGCTGGGCGCCGGGCACCTCTTCGAGCCGGGTCCCCGCGGGCATCGCGCCGGATGATACCGCAGCTCTGCCGGTTTGTCAGCACTGAGATATTGTCAGTAGTGTCACTTTGGCAATCTCGCCGATTCAGGAATCCTGCCGGTGGAACGGCAGTTTCTGGATTCGGAACGGCGAACGAGGAGCAGCCATGGCACAGCAACTGGTCGACGACGACCGCATCGATCCCGAGGTCTACCGGCGCCGGTGGTGGACCCTCGCCGTCCTCTGCCTCAGCCTGCTCATCATCATGGTCGGCAACACGTCCCTCAACGTCGCCTTGCCGGTGTTGAGCGACAAGCTCGGCGCCACCAACTCGCAGTTGCAGTGGATGGTGGATGCCTACTCGCTGATCTTCGCGGGCTTGCTCTTCACCGCGGGCAACCTCGGTGACCGTTACGGTCGCAAGGGCATCCTGCAGCTCGGTCTCGTGCTCTTCGCCGCGTCGACGGCCTATGCGGCGTTCGTCGCCGGCTCGGCCGGCCAGATCATCGGCGCTCGCGTCGTCATGGGGGCGGCCGCGGCGATGGTGATGCCCGCAACGCTTTCGATCATCACCAACGTCTTTCCCCGCGACGAGCGCGCCAAGGCCGTGGCCATGTGGGCCGGCATCAGCGGGGCAGGCACCGCGTTCGGTCCCTTGATGAGCGGCTTCCTGCTCGAGCGCTTCTCGTGGAACGCGGTCTTCATCACGAACCTTCCGCTCATCGTCGTCGCGCTCGTTGCCGGATACTTCTTCGTGCCGCGCCTGCCTGTGCGCCATGACACGCCGCTCGACCTCGTCGGTGCGCTCCTGTCCGCCGCGAGCCTGAGCCTCGTCGTCTACACGTTGATCGAAGCGCCCAGCTCCGGCTGGACCTCAGCCGCGACGTTGTTGACCGGTACCGTCGGCCTGTTCCTGCTGGCCGGCTTCATCCTCTGGGAGCTGCGCGTCGAGAGCCCGATGCTCGACGTGCGCCTGTTCCGCATCGGTGCGTTCGGGGTGTCGTCGCTCGTCCTCACGCTCGTGTTCTTCGCGCTGATGGGCAGCTTCTTCAGCATGAGCCAGTTGCTGCAACTGGTGTACGGCTACTCGCCGCTCAGCGCCGCCTTGCGCCTCGCCCCGATCTCGATCGCCTTGGTGATCGCCGCTCCCCGATCTGCCAAGCTCGCCGCTCGCTACGGCAAGCGCCGGGTGGTGGCCGGCGGCATGTGGCTCGTCGCGGGTGGCATCGCCGTCATGAGCCTGATCGGCACCGATGCGAACTACCTGCTGCTGCTCGCCGGCCTCATGATCATGGCGACGGGCATGGGCCTGGCCATGTCGCCGACGACCGACCTGTTGATGTCGGCTGTTCCTCGTGATCAGGCCGGCATGGGCTCGGCGATGAACGACACGACGCGCGAGCTCGGTGGCAGCCTCGGTGTCGCGGTCTTCGGCAGCCTGCTCGCGTCGAAGTACGCGGCGACGATCGCTCCGTCGATCGGCGCGCTCCCGGCCGAGGCGCAAGACGTCGCGAGCAGCTCCCTGGCCGGCGCGCTCGGTGTCTCCCAACGAATGGGGGAGTCGGGCCAAGCGCTCGCGGGCGCAGCCCGTGACGCGTGGATGAGTGGGTTCCGCTTCTCCCTCGTCGTCGGGGCGATCATCGTCACCGCGGCTGGCATCTTGGCCTTCCGGTTCCTCCCTGATCAGGCGGCCGACGTCGAGATCGACCTCGATGCGGACACCGCAGCAGACGGCGCGCCGATCGGGGTCGAGCTGGTGCTCGATCCCGCGTGAGCCGGTCTGGTCCGATCACCCGCCGTCACGCGGCACCACCTCGTGCAGCAGCGGCTCACGGTCGCGCACGCGCCGGCAGTTCTCGAACGCCACGCCCATGCTGCGGTGCAGCGTCTCGGGCGTGAGCCAGGCGAGGTGCGGCGCCACGACGACGTTGTCGAGCGTGAGCAGTGGGTTCGCCGGGTCGACCGGCTCTTGGGTGAAGACGTCGAGGCCCGCGCCGCGGAGCTGACGAGACCGCAGTGCGTCGACGAGCGCGGCTTCGTCGACCAGGCCGCCCCGGGCCGTGTTCACGAGGACCGCGCCACGCTTCATCGACATGATCGCGGCGGCGTCGAGCAGCTGTTGCGTGGCCGTAGTGAGGGGCGCGTGCAAGGACACGATGTCCGACCCGGCGAGCAAGTCCGGAAGATCGCGCCACTCCGCGAGCTCGGCGGGCACGTGGTCCTTCGGCGCGGTCGCGGTGTAGAGGACTGTCGCTCCGAGCGCTCGCAGGACGTGGGCCAAGTGCTGGCCGACGGCACCGAAGCCGACGAGGCCGACCGTCTTGCCGCCGATCTCACCCATGGTGTCGACCACTTCGTCGCTGAGGCGCCAGCCCCGCCCCGCGCGGGTGGCGGCGTCGACCGAGACGACGCGGCGCAGCACGGCAAGCATCAGCGCGAGCGTGTGCTCGGCGACGGCCGCGGTGTTGGTTCCGGGCATGTTGGCGACCCCGACGCCGTGGGCGCGTGCCGCGTCGAGATCGATCGTGTTCACGCCCACGCCGAGCTTCTGGATGAGCTGGAGCCGTGGCGCTGCCGCGATGACCTCTGCCGTGACCGGCTCGAGCACGTGGAGGAGCACCGCAGTGTCGGTCATCTCCCGGGCGAAGGTCTCCCTGTCGTCCTCGTCGATGATCGCGACGGAGAGCCAATCGGGAGCGGTTGCGCTGATGAACTGCCGGAACCCGGCGGTCGCCCGGTACTGCAGCACCGCCTTCATGCCGCGCGCTCCGCGACCCACGCGGCGATGAGGTCGCCCACATCTTCGCGAGCGCCTTCCGGTGCCTCGAGGTAGTGGTCACCGGCGATGAGCTCGAGGTGCTTGTCGTCGGCGGCCAACGCTTCGTGGATGGCGCGGGCGTCGCTGGGGAAGACGCCGGTGTCGGCCAGGCTCTGGATCACGAGGGAGGGGACGCGGATGCGCTTCAGGTGCGGTGCACCGCGGCACGACGACTCGCGCAGGCTCCACATCGAGAGCCACGTCCGCAAGGTGTTCGACGAGCCGATGCCGTAGGGCGTCGAGTTGGCGAACTTCGGGTCGCCGCCGTAGCAACGGTTGAGCGGTCGGTCCGATGGGTCGAGCGAGCCGTCGAGGTAGCGCAGATCGGCCCAGACCCGGTGCAGGTTGAAGTTGCGGTCGAACGCGCCGGCGGCGTTGCACCGGTCGAGCTCGGCGATCGCCCAATCGGTGATGCGATCGTTGCGGGCGACCTGTGCGGCCCGGTAGCGGGCGACGAACTCTTCGGAGAACGGGGGGCCGTTGGCTCCGTCGTACATGTCGAGCGACGGGTCGCGCGACAGCGGATCGTCCTCGTCGGTGACCGACGGATCCATCCAGGCCGTGAGGACCTCGGGCCGGCCGACGTGGGCCTGCAACGAGACATAGAGGTCTGCGGGCCGCAGTTCCAGCGCCGCTTGCGGAAGGGTCAGGCCGCGCGCCGGCTCGATCGACGGATCGGTGGCCTGCGATTGGTAGGCGGCCATGAGCGATCCGCCGCCCGAGTTGCCCAGCAGCACGATCGTCTCGACTCCCGCGTCCTCGCGCAGCCACTGCACGCCGCGCCCGATGTCGATGAGCGCGTGCTCGAGCAAGAACCAGCCTTCCGCGCCGCGGTAGCGGGTGTTCCAGCCGAGGAAGCCGTAGCCCCGCTCGGCGAGCACCGGCCCGAGGTAGTGCTCGGAGAAGTCGACGTTGTAGTGCGACGCGATGAACGCGGTCTTCGGTGTCGCACCGGCAGGTGTGTACCAGAGGCCCTGGCACGGATGGAAGCCGGCCGGGTTGCGATGACCGGTGGCGGAGTCGAGCGCGAGGAACGACGTGGAGACCGATGGCATCGGCTCAAACTACGACGGCGAGCGAGTGGGCGTCAGTCCTACCGGCTGGCCGGCCGCCTGGCCTCGCAGCATCGGTCGCCCCTAGATTTGTCGGCCATGCGGCGGACCGGGAAGACCGTCATCGGAGCGATCGTCGCGGTCATCGTCTTGTTGGCGTCCGCCACCGAGGCGAACGCAGCCGGCGTGACCACGCACGCGTGGATGGGCCTCGAAGCGGTCGATCTCGTGTCCGACGCACAGCTCAAGGCATTGCTCGGCGCCAACCTCGGGCAGGTCGAGGGCGGGGGACAGTTCCCCGACAGCGGGTACTTCAACGCCAGCCTGGGCGTACCGGGTGGCGACTACGGCGAGGAGGCCCACTGGCAGCGCTTCCAGGATGCCTACGCCGATCGCATCCGCGACGACCCATCGTGTGGCGACCTGACCGACCCGACCGGCCCGTGCGCGCCCCAGATCGCCCATCTGATGGGCATGGCGGCGCACGGCATGGGTGACGAGGTGTGGGACTGGCTCTTCGAGCCCAACGCCCCCGACTACGGCGAGCAGTTCCTGCCGCCCGAGCTCTCCGCGTTCGTCGGCGTCGGCGGCATCGAGTTCCAGATGGACATGGTCGCGATCTATGACCACGGCCGGCCGACGTCGCCCGACACCCCTCCGCTGCCGAACGTCACCGCGCTTCGAGAGGCCTTCGCCGCGGTCGGCCGGTCCGACATCACCGATTCCGGCCTCACGACGGGGAAGACGAACATGGGGCTGATCCGAACGGTGGAGGGCAACCTCGCCCCGACCTACGCCCCGCAGGTCAAGGCGGCCATGCCGTGGACGTCGGCGAACGTGGTCACCGCCCCCGGCGGAGTCAACTTCGGTGCCAAGGCGATCGCGGCGGAGTACGAGGTCCTGTGGGGGCGGCTGCTCGGCAACCAGCCGCCCACGAGCGTGGCGAACAACTATCCCGCCAATGGTGCCACCGACGTCCCCGCCACGGGCTGGGAGCGCACGTTCGGGCCGGGCTCGTATCCCGACCGCGGCGGCGCCCGCAACCGCATCTTCGCTTCGCTGTCCTACGCGCGGCCATACATCCCGACCACCGGCGACCAGACGACGGTCATCTCCAACGAGCTTCCCGCGGGTGCCATGACGCTGACCAACGAAGACACCGGTGCCCCGGTGCCCGTCATGGCGGGCTACCCCAAGAGCGTCCCGTACGGGTCTGACGCGGGCGAGCACAGCATCGACATCCAACCGGCGTCGAACCTCGATCCTTGTACGAACTATCGCGTCGACGTCACGGCCAGCCTGCTCGACGCGCGCCAGCTTCCGGTCACGCCCATGCAGTGGAGCTTCCGCACCGACGGCTGCGTGCAACCGTCGACGACGACCTCTTCAGCTCCGTCCACCACCTCCACGGCAGCATCGTCCACGACGACCCCCGGCAGTTCGTCGCCCAGCTCGACCGCAGCTGTGAGTCCGACGAACGCCACGACTGATCCGTCGCAGCCCGTCGCGGCGCAGCCGGTCACGGCGGTGCCGCGCTTCACCGGCTAGTGCGTCACGAACGCGGAGGAGGTTGCCTGGGCGGCCTCGGCCCTTCGGTAGGGTTCGTCCCAGAGGGGGAACCGAGATGCGCACCAGAGCGACCGAGTTGCTCGGAATCGACTTGCCGATCTTCGCGTTCAGCCACTGCCGTGATGTCGTCGCGGCCGTGACGAACGCCGGAGGCTGCGGGGTGCTGGGCGCGGTGGCGCACAGCCCGAAGCAGCTCGACATCGACCTCACCTGGATCGAAGACGAGGTCAAGGGCAAGCCCTACGGTGTCGACCTGCTCGTACCGGAGAAGTTCGTGGGCGCCGAGGAGGGCGGGCTCGACCGTGCCCAGCTCGGCAGCCTGCTCCCCGACGAGCACAAGGAGTTCGTCGAGGATCTGCTCCGGCGCTACGACGTGCCGCCCGCCCCCGAAGACATCAACATCGGGCGCGGCGTCGGCGGGATGCGCGTCGATCCCAAGAGCATGGCGCCGTTGCTCGACACGTGCTTCGACCACCAGCCTCGGTTGGTCGCGTCGGCGCTCGGCCCGCCGCCTGGCTACTTCCTCGATCGCGCCCACGACGCCGGGGTGCCGGTCGCCGCGCTCGCCGGTTCGGTCGATCATGCCAGGCGCCACGCGGCCGCCGGAGCCGACCTGATCGTAGCGCAGGGCACCGAAGCCGGCGGCCACACGGGCCTGGTGGCGACCATGGTGCTCGTGCCGGAGGTGGTCGACACCGTCGCGCCGCTGCCCGTGCTGGCCGCCGGCGGCATCGCCCGGGGTCGGCAACTCGCCGCGGGTATGGCGCTCGGCGCGGACGGGGTCTGGTGCGGCTCGGTCTGGTTGACGACCGAAGAAGCCGAGACCCCGCAGGAGGTGAAGCAGAAGTTCCTCCACGCCGGCCTCGGTGACACGGTCCGGTCGCGCTCGATCACCGGCAAGCCCGCCCGCATGCTGCGCACGCCGTGGACCGACGAGTGGGAGAGCCCCGAAGGGCCGGGCCCCCTGCCCATGCCGATCCAGCCGCTGCTCGTCGGGCCGGCGCTGCAACGGATCTACCGCGCCGCGGGCAAGGAGGGCTCGGGTGCCAACCAGCTCGCGACCTACTTCGTCGGTCAGGTCGTCGGCAGCATGCGCTCGGTGCAGCCGACCCGGCGCGTGGTGCTCGAGATGATCGACGAGTTCATCGACACCGTGCAGCGCCTCGATGGCTTCCTCGTCGACGGGTGAACGCCCGGGTGCGTTGCGGTGCTCACCAGATGGCGGCGATGCGGTCGGCGTGCTGCTTGGCGAGCCGCAGGCCAGCGTCTGCCGCGGTCTGCACCTTGGTGAAGTCCATGAGGAACATACCCATGCCGCTGATCATGAGGAACTCCTCGTCGGGCACGATCACCTCGACCTCGGCGCCGGTTGCCCGCAGCGCATCGATGCCTTCACGCTCGCGCTCGAAGAAGCGGAGGATGCGGGGATCGTCGAGGAAAGGCGGAAGCTCCAGGGGCATGCACGAGACGACGACCACCGCGTCATGCCCATCGGCAAGATCGGCGTTCAACGCCGACCGCATGCCACCATCGAGGTAGCGCCGGTCCCCGATGGTGACGGGCGGGTAGATGGCGGGAACGCTGCAGCTCGACGCGATCGCCCGGTGCAACGGCACGCCGGCCGCTTCGTCCCACACCGTGAACGCACCGCTCATGGCGTCGACGGCCGTGCAGCAGTAGCCCGCCGGCCATGGGTCGTCACCGAACTCGGCCTCGAGCCCGCTGACGAACGCGTCCTCGGTGATCGTGTCGGCCGACAGCGCGAGCGCACCGATCGAAGCGAGGCGCGTTTGGGATGACTGCGTTTCGTCGGCCGACGCCATCATGAGCTAGAGGAGCTTCCCCATGCTCCCTTCGGGGATCTGATCCGCACCCGTCGACGCAGCGGAGGTCTCGAACATCGAACCGGATGTGGCGACCAGCTCGTCGAGGTCGGCTCCGCCGGCGAGCTTGGCGCCGGTGATCGAACCGGCCGACGTGCCGATGACCTTGTCTGCGTCAGCGAGGTCGACGCCGGCCGCGCCGAGCCCGGCCGCCAGGCCGACCTCCCAGCCCACGCCCACCGGCCCGCCACCCCCGAGCACGAGGGCCCGGGTCTTGCCTGCCTGTGCTGCCATGGCGACCTCCGTCGTCGTGCCGATGTCGAGCGGCGAGCGCCCCGCCGGTGGCGAACGCCGCCGCTCAACCTACCGCCCGGCACGGCCCGGGGGCAGATGTGTCACCGATCGGTGGGTTCGCCCGCCACACTAGGGGCGTGTCCCTGCTCAAGACCTCGACGACGGACGACCTGCCCGACGATCCGGTGGGGGAGGCGGTCGCGGCCAGCCTCATCGAGATCCTCGAGGGCGCGTCCGTCGAGCTCGTCTACTCGCCGCGGCACTCCTCGACGGTGCCGCGGCTCGACGACGAGGCCGTCGCCTGCGCTGTCGGCGCCGGCCCGCCCGGATGGAACGTCCGTCTGGCCATCTGGCTCGGCGGCCGCATCTCGCCGCTCGTGGCTCCCGACAGCCCGGCGCTGCTGGCGATGCTCGAAGCGCTGCCGGCCGCCGCCCTGCGAGCGGCCGCTCCCTTCCGCTCGACCACGGCCACCGACGCCGAGCCCGTCGGCCCGGCCCTGCGCCGAGCGTTGCGCGACATGGTCGTCGTGGAGGTCCTCGCCAAGCTCCAGGCGGTGCAGACCGATACGTCCGTGATGACGGCACTCATCGCCGACACGATCGAGTTCCTCATCGAGCTCAGCGGGCGGCGCGTCGAGTCCCAAGACCTGACCCATGGCGTGATCATCACCGATGTCCTGGAGGATGACCCGAGCCTGCAGTTCGGCTACCCCGACGATCTGCGCTCGGCGAAGCGGGGCCCGTTGCTGTTCGACGGCAAGCAGGCCGTGCTCCTGGTCGACGGGCGCGGTCGCATGCGCACCGAGATCCCGCGCCACCACCTCGACCATCTCCGCCCGAAGGCCGAGGGCCTGGGTGGCGTGGCTGCAGAGATTGTCGACAGCGGCTCGCTGGTCGCCGCCGCCACCAGGCTGTACGGCGGCATCGGCTTCTTCCTGCGCGACGACCGGTCGATCTGGGTGTTCGTCGACGGGCGGCCACTGGTGGTGCGCAGCGGCGAGCACTGGACCGCCTTCCCGCTCGAGCTCGCGGCGTCCATCGACAACATGATCGGCGGGGGAGACGCGGCGTCTCTCGTCGTGCAAGCCGCGTTCATCGTGTCGGCGCGCGGTCGAGGTGCGATCCTCGCGATCGTCGACGACCCGCGGTCGCTCGATGGGGTGGTGTCGGCCAAAGATCGCTACGACCTGCGGGCCGAGTTCGACCCGACGGCGATGCGGGTCGAGACGCGGCTGCACCACTTGATCGATGCCACCGAGCTCGACGCCCAGACCGTGGCCCGGCTCGCCGCCCTCGATGGGGCGACGGTGCTCGACCGCGATGCTCACCTGCTCGCGTACGGCGCCATCGTGGCCAGCGCCGACAGCCAGAACGAAGGCGCCC
>JACPNV010000042.1 GCA_016185305.1 Actinomycetota bacterium | reverse complement strand
TTCGCGTACCCGAGCCATTACCGTGGCGGCGTGATCCTGGCGGAGCTCGAGCTCTACCACTCCCGGCCCATCGCGCCGACGCGCCGGGTCGCGCTCGGCGAGAAGCTGTTGCCGGTCGATCCGCCGCCAGGACTCGGCGGCGTCCTGCTCGGCGGCATCGTGGCGTCGAGCATCTCCGCCATCGACGACGAGCTGTTACCTGACCTGAACAAGCTCATCAGCCAGCTCGAGCACGGCATGCGTGTGCCGCAACCCCGGCTGCGCTACCGCTACCAGACCGATCGCGTGGGCCTTCAGCGCACCCTGTTGCGGCTGCGCGGCGAGGGCGAGGCGCTGTGGTTCGACTTCGAAGGCGAGCGGGCATCGCCCGAACAGCTCGTGCTCGGCGCGGTCTACGCGGCCGGCCAGGTCGACGTTGCGGTGCGGGGCGAGGTGATGACAACCCTGCGCCGGGCCATCCGTTGGGAAGGCGGCATCGGTCCCGATCTGATCGCGTCTCTTGCCGGCTTCAGCAAGGGCCAGGCGTTCTCGGCGTTCGCGTTCGAGCACCCGGTCGAGTGGGCGCTCCACGTGCTGGGCTTCGACGAGCTGCAGCCAGCCATCGACGGCAACGGCAACGGCAACGACAACAGCGCCGGCCCGACCCGGAACGCCGTTCGGCGCCGCTTCCGTGAGCTCCTCATGGATGCCCACCCCGACCGCGGCGGCGCGACGGGCGACGCGGCCCAACGTATCGCCGACCTCACCGAAGCCCGCCGCATCCTCCTCGGCCGTCCCAAGGCGACATGATCGACGGGGTTCAGTTCTTGTAGACGAGGACCGGCACGCCCAGGGGCAGGGTCTTGGCGAGGGTGGTGATCTCCTGGTTGCGCATGCGGATGCACCCCGAGCTCACGCGCTGGCCGATCCCGCTGGGCTGGTTGGTGCCGTGGACGCCGAGCTGGCCGGGGCCACCGCCGAACGAGGTGAACGTGTCGGAGAAGCCGGACAGGCCGAACGCGTACGGGCCGTACGGGCCGTTGGGGTTCGGGGGTTGGAGCAGCTCGGTGGTGAAGTACAGCCCGCCGGGCGTCGGGGCGGACGCGGTGGCGACACCGATGCCGGTGTTCAGGATGAGCGTGTCGCCGTTGAACACCTTGAGGTTGAACGCGTTGAGGCGCACCTCGATACGGAAGTCGTGCGTCGACGTGGTGAAGTCGCTCCGGCGCACCCAGCCGGTCGAGCCGTTCGGCCGCACCGGGATCAGTGCCTCGACCCAGTCGCCTTGCTGTTGCTTGGCGAGCAAGATGAGCGGGACGGTCGCGTTCGGGTCGTCGTTGATCATCCGCGGGTTGGGCAGCGTGACCTTCACACCACCGCCCGGCTTCGTGTAGACGGGGATCTGGCCGGTCGTCTTGCCGGTGAGCACCATGCTGGGCCGGGGCAGGTTGATCGGGGCATCCGGCGTGTCGGGCGGCGGTTCGGTCGGCGCGGGCGCCGTCTCCGGCGTCGTCTCGGGAGGTGCGGTGCCGGCATCGGTCGTCAACTCGGTGGTCGGCGTGTCGTCGGCGATCACTTCGGCCGCGCTGACGGTCGAGGTGACCGTCGTGGTTCGCGTCGCCAGCACGACGATCGTTGCCAAGAGCACCGCCACGGCGGCGACGCTCGCGACGATCAGGACGGCCGGGCGCCGGCGGTCGGTCGCGGCGCCTGGTCGTCCGACCGGTTCGTTGGGTTCGCCGACGTTGATCGTCACGCTGTCCTCGTCGTCTCTCGGTGCGCCCGTTGGCCCCAGCCCCCTGCAGAACGGGCTCATGGTAGAGGATCGTGACCGACGACGGCGGTCGCGGTGTGGCTCGTGGAAGACTCCGCGCCATGGCAGCCACGCGTGTGACCAAGACGGCGACGGGCACGACGCGCAAGGCGGCAACGCCGCGCCCGGCGAAGCCAGGTGCACTGTTGCTGGCACCCGGCGCAGGAGCGAGTCGCGATCATCACACCCTGGTCGCCGTCGAGGACGGGTTGGCGCCGTTCCCGGTGAGCCGGTTCGACTTCCCGTACCGGCGCGAGGGGCGGCGCACGCCCGACAAGGCACCCAAGGCGATCGCGTGCGTCGTCGAGGAGGCCGTAGCCATGGCGGCGTCGAGCGGTATCGCGGCGAACCAGCTCGTGCTCGGCGGACGGTCCTATGGCGGGCGCATGTGCTCGATGGCCGCAGCCGAGGGTCTGCCCGCCGCTGGACTCGTGCTCCTCAGCTACCCGCTGCACCCGCCGGGCAAGCCCGACAAGCTCCGCGTCGAGCACTTCGCCCGGCTCGACGTGCCCTGCCTGTTCGTGTCGGGCGACAACGATGCGTTCGGCAAACCGGAGGAGTTCGAGGAGCACCGCGAGACGATCCCCGGTCCGGTCACCCAGGTGTGGCTGAAGGGCGGGCATGACCCGCGCAACCAAGACCGCACCATCGTCGATGCGATCCGCACGTGGCTGTCGTCGCTCGGCGGGCCACGGTGAAGCTCTGATCGCTCTGATCGATGTGTCGCGCGGGTGATCGCGTCCGAACGGTCAGCGATGGCGGTCGATCGTTCCGGCCTCGGCACCGGGGCCGGCCGAGCCTGGCTCGCTCGACTCGGCTTCCGCGCTCGACCCGTCGCTCGGGATCGGTGCGCCGTGTTCGCCGCCGTGCTCATGGCCGTGCTCATGGCCGTGCAACGGCCCGACTTCGTGCTCGAGCTCGTCGAGCTCGTGCTCCATCTCGACCAGGTCGTCGAGTGACTCGGGCGGGGGCTCGTCTTCGGGGTTGATGTCCTCCAGCCGCTTGTGGGCGGTCTCGGGATAGAAGATCAAGATGATGGCGACCACGACGAGCGGCCCGAGCCCGAGGAGCGCCAGGGGCTGGCCGTAGCCGACAGCATCGGCGAACCTGCCGACGAGGAGGATGCCGGCGACCGCGCCGATCACCTGCAGCACGTTTATCGTGCCGTTCGCGAGGCCACGGATCTTGGTCGGGAAGAGCTCGGGACCGTAGACGGCGAGCGCGGGCACGGCCAGCGCAGCCAGGATCGTTCCGACCGTCGACCACAACCAGATCGCCCAACCGTTCCCGGTGAACATCAAGACCGTGAACAGCGCCCCCCCACCGACACCGATCGAACCGATGATGCGGCGGCCGAACACGTCGGCCAACCGCCCGCCGGCGACGATCGCCACGCCCGCCGGCAGGGTGGTGAGCACCTGGAAGAGCGTGATCTGCACGCCCGAGTAGCCCTGCCCGGTGCGGAGGAAGTCGTTCAGGTACTGGCCGGACGGAACGAGGAACAAGAACGTGAGGAAACCGACGGACCCCAACAGGACCAGGCGGCCGATGTGGGTCCGCATGGATCGTCCCGGTCCGTCGTCGACCGCGATCGCCGAGCCGGTGCCCGGCTCTGCACGACTGTCCGTGCCATCGAGACCGGTGAGCCCAGCGCCGATCCCCTCACCGCTGACGCTGGCCCGGCTCAGGAGCTCGCGCATCTCGTACACCTCGAACCGGCGACTCTCGGGCAGGCGGCGGCCCAGGGCCACGACCGCCGGCAGCATGAGCAGCGGGACCGCGTAGAACACCCGCCACGCCCACGGTGTGAGGTCGGCGAGGCCGAGGAACAGCACGACGCCTCCCGCGCCGAGCGCAGCAGACATCGTGAGCACCGACACGGCGAACGCCCGCGAGCCCGCCGGCATCTCTTCGACCGCGATGATCGCGATGACGATCCCGATCGCGGCCGAGAAGCCGCGCGACGCCGTCTGGCTGATGCCGAGCCCCAGCAGGTTGGGGGCCAGCGCACCAGTGGACGTGAGGACGATCGCGGCATACGTCGCGACGAGGAGCACCCACTTGCGACCTCTCCGGTCGGCCAGCGCCATCGTGGCGAACGCCAGCAGGCCGGCGAGGCGTACGCCCGTCAGCATCGGCGTGATGTCGGCGACGCTGGCCCCGAAGTCTTTGCGGAAGTAGGTGTTGGTCTGGCTGAGGAGGGTGCCGAGGTAGCCGGTGATCGCCGAGAAGACACCGAGGTAGCTCAAGGTGCGTGCCGCGCGGGCGTCGAGCCGGTCAGGCGGCGACCACCACGGCGGCCGGTCTGTCTTGGGCGGATGCTTGATGCTGCGCTTCAACAGTGGCGTGAACAGCCCCCGCCACACCGGGATCGCCATCTGGAAGTCTGTCGTCTCCTCGACGTCGTAGGTGCCGTCGTCCCGCCGCGAGATGGCGACCGTACGTTCGTAGTGGTCGAACGGTCCGCTCTCGAGGCCGAACGTCGTTTCGTTGAGTCGCTTCTCCGCGGCCACCTCGTCGCGTGGTTCGAGCAGCGCGCGCAAGCCCGCTTCGTCCACGGTCTTGTTGACGACGACGGTCGCCACCTGGTCGGAGCCCCCCTGACTTGGCGCCGGCGCCCGGGTCGGGGCGCACGCGATCGCCAAGCGTAGAGGGATCGGCGTGTGGCGACCGTATCGGCCTTCGTCGCCGAGCTCGGCCCATCGGGGGCGCCATCGCACGCAACCGGCCGGCGCTTGCCGCATCCACGACAAATTGTCGATCCGTGGCCGCATCCACGACAAATTGTCGATCCGTGGCCGC
This sequence comes from Actinomycetota bacterium, assembly GCA_016185305.1. Classification (GTDB taxonomy): domain Bacteria; phylum Actinomycetota; class Acidimicrobiia; order Acidimicrobiales; family Acidimicrobilacustridaceae; genus JACPNV01. The sequence continues at coordinate 56,040 of JACPNV010000042.1, read as the reverse complement.
AAGCGCCGAATTTCCACTACGCTCGTATTGGAAATCCCGCACTCTCTGCCACAACGATCAGCTCATGCGCGACGAGATCGACAAGGTCATCCAAGTGATCCGGCCGGCCATCCAGGCCGACAACGGCGACATCTATCTTCGTGAGGTCGACGAAGGCACCGGCGTGGTCACCGTCGAGCTCATCGGCGCGTGCGTGTCGTGTCCCGCCTCGACCGTCACGCTGAAAGCCGGTGTCGAGCGCATCCTCAAAGACCGAGTTCCGGGCGTCACCCAGGTGATCAACCTCGGCGAGCAGGCGCAGGAGATCGGCGAGACGCCCGTCAGCCTGTAGCGCGCGGCGCCGGGCCCACGAGACGGCGCCCTGGGGGCCAGAGGGCCGCTGAGTAGAGTCGCTGGATGGCGCGTCGGCGCACGACAGACCCCAGCGAGCTGTTTGTCCTGGCACAAGGCGGCGATCGTGCCGCGACTGCACGCTTGCTGAGCTTCATCGAGGACGGGGGGCAGATCGCTCGCGAGATCGGCAAGCTGGCCTTCGACGCGGGCGGCGCGGCCGTCACCGTCGGCATCACGGGTGCGCCCGGCGCCGGCAAGTCGACCCTGACGAGCTGCCTGGTGTCGACCATGCGCGGCGAGGGGATCAACGTCGGCGTGCTCGCCATCGACCCCTCGTCGCCGTTCACCGGCGGTGCCATCCTCGGCGACCGGGTGCGGATGGGTGACCATGCGCTCGATGATGGGGTGTTCATCCGCTCGATGGCGACGCGCGGCCACCTCGGCGGGCTCGCGCAAGCGACGCCGGAAGCGATCCGGTTGCTCGACGCGATCGGCTTTCCGTGGGTGCTCGTCGAGACGGTAGGTGTCGGCCAGGTCGAGGTGGAGATCGCCGGCGCGGCCGACACGACCCTGGTCGTCGTGAACCCCGGTTGGGGTGACGCGGTGCAGGCGAACAAGGCGGGGTTGATGGAGATCGCCGACATCTTCGTGATCAACAAGGCCGACCGTTCCGGGGTGGCCGAGACCCGTCGCGATCTCGACCAGATGCTCGACATGGGCAGCCGTGGCATCGACGGCGACTGGCGCCCACCGATCGTGCCGACGATCGCGGCCGAGGGCGAGGGTGCTGAGGAGTTGTGGGCCGCGGTCAAGCGGCACCAGCAGCACGCGATCTCGAGCGGCGAACGGGCCGAACGGCGGCGCCGGCGGCTCGATGCCGAGCTGGTGAGGATGGCGGGGGTGCTCGTGCAAGAGCGCGCACAGCGGGTCCAAGGCTCGAACGCCTACGAGCAGTTGCGCGAAGAGGTGGAGAGGCGGGCGCTCGACCCGTGGACGGCTGCCGAGCGGCTGCTGGACGACTCGCGTAGCTAGCTGTCCCACGGAACTGGGCCGGCGAGCGCGCCGGAAACGGCGCGGGAGCGGGCCCAGTCCCCGCGCGCGGTAGCGTGCGCGCCATGGTTGACGGCGAGCTCGTGCACCTCGAACGGCGTGACGATGGCGTGGCGGTGCTCACGCTCGACAACCCGAAGGTCAACGCGCTGTCGCGCGCCGTGCTCGGGCAGTTGCTGGCCCACGCCCAGACCCTCCACCGCGATCCTCCGGGTGCCGTCGTGGTGCGCGGAAGCGATCGGCTGTTCGCGGCCGGCGCCGCGATCTACGGCGGCGAGTTCCGCCAAGCGTTCGACGCGCTGGCGGCGCTGCCGCGAGCCACGATCGCTGCGCTCAGCGGCTTCGCGCTTGGCGGTGGGCTCGAGCTCGCACTGGCCTGCGACTTCCGCATCGCCGCCGACAACGCCAAGGTCGGCCAGCCGGAGATCCTGCTCGGCATCATCCCCGGCGGCGGCGGTACGCAGCGGCTCGCCCGCCTCGTCGGCCCGGCGCGCGCCAAGAACCTCATCTTCACCGGCCGCCAGGTCAAGGCGGACGAAGCTCTCGCCATCGGGCTGGTCGACGAGGTCGTGCCGGCGGGCGAGCTCGTCGACCGCGCGCTCGCGTTCGCGGGCGAGCTGGCGAGGGGCGCCGTGGTCGCGCAGGGCCTCGCCAAGCAGGCGATCGACGCGGGTCTCGACACCACCTTGGATGACGGCCTCCAGCTCGAGCAGGATCGCTTCGTCGACGTGTTCAAGACCGACGACGCCCAGATCGGCGTGAAGAGCTTCCTCGAAAAGGGTCCGGGCCAGGCGCAATTCACCGGCCGCTGAGACCGTGGTGGGCGATTCGCGAGCACTCACCGGTAGCGTCACCTCCTGATGGCTGCCCCAATCACGACCTGCTACCGCCATGGTGATCGGCGCGCAGGCGTCTCGTGCCAGCGGTGCGAGCGCCCGATCTGCGCCAACTGCATGGTGCAGGCGTCAGTCGGGTTCCAGTGTCCCGAGTGTGTGAAGGGCGGCCAGCAGCAGGTCGTCAACTCCCGCAACCTCCACACGCTGAACCGACCGTACGTGACCTACGTGCTGATCGCGATCAACGTGGCCGTCTTCGGTCTCGCCGAGCTCCTCGTGCAGACCAAGACCGCAGACCTGCGAGTCGAGGGCGGGGTGGTCGCGCTCGGGACTCTCCACAGTGGCCAGGAGGTTGGTGTGGCGGCGGGAGAGTGGTACCGCATCTTCACCAGCGGCTTCCTGCACCTGAACATCCTCCATGTGGGCATGAACATGTTGGTGCTCTACATGATCGGCACCCAGCTCGAGCGAGCGATCGGGCACGGGAAGTTCCTCGGGCTGTACGTCACGTCGCTGATCGCCGGGTCGCTTGCGGCGCTGGCCTTCAACCCGCACGTGCTCACCATGGGTGCATCGGGGGCGATCTACGGCTTGTTCGGTGTCATCTTCATCCACCAACGCTCGATCGGCATCGACCCATGGCGATCGGGCATCGGTGGCCTGATCATCTTCAACCTCTTGTTCTCGTTCGCGATACCGGGCATCTCCATCGCCGGTCACCTCGGCGGGCTCGTCGGCGGCGCGCTCGCCGCGCTCGCCGTCTTCGCCGTCGAGCGCCGGATCAAGTCGCAGTGGGCCTCGGTCGGCGTGTGCGCGGGCCTCTCGGTGCTGCTGTTCGCCGCCGCCATCGTCGTCGCGCAGAACCCGGTCGTTGCCTGATCAGCGCGCGCCCTCGGCGGGCGCCTCCCGCGGCCCGGCCCTTCCAACAGGCGACCTCGACGACGCGGCCGTGCTCGACGATCTCGCGTCGGCACTGGCGGCGGTCGGCCGCCGCGTGCGTGATGCCGTGCGGTCGGCGGTCGCGGCGGACGACGAAGCGGTCGTGCGCACCGAAGGAGGCGACGACATCTATGGCGTCGACGCCCGCGCCGAGCATGCACTGCTCGGGGGACTCGACGAGCTCGGCGCTCGCTGGCCCGGCTGGCTGATCACCGAGGGCTTCGACGATCCCCTCGCGGTTGGCCCGAACGATGCCGTCGACCGGCGCTGGGTGTACCTCGCCGACCCCGTCGACGGCACCCGCCCGTACCTCGCTGGCCTGCGCAGCGCGTGGGTGCTACTCGGCGCCGGCCGCGATGCGGCAAGTTTGGAAGACCTCGAAGTCGGCGCCGCGGTCGAGATCCCCACCCCGCGCGCCGCGCTCGGGCGCGTGATCTGGGCTCGGCGCGGCAGCCACGCGCACGCGGAAGACGACGATCTCGCCGGCCGTGGCCTTCGGTCCGTCCCGGTCTCGCTCGTGCCCCGCAAGGGCGCAGATCCCAACCGCACCTTCCTCACCGTCGTGCGCTTCGCGCCTGGTCATCACGGGCCGATCGGTGTATGGGCCGACGAGGTCCTCGCCGGTTGGGAGGTCTACGACGACCTGGTCCCCTGCAGCGCCGGCCACCTGCACAGCGTTGCGAGCGGAGCGGCGAGCGCGGTGCTCGACCCGCGGCCGCTGCTCGCGCCCGGCACGATGGCGACCCACCCCTACGACCTGGCGGCGATCGTGGCCATGCGCGCGACCGGGATCGTCGTCGAGTCGCTGCCCCCGGGACCGCTCGACGGGCCGCTCGAACCAGAAACGCCCGTGCCCTGGGCCGCGTACGCGAACGAAGAGCTCGCGGCCGAAGTCCGGTCACGCATGCACGCCGCGCGGACAGGCGCACCGCCGGATACCAGAGAGTAGAGTCGGTCGAGCACCTTCGGCCTCCGTACGGCCGACCACCACAATGGAAGTCGCCCACGACGGAAGGAGGAGCTGTGGCAGCAAACGTGCATGAGCAACTCGTCTCCCTGGCCCAATCGGCGTTGTCGCCGGGCGAGGAGGTCCTCGGTGCGGTCCGCGTCGACTACAACGGCACGGTCCAACCGACAGCGACGAACGTCGGCTCAGGCCTGGGCTCACTCGGAGACGTCAACGGTCCACCAGAAGCCGACGCGCTGGTGGCGTTCCCTTCGGCGCAGCAGATGGGTTTGGTGCTCACTGGTGGCCGTATCCTCGTCTGGTCGTTGGGCTTCTCCCGCAAGCCGAAGGCCTACCTGGGTGAGGTCCCGCTCTCGGCTGTCGCAGAGGTCCACGCGGGTGAGGTCCGCTTCGGCCCGCTGATGCGGCTGGTCATGAAGTCGGGTGCCTCTGTCGATCTCGAGGTCCCGCACAAAGAGGACGGAAAAGACGAGTTCATCGATCATCTCCACTTCCTCGTGGGTTCGGGCACCGACAGCCGTAGGTCGACGCTGACCGGTGAGGTCGAAGCGTCCGGGGGTGCCGGTGTCGATGCCGTTCCCGACGACGGCGAGGCGGGTGCTCCCGGCACCTGATCGCTCACCGGTCGGGTGCCTGGGTGTTCCGTGGTTCCTGATCGCCTGGGTGTAGCGAACCGAGCTGCGGCGAGCGTGGCGGTGGCCGTCAGATCGGGGAGCCCGGTGCAACCAGCGGCCAAGGGCGCTCGGATTCGACGAGGAGGGCCAGATCGAGCAGAACGTCTTCGCGGTGGTGGCGAGCCATCACTTGCATGCCGACGGGAAGCCCGTCGACGGTTCCGATCGGGATCGTGATCGACGGGTTGCCGTAGAAGTTGGCGGGGATCGTGAGTGCGCCGTTGTTCCCCATCGGTACGTCGTGACCGTTCACCTGCGTGGGGATCGGGCCTTCCGCCGCGAAGGCGACATCGGGGTTCGTCGCCGAGATCACGAGGTCGACCTGATCGAACACGGCCGCCAGGCGCTCGGTGTTCTCGATGCGCTGCTGCTCGATGCGTGCCGCGGCTTCGAGGTTGAACCGTTGGTCCGCGAGCTGGAGGCCGAAGCGGATCTGGGGGGTCAGGTCGTCGGCGCAGCCCGGCCAGAGGTCGGCGAGCTCCATGCGTATGCCGGCCATGCCGCCGAGCGCCCACTCATAGGAGCCTTCGGGCGCGATGATCTCCGCGTCGATCTGCTCGAGGCCCGCATCTGCGATCAGCAACGAAGCATGGCGATCCAGCAGTCCGATCGTCTCGGTGCGAACGGTCGCCGAGCCGAGCCCTGGGCTGTACGCGACCCGCAGGCCGCGCAGCTCGGCGACGTGCGTCCCGAGATCGGCCTCCCAGCCGTCGACTCGTTGCAGGCTGAACGGATCGCGCGGGTCCCATCCGCTGGTCACGTCGAGGTAGCGGGCGATGTCGCGGACGCTGCGGCTGAGGCATCCGGGGACCGACGTGAGGTTTCCGGCGCTGGCTTCGGGACCCTTGGGGATGCGGCCGTAGGTGCACTTGAGCCCGGGAAGGCCGCAGAACGCAGCCGGGATGCGGATGGAGCCGCCGCCGTCGCCGCCAGTCGCGATGGTCGAGAGGCCGCCGGCCACCGCCGCGGCCGCCCCGCCCGACGAACCCCCGGGCGTGCGGCCCACATCCCACGGGTTGCGAGTGATGCCGTACAGCTTGGTGCGCGTGTGGTTCAGCCCGGCGAACTCGCTCATCGTCGTCTGGCCGAACAGAACGGCGCCGGATGCGCGCAGCCTCGTCACCATCGTCGAGTCGAACGCCGCGACCTGATCCTTCAGGGGGATGGAGGCTTCGGTCAGTGGCCAGCCCTTGACGCGTGCGCCGAGCTTCACCGGCAACGGCACACCCCCGAAGGGAAGAGAAGGGTCGCTGCCGCGGGCCGCTTCGATCGCCGCCTCCGGGTCGAGGTGGGTGAACGCGTTCAGCGCAGAAGACTCGATCGCGTTCAGCGTCGCTTCCAGCTCTGCCACAGGCGAGTGGTCGCCGGCGCGGAACGCTTCCACCAGCGACACGGCATCGCCGGTCCACGTTGGTTCCCCCATGCACCGGAAGCGTAGTCAGTTCGCCGTCACGCAGCCGGTGGGCTCCGCCGGATCTTGGTGGTCAGGAAGCAGACGTCGAGGCCGCCGTTGGTGGTGTGGAGGCGTTCCTCGAAGGGGAGGCCGGCGTGGCCGGCAAGGTTGCGATCGGCGACGAGCAGCCCGACCGACCAACCTTCGAGCTCGCGTTTCGCGACCTGACCGAGCCGGGCGTAGAGGTTGCGAAGATCGGTCGCACCCGACGCGCGCTTGCCGTAGGGCGGGTTGGTGATGAGCCAGCCGGGTTCGACTCCGGGGCGGTGCACCTCCGAGAGCGACCGCCGGAGAACCGAGATGCTGTCGACGACACCGGCCCGCTCGGCGTTGATCGCGGTCGCGTCGACCGCCCCGGCGTCTCGGTCGCTTGCGAGGATCGGGACCTCCAGGCCCGGCCGGGCCGCTTTCGCCGCATCTGCAGCCACGCTGGCCCACGTGCCGGGCTCGAACGATGGCCAGTCGCCGAAGGCGAACGATCGCTGCCAGCCGGGCGCGAGGCCACGGGCGATCAGGGCGGCCTCGATGGGGATGGTTCCCGATCCGCACATCGGGTCGACGAGGGGCTGGGTGCCGTCCCACCCGGCGGCGAGCAACATGGCGGCCGCGAGCGTCTCGCGCACGGGCGCCTTGCCCTGCGGGCCCCGCCAGCCGCGCTGGTAGAGCGGCGCGCCGGACGAGTTCACGCTGATCGTCACCTTGTCGTGGTTCACCCGGACGACGAACCCTTGTGTCCGGTCGCTTTCGCTGACGCCGCCGCCACGGCTGCCGCCGGCCACCCGCTCGAGCCGTTCTGCGATGGCGCCGGTGTGGTACAGCCTCGACTTCGTCGCGGACACGCGGAACGTGGGAACGGCGTCGGAGCCGATCCAGTTGTGCCACTCGATCTCGCGCGCCCGTTCCTCGAGTGACGCGAACGTCGTCGCCTGGAACGAGCCGACGCGGACGAGCACGCGGGTGGCCGTGCGCGACCACAGGTTGGCGGCGTAGAGCTGGCGGGTCGATGCCCGGAAGATGACGCCCCCGGCGATCCGGCGCCCGAACCCGATTCCCAGGCCCGCGAGCTCGCCGGCGGTCAGCTCCTCCAACCCCGGCGCGCACACCGCGAGGCACCGATGTTTGGGGCTGTGAGGTGCGGCCATGGGTCGCTCATCATGGCACTGCGACATCGACCCGGCCGGCCGGCCGCGATCCTCCATCTAGGCTGCCAGAGCATGAGCCCCGAAGAGACCGTGAACGAGTTCATCCGCCTTGTCGTGTCTATGGATCTCGACGGCGCGTGCGAGCTCGTGCGCGCGGACGTCGAGTACGACAACGTGCCGATGGGGAAGAACTTCGGCCCCGACGGCATCAAGAGCTTCCTCCAACCCATGGTTGACGGGCTCGACGAGGTCCAGTTCGTCGTCCACCGCCAGACCGCGACCGGCAACGTCATCATGAACGAGCGCACCGATCGCTTCCGTCTCGGCGAGAACTGGCTCGAGCTTCCGGTCGCCGGGGTCTTCGAGGTCGACGCCGCCGGGAAGATCTCGCTGTGGCGCGACTACTTCGACATGGCGACGTTCACCGGCCAGATGGCCAAGCTGGCGCCCACCTGACACCGGGTGCGCATAGGCGTCAGACGGCGACGCGCACCGGCAGCTCGTTCAGGCCACGAAGGATCAGGGTGTTGCGCCAGCTCGGCTCGCCGTCGAGCAGTTCGACGGTGCCGAAGCGATCGAGGAGCTGGTCGAACACGATCTGGCCTTCGAGGCGAGCGAGCGAGGCACCGAGGCAGTAGTGGATGCCGCTCGCGAAGCTCAACACGGGCGTGTGGCGCTCCTGGATGACGAACGACTCGGGGTCGTCGAACACGGCCGGGTCGCGGTTGGCGGCGCCGAGAAAGGTCACCGCCCACTCACCTTCGGACACCGGCACGCCCGCGACGTCCGCGTTCTCCAGCGCCCGCCGCCCGTCGGCCTGCACTGGTGACTGGAAGCGCAGCATCTCCTCGATGGCGGCGGGCATGAGCGACCGGTCAGCCCGGAGGCGCGCCAGTTGGTCGGCGTGCTGCAGCAGGCACAGCAGGCCGTTGCCTATGAGGTTGGTGGTCGTCTCGAAGCCCGCGGCGAAGATCAGGATCAGCGTGGAGACGACCTCGTTCTCGGTCAGCCGGTCCTCGTCGTCCTGCGCGTGGATCAACGCGGATGTGAGGTCGTCGAGCGAGTGCAGGCGGCGCTGCGCACACAGATCGATGAAGTACTCGCGTAGCTCGCCCATAGCGTCGATCGCTGCGAGCATCTGTTCTTTGGTGGCACCCGGCTCGAGCGACGCGGCCGCGGTGCGCACCAGCGGCCGGAACTGATCGCGATCAGCCGGCGGGACACCGACCAGTTCGCCGATCACCTTCACCGGCAGCGGGAAGCCGAGCACCGACAGGACGTCCACCTCGTCGCCGTCGCCGATGCCGTCGAGCACCTCGGCCGTCATCGCTTCGATGGCCGGACGCAGTCCCTCGACGCGCTTGGGCGTGAAGCCTCGCGACACCAGACCTCGCAAGCGCGTGTGGTCGGGCGGGTTCAACCCAAGCATCGAACGGTTGTCACGAAGCTCGTCCGAGACCTCGATGTCACTCGCATCGCCGAAGAACAGCGCAGCACCGTCGTCGCTCCCCGGTTCGTTGTCGTTCTTGCCGAACCGGTTGTCGCGCAACACGGCGCGGCAGTCTTCATAGCGTGTGAGGAAGTGCACCGGGGCCATCGAGCTGCGATGGATTGGCGCGAGCTCGCGCAGCTCCCGGTAGAGCGGGTACGGGTCGGCTCGTCCTTCCGGTGTCAGCATGATCTTCAGCACCAGGTTGTCCGCCAGGTTCTGGGTTGCCGCGCTATCTGCTGTCGTCGTCACAGCATCGAGGGTACCGGCGGCCAGATCCTCGGTGTCGAGCCGGCCGCCGGTGACCAGGGACAGGACAGATGCCAGACCAGGCTGCGTGAACGAAAGTCAGACGTAGCCCTGCATGATGTGATCGATCCACCATTGCGGCGCGTTGCCGAGCAGGGTCTGGAGGTCCCAGTAGTCATACCAGCGAACGATCTTGCCGTCGCGAAGCTCGTGCACCGACACGAACGGCAAGACGGCCTCCTCGCCGGTGTGCCAGCGCCACACCTCTTCGTGCTCGGTGATCACCAAGTTGCCCTCCGCGACCATCGCATGCGGGCGGTGCTCGTAGTCGGTGATCGGCTCGATGCCGAGGCGCAAGCGCTTGAGGATCTGCTCTGGGCCTCGGGCCATGTCGTCTGCTGGCGTCGGCATGTCCGTGTACACGGACTCGTCGACGAAGAACGACGCGATGCGGTCCCAGTCGCGGTCGTACAGCGCGGCCCAGAAGTCGATCACCACGGAGCGGTTCGATTCGATCAGCTCGTCAGACATCGGTGCGTCCCCTGCGTTGCCGCTCTATCGGTCCGGTCAATCCTGTCAGTGCTATCACGTGGGCGTCGTCGTCGGCGTCGTCGGCGCGGTGCCGCGACGCCTTCGACGGGAGGGTGTCAAAGGCTCAAGTCGAGCCCGGAGAGTGACGATGCCTCCTAGGCCGTTGTACCTACCGCCGCGTTCTCGCGGCTCGTCCATCGGGCCGGGAGTTGTTCCATGTTGCGGAGTTCGAAGAAGACGAGATCAGAAGCCGTGGCAGGGCAGAGCAGCTCTGTGAACACCGAGAATTCACCTGCACCCTCCTCTGCCGTGGGTGCAGTCGAGGTGATGGACTTCGGCCAAGGTCCGGTCGAAGCGTCACGCCACGTGAACCCGGACGGGTCATGGGGCGGGTGGGTGGCCACGACCGCGCATGTCGACAACACCGCCTTCGTGAGCGAGACCGCCTTCGTGCTCGGCAACTCCCGGGTGTTCGGCGACAGCCGCGTCGAGGACGAGGCATTGGTCTTCGACAACGCGAGGGTGCAAGACGGTGCGCAGGTTGCGGGTGAGGCGATGGTCGGAGGCGACTGCACCCTGGCCGACGTCCGCGTGGAGGGTCGCGCTCGCATCATGGGCCGAGCTCACGTCGCTGGGCGGGCCCACGTCCTGGGCGAAGCGAAGGTGGGCGGCGAGGTGCGCATCCTCGGACCGGCGGTGATCGACGGGCGAGCGCTCGTCAAGGGCAAGGTCTTCGTTGCCGGTGGGCGGATCACCGATGATGCCATGATCGACGGCGATGCGGTCATCCGGCCGGGGGCAGTGCTGGACGGCGCGGCTGAGGTGTTCAGCGGTGTGGTGACCGGCCCGCTCGCCCCGTCGACACCCGCGCGGGACGAGATCGAATGGGTGCCCGGCATGACCGAGGCCGAGCTCCTCCTCGAAGATGCGTCCGAGCGCGACCACGAGGATCGGCGGTTGGAGTCGGCGCCGGACCGTTTCCGCCGCGCCGAGTTCGTGTGAGCGCCGCCTGAAATTGCCTGAGATTCGCCCGATGTCGCCCCTGGTGGGCCCGCGTGGGGGAGACTGTGCGGCGTGGTTTCGACTGTCGCGTCTTCGACCGTCGCGTCTTCGGTGGACGCTGATGCTGCCGCGCCGCAACGCGATGGTCCGCGCCTTCCCTATCTCCCAGGTGTCGACGGCCTGCGAGCGGTCGCGGTCGGCTCGGTCTTGCTCTACCACGCCGAGTTCGCCTGGATGGTCGGCGGCTACCTCGGTGTCGAGGTCTTCTTCGTCATCAGCGGCTACCTCATCACGTCACTGCTGCTCGCGGAGAACGCGCGCACCGGCACCATCGGGCTCAAGGAGTTCTATCTCCGTCGCGCTCGGCGTCTCCTGCCCGCCCTGTTCTTGACGCTCATCGGTGTGCTCGTCCTCGCCGAGTTGTTCGCTCGTGACCAGGTCGCGAGCCTGCGCGGTGACGTCATCGCCGCATTCGGCTATGTGACGAACTGGTACTTCATCTTCGCGGAGAAGTCGTACTTCGAGTCAGGTTCGCCGTCGTTCGTGAAGCACCTGTGGTCGCTTGCGATCGAAGAGCAGTTCTACGTGATCTGGCCGCTGCTGTTCACCGGTCTGCTCGCGATCTTCGGCCGCCGCCGCGTCTTGTTCGTCGTGCTGGCCATGGCGGCGGCATCCGCCATCTGGATGGCCTACCTCTTCGCCAACATCGATCTCGCCGAGACCAACGCGTTGAACCGTGTCTACATGGGCACCGACACGCGTGCTGCCGGTCTGCTCATCGGCGCGTCGCTCGCCATCTTGTGGTCGCCGTGGCGCTTGAAAGCCGACGTCGGCAAGTGGGCTCCGTGGTTGCTCGATGCCATCGGAGCGATCGCGCTCGCCCTGATCGGGTGGGCGCTCTACGGCCTGCCCGACTCCGCGCCCCAGCTCTACCAGTTCGGCTTCGCCAAGATCTCGATCCTCACGGCGATCGTGATCGCTGTCGCTGCCCATCCGGCAGCCCACTTCGGCAAGGTGCTCGGTTGCGAGCCGATGCGATGGATCGGGCTTCGCTCGTACGGCATCTACCTCTACCACTTCCCGATCTTCCTGCTCATCAAACCGGACCCGGTCACCGATCCCCAGCCGAACCTCTACTCGTACTTCATCGTCCGCCTCGCCGTGACGTTGATCGTCACCGAGGTCTCGTTCCGGTTCGTCGAGATGCCGGTGCGCAAGGGCGCGCTCGGTCGCCTGCGAACCAGCTTCCGCAGCGCGAGCGGTCCTCGCAAGCAGCAATTGCGGCTGCGCTGGTTCACCGGTGCGATCGCCTCGGTCCTGGCGCTCGGCATGCTCGCCCTGGTGGTAGGTCGAGCGCAGCCGGCTTCCGAGCCGGACTACATCGCCATCGGCACCGGCGGGCAGAGCATCGAAGACCTGTCGATGTCCGAGGTCGGGATCGGGCCCGACGGCGCCACCGCCAGCGGTGAGGTCGCGAGCGTCGACCCGAGCACGATCCTGGGTGATCCGAACGCTCCCGCCGCGACGCTTGCGGGCATCCCGAACCCCGCGCGCGAGACCGACCCCGGCGCGCCCGAGACCGTCATCCCCGTTCCCGAGCTCCCGCCCGCTCCGCCAACCACGCTGGCACCGCCGGTCACCACTCCTCACGGGCCGGTCCGAGCCATCGGCGACTCGGTCATGCTGGGCGCCCGGCCGACCCTCCTGAACGCGCTCGGCGCCAACTCCGCCGTCGATGCCGCGGTCTCGCGCCAAGTCGCCTACGCGATCCAGAAGATGCAGCAATGGAACGAGCTCGGGCAGATCCCCGACGTCCTCATCATCCACCTCGGCACCAACGGCACCTTCAACGCCCAGGAGTTCGACGCGTTGATGGAGGCAGCGAAGAACGTTCGCAAGGTTCTGTTCGTGACCAACAAGGTGCCCCGCCGCTGGCAGGACACGAATAACGCGGCGATCGGCGAGGGCACCCGCCGCTATCCCGACCAGGCGGTGCTCGTCGACTGGTACTCGGCGAGCATCGACCGCCCCGAGTACTTCGCACCCGATGGCTACCACTTGAAGCCCGAAGGTGCGCAGGCCTACGCCAACCTCATCTTGTCGAAGATGGGTTAGCGCGGCTGGTCAGGTCGGCGGGAGGAAGATGTCCTTGCGCGGCTCGTCGGTGTAGACGGGCTTGCGCTTCTGGTCGAAGGCGCGGATCGCCTCCGGCAGGTTCTCGGTGAAACCGAGCATGAGTTGGTTGCGGTCCTCGACATCGATGGCGGCTTCGAGGCTCGGGTTCTCGATGTTGACCCAGATGACCTCTTTGGTCATAGCCAACCCGTACGGGCTGTACTCGGTCATCGACGCTGCGATCTCGAGCGCGTGGTCGAGCACCTTGTCGGCGGCAACGACGCGGGACACCAAGCCCATGCGCAACGCCTCCTGCGCGTCGACCTTCCGCCCGGTCAGCAAGATGTCGTTGGAGTTCGCAACGCCGATGAGGCGGGGGAGCAGCCAGCTCGCCGCCATCTCGGTCGAGGTGAGGCCGTTGATGATGCCGGTGGAGTTGAACACGGCGTCGTCGCCGGCGATGCGCAGCTCGGTGGCGAGCGACAAGCACATGCCACCCCCATAGGCCGGTCCGCGGATCGCGGCGATCATCGGTTGTGGCATGCGCCGGATCGTGCTGACGAGCCGGGAGTAGTAGCGCATCGATCGTTGCGCGATGCGACCGACCTGGAGGCCGTCGATGTTGGGGATGATCCCGTAGTCCTTGAGGTCGAGGCCCGAGCTGAAGGCCCGACCGGCGCCGGTGAGCACCGTGACCCAGGTGTCGTTGTCCTCGGCGACAGCCTGCATCGCGTCGTAGAGCTCGATCACCAGCTCGATGGACATCGCGTTCAGCCGGTCGGGACGGTTCAGGGTGATCATGGTGGTGTGCGGCTGCGGCTTGTCCACCAGCACGAGCGGTTCGCGGTCGGCCATGGCGGCCAAGGTACCCGGGAACCTGACGGCTCGTCAGTTCTTGCCGATGGAGCGGAGGGCCGCGCCCGCCAACACGCGGATGCCGACGGCGATGGCGCGCTCGTCGACGTCGAAGTGCCCGGCGTGCAGATCGAGCATGGCATCGCCATTGACCGGGTCATGCACGCCGAGCCGGGCGTAGCTGCCCGCCACCCGATCGAGGTACCAAGCGAAGTCGTCACCACCGGCGCTTTGCGCCGTGGGCACGACCGCTGCCGAACCCAGCAGCTCGGCAGCCGCTTCGGCGAGCACGGCGGTGGCGCCGGCGTCGTTCACCACGGGAGGGATGCCGACCGTGTAGCGCACCTCGCTCTCCGCGCCGGAGTCGGCGATGACTTGGGCGAGTGCTTCACGCAGCGCGGTCTGGGCGCGGTCCCACACCGCGCGATCGGTCGTCCGCGCTGTGCCGCGCAGCAGAGCGTGCGTCGGTATGACGTTGCTCGCCTTCCCTGCCTGCACCGCCCCGAACACGACCTCGAGCGGATGCTCGGGCGGTGTGCCGTTGCGCACGACGGCGGGTAGGTCGACGGCAACCCGCGAGATGACGGAGACGAGGTCGACCGTCCTTTCCGGGCGCGCGGTGTGGCCGCCCGGTCCGGTCAGGACGATCTCGAACATGTCGGCCGCGGACGTGATCGCACCGGCCCGGACCCCGACCTGGCCGACGGGAAGCTTGGGGTCGCAATGCAGGCCGTAGATCGCGGAGATCTCGTCGAGCGCCCCGTCGCCGAGCACGGCGAGCGCTCCGCCCGGGACCTTCTCTTCGGCCGGCTGGAAGATGAGGCGGACGCCTCCGCGGCCTGTCTGGGCGATAAGCCACTTGTGCAGGAACAAGCCGGCACCGAGCACGACCGTCGTGTGGACGTCGTGGCCGCAGGCATGCGCGACACCAGGCACTTGCGAGCAGTAGGGGGCGTCAACCTCGTCGTCCATGGCGAGCGCATCGATGTCGGCGCGCAGCGCGACTCGCGGCGGCTGCTCGCCGACGTCGCAGACGAGCCCCGTGCCGCACGAAAGCACACGCGGCTCGAGGCCGGTGACCGACAGCCGCTCGATCAGGTACTCGGTGGTGCGATGTTCCTCGAAGGCCAGCTCCGGTTGCGCGTGCAGGTGCCGACGGAGCGCCACCAGCTCGTCGAAGTGGGCGTCGAGCCACCCCTCGAGCGCGCCCGAGAGCTCTCTGGTCACGGTGCCTTTCGAGCGTCGGTGGACAAGCCCGATGCCAACTCGGCGATGGCGGCGCGGACGATGTCCTTGCCGTCGCCTCCGGCCTGCACGATGCGCCGCTGGCGCAGATAGCTCGGTCCTTCCTCGACGATCCCGAGCACATCTTCGAGCTCGGTCTCACAGTCGAGGTGGCTGGCGACCGGTTCGAGCTGCTGCACCAGCTCGGTGATGAGCTCGCGGGCCGGCCGCCGGGTGCCCTGGTTGTCGACGATGAGGTCGGCGTCGGTCCCGTGCCGGGCAGCCAGCCACTTGTTCTCGCGCACCGTCCACTCGCGGGGTGCGCCGGGGAACGTTCCGTCGTCGAAGCGATCGTCGAGCGACTGGACGAGGCATTGGGCCAGCGCCGCCAGCGCCGCCGCTTCTTTCAGGGTCGGGATCGCGTCGCACATGCGGAGCTCGACGGTCCCGAAGTTCGGGTGGGGACGGATGTCCCACCACACCTCGCGGATGGTCTTGATGCAGCCGGCCTGGATGAGGGTCTCCATGAACTCCTCGAACTCGTGCCAGTTCGCGAGCCGGGGCGGGAGGCCGGCGGTGGGTAGGGACTCGAAGACCTTGATGCGGCTGGAGGCGAGGCCGCTGTCCTCGCGCTCCCAGTACGGGCTCGACGCCGACAGCATCAAGAAGTGGGGAAGATAGGCCTGCAGCGCGGTGGCGATGGCGATCGACTTCTCCGCGGACCGGACACCGACGTGGAAGTGGGTGCCGAAGATGAGGAGTCGCCGCGCCGTCCACTGCATCTCGTCGAGCAGCTCGTGATAGCGAGGGTTCGGGCTCACCACCTGCTGACGCCAGCCCGCGAACGGATGGGTACCGATGGCCATCACGGTGAGCCCGCGCCGCTCGGCCGCGTCGCGCACTTCGCCGAGCGTCGCTTGCAGATCGGCCTGCGCTTCGCGCACCGTCGTGCACACCCCGGTGATGATCTCGATGGTGCACTCGAACAGCTCGTGCTTGACCCTCGGATGCTCGCCGGCCGGATGCCCCTTGCCCAACTCGGTGAGCAGCTCCGATGCCGCGCTGACCAGGCCCAGCGACTCCTGGTCGACCAAGGTCAACTCGAGCTCGATGCCGAGGGAGGGTCCGCTGCTGCTGGCGAACTCGATGTCCATCCGCCGCTGAACCTACAGCACGACCAAATCGCGGATGGCCTGCGCTCTGCTGGCCGCGGTGCGCGGCCGGGTGTTGTCGGGAGCCGGGCCGGTGGGTCCCGGGCACCTCGGTGCGCGTTACGGTGAAACCGGTCTCGACGCACGACCTATCGGGAGGAAGAGATGCTGTTCGGCAAGAGCAACCCGGAGATGGTGGCGCCCGAGCGGGCTCTCGAGGGCCGGAACGACGAGATGCCGGTGCCCGAGACCCACTTCATCAACGGCCATCCCCTCAAGCCGCCGTTCCCCGAGGGCCTCCAGACGGCCATCTTCGCGATGGGCTGCTTCTGGGGAGCCGAACGGAAGTTCTGGGAGGTCGACGGCGTCTACTCCACCGCGGTCGGTTACGCGGGGGGCTACACCCCCAACCCGACGTATGAGGAGACGTGTACGGGAAGGACGGGCCATGCCGAGGCCGTCCTCGTCGTGTACGACCCCACGGTCGTGCGCTACGACCAGCTCCTGTCGGTCTTCTGGGAGGGGCACGACCCGACCCAAGGCATGCGCCAGGGCAACGACCGAGGTACGCAGTACCGGTCGGCCGCGTACTGGACCACCGACGCGCAACGCGATGTGCTCGAGCAGTCAAAGGCCATGTTCCAGGCTGAGCTCGACGGTGCCGGGTATGGCGAGATCACGACTGAGATCGCACCCGCGCCGACCTTCTACTACGCCGAGCCGTACCACCAGCAGTACCTCGGCAAGAATCCGAACGGCTACTGCGGTCTGGGCGGCACCGGGGTGAGCTGCCCTGTCGGCATCGCCCGCTCGGACTGACGAGCTGAACCGCGACCAACGCTCGATCTCGCGTCGAACGTTGAGGTCGAACGTTGAGGCCAACAGATCCCCGGTCGGGCGCCTCGATGACGACCATCCGCGCCCAGATGCACCCATCGTGGTAAGCGCGGCCGGTGGCACCGACGCAACGTGAGTTTGTCGCGCGCGGGCTGTTTCGACGTTGCGGCACCAGTCTGGAGCCGGTGACATTCGTCACGCGATCCTGGTCCAGCGACAACTATCTTCTCTAATACACAACGTGGGACAGCAAGGCGAAAGCCGGCACAGAGTCCATGGTTGCGGGCCTGGCTGTCGCGCGTCCTCTGACAGTCGAGCTGAAACAACAAGCAGGTGATTCACACGACGAAATCGTGGCAATGATCGCGGAGCGGTTGCGGAGGAGTTGCGATTTGATGACAGACCCCGCAACCCTGGTCGTCCGTTCAACCCCCGATGCCGCCGGCGGGCGGCCAAGGAGAAGAGGAAATGACCCCGACCAAGATCGTTCGAAGACGTCGTCTGCGTCAGGCTGCCGGGTTCGCCGGCGCCGGTGTCGTCGCCGCCACCGCCGCTGTCGTTGCTGTCCCAGCCCTGGCGCAGTCCGATGGGAGCACGGCGCCCCCGGCCGTCGAAGCTCCGGCGACCAGTCTCGTTGCCGAGTCGACTCCGGCTTCGGCAGCGGTGGAGAACACGGCGGAACAAGCCGCTCTGCTGAAGCTGCAGAGCGCAACCCCCGAAGAACGCCAGGCCTTCATCCAGATGTTCTGGACGCCTGAGCAGCGCTTCGCGTTCATGTTCTACGTCGCGACCCCTGAGCAGCGCGAAGCCTTCGTGAAGATGTTCCAGACCCCGGCCCCCATCCCGGCGCCGAGGGTCTCTGCGCCCAAGAGCGCTCCGGCGAGCAGCGCCAAGACGGCGGCTCACCCGACAGCCACCCGCGGCGGCGGTAGTGGTGGTGGCTTCCTCAATTGCGTGCGCAATCGTGAGTCCCGCGGCCAATACAGCGCCGTCAACGGATCGAGTGGGGCTGCTGGCGCCTACCAGTTCATGCCGCAGACAGCCCGCAACACGGCGCTGCGCGCCGGTCGCCCCGATCTTGCCGGCCGCCCGGTGACGTCGTGGTCGTCGGCCGACCAGGACGCGATGGCAGCGCAGCTCTACTCCTGGCAGGGCTCGGCCCCGTGGGGCGGCGGCTGCTAGCACCGCCGCGAGCGGCACAGACCTCAACCCAACCCCGCGAAGGCCCTGGTCGATGCCAGGGCCTTCGCTCTTTTCCGGCTGGTTCCGAAGGCCGGCGGCGGCGGTCGCGTGGAGTGGCGTGATCGGGCTCTGCCCTGCGGGCCGCACCCGCGGCCCTGCGTCCACTAGAAAACGGCCATGGACCAAGGGGGGCGGTTCGCCGTCGAGCTCATCGTGCTCATTCCGGGTCTGGTGATCGTCTCGTGGATCGCGACCCGCCTCATCGGCGTTCGGCGCTCGTGGTCGGCGAGCCTCATCTCGATCCTCGTGGCGTGGCTCTTGGCCATCCTCTGCGCCTGGATCGTGGCGGGCCGCGAGCTCACCGCTCCGGGCTTTGTGCGCGACACGCTCGCCTTGGCGTTCCTGTTCACGATGATCGTGGCCGTCGGCGTCGACATGCTCGCCCGGCCGGGCACCCTCGCTCGGGGTGACGAGGCCGGTCTGTTCGAGGTGCCGCGCCCGCTCCGCCACATCCAGCTCCAGCTCGACACCTTCCGCCGGACCCGCGAACTGGCCAGGATCGCCCGGGCGAACGGCTTTGGCCATCTTCTCGGTCGTGCGAAGCGCAATGCCGACGCCGAGCGTGAGCCGCCCGAGGCGCGCGCTCGGCGGGCACTCGAACAGATGGGTGGGATGTTCGTGAAGCTCGGCCAGGTGGCGTCGACTCGCACCGATCTGCTCCCGAAGGACGCGATCGCCGAGCTGTCGAAGCTCCAAGACGATGTGGCGCTGGCGTCGCCGAGCTCCATGGAGTCAGTGATCGAGCGGCAGCTCGGCCACCCCGTCGGGCAGGTGTTCGCCGAGTTCGACTGGCAGCCGGTGGCCGCGGCGTCGATCGCCCAGGCCTATTTCGCCACCCTGCGCAGTGGCGAGGCGGTCGTGGTGAAGGTGCAGCGCCCGGGCATCGCCAAGGTCATCGAACGCGATCTCGGCATCATGCTGCGCATCACCCAACGCCTCCAGGACAGGACGCCGCAGGGACGGCGCTATCGCATCCACGAGCTCGCGGAGGATTTCGCCGACGGGGTTCGGCAGGAGCTCGACTTCCGGGTCGAGGGCCGCAACACGACCGAGATCGGTCGCAGCATGGCGGACGAGCCGGGCATCCACGTCCCCCGCATCTACGACGAGTTCTCGACCCAACGCCTTCTCGTGCAGGAACGCCTCGACGGGGTGTCCGCGCGGGAGAGCGGGACCATCGCGGACATGGGCTTCGACACCGAGGAGCTCGCCGATCGCTTGCTCCGGGCGGCCTTGAAGCAGATGCTGACCGACGGGCTGTTCCACGCCGATCTCCATCCGGGAAACGTCTTCGTGCTGCGCGACGGCGACATCGGGATGATCGACTTCGGCGCGACTGGCCGGCTCGATCCGCTCACCCAGGCGTCGCTACGGCAGATGCTGCTGTCGGTCAGCCTGCGCGACGCCGCCATGTTGCGTCAAGCGGTCAGCGAGGTGTGCAGCATCGGTGCCGATGTCGACCTCGATGCGCTCGAACGAGCGCTCTCGCGGTTCATGTCCGTTCATGTCGGCCAGGGAGCGTCGGTGGATGCCAAAGCACTGCACGGTCTCCTCGAGCTGCTGACTCGCTTCGGCATCGGCGTGCCTTCCGACCTCACCACCTTCTCTCGCGCGCTCGTCGTCCTCGAGGGCACCCTCGGCACGATGTCGCCCGGCTTCAGCCTGCCGGACCACGCCCAGCGCATCGCCGCCGAGTTCGCGGCGGATCAGTTCGGCAGCGCCAACCTCGAAGAGATGGCCAAGCACGAGTTGCTGACCCTCATGCCTGTCCTGCGGCAACTGCCGAGGCACGCCGACCGGATCGCCACCCAGGTCGAGCGGGGCGAGCTGCTGGCCCGGGTCTCGCTGTTCTCGACATCCGACGACACCCGGTTCGTCTCCCGCATGGTCAACCGGGTGATGATGGGCTTCCTCGGAGCCGCTCTCGGCGTCATCTCCGTTGTGCTGCTCTCCATCTCGCAGGAGACGGTCGTCACCGGTGAGGCGTTCTTCCAGCTGTTCGGGTATGTCGGCTTGCTCGGCTCGGTGGTCCTGATCCTCCGGGTCATCGCCGCCATCGTGCGGGACGGCATGAACTGATCGCGTTTTTGGCGCGATAGGGTCACAGGCGTTTCGCCGATCAGCGACAACGAGCTCTGATGAGAGAGGACACCGAATGGCCTTCGAGCTGCCGCCCCTGCCGTACGCGAAGGATGCCCTTGCTCCCTATGGCATCAGCGAAGAAACGCTCGACTACCACTACGGCAAGCACCACCAGACCTACGTCACCAACCTCAACAAGCTCGTTGAGGGCACCGGCGACGAGAACGCCTCCCTCGACGACATCATCATGAAGTCCGAAGGTGGCATGTTCAACAACGCCGCCCAGATCTGGAACCACACGTTCTACTGGAGCTCGATGAAGCCGGGCGGGGGTGGAGCCCCGACCGGGGCTGTCGCCGACAAGATCAGCCGAGCGTTCGGCTCCTACGACAACTTCAAGGACAAGTTCGCAGCGGCGGCGACCACCCAGTTCGGGTCGGGTTGGGCGTGGCTGGTCGACACCGGCGGGTCGCTGGAGATCATGCAGACCGCCAACGCCGACCTGCCGATGAAGCACAGCGCCAAAGCGTTGCTCACGATCGACGTCTGGGAGCACGCCTACTACATCGACTTCCGGAACGCGCGCCCCAACTACATCGCAACGTTCATCGACAAGCTCCTCAACTGGGACTTCGTGGCCGAGAACCTCGGCTGAGCTCACGGGGGGTGGGCCGCCCGCTCAGCCGTCGCGCCAGACGACGATTCCCACCGGTACGCGAGCGGAACGGTTGCGGTTGGCGACCGCGAGGTACAGGCCCCCGTCTGGTCCGGTGACAGCGTCCGGAAGCCGGTTGCCTGGCTGCACGGCGGTGGCCGGTGCGACGCCGTCGATGCTGGGGCCGCACGTCTGCCAGGTGACCAGGTCCTCTGACGACACCGTACGCGGCACGCCGCACCGGCCAGCTTGGGCATCGGCGCTGTCGGGCTTGTACACGAGGACCGTTCGCCCGGCCGGGGTCGCTGCGGTGGTTGCGGTGGTACCGGGCTGATCGGTTCGGGCGGCCGCACCGGCCACCGTCATGCTCACGGCATACGGCGCCCGCTCGCTCAACTGCCTCGGCACGGTCGACGAAGGCCCGAACGTCGCTCCTCCATCGGTGGAGGCGGCCAGGATCGCCAGCACGCTCGGATCGGGGCGCGGTTCGAAGGCTGCCGCGACGACCGGGTCGACCCCTCGGAACGCAACGGCAACCGAGCTCGAGCCGGGAACCACACCGTCAAGTTCGAGGGCCTTGATCGATGTCGGTGCGGTCCCGGCGTCGATCGCCGTGTAGGCGACGGCCCGCCGGCGGCCCGTGGTGGAGGCGAGCAAGGTCGCAACGCCAACCCGGCCGTTCTCGCTCACCGCGACGCTGGGCTGCACGTCGGCGGCGACGAATCCTTCGATGCCCGGTAGTGGTTGCACGGCCCATGTGACGCCGCTCGCGTCGACCGGAACGGCCGGATCGGTGCGCGGAAGAGGCGGGAGCACCGCATTTGCCATCGCGTACCCATCCGCATTCGCGTAGGCGACGAGCACCGCTGATCCAGTCACCGCGACCGAGGGGAGATAGGCCTCGCCGTCCACCGCCGAGGTGCGAGTCCAGGTTCGCCCGCTGTCCCCAGAGAGCAAGACGTCGATGCCGGCCGCGTTCCCGTTGTCGTCGCGCCGTTCGAGCGCTATCGCC
Source organism: Actinomycetota bacterium (assembly GCA_016185305.1). Lineage (GTDB taxonomy): Bacteria > Actinomycetota > Acidimicrobiia > Acidimicrobiales > Acidimicrobilacustridaceae > JACPNV01. The sequence continues at coordinate 34,202 of JACPNV010000042.1, read as the reverse complement.
ACGACGCCCGTCGCCGGGTCGCCGGCGATGGTGAACAGGCGGCCGTTCCCGCTGGGCGCCAGCCGAGCCCGGATGACGTCGGTCGGCGGGGCCCAGCCGGCCGCCGGGTCGAGCAGGCTGGTGGAGATGGTGAAGCCGTTGCTGGGCGAGTCCAGGAGGTTGGCCCACGCAACGACAGGTGCGCCCCCCGTTCCGAACGCCATCCCGACCTCCTGGCCGAAGTTGTGCAACAGGGCGTCGTTGTCGTTGGTGTAGCGATCGGGTGCTGCCGCGACGACGTTCCATCCCTCGCGAAGACCCGAGGACGTCGACGCCACCATCGTGCTCCGAGACCCGCCCCCTTCCGGTGAGGTGGCATCAGGACCGACCTGTCCAGCGCGGCTCGCCGGTGGGTTCGAGGTCGGAGCAGGGGGGCTCGCGTTGTTGTTGCCGCACGCGGCGAGCGAGCCGGAGAGGAGCAGAGCGGCCGAGATCGCGGCGACGGAACCCCCCAACCGAGCTCGATTGGTCACGCGACCTCCTGGTGCCAGAGCCTTCCCGCTTCGGCGCCGGTTTAGCACCCGAACCCGGCATCGGTCAGCTCGCGCCCCGCAGCCCGAGGCAACTAGGGTCGTACGCTCGTCTGGGTCCGCGAGTCGACGATCCGGTTCTGGACGCCACCCATCGCCGATGTCCATCTTGACTCCGCTCGCCCCGCTCGTCGTCGCCCAGGCCACCCCACCCGCGCCGGGTACGACGGTCGCCAACCCGTTCAAGGGTCCCATCGACGATCTGACGAACCTTTCGGGTGCGTGTACTGGTAACCCGTCCTCGGTCTGCACGTTCGTCCTGGACAAGACGCAGAACCCTTGGCTCGCCGGTTTCGCCGACTGGTTCGTGAGCAAGCCGCTCTCGATCCTGCTCGTCGTCGTCGTAGCGTGGATCGGAAACCGGATCGCCCGTCGGGTCATCAAGCGGTCGGTGAAGAAGGTGATGGGGGGCGGGCCTCGTAAGACGGTTCGCTGGTTGCGCGAGAAGTCTCCCGACGTCTTGTTGAAGACCGGCCAGGTGAACCTGCGAAGCGAGACCCGTGCCCAGACGCTCGGGACGGTGTTCAGCGGGATCGCGACCGCGGTGATCTGGTTGGTCGCGATCAGCGTGATCCTTGGCGTGCTCGAGGTCAACTTGGGCCCGGTGCTCGCGACGGCCAGCATCATCGGCGTCGCGCTTGGCTTCGGCGCGCAGTACATGGTGCGCGACTTCCTTGCTGGGCTGTTCCTCGTCATCGAGGATCAGTTCGGCGTCGGTGACATCGTCGATCTCGGCGACGCGTCGGGAACCGTCGAGAAGCTCACGCTGCGATCGACCCGTGTCCGCGATGTCAACGGCGTGGTGTGGCACGTTCCAAACGGCCAGATCCAGCGGGTAGCGAACAAGTCGCAGGAATGGGCGCGAGCAGTGCTCGACCTCGAAGTGCCCTACGACGCGGACATCGAGCGAGCGCAAGACGTCATCCGGCACACGGCCGAGGCGCTCGCGGCCTCCCAAGAGTGGCAAGCCGAGATCCTCGACACCCCCGAGGTGTGGGGGGTCGAGAGCTTCACGGCGTCCGGTGTCACCATCCGCCTGGTCGTCAAGACCCAGCCTGCCTCCCAGTTCGGGGTCATGCGAGCGCTTCGCCTCCGGGTGAAGTCCGCCCTGGAATCCGAGGGGATCTTTCTGGCCGCGGCCCGCAACGACCTCGTCGTCCGCGTGGAGGATGCGTCGCACACCGATCCGCGGGTGTAACCGTTTGCGCGCCTCGCGGTCAGGCCTTGCATGGACGAGGTCGACGAGCAGGACGAAGTCGCCGAGCGGCGCAACCGCCGGTTGTTCGCGGTGATCGGCGGCCTGCTCGCGCTGGTGATCGTCGCCGGCGGCCTGGTGGTGCTACTCAGCGTGTCGAGCGCGAAGGCGGCCCGCGCTGTTCTGCCCGAGCCCACGACCGTCGTGACATCGTCGAACGAGCTGCCTGCCTGAGAGTCGCGTGGATGATCGGAGCCGCGGCACGATGCTCGCCGCGTAGGGTTGCGTCCTATGATCAGGCTGTTCGACACCGCCCAGGGGGAGGTCGTCCCGCTCGAGACCCGTGAGCCCGGAAAGGTGTCGATGTACGTGTGCGGGCCGACCGTGTACGGGCCGCCCCACCTCGGTCATGGCCGCTTCGCGCTGGTGTTCGACGTGCTGCGCCGCTTCCTCGAGTGGAGCGGCTATGAGGTCATGTACGTCTCGAACATCACCGACATCGACGACAACATCATCGCCAAGGCCAACGAGACCGGCCGCGACACCGAAGCGGTGGCGGGAGAGTTCGAACGCCTGTGGTACGAGGTGATGGATGCGATGGGCGTGAAGCGGCCGACGTCTGACCCGCACGCGACCGCGTATGTCGATCAGATGGTCGAGCTCGTGCGTCAGCTCGTCGATCGGGGCGTGGCGTATGAGACGAGTGACGGCGTCTACTTCATGCCAGAGGCGGTGGCGGACTACGGGCTGCTGGCGCGGCAGTCGCTCGCCTCGTTGCGTACAGGGGCCCGGGTCGAGGCCAACGACGAGAAGCGCTCGCCGATCGACTTCGCGCTCTGGAAGAAGTCCAAGCCCGACGAGCCGGCGTGGGACTCGCCGTGGGGGCCGGGCCGGCCGGGCTGGCACACCGAGTGCGTGGTCATGTCGCTTGATCTGCTCGGCGACGGGTTCGACCTGCACGGTGGCGGCCACGATCTCGCGTTCCCCCATCACGAGAACGAGCGGGCCCAGGCCGTCGCCTGGGGTCGCGACTTCGCGCACATGTGGGTGCACAACGGCTTCGTGATGGTGGGCGACGAGAAGATGTCGAAGTCGCTCGGCAACTTCGTGAACCTCGTCGATCTCATCGAGTCGACCGACCCGCGGGCGTACCGGCTGTTGGTCCTCCGGTCGCACTACCGCTCACCGCTCGAAGTCAACAAGGACACGACCGATGATGCGTCGAGCGCGCTCGAACGGCTCGACTCCTTGGCTCGAAAGGCGACCGAGCGACTGGGCGTCATTGCCGACAACGCGGCCGAGCTGGCCGATGCCGACATCATCGAACGTTTCCGCGAGGCGATGGACGACGACCTCGACACACCGGCCGCGATCGCGTTGCTCTTCACCACGGTGCGATCTGCCAACCAGGCCTTGCGCGCCGGCGACGAGGGCGCGGCCCGACCGCTGGCCGCGGCGATGTTCGAGATCGCCGGTGCCGTCGGGCTGGAGCTCCGCAGCACGTTCGCTGGCATCTCTGAAGATGCGCACGCTCTTCGTCGAAAGCGTGACGAGGCTCGCGCCGCGAAGGACTGGGCCGCGGCCGATGAGCTGCGGGACGAGCTCGAAGCCATGGGTTACGTCGTCGAAGACACGCCCGACGGCACCAAGCTCCGCACCCGCTGACCCGCGGCGATCGATCAGGACCTTCGGTAGGTGCCGGTCAGCGTGGCGGTGCCGACGGGGTCAGCGTGAAGCCGCATCGTCGACACGAGCACCGTGCGGGACAGGCAGCGCATGACGATTGGCCCCACCACGAGTCGGACTTGACGGCGGACCGCCCAGCAGATCGCGTGTCGGGCCTTGCCGGCCCGCTCCTTCCGATCCCGCTCCCGCTCCCGCGCGCCGCGACCACCGTTGCCGGCCGGGTTCTTCACCATATGGACGACGGTCGCCATCGATCTGGTCGGGTTCGGCATCATGATCCCGCTGCTGCCCCAGTACGCGGAGAAGCTCGGCGCGAGCCCGGCTGCCATCGGAGGGCTCGTGGCCTCGTTCTCCGTGGCGCAACTGCTGTTCGCGCCCCTGTGGGGCCGGCTGTCGGATCGCATCGGTCGCAAGCCCGTCCTGGTCGTGAGCCTGTTCGGCACGGCAGTCGGCTCGTTGCTGACGGGGCTGGCCGGCAGCGTGTGGCTGCTCTTCGCAGCTCGCGTGCTCGATGGCGCCTCGGGTGCGTCGGTCTCGGTTGCCCAGGCGGCGGCCAGCGATCTCGCACCCGCGCGTGACCGTCCGCGGCTGATGGGGCTGCTCGGTGCCGCCTTCGGCGTTGGCTTCGTTGCCGGGCCCGCGCTCGGCGCGCTCGGCGCGCTCGGCGGCCCGCAAGTGCCGTTCTTTCTCGCGGCGTTGATCGCGTTCGCCAACGGTGTGATCGCGATCGGCCGCCTTCCGGAAACGTCGGTCACCCACCAGATGCCCGACACCGCTGGGGACGATGCCGAGCGCATCGCGGCGTCGCTCGCGGTTGACGGGCCCGGTCTGGTCGAGCCGGCCCATCTGGAACGGCCTCCACCCGAGGCCCGGTCTGCCATCGTTCGCCTGATCGTCGTCGCGTTCGTCGCCATGGTCGCGTTCAGCGGCTTCGAGGCAACCTTTTCGTTGCTGGGTGAGCGCCGGTTCGGGTTCACGATGGCCACGACCGGCGCGGTGTTCACGTTCATCGGTCTCGGTCTCGTCGCCGTGCAGAGCTCGCTGATCGGTCCGGCGAACGAGGCCTTGGGTGAGAAGAACACACTGCGAACCGGGCTCGGTTGCAACGCAGCAGGGTTCGTCGTGCTCGCGCTCGGCGGCGGGTGGCTCGGGCTGGTCATCGCGCTGGCCTTCTTGGTGGTCGGGCAAGGCTTGCTCAGCCCAACGCTCGCCTCGGCCGTGGCCGCCCGGGCTGGCGAGCAGCGCGGGCAATGGCTGGGGTGGCAGCAGTCCGCGTCGGGCCTTGCCCGCGTGATCGGCCCCTTGGTGGCCGGTTACCTCTTCGGTGGCGTCGGCACCAGCTCGCCGTTCGCCGTCGGCGCCGTGCTGGTCGTCAGCGCTGTCGCGTTCATTCCACGCAACGACGTGTTCGATGCGCGACCGCTCGAAGATCCCACTTCGGCTTGAGACGACATATGGCCGGCACCCGTGACTGATCGGCTCGTCTGCGAGGTGGGCTCTGGGGTGGCTGTCTTCAGATTCTTGACGAGGGCTTGAGTTGTCACTGGTCGTGCGAACGGGGTACGGTCGTTGTTACCGGGGGGTAACTTCTGCTCGGTGCGGTCCCAGACAGTCCACCGAGCGCAGCGGAAGACCCCACCTGAACGGAAACAGGAGTTCAACGGAGATGCCAGATTTCTCGCTGTCGCTGAACGAAGACCAGATCCAGCTGCAGAAGTGGGTCCACGACTTCGCGGAGAACGTTGTGCGACCAGGAGGAGAGGAGTGGGACGAGCGAGAGGAGTTCCCGTGGCCGATCGTCGAAGAGGCCGCCAAGATCGGCTTGTATTCCTTTGACTTCATGGCCCAGGCGATGATGGGCGACCCGACCGGCCTGACCTTGCCGATCGCGCTCGAAGAGCTGTTCTGGGGCGACGCCGGCATCGGCCTGTCGATCTTCGGCTCCGGCCTCGCGGCCGCCGGCATCGCCGGCAACGGCACTCCCGAGCAGATGCTCGAGTGGGTGCCGCAGTGCTACGGCACCCCCGACAACATCCAGCTCGGGGCGTTCTGCGTGAGCGAGCCCGACGCCGGTTCTGACGTCTCGTCGCTGCGAACCAAAGCCGTCTACGACGAGGCCAGCGACGAATGGGTGCTCAACGGCACCAAGGCGTGGATCACCAACGGCGGCATCGCCGACGTTCACGTCGTTGTGGCGTCGGTCGACGCCGAGCTGAAGAGCCGGGGCCAGGCGTCGTTCATCATCCCGCCGGGCACGCCAGGGCTGTCCCAGGGCCAGAAGTACAAGAAGCACGGCATCAAGGCGTCGCACACGGCCGAGGTCGTCCTTGACGACTGTCGTGTGCCCGGCTCGTGCCTGCTCGGTGGCAAGGAGAAGCTCGACGAGAAGCTCGCCCGGGCGCACGAGGCGCTCACGGCGGCGAAGAAGGAGGGCACGGGCTCGCCCCAGCCGGCGATGGCCACCTTCGAAGCCACCCGCCCTGCGGTCGGTGCCATGGCGGTCGGCATCGCTCGCGCGGCGTACGAGTACTCGCTCGACTACGCCAAGGAACGCAAGGCGTTCGGCAAGCCGATCATCATGAACCAGTCGATCGCTTTCATGCTCGCCAACATGTGCATGGAGATCGACGCTGCCCGGTTGTTGGTCTGGCGCGCGGCCTGGCTCGCCCGCAACGGCCAGTACAAGAACGCCGAAGGCTCGCAGTCCAAGCTCTACGCCGGCCGCACGGCGGTGCGGGTGACCGAGCGTGCGATCCAGATTCTGGGTGGCTACGGATACACCCGCGAGTACCCCGTCGAGCGCTGGCACCGCGACGCCAAGATCTCCGAGCAGATCCAAGAGCTCGTGATCAGCCGAGCGATCTCCGGCTTGCGCATCGAGTAGTCCCGCCTGCTTGTTCGTGAGCTTCGAGGCCCGCCAGCGATGGCGGGCCTCTTCCATGGTCGGGTGCTGCGGGAGCGATTCATCCCTACTCCATCCCTACTTTTCCGGGTATGGTCCGAAACGTGGCCACGATCCGGCAGAAGCGACGAGGCGTGTGGGAGGTGCGGGTGTTCTTCGGCCGCGACGAGCGCGGGAAGCCTGTGCAGACCAGTCGTACTGTCCACGGCGGCAAGAAGGACGCCGAGAAGGAGGCTGCGCAGCTCGCGTTGAAGCCGGTTCGATCCGTCGGCCGGAGGACGGTCAAGGACGTCCTGGACGCGTGGCGCGAGTTCAAGGAGCCGAGCTGGGCGCCGTACTAGCAGAGCACGCAGCACACGCCAGGAGTATCACCCCCACTGCAACGTTCCGGCACCTGGCTCGCATGTCGGCAGCGTACGGCTCGCCAAGACGTCGCCCAGCGCGACCGTCACCCTCGTAGGGCATCACCGAGGCTTGCCGCCAGCTCCGCTAGTGGCCCACAGGTTGGCGCCACAACCACGCAGCCTTCGGCGGCGGGCGTGTCGTCGGTTCCACCGGGTTTCGCGACGCTTCCGGATAGCTATCCGCCGCGCTTCACGCCTGGCTCTGGTACGAGTTCGAGCACGACCTCTCGGCCGCCGACACAATGTCCGGAGGTGGCGCTGGATGACCCGGCAGTCGCCGCCGCCCAGGCGGAGCTCAGGTTCCTGGCGCCGTCGACGTCGAAGGGTGTGGTGCCGGGCTCGGTTCCCCTTCTCGAGCTCTCCTCCACCGCTGGGCCGGGAGTCACGCCCGTGCGCGGGGATCTGGTCGCGCTGAGCTTCAACGAAGGGAATGCGTCGCCGAGTCTGGTTCTGATCGGTCACCTTCGGGTCGAGTCGAGAACGTTCCAGCCGGTATGGGCTGCTCGTTGTGTGATCGGCGGCGTTCTTGCGGACTCCTCCTCCAAAGAGCGAGTGTTCCTCAAGCTGTTTCCACCGACGATGGACGGGAGCATCGACGTTGCGTCTCTGGAGTTGGAGCGCGGTCAACTCAGCTGGCGCCGGTCGTACCGCGCCACCCTTGACTACCTGGTCGACCTCGGCGACAACATCGGCATCCACACGAACCTCGTCGAAGGCGGAAGCGTGCAGTCGTTCGACAAGGGCACGGGAGAGCCAAGGGGCGAGCTGACGACGCGCGAGGCTTTGGACCGAGCGGGATTCGCTGGCGTCGAGAACTACCAGATCGATGCCGACGATGGATACTGGGTGCAGGTCGACCCAGCCGGATCGAAGAGCACGCTGGTCAAACTCGACGTCGCATCCGGCGAAGTGCTCGAGCGGGTACCTGTTGAGCGGGACCTACGGGTGTCGGCTCGCCGACACGGCACAACATGGTTGACCGACAATCAAGGCATGGGTCGATGTCTTGACACCGTTGGCCAGCTCCACACGCTGCCTTCCGAGGTTCCTTGGTCGAACATCGCGAGCGGTTTCGGCGGAACCAGCGCCTGGGGCTCCAAGGTTCAAGGCGCCATGGTCACGATGGAGCAGTACAACACTCGGACGTGCGCGGTGGTTCAAGCGACGCCGTTCACGAGCTATCCGCAGCTGACCCGAACCGGCAGTCGCGACAACAACCCGACGCTGACGACGTGGAAACCGATGGTGCTGGCCGACGAGGCCGGGTTCTTCTACATCGGCTACCCGACCCGTCCTACCAACCCGGACAGAGGCGACACAGGCATGCCCTTGCAGCTTTTCCACGTCAACGGCTCGGCATCGCCATAGGAGGGGGCCAGCATCACAGAGACAGGCCGAGCTCCAAGGTCGGTGGCTCGATTGCACGGCTTTGTTGCTCGACGGCGTGGTTGAGGCGCTGCACCGCCTGATGAGCAGACCGCCGGCTGGCGGCGACAAGGTCGTTGTCGACCCCGTGCGCGCCGTCGATCACGCGCCACACCGGGCCGTCGAATGCCGCGGCGTGTTGGGCGATCTTGCCAGCGGCGTTGATCCAGAGTCGCTCGTGCTTCGTGTTCTCCGGCAAGGCTCCGAGCCGGTCGAGGATGGCGGCGGGAGGGCTGGTGGCAAGCCTGCGCCCACGGGCTTCAACGTCGCGTTCGAGCTTGCGCTGGATGATCGTGTGCTCGGCCATCAGCTGGGGCGACTGCTTGTCGCGCTCGTTCGCCTGCCGAAGGCGATCAATCGCTGCTCGCTCGTCGGGGCCGAGCTGAGCGAGACGCGATTCCGTTTCGACGATCGAGTTGGGGAGCCATTCCAACTGCCGGTGGGCGGCGTCGAGCGCGACCCGGTGCTTCCTGCGATAGAGGGGCCGGTCGTGCTCGGCGATGGTGTCGCGGGCGGCGCTGAGGCGGGCCATGTCGTCCGAGAGCGTCCGCTCGAGCTGCTGACGGTTCGCACGAATGTTGTCGAGGATGCGGCCCGCTCCGTCTTGTTCGAATCGGATCCGTTCGAGCGTTCGGGTGAGTGCTGCGTCGCGTTCGAGGAGCTGCCGTAGCTCGGTTCGGTCGAGAGGCCGGAGCGCGAGCTCCTGGCCGTCGACTGTGCCGCCAGCGGGGCGATCGAGATCGGCTCGCACTTGGAGGGCTGGCTGGTCGATCCAGTCTCGTGTGAGCGCATCGGCGAGCACGTCCGCCGGCGTCTCTTCACCATTGAGCACCACGAAGGCTTCGTTGGTGTCTCGCCCGCGGGACAGCGGGACGTAGAGGTCTCGGTAATCGGTCGGACCGTCGAGGTAGAGGAACGACCGGTCGACGGTGCGCCCTTGGTTGGCGTGGCTCGTCTCGGCGTAGGCCAGCTCGACGCTTTCGGCGACGTAGCCGGCGGGGAGATCGACCCGTCCGGTCCTGCCGGACACGGTGAGTCCGCCATCGCGGTGGATCTGCTCAACCGTCCAGTGGTCGCGGTTCTTGACCATGAGGTTGCGATCCGTCCGAAGCCGGCGGTTGTTGGCTCTCGTCGAGACGAGGTCACCGACGCAGACCTCGTAAGGGCCAACGGTCAGCCAGCGGTCGGGATCGAGCTGGCCGACCTCCCGCCGCACATCGTGGGCGCGCTGGTTGAGTGCGACGACCGCTTCGTTGGTCGGCGCCATCATCGACGCGGTGTGTCCGGCTTCGACCGCCGACCACCAGGCTTGGACGACGGAGCGCTGCATCTGCCGCTCTGTCCCTCCGTGGAGACGGTCGTGCTCGTCGTAGAGGTCGATCACATTCGTGTCGCCGCGACGGAGTTGGAGGCTCGCCGTGCGTTCCCACGGTTGTTGGAAGCGGTGGACCTGCTCGAGGTCGACGTGGTCGAACGAATCGACGAGCAATCCGAACATGCCGCCCCGTCCGACCGGGGCGAACTGGAGTGGATCGCCGACGAGGCAGAGGCGCCAGCCCTTGCGGTCCGCGACGTCGAACAATTCGGCGAGCTTGGCGGTGGGGACCATCGCCGCTTCATCGAGCAGCACGGTCGCCCCCGGAGGGAGGTTGTACCGGTGCTCGGGCGGCCGATCGAGGCGGTGCTCGATGAGCAACTTGTCGAGCGTGTCGGCGTCGAGACCGGCGTCATCGCCGAGCACCTCTGCCGCGGTGGCTGAGGGTGCCACACCGAACACCGGACGTCCGTCGGCGAGCAGTCGCTCGACGGCGGGAGCGAGCGCGGCGGTCTTGCCGGACCCGGCCGGGCCAACCGCAAGTACGAGCTGGTGCGTGCCAGCGACGCTCGCAGCGAGTTGACGCTGCGGGATCGTCAGCCCGTCGGGCGCTGGGACTTGCCGATCGTCACCGGACTGTCGCAGCCGTCGCTCGGCGGCGTCCATGAGCCGCTCCTCCTGGTCGAGGATCTCCGGCGTGGTGAGGCGACGGTCGGTGGCTGCTTCGGTGACAGGTCTCCCGTCCCGGCGCAGGGGCATGCAATCGGGAATCGGTGGGGACAGGTCGATCAGCCGCTCGGCGATGATCCGGTCCGCCAGACCGTCCAGCAGTGCCGGGAGCGCCCCGGCGGCACCCGCGGTGTTCGTTGGCACCGCTCCAGCCAGCTCCCGCACCAGCTCTGCTCGTCGCCACGTCGACTGGCGCTCGGCCAGCGTCGCCAATGCGTCGTGGGTGAGCTGTTCGAGGTCGAGGTGGTGGGTGCGGTCGGCCTGCATCTCGACCGCCCGTCCGATGATGTCGGACGGGTCGAGGCCGAGCGCTGTCGCTTGGTCGCTCCACTCGCGACAGAGGATGAGTGGGTCCGTCTCCACCTTCGGGGGACGCCCCTCGGCTGCTGCTTCCCGTTCGAGCCGCCACCGTTCGCGCGGAGTGGGTTGCCGATCCACGGCCTCCACGAAGCCGTCGATCTTGTCCTTGGTCCGTGCCTTGATCGCATCGGTGCGCTTCGAGAACTCGGCGAGAACATCCTCGTGGACATCGGCGATCTCGGCGATGCCGTTGCGGGGCTCGACCCAGCGGACGCCGAGCCGATCGGTGAGTTCGGCCCGCAGACCCGCGTGGTAGAGCCGGGAGAGCGTCTGCTGGTCACGCTTGATGGTGCGAGCATCGAGCGCCAGCCATCGGCCGTCCGGCGCCTGCACGCGGTTGGCGATCACGACATGGGTGTGGAGCTGTGGATCGAGTGCTCGGCTGGTGTGCTGGCGGAAGCAAGCGGCGACGATCCCGTCGGAATCGAAGGTGCATACCTCGCCGTGAACCCGGAAGCGGGTGTGGGCGTGCTCTTCGATCCACGCCAGCACGGCTTCGACGGCAGTGTCGTGCGCCTGCAGGGCATGCGTTTGGACGTCATCGTCGCCGAGTGCGTAGAGCAGCGACACGCTCTTGGGAGCCGAGCACGTCACGTCGAAGCCGCGCACCGTCCGCTCGGTGTGCTTCGTGCCCAGCAGTTCGCCAGCCCTCGGATTGAGGCCGTCCACGAGCGCGAGGAAGTCGTCGTCGACGACGACGCCATCGAGGCCGAGCGCGGCAGCGGCGTTCCCTCGCCACTGCCCGGGGGGCTCACCGTCATCGAGGTAGTAGCCCAACTCCTTCTCGACGTAGTACGCGCCGGCATCCGCGCCCTGCAACGTCGTCACGCGTGCGGTCACGATTCGGTCCCCCACGGGCTCGTGCACTCGTCTGTTCCGAAATGAGTGGGGGGTGGGCTGATCGGGTGGAGCATGCGGGTGTCCTTCAGTCGGAAGGGTCAACGCTGTCGTCGATGACGGAATCGCAGGGATCAACGAGTGCGTCGATGATGAGCCTGTGGACGCGGCAGGAGCCGTACTCATGACGGCGTCGATGCGTTGCACCCGCTGGCCCGTCGGCGGTTGCGTCTGTCGCGTTCACGCGATCGAGTGAACACCTCGATCTCCGATCCGAAGAGCGGTCAAGTTCTCGGACGCGCTCGATGCCGGACGCAGCGACACGGAATGGCACTCGAAGGACGGCATGGGACTCAGTGGACGGCGAATCTCCGTCAATTCGCGCTTGACAAGATCGGCGGTCAAGTGATGTGGCGACTCCAATTGAGCAAACCGTTCATTGAGCCGACCGTGGCCGGACCCTTTCGTCGCCGGCGCGCCTGCGGTACAACGGAGCATGTGGAGTTGATCGTTGGCACAGTGGTTCTCTCACCGATCGCATTGATCGGGTGGTGCCTGTTGGTGCTCATTCGCAGGAACGTCAGGCGCTACGAGACGCCTCCGCTGCGTGCCGCCGCGCCGCCACCGAGCCAGCCGCCGGCCGATCCGCCGCTCGACGCAGGCGATCGCTTCCCGCGGCGGCCACTTCACCCCGCAGCTTCAGGCGCCGCGGCGCTCCCGCTTCCCGAAGACGAGCCCCGAGCAGGTCGCACTTTGCACTCGGCGTATCGAGCCTCGTGAGGTGGGCGGACTGCGTGCGGGCTAGTGGATGGTGCCTCGGAGCCCGACACCGTCACCGTCGGCGCAGTTGTCGCCGCTGGCGACGCTGAAGAGCCCTTTCTCGCGCGGGTTGTGGACATCGTTGATGGGCCACCTGGACGTTGTGGGCATCCCGGGGTAGGTCGCTCCGTCCGGCTCCGGTGGCAGCGGGGTTGTGCCGCGGTGCTGTCCATGCTTCGGCGTTTGCCGGTTGATATTGCGCCATCGACGCTGAGCACCTGGGCCAAGGGTTGCGTCCGCCATTTCGCTGACCGCCCTGACGTGTCGGGCACCCCGATCGTCACGTCCATCCCGGCGGCGGGAGCGAAGAGTCCGACGATTCCGTTTGTCGGGCTGGCGGAGTCGTTGGTGCTCGCAGCGGTTCGTCGCAGCGGCGTGCCGATGCAGCGGATCCGTCCCGCTCTCGTCGAACTGGAGAAGTCGATCGGCCTCGATCACGCGTTGGCGTCCAAGCGGCTCTTCACCGACGGGGCCGAGTTGATGTTCGACTTCGCGGAGTCGCAGCGCGAGTCCGAAGCCGGGCGACTTGCTCGCGACCTCGTCGTCGTGCGCAGCGCCAGCGCGTGTTCGTCGAGACGGTCTAGTCCTACCTTCGTGGCATCGACTACGGCCCGGATGGCTACGCGTCGCTCATCCGCGTTCCGGCCTACGAGCACGCCGAAGTTGTCGCGGACCCGACGAGATCTTTCGGTGCACCGATTTTCGAGCGGGGTGGCGCGCCGGTAGACGATGTCCTGCAGCGGTTCTGGACGGGGGAGTCCCTCGAGGAGCTGTCGGCCGAGTTCGGCGTTCCGCTGGACCAGCTGGAGGACGTCCTGCGTGTCGCATCCCGACAAGCTGCCTGATCTCTTCCTCAATCGAAGCCTGGGACGGGTGAAGGTTCCCGAGCTGCTCCGCGCCGAGGGCTCCGTGGCAGAGGGCGGGACCGGACGACCACGCTTGGAGTCTTCCCCTATTCGTCCATCGCCTTGAACGCCTCGTACAGCGCGTCGAATGCTGCGTCGAGCCGCCTCCGTCTCCGCGGGTTCGACTCGTGGTTGGCTTCCGCGGCAACGAAGCCCATCAGCTCGTCGAGGTCGCCGGCATCGGTTCGGAGGACGACGCCACGCTCGGTCGCTCGGGCGCGGTAGACCAGGCGCTCGCAGTCAGCGTCGAGCAACTGCAGGTCGCGAAGCGCCGCGAACGCCTCCTCGGAGATGACGACCTCGTCCGTCTGCGATGCCGCACGTTCGCCGCGCGGCAGCCGCAGATCGGAGTAGGAACCCTCCCAGTTGCTGATCACCCCCTCGTCCGCGCACGAACTGCACCGCCATTCGATGGGTGCGGGTAGGTCGGCTCGGAACACTTGGATGTGGCCCGGGCATCGCTGCCTGCCGGGACGACGCTTGCACGCGATGGCGGTCTCCCATGCCATGCCGGCCTTCTCTGCTGTCGCAGCCCGGATGATCGCGTGAAGCTGATCAGCCAGGCTTCGTGCCGGGCCTGGCACGTCTGCGGGCAGGTCGACGAAGTGCTGCAGGTCGGTCACCATCATCGGCGTGACGGTAGCTCGTGCCGTAGCGGGCGATTCACCAGCGGCGACGCAGGACGTCACAGCAGCGTTCACGCCATCATCGCTCGTGACCGCCTCCGTCCCGATCGTCAGTGGCCGGATGGGTGATGCGCATGAACAGCTCACGGAGCGGATCTGGATGCCCTCTGAGGCTTGCTTCGCTCGCCACTGCGTTCTCGTGCGGCGTCACCGCCGCCCAGCGCAGCCGCCAGCCGGCGTCGACGGCCAGTTGGCTGAAGAAGGCCCGCTGGGTGCGGCCGTTGCCTTCGCGGAACGGGTGGGCGGCGTTCACCTCGCCGAAGTAGTAGGTCACGCGGTCGACAAAGGTGTCGCGTTGGAGGCCAACGAGATGATCCTCGGCTCGGAGCTGAGCGAACTGCTCATCGAGGTAGCTGGCGACATGGCGCCAGGAGCCGAACTTCAGGGTGCGAGCGATGTCGACTGTCCGAAACTCACCGGCCCAGTCGTAGATGCCAGCGAACAGATGCCGATGGACCGCCTGTAGGTGCCTGACGTCGTACGCGCCGACGACCGGTCGGTACTGCAGCTCCAACGCCCGAGCGGCGGTGATGTTCGCCTCCGCCCGTTCGAAGTCTTCTTGCGAGTCGACGTCCAGCAGGTGCCGGAGATAGCCGGTGAGCGCATCGATGTAAGGATCGTCGCTCAAACGCCGTGCAGCGCCTCGACACGGCGAACGAACTCGTCGATCGAGATCTCTCCCGCCTTCGTTCGCTCGGCCAAGGCGTGGAACTCGGGGGTCGGCTCGAGACCCTCGAGTCTCACGGAAGCCACGGCTTCCTCGATCGCATCCTCGACGTCGATCTCGCGAGCGACGCGGCTCGGTCGTCCGGCGGCCGGCTGGGGGAGTGCCACGACGCAAAGGTTACCAGCGAGCGTCCGAGCTGCCGGTGGGCGCGGACGACTCAGCACATCAACCGATTGTTGGACCTGCGGGGTCGACCGGCCGGAGGACGTGGCCAGTCTCCGACCGCCTCACGACCCGAGCGCCCTTACGCTGATTGCGTCGGCGCCATCATCCTCGTCCTGGACCGCTCCCTGTCGGCGCCGATCAGCTCCACGAAATCGGTGATCTTCGAAGCGCGAGATTTCCGGTCGCGTCCCTACTTCATCCCTACAACTGCACGGCACGAGGTGGATGCAGGGGTATTGGGTGGCACGAGTGCCGGACAATACGCAGCTCAGAGGGACTGCTTGGTACTGGATGGACGGACCAAACAGACCTACGACATCTTCGAAGGCACCGAGCAGATCCAAGAGCTCGTGATCTCGAGGGCGATCTCCGGCTTGCGCATCGAGTAGTACCGCCTGCTTGTTCGTGAGCTCTGAGGCCCGCCAGCGATGGCGGGCCTCTTCCATCGTCGATTTGCGAGACGGCGGTTCATCCCTACTTTCCAGGTATGGTCCGAACGTGGCCACGATCCGGGCAGAAACGACGAGGCGTGTGGGAGGTCCGGGTGTTCGTCGGCCGCGATGAGAACGGGAAGCCCGTGCAGACCAGCCGGACCGTGCACGGTGGCAAGAAGGACGCCGAGAAGGTGGCAGCGCAGCTTGCGTTGAAACCGGTGCGCTCGGTCGCCGGCGGACGGTCAAGGACGTGTCCCGCTGTCACGACTGCAGGTGACCGACATCGGCCAGTGGATCACTCCTCGCCGCAAGGCCGGCGTCGGCGACGGCTCGATTCGCAATCAGCTCCAGACGCTTCGCTCCGCGTTGCAGCAAGCGGTGAAGTGGGGATGGATCTCGCAGAACTCGGCGGCGCTGGCGACGCACCAGAAGGCGAAGAAGACGAAGCGCGCCGTCATGCCGGCGGAGGAAGTGCTCCAGGTGATGTCCGTTGCGGCGGAGATCCACGAGATGACGCCCGTCGCGCTGCGCCTCGCGGCGATCACCGGCGCTCGTCCGCCGCCTTGCGGTGTGCCGACCTCGACGGCTCGATCCTCCGCATCGACAGCGCGATCACGGTCGTGCGTGAAGGCGAGGGCGACGACCGCGTCTCGTTTCTGCGTGACGACCCGACGAAGACGGCCGATCGCCGTCGCGTCGCTCTTGATGCCGACACGGTCGCGTTGCTCATCCCATTGCGCGAGAAGCGCGAGCCGTACGCGCCGTGGATGTTCAGCGATACCGAAGATCCACCGAACCCCGACCGAGTCGGCTACAGGTGGCGCCGCTGTCGCGAGCTGTCGGGCATCGATCCCGAGTGGCGCCTGCACGACCTCCGCCATTGGTCAGCGACGTTCGCCCTCAGCCGCGGCTACGACCTCGCAACCGTGGCCGGTCGATCGGGACACGCCGACGCGTCGACGACGCTTCGGGTGTACGCGCATGCACTCGGCCAGCGGGACGCCGAGCTGGCGGCGAGCCTGGGCGACGCGCTCAAGGGCTGACCGGAACAGGGCCCGGCATTGATCGCGTGCTGTGCAGACTGGCGTCGATGTCGGTTGGATGCCACTTGAGCCACAGGGCAACGCTTGCCCTGCTCGGCTGTGTACTCCACG
The DNA here is from genome assembly GCA_016185305.1 of Actinomycetota bacterium. Classification (GTDB taxonomy): domain Bacteria; phylum Actinomycetota; class Acidimicrobiia; order Acidimicrobiales; family Acidimicrobilacustridaceae; genus JACPNV01. The sequence continues at coordinate 17,890 of JACPNV010000042.1, read as the reverse complement.
AGTCCGATGGTGTCCTTGCTCGTGTGGTTGATGCCGAGCACTCTGCCGGTCGTCGTCGTACTGCGAGCCCTCACGGCATCGTCGGAGCGTTGATCCGCTGCCATCCCGAGAGGAATGCTCAGGACCATCAAGCCTGAGATCGCGAACAACATGGTGGGGGCAAGCCACCGAAGTGATGAGCTCGGGATCCGCGCCGGCTTGAATGTTGGATCCCATTCGCCTGAATCGTCCTTCGAAGACGACGGACCCCGCGACAGCCGCATGCTCTCGAGCAACTCGATCAGACGAACGGCGTTCCGTTCGGCACGACCTTTCGGCACACGCACGGCCTTTCGGCACACGCACGACCTTTCGGCACACGCACGAGCGTGCCGCTGCCATCGTGGAGCAGTACGAGTGTTGGTTGATTGCCGTTGAACGTCTCCAGGGCGAGGACGCGCTCGACGTCTCGGATGTTCCACGAGCGGGTCCGGCGGCCGAATCGTGCCGCGATGTGTGAGCGGTCTCGGGCCAGCCACGACCACACTCCCAGCGTGTCGTCAGCCCCGAAGGGATCGTGTCGACCAAGACGGTGGAGCTGGCCATGGAGGACTGGCCAGTGGTGATGCGTCGGGCGCGTAGAGGAAGCCGCTGTCCTCGACCCCTCGCTCATGACCGTGGTAAACGGTTCGTTGATAGATCGTGAAGACGACTTCACGGCTTCCGCCACCGCCGTACACTACGCGCAGTCGAGGTCGTAGGGTCCAAGCCGCACCGCCCTTGAGAACGGCGGCAACTCCCGCGAGGGAAGCTGCCACCGACCGGCGCTTGGGTCTCGAGAATGCGCTCGGCTTCGGTGTCCAGCGCCGGGGACATCGCAAGCATCTCGACCTTGCGGACGATCGTCTGGTCAAGGACCGCAACGGCCATGCACGCGAGGGCCACGGCCGCGCAACGACGTGCGATGGCCGAGTTGGACCGGCCCGAGGGAAACGTCCAAACGGCGATCGATCCGATGGCGAACACCGGCAGCGCAACGATCCATGTCATCCGATCCCCACCCGGTTGCGCGGCTCCCCACATGACGAGGAGCGGTACGCAGATGAGGCACGCGAGCATCACGCGTGGCGCCCGTCCAAGCGCAATGAGGGCAAGGCCAGAAAGAGCATGATCCCCGCCAGCGCTCCGGACATCGGTGGATTGAAGAGTACGAGGAGGGCGCTCACGGGCAGCACCACCAAGACGCCTACCGCCGCGAGCAACAAGACACGTGTCATCTCCGCCGACGTGAACCAGGTCGACGGGACTGGTCTGGTGTGGACCTACCTCGAGGAGGACAGCGAGGAAGTTGCCATTGGCTCCGTCTTGATCGCCGGCGACGAAGCCGAGCCGTTCCAGGCTCGGGTGATCGACGTCGTTCGAGGGACCGGCGGCCGCCCTGTTGCTCGCCTCGAGGGCGATCTCCGGCTTGCGCATCGAGTAGTCCCGCCTGCCAAAACCGAGCTCGCCAAAGAGCCACTCGTTCACAGGGTGGGAATACGGCCGAACAAGTAGGTGCCCACACGAGCGCTCCAGCCCCGGCCGGCCTCTCCAACCATCGCTCGCCTCCTCGGTCGCCGCCACGCACCGTCGATCGCGCGATCGCCGATGGCGCGGTCGATGCGTCACGTCGGCAAGAATGCCCGTCGTGCTGCCGGCCACCCTTGATCGTTTCTCCGAGCCATTCCCGCCTCATGGGGCGCTGGCAGCGGAAGGCGCGGAGAACTTGCTCGGACGGCCCCGCCTCGATCCACTTGTGGTGCTCGTTCGAGAGGCCGTCCAGAACAGCTGGGACGCGCGGCTCGACGACAGGTCGGTCGTCGACTTCGCCATCCGGGCCCACCATCTCGACGCGGTCCAGCGGGGCGTGCTGCAGTCGACGGTGTTCGACTCCCCGCCGCCCGCCGCCGACCGCCTCCGCGAAGTGCTCCAGCGCGACGACGTGTTGCTGCTGTCCCTCACCGATGCCGGCACAACGGGCCTTGGTGGTCCGGTGCGAGCTGACCGCCCGCCCAAGCCCGGGCAATCGTCCAACTTCGTCGATCTGCTGTTCAACATCGGCCAGCCGTCCGACCGAGAGTTCGGGGGCGGCACGTATGGGTTCGGCAAGACGATCAGCTTCGTGGTGAGCGAGGCGCGTGCGGTGATCGTGCACTCGCGCACGGCTGTGGGCGACACGCTGCAATCCCGGTTCATCGCGGCTGGGTTCACCGACCACTTCAGCGCAGACGGACGCCGCTACACGGGTCGCCACTGGTGGGGGAGATCGGTCGAGGAGTCGATCCTCCCGATCGTCGGCGGGAATGCCGACGCGTTCGCCGATGTCCTCGGACTGCCGCCTTTCGACGAGGGCCAGACTGGAACCACCATCTGCGTCGTCGCTCCCGGCTTTCGGGGTCGCACACCGCGGCAGGCCATGAACTTCCTCGCCGACGCGATCGTCTGGAACTTCTGGCCCAAGATGGTTGCGCCGGCCGGCGGCGCGCCGTCGATGCGGTTCGCGATCACCTTCGAAAGCGATCCCGTTCCGGTTCCCGACCCTGACGACGTCGCGCCGCTGCATGCGTATGCCGACGCCTTGCGCGGCGTGCGCTCGGCCCTCCGGCTCGCTGCGAACGACGGTGGGAGCTCGGCGGGCGCCGGCGGCGCCACGAGAGACGGCGGCGCCACGAGCGCCGGCGCCGACGACACGGTGCAGCTCCACGCGGTGAAGGATCCGAAGTCGACGGTGCCGATCGGCTGGCTCGGTCTTGCCCGCATCCCGGTGCTGCCCCGTTCGGTCGCCGACGACGGGCGAGACGCCGGCTCGGAGCGCCAAAGCGCCGCCGCGTTCGAAGGCCTGGCGCACCACGTCGCGTTGCTCCGCGAGCCTGAGCTCGTCGTCGAGTATCTGGAATGCCCGGCTCTGCCGTCGGTGGTCACCGAGTGGGTCGGCGTCTTCAAGGCCGTTCCCGAGCTCGACCGAGCGTTTGCCGCTGCCGAGCCCCCGACCCACGACTCGTGGCGTGCGAACCTCGTCCGCGACGACGCCCATCGTCGCTCCGTGGCCATGGGCATGCGCAACCTCATCGCGCTCTCGGCTGCGTTCGCGAACGACGAGAGCTGCGACCGGCGGCCGGCGGCTCAGATCGCTGACGCGCTGAGCGGCCTCCTCGCCGGGCCGAGCCACGACGAGGCCGGCGCGACTCGCCCCGCTCAACCTGAGCTGCCCGCGGTCAGCTTCGGCCCGGTGCACCGGCTGCCGGCGAAGAGCCTTCGCATCAGCGACCATCGTGTCAGCGACATCGACTTCGTGGTCTCGCACCGACCCGGCTGCAGCGGAACGGTCGTCGAGGCGACGGCGTTCGTCGCGACCCACGACGGGGACGCGGTCGAGCGCGAACCGAGGGAGCGGCGCGCCGCGGCACGCTCGTCGTGGGAGCCGGTCGAGATCGTCGGCTTCGTGCCGACCAAGCGAGGCGACGACGGCGCCGTCGAGGTCGCAGGCAGCCGGCTCGTCGTAGTCCGGGGTCGCCCCAACCGATGGCGTGTCCGTGTCCGTTCGCTGCCTGACATCGCCGTGGCAGTCGACATGGTCGTCACGCCGCTCGACGAGGCGGCCTCCTGATGCCGCGATTCGTCGTCCTTCCGCACCAGACGGCCGACTCTCTGGTGCATGCCGGTCCCTGGACCGCCGTGGTCAACGGGGTGGCGCACGAGGCGGCCCGGCGGTTGCCCGGTTGGGATCGTTGGACGCCGATCGAGCTCGGCTGCGAGGTGACGGTGGACCCCGACGAGGTGCGTGCTGCCGCCGGTCTGGCGGTCGGCGTGCCCCTGGACCTCATCGCCACGTGGCGGGCGAGCGCGACGGGTCTTCGCGGGCTCGGTGCCAGGCTTCAACTCGACTCCTCGGGGGTCCATCGCCTGGGGTTCGTGGTCGACCCGTCGCTCGTAGGTGGCCGGCTGGTGGTGTCGCGGTGCCTCGTGCTGGGCGCGCCCTCTCGCGGCGGTGAACCGTTGAGCGCACGGCGGGCCGGGTCGATCGTCTGGCGCGAGCCCGCCAGCGCCACGAACTCGATCCTGCTGGGCGACGCCGAGCACCGGTTCCCAACAGACGCCGTCGACTTCTCGGCCGAGTCGGGCATCGACGCGGATGCTGCGTGGTGGCTGCGAGTCGACCTTGACGACCTCTCCGCACCGCCGAGTCGCGCCTTGCGACTCTTGGTGAACACCGACCATCCCACGGTCGACTGCTTGCTCCGCGGATCGCTGGGCGAACGCGCCTGGATGGTCCAGTCCGTCCTGCAATGGGACGTCGGGCGGGCTCTGATCGAGCGCGCCATGGACGAGCCGCAGTTCGTCGCACGGTTCGGGACCTTCGGCGACGACACCGTCGGCGGCGCGCTCCAGCAGCTCTACGAACGGTGGTTGCCGGGCACCACCCCGGCTCGCCTGCGCGCCCTCCGCCGCGACCACCCCGATCGCTTCGACGCCGAGTTGCAGGACCGCCTTCACCTCCTGCGCGAACCATGAGCCGACCGGCGACCACGACATGGCCGCGCCTGGCGATCGAACGCGGCGACCATCGGGTCGAACGCCTCTCGACCGACACGCCGCAGGCGCTGCGGGCGACGAGCCGCACGCGAGACGACGCCGCCGAACCGCTCCCGGGCGGCGATCCCGTCGGCGAAGATCGGGTCGCGCTCGTGCAGGCCGAACTCCGGGCCGCAGCAGACAGGTTCGGCTGGCCCGAGCCGGTCGATCCTCAGGTCGCCGATGCGCTCGACCGGGCATGGGCGGGTGTGCTGCATGAGACCACCGGAATCGTTGCCGCAGAGGCGGCCGATCCGGCGGTGTGGGCGTTCATCACGTGCGTCGTGGTGCCAGATCTCGCGGCCTGGCGGTGGCCGGAAGGGTCTGACGAGCGGTTCCTCGACATGGACGATCACGTCTTCGCGAGGCTGTGGTGGCGCTATCAGGTCCTCGGGCGCGAACTGCTCGACGGCGCCGGCGCGGCGCCGTTCACCGACTCCGAGCTCTCCATCCTCGTGCGCCGCCGCGCGCTCGTCGCCAACCCGGCCGTCGCGCGAGCGCTCGCCCGAGCGGTGCTCGAAGCGCCCCTTCCCGTCTCGCAGCGCGGGTCGCTGATCAAATCGACCCAGCGTCGCCTGGCGCGGATGATGCCGTGGATCTGCTTCGACGCGCTGAGCCCGCACGACCTGCGCGCGGTCGTCGCGGAGGCGTTGACTCCGGGCCAGGAAGAGGGGTTCCGCGCGGTGCTCCACCGTGCCGGTACGCGGCTGCTCGGGCGGTGAGCCGCCTGCGATGGGCCCCGAACGGTTGGGCGCCGAGCGTTCTCAGGCTTGGAGTCGCCGGGCGGGACCCGATGGCACCACGGTCCAACCTTCGGTGAGCGCGCCGGGCTCGGTCAACGCGACGACGCACCCGCCGAAGCCGGCGCCGGTGAGGCGGGCTCCGTGGACGCCGTCGGTCGCGACCAGCCGGTCGACGAGCGCGTCGAGCACATCGGTGGAGACCTCGAAGTCGTCGCGCAGGCTCCGGTGGCTGGCTGTCATGCAGGCGCCAGCCGCCGCGAGATCGCCGGTGCGGATCGCGGCCGCGAAGTCGCGAACCCGTATGTTCTCGGTCATCACATGGTGGGCCCGGCGTCGTGTGACCGGATCGTCGATCCGGTAGAGATCGTCGACCGACGCATGGAGCAGCGCGCCGACGATCATGGACGCCTGCTCGCAGGCGGCCCGCCGTTCGCCGTACGCCGAGTCGGCCAGCGCTCGCTGCTGCCCGGAGTCGATGACGACGATGGCAGCGCGTTCGGGAATCGCCACGGACTCGACCGCCATGGTCGTGAAGTTCATCAGCAGCGCGTGGCCGGGCTTGCCCGTCGCCGACGCGAGCTGGTCCATGATGCCGCAGGGCACGCCGGACGCGATCTGCTCGGCCCGCTGGCAGAGCTCCGCGAGCTCGAGCGCACCGCCTCCGAACCCCAGCGCGAGGGCCACGGCCAGTTCGAGGGCAGCGCTCGACGAGAGCCCGCCCCCGATCGGCAGCGTCGTCGAGACCGTGCCGCAAAATCCCGCAGACGGGCGGAGCTCGTGCACGACACCGGCGACGTAGCGAGCCCAGCTCGGCGACAGGCCATCGAGCTCGCCCGTCGTGACGTGGATCGAGACGATCGCCGGTTCTTCCTGCGTGCCAGACCGGAGCTCGATCGTGTCGCCTCCGGTCGTCTCGCCGGTGACGGTCGTGCCGAGCTGGATCGCCATCGGCATGGCGAGCCCGCCGGTGTGGTCGGTGTGGTCACCGATGAGGTTCACGCGCCCCGGTGCGAAGGCGGCAACGGTCATGCGCTCGCTTCGCGCAGCGCTGCAGCTGCGTCGATCGGGGAAACCGGGTTGAAGTAGACCGCGCTGCCCAACTCGCCCGCGGCGACGAACCGAGGCGTCCCCCCAGATCGGTAGAGCGGCGCGACGTGCACGTGGACCCATGCCTCGGGCCACTCGGCGCCATCCGTCGGCCGCTGGTGGATCCACAGCATGTACGGCATGGCCGCGGCGAAGAGTGCATCGAGCCGGCCGAGCGCGTCGACGAGCGTTGTGGCCAGCGCGTCGCGATCGCCGGAGCCCAGCGATGGGAGATCGGCGCGGCGAACGTCCGGCGCGATCAACAGCTCGTAGGGCCAGCTTGCCGCCCACGGCACCCAGGCGCGCCAGCCGCCGTGCGCGCACACCAACCGCTCGCCCTCGCGTCCAGCGGCGGCGGGGCCGAGCGCGGCGAGGTCACGCCGGGAGAGCTCGCCGAGCGGTGCCGGGGGCACGAGGTCGAAGGCGTAGATCTGGCCGTGCGGGTGGGCGATGGTTGCCCCGACCTCGGGGCCGCGGTTCTCGAACACGAGCACGTACGCGACGTCGTCGCGCGCTCCGAGTGCAGCGGTCCGGTCGGCCCACAGGTCAACGACCTTGCGCGCGCCGGCCACACCGAGCGACGCGAACGTCGCGTCGTGCTCGGAGGTGTACAGGACGACCTCGGCCCGGTCGCCGGGCATGGCCGGCCAGCGGTTCGTGAACCAGCGAAGGTCGTAGGGCTCGGGGGCCTCGAGCCCACCCGGGCAGAACGGGCAGCCCGTCGGAGGCAGGTTCGGCCGGTCCTGCCGCTTGGCGACGACGTACGCGATCTCTCCCGTGAGCGGGTCGATCCGGTAGGGGTCGCCCGCGGCGAGCATCGGGTCAGGAGGCACGGGCGGAAGCTACCCCGCTCGCAGCTTCGCGGGCCGAATCGCGAGATCCGCGCAGGGTGTTTACCGGCTCCTTACGTTTTCGTGCGAACACTGGGGTCGTGGACCCAACCGTTCCCTCAGGTGCTCGACCCGGCCGTGCCCCACGCGAGAAGCACCCTGCCCGCCGAGCTCGCATGATCGCAGCCGGCGCGGCGACGGCGGCGACGATGGGCATGGTCGGCGGCTTCGCGATCGCGCAGCCCGTCACCGGGAGCACCAGTGGCCGCACGTCCGACCAACCGTCGCTCACGACGCCGTCGACGAGTCAGCGCAGCACGACGACCACGCCGCTCAGCCGCAGCGGGAGGGGCTACCCTTCGAGCCCGTCGACGACCCAACCCGGCGCGAGCGTTGGTGGCAGCGCGCAGCCTCCGTCGACCAACGCACCGTCGACCCAGCAACAACCGCGAGCGCGCAGCCGTGCAAGCTGAACGCCGGCCGACCCTTGAACGAACCTGGCGTGCGATGGGAAGTGACGTCTCGGTCGTGATCGTCACCGATCGGCGCGACCTGCTCGGCGTCGCGGTGAGCCGCATCGATGACCTCGAGCGGCGCTGGAGTCGCTTCCTCTCTGCCAGCGAGATCAGCAATATCAACCGGAACGCGGGCCGGCCCGTCAAGGTCACGGCCGACACTCGGCTGCTGGTGCAGACGGCGATCGAAGCGTGGGGCGCGACCGGCGGCGCGTTCGATCCACTCGTCGGCGAGTCGGTCATCGCGGCTGGCTACAACCGCACCATCGACGAGGTGCGGACAGGCGCGCCTGCGCCGATCCGTAGCTCCACCGCGAGCGCCGGTTGCGGGGGCATCGAGGTCGATGCGCGGGCTGGCACCGTCGCCATCCCAGCAGGCACGCGCTTCGACCCCGGCGGGCTGGGCAAGGGTCTCGCCGCCGACCTCCTCGCTGCTGAGCTCCTCGCGGCGGGAGCGCTCGGTGCCTGTGTCGAGCTGGGAGGCGATGTCCGGGTCACCGGCCTCGGGCCTGAGCTTCCCGAGACCGAGCACGCCGGCGAGTCGGGGTGGTCGATCGGGATTGCCGACCCGTTCGCACCTGACACAGATGCCGTCGTCGCCTCGCTGGCTGAGGGCGCCGTTGCCACGTCCTCGACGCTCAAGCGCCGCTGGCGTACCACTGACGGCGGCGAGGCTCATCATCTCATCGACCCTCGAACCGGTCGTCCCGCGACCTCGCCGGTGGTGACCGCCACGATCATCGCCGGGAACGGCGCGACTGCGGAGGTCCTCGCGACGGCGGCGATCGTTGCGGGCTCGCAACAGGCCGAGGGGATGATCGAAGCGCTCGGCGCAGCAGGCCTCCTCGTCGAGGCGGGTGGCTCGCGGACTGTCGTGGGCGCACTCGAAGCCTTCCTCACCGAGCCGTTCCCCCTCGATGGCGAGAGGGCCGGTGGCGGTGAGACGGCCGATGGTCAACAGGCGGTCGGCATGACATGAACCTGCCCTGGCTCGTCGCACGGGCTTCGGGGCTCGTGTCGTGGTCGTTGCTGGCCCTGTCGGTCACCTGGGGCTTCCTGCTCTCGACGCGCGTCCTCGGCCGACGGCCCAAGGCGCGATGGCTGCTCGACCTTCATCGCTTCCTCGGAGGACTGGCGGTCATCTTCGTCGGGGTGCACGTGACGGCCATCCTCGTCGACTCGTACGTGCCGTTCTCGCCCGTGCAGCTGCTCGTGCCGTTCACCTCCGAGTACCGCCCGGCGGCCGTGGCCTTCGGCATCGTTGCCTTCTACCTGTTGCTCGCGGTCGAGATCAGCTCGCTGCTCATGAGGCGATTGCCGAAGAACGCGTGGCGCGCCATCCACCTCGCGAGCTATCCGCTCTACATCCTCGCCACCGTCCATCTCCTCACCGCGGGAACCGACGCGGGGAACATCGTGGTCCGCACGGTCGCGATCGTGACACTGGTCGAGGCGACGGTGTTCGTGACGATCCGGGCGTCGACCGCGCGCGGCAGGCTCGCGGGCGATCCGGTCGAGCCGGCACCGGACATAGCGGCTCCGACCGCCTGGGCCAGCACTCCGATGCCGAGCGCCCCGCCGTTGCGCCCCACTGGCTCGCCGCCACGCGCATCTCGCTGACTCGCGCTTCTTGACCCCACGATCAAGAAGCGGCGAGGATGAATTGCATGCCGCGTGCCAAAGCCAACGGAATCGAGATCGAGTACGAAACCTTCGGCGATCCTGACGGCCCCCCGTTGCTGCTCGTCTCGGGGCTCGGTGCGCAGAAGATCTCGTGGGCGGTCGACTTCTGCGAAGCCCTCGTCGACCGCGGGTTCTCGGTCACCCGGTTCGACAACCGTGATGTGGGCCTGTCGTCCAAGACCGATCTGCCCGAGCCCATCGACTTCCAGAGCACGCTGGCGCGAGCGTTCCAGGGCGAGCCGGTCGCGGCGCCGTACACGCTGCACGACATGGCTGCCGACGCCGTCGGGCTTCTCGACGCGCTCGGCATCCAGCAGGCACACGTCGCCGGCGCGTCGATGGGCGGCATGATCGTCCAGACGATGGCGATCGATCATCCCGGGCGACTGCTGTCGCTGACGTCGATCATGTCGACGACTGGCGATCGCGACGTCGGCCAGGCCAATCCCGACGTCCTCCCGCTCCTGCTTCAACGTCGCGTTCACACCAAAGAGGAGTACCTCGAGCAGGCGGTCGAGGCGTCACGCCTGATCGGCTCGCCCGAGCACTTCGAGGAAGAGCGCGTCCGCGAGCGTGAGTCTCTCGCGTGGGATCGCGGCTACTACCCGGTCGGGCTCGGTGTGCAACTTCTCGCGATCCTCGCCTCGGGCAGCCGCTCGGCTGCACTGCGCAAGCTCGACGTAAACGCGCTCGTGATCCATGGCGATGCCGACCCGCTCGTCAATATGAGCGGCGGCGAGCGTACCGCCGAGTGCCTCCAAGGATCCGAGCTTGTGATCCTCGAAGGCATGGGCCACGACTTGCCGACCTACTACTGGGCGCGGATCATCGAAGGCATCACCAACCTGGCGGCCCGTTCAGCCGCTTCGGTCTGAGCAGACTCGGCGATTGCCCGCCGCACGATCGAAATCGGAGGAGAACAACCGTGAGCGGACCACTGACCGGGGTGAAGGTGCTCGAGCTGGCGGGGATCGGCCCCGGGCCGTTCTGCGCCATGATGCTCGCCGACATGGGTGCCGATGTCCTCCGCATCGACCGCGCCTCGAACGTGGGAGCCAAGGCTTCGCGCACACCCAACCTCGACGTGCTGAACCGGGGCCGCCGATCGGTGGGCATCGACCTGAAGAGCGCGGACGGCGTCGAGACGTTGCTGTCGCTCGTCGACGAAGCGGACGCGCTCATCGAAGGCTTCCGCCCTGGGGTCACCGAACGCATGGGGATCGGGCCTGATGCGTGCCTCGAGCGCAACCCGCGCCTTGTCTACGGGCGCATGACCGGTTGGGGTCAGCACGGGCCGTACGCGCAAGCGGCAGGGCATGACATCAACTACATCGCGCTGGCCGGCGCGCTCGAGCCGATCGGCCGGGCGGGCGAGAAGCCTGTCCCGCCGCTCAACCTCGTCGGCGATTTCGGCGGCGGAGGAATGCTGCTCGCCTATGGCGTCGCCTGCGCGCTCGTCGAGCGGGGCACATCGGGCAAGGGCCAGGTGGTCGATGCCGCGATGGTGGACGGCGCCGCGGTGCTCATGACCATGTTCCACGCGTTCCGCGCCATGGGCTTCTGGCAGGACCAGCGGGGCAGCAACCTCCTCGACACGGGCGCCTGGTTCTACGACGTGTACGAGACCAAAGACGAGAAGTACGTGTCTGTCGGTTCGCTCGAGCCGCAGTTCTTCGCCGAGTTGCTGGCGAAGTCAGGCATCACCGACGCGGATGGCGATCAGCCGATCCAGCACGACCGCGCGCGCTGGCCAGAGATGCGCGAGCGGGCGGTCGAGCTGTTCAAGACGAAGACGCGCGACGAGTGGTGCGAGCTCATGGATGCCAGCGACGTGTGCTTCGCGCCGGTCCTGTCGATGGAAGAGGCGCCCAAGCACCCGCACAACGTCCACCGTGGCACGTTCTTCGAGAGCGAGGGGATCGTCCAGCCCTCACCGGCCCCACGCTTCTCGCGCACGCCGGGCGCCGTGTCGCGGCCTCCCGCGAACCCGGGCCAGCACACCGACGATGCCCTGGGCGACTGGGGCTTCGACGCGGACCGGATCGCGAAGCTGCGCGAGGCCGGCGCCATCGCCTGAACCGCGGTCGATCGCAGCGAGCATCATCGGGGCCGGCTCCGAAGGAGGGGCCACTGGCGCATCTCACCCGGCGTGGACACGCGCATCGGCTGGCCTCAGCGTACCGACGGCCGTGTCGCAAGCGCCAAATCACGATCTCGCCGGTAGCATCGACCGCCGTGGCAACGCTCGTGACCTTCCATGCGCATCCCGACGACGAATCGATCGCGACTGGCGGGTCGATGGCCAAAGCGGCGGCGGCGGGTCATCGCGTGGTGCTCGTGGTGGGAACGCGGGGCGAGCAGGGCGAGCCGGTCGAAGGTGTGCTCGACGAGGGCGAGCACCTTTGGGAGCGGCGCGTGCAAGAGACCCATCGCTCGGCCGAGATCCTCGGGGCCGAGCGGGTGGAGTTCCTCGGTTACGAAGACTCGGGCATGATGGGTGAGCCGACCAACGACAACCCGAACTGCTTCTGGCAAGCCGATGTCGAGGAGGCGGCGGAGAAGCTGGCGGCGCTGCTGCGCGAGGTCGGCGCGGACGTGTTGACGATCTACGACGACCACGGCGGCTACGGCCATCCCGATCACATCCAGGTCCACCGTGTGGGTGCTCGGGCCGCCGAGCTGACGGGCTTGCAGCACGTGTTCCAGGCCACGATGAACCGCGACCGCATCCGCCAGATGATGGAAGCGCAACGCGAAGCCGGCGTCTTCGACGCCGGCATGAGTGAGGAAGACCGGGCGCAACTCGAAGAGCGCACGGCCGATGCCGCCGACTTCGGCTCGCCCGAAGCGCTGATCACCCATGCCATCGATGTGTCGGCGCAGATCGAACAGAAGCGGAGGTCGATGGAAGCGCATGCGAGCCAGATCTCCGAGGAGTCCTTCTTCATGAAGATGCCGCCGGAGGTCTTCGCCACAGCGTTCGGCACCGAGTGGTTCATCAAGAGCGGCTCGTCCCGAGCCGAGGGTGCCGCCTTTGCGGGCGACCTGTTCGAGAGCGTGAGTCGACAGGTTCCCTCGTGACCTCGTGGACCCACACCGGCTACGCGCAACGGATCCTCTTCGGCCCCGGCTCGGTGGGGCGGCTGGCCGAGTCGATACGGGCGCTCGGTGTCAAGCGGGTGTTGCTGGTGACCACCAAGGGGAGGGCGTCGTCGGTCGATGGCGAGCGCGTGGTCGGGGCCATCGGTCGCAACCTGGCGACGACGTTCGCGGAGGTCGAGTCGCACGTGCCGGCAACGGCCGTCCAGGCGGCGGTGATGGCGGCACGCCGCGACGGCGCTGACGCCATCGTCTCGTTCGGCGGCGGTTCGTGCGCCGATCTCGGCAAAGCGGTCAACTTCTTCCTCGAGCAGGAACAGGGCGCGCCGGGCACGTCGTACGCAGACCGGCCGCTGATGCCGCACGTGTCGATACCGACCACGTACTCGGGTGCCGAGCTGACGCCGTTCTTCGGCATGACCGATCCGCACACCCGGCAGAAGAGCGGGGCGGGCGGCCCGACGTGTGCGCCGATCGCGGCGGTGTACGACCCTGAGCTCACGCTTACGACCCCGCCGAGGGTGAGCGCGGAGACAGGGATGAACGCGCTCGCGCATTGCGTCGAGATCCTGTGGTCCGCGACGGCGACTCCCGAGGCGAAGGCGATAGCCATCGCCGGCGCCCGTCGCATCTCGGTGGCACTGCCCTGGGTTGTCGAGGAGCCCGAAGACCTCGCCGGTCGCACCGCGATGCTGGAGGGCGCCGTGCTCGGTGGCCGTTGCCTGCAGAACGGCAGCATGGGCATCCACCATGGCCTGGCGCAGCTGATCGGCGGGCGTACCGGCATCCCCCACGGCTTGGCCAACGCGATCATCCTCCCGCACGCCATCCGCTTCAACGCCGAAGCCGTACCCGACGCGATCGCTGCGATCGGTGACGCGCTCGAAACCGACGACGCCGACTGCGCCGACGCGGTCGAGGCTCTGGTTGAACGGGTCGGCTTGCCGACCCGGCTGTCGGACGCGGGTGTCACCGAGGACGACCTCGAAGCGGTGGCTCGCCTCTCGCAGAGCAACTTCAACGTCCAGGCCAACCCCAAGCCCGTGAGCGAAGCCGACGCTCTCCGCCTCCTCGAAGACGCGTTCTGACGGTTGGCTCCGGGCGCTCCCAGCTCACGAGTTCACACCGCCCGGGTAGACCTTGGTGAGGTTGACGGTTCGTATGACTTCGTCGGCCGCCGGTTCGGTCGCGGCCCCAGCGGAGCCGGTCGTGCGCTCGGTCACGCGCTTTCCGGTCGTTTCGGCGTGGTCGCGGCGTTGAGCATGGCAGCATGCCGTTCGATGCGCGCCAGCGCCGGCAGCACGATTCGTAGCTCTCGTTCGGTGAGCGACTCGGCGAGCTGATCGTCGACGCGCTTGGCAACCTCGGCCAGCGCGGCGTGCTGGCGCCGCCCCTTGGCAGTGATCGACACTCGGGTGACACGCCGGTCGTTCGGGTCGGGCTGCCGCTCGACCAGACCCTCGCTCTCGAGGCGATCGAGATGCCGGACCAGCGCCGGACCGCCGATCGACATGTGGCCGGCGAGCTCGCGCTGGCTGAAACCCGGCGGCTGGGCCTGCGAAGCGTGCTGCAGGACGATCCAGGTCACGAGGCTGCCGCCGTTCTCGGCGAAGACGCGGTCGGCCCATTCGCGGGTCTGCTTGGCTGTCATCGCGATCTGCCGGCCAAGCGACAAGCGGGGTTGTGGCGGGTTGCCCTTGCTCATTCGGTGCACCTTCTCGCGCCGGTTGGGATACGTCGCTTTCACATTATTTGGCTGCGAACGAAGTGACAACTCACCAACCTCTGATCTGCCCCGTGGACCGGTGCGATGTCCGCACTCACGATCCGATCCCCGCTCTGTGCTCGGCGCCGGGCCGCTCGGACCATGGCTGCGCTCCTCGGTGCAGCCTCTACTCTTCTCGTTCGTGAACGCGGCGTTCCGGCTCGCTGTCCCCATGGTTCTCGGTGCGGTGCTCAGCGCTTGCACGGGCGCTCCGCAAGAACAGGTCGACGCCGCACCGATCATCCAGCCCATCACCAGCAAGCTCAACGGCCTCGGCGTCGTCGTCACCCGCATCGATTGCCCGCCGAGCATCGCCCGGGCCCCTGGCTCGACCTTCACGTGCACCGTCGTGACGGACAAGGGTGAACCGTTCAGCGTGGTCGTGACCCAGCGCGACGAGGGTGGGCAGATGAAGCTCGCATGGGAGACCGGAAAGGACTTTGTGGTTCCCGACCGTTACATCGCCGAGCTGACGGCCTACGCGCGGACGATCAGCTCCGACCTGGTGGTCAGCTGCCCGCGGGCTGTCGTCGTCGCCGGTGGCAACGGCACGCTGCGGTGCGACGTGAAGGACAGCACCGGGCAGACGGGGACGCTGTCGGTGCCGGTCGACGATGGTGTGCCGGTCGCCGATCAGCAGCAGTGGTCGATCGAGCAGTCGTGACGCCTCTCGGTGGGTGACGTGAGGTTGTGCTCCTGCGAACGAGCGGCAACGATCTCGCCATGACCGTGATCAAGATCAATGCCATCACCGTGCCCGCCGACAGTGGCGACGAGTTGGCGAAGCGCTTCGCCGCTCGCGCGGGCGCCGTCGACAACCAGGAGGGCTTCGAGGGCTTCGAGTTGCTCGAGCCCACCGATGACCGGTTGACGTGGTTGGTCATCACCCGTTGGCGCGACGAGGAGTCGTTCGATGCCTGGGTGAGCTCGCCCGCGTTCGCGCACGGTCACCGGTCGGAGGCGCCGAAACAAGAAGGGGGCGACGCCAAGCCGCCCGTCGGTGTGAGCAGTGAGCTGTGGAGCTATCAGGTTGCCGGTGGCTCGAACCCGCCGCTCTGACCGCGCCGCCGTCGAGTTGGCCGGTCGGCGAGTTGGCCGGTCGGCGGGCTCGTAGCAGACTACGGCGCTGTGTCGCTCTATGACATCCACCAGAACTTCGCCTGGTTCATGATCGTGTCGAACGCGCTCGCCGGGCTGTGGTGCCTGGGCGCGAACTGGTGGCCGGCGCTGCGCACACGTGCGCTGTGGTGGTTCGTGATCGTGGCCGAGCTCACGATCTTCGTCCAGGTGCTCCTGGGCGTCGCGCTGGTCGCCGGGCAGGGCTACGAGCCGCCGAAGTTCCACATGCTCTATGGCTTCACCGCCATCTTCGCGGTCGGCGTCCTGTACAGCTACCGAGGCCAGATGAAGAAGTACGAGTACCTGCTCTACGGCTTCGGTGGTCTGTTCATCATGGGTCTCGGCATCAGGGCGATGCTCGTCGGCGCCCGCGCGATCGGCGGTTAGCGTTCCGAACGTTGGGCCCCTCTAGCTAGCTAGAGGTTCACGACCGGGCACGTGGTCGTGCGGGTGATGCCATCGATCATCTGCACCCGGCTGACGACCATCTTGCCGAGGTCGTCCATCGTGTCGGCTTGGGCGATGGCGATGACGTCGTAAGGTCCGGTGACATCGTCAGCCGACGTCACGCCGTCGATGGCCCGCATCTCGGTAGCCACCTGCGCGGCCTTGCCGACCTCGGTCTGGATGAGGACATACGCACTGACGGCCATCTCGCCTCGCTTCGTTGTCGACGAACGGAAACCGCGGCATCGTAGTGCGCCCAAAACCAGCGGTGCCCGACCAACGCTGGTCGGGCACCGGAGGGGGTGGAGCGGGCGGCGGTCGATGCGAACCGACCGGCCGCCCGGTTGATGAGGTTGAGGTTGTTGACAGGAAGTGGCGCGGGGATTCAGGCGGCGGTCGACTCGGCGTCGATCGGCTTCGGGGCACCAGCACTGTCGATCGCCACCTTCTTGGGCTTGGCGGTCTCGGCGACGGGGATCGTCACTGCCAGCACCCCGTTCTCGTAGCTTGCCGAGATGTTGGCGCCGTCGAGCTGGTCGCCGAGGAAGAGCTGGCGGGTGTAGGTGCCGTGGCGTCGCTCGCCTGCGAGCACTTGGGTCTCTTCGGACCGCTGCCACTGGCGCTCGGCCTTGAGGGCCAGGACGTTTCGCTCGACTTCCAGCTCCACGTGCTCGGGATCGAAGCCCGGCAGATCGAAACGGATCTCGACCCGGTCACCATGGCGTTCGGCGTCCATCGGGATCGACGGGGTGCGGGTCTGCTCGGCCAAGCGGTCGAGCTCGCGGAACGGATCGAAGCGCAAGAGCATGGGTTCATCTCCCGAGGTCGTGGGTGGTTCTCGGGCAAGATAACAAGAAATCTGAGTGCTTGCAACGCAAGTTTTCCCAAAATTTTGTGACAGATTCTCTGGGCGTGGCTCCCGCGGACGCGCATCAGGCGGGCCGGTACACCTCGCCCCCCGCCGCCACGAACTCCACGGCCTTCTCGTGCAGCCCCGCTTCGATGGCCTCGGTGTCTTCGAGGTGGTGCGCCTTCGCGTAGTCGCGCACGTCCTGGGTGATCCTCATGGAGCAGAACTTCGGCCCGCACATCGAGCAGAAGTGCGCGGTCTTGGCGGGCTCGGCCGGCAGCGTCTCGTCGTGGTACGAGCGGGCGGTATCGGGATCCATGGCCAGGTTGAACTGGTCGTCCCACCGGAACTCGAAGCGGGCCTTCGACAGGGCGTCGTCCCATGCCTGTGCCCCGGGATGGCCCTTGGCCAGATCGGCGGCGTGGGCCGCGATCTTGTAGGCGATCACGCCGTCCTTCACGTCGTCACGGTTCGGCAGGCCGAGATGCTCTTTCGGCGTGACGTAGCAGAGCATCGCCGTGCCGAACATCCCGATCGTCGCCGCGCCGATCGCCGACGTGATGTGGTCATAGGCGGGCGCGGTGTCGGTGACGAGCGGACCGAGCGTGTAGAAGGGCGCTTCATGGCAGACCTCGACCTGCAGGTCGACGTTCTCTTTGATCTTGTGCAGCGGCACGTGGCCCGGCCCTTCGATCATCACCTGCACATCGTGGCGCCACGCGGTCTGGGTGAGCTCGCCCAGCGTCCGCAGCTCGGCGAACTGCGCCTCGTCGTTGGCGTCCGCGATGCAGCCCGGGCGCAAGCCGTCGCCCAGCGAGAAGGCGACGTCGTAGGCAGCCATCACCTCGCAGATCTCCTCGAAGCGGGTGTAGAGGAAGTTCTCCTCGTGATGGGCCAGGCACCAAGCGGCCATGATCGAACCGCCCCGCGACACGATGCCGGTCACGCGCTTGGCGGTGAGCGGGACGTAGCGCAACAGCACGCCGGCGTGGATGGTGAAGTAGTCGACGCCTTGCTCGGCCTGCTCGACCAGGGTGTCGCGGTAGAGCTCGAAGGTGAGCGCTTCGGGCTGGCCGTCGACCTTCTCGAGGGCCTGGTAGATCGGCACGGTCCCGATCGGAACCGGCGAGTTGCGGATGATCCATTCACGGGTGGTGTGGATG
>JACPNV010000006.1:193469-225657 GCA_016185305.1 Actinomycetota bacterium | reverse complement strand
ACATCTTGAACAGGTCATCATCCACGCAGCTCAACTCCGCTTGCCATCAGGCGCCGGCCCGTCGCCGAAGCCATACCCAAACAATGTCAGGAGCCAGCCAACATCAGGGGGACTCACCCACACGATCTAGCGAGGACCCCCCGGAAGGCACATGGCGCGCGGGTTCCGCCGTCGCCGAACACCGTCGCTCGAGCGCGCAACGACACATCCATCTGTGGTGGTTGTAGGTCAGGCGATCCGAAAGAGACTTCGCTGCCTTCGTCGTCGCCCGTCGCGACGTTGCCAGCCAACGTGACGTGGTCGAGCTCGATCGAGCCTGAGGCGTTGCCCATCCCGATGCCGCCTCCGGTGGTGGCGCGATTTCCGGTGATCGTCGAGTTCTTGATCGAGAGCGCAGCGTTCGGAATGATGCCGCCACCGATGGTCGAGCGGTTCGGATCTGTCGATTCGTTCTCGGCGATCGTCGAGTTCGAGATCGTTCCGTCGCCCAGGTACCCTCCGCTGGCGGTCGTGGAATGGTTGCGGCGGATCTCGACACCGTCGATCTTCGAGTCTCTGCCTTCAATGGTGAAGATGCCGCCGACGAACGAACCCCAGTTGTCGGTGACCGAGGAGTTCGTGAGGCGCACGGCGCCATAGATGCCGCCGGCGGCGTAGCCGACGTTGGACGTGACTCGCACACGATCGCCGTAGAGCAAGTATCCGTTATCTACCGATATGCCGCCGACTACTGCGCTGTCGGGGCCAGTCCGGTCGATGGCCAGCGGTGAGCCTGCTCCGTTGGCGCCGACGATGTTCGACACAGTCACGTCGCTGAACGTCGCATCCCGATTCGTCACGGTGATGCCGCCCGCTGCGGTAGCGCCTGACTCATCCTGGAAGCTGGCGCGGCTATCGGTGACCGTGCTGCGCGAGAAGACCGCCGGCCCCCCGGTGCCCGTATCGAGGACAGCAGCCGCGTCGTTGTTCGTGAACGTCGAGTCGGTGACGGTGAACGAACCCGTTCCTGAAACCTCCACGGCCACGCCAGAGGCCATCTCGGCGCGGTTGCCCTCGATCCGAACGTTCGACAGGGTGAGCGTGCCAGCAGAACGGACCGCGAGGCCATGATGCTCGAAGCTCACTAAGGAAGCGTTGGCGTTCTGCAAGGTGAGGTTGAGGAGCGTGAGCGAGCCCGGTCCACGGTGGTCCACCAAGCGGGCGGAATTGGGCGCCGAACACTGCCCCCGGATGATCGTGCTGTTCGCGTTGCCGACGATCGTCACTGGCTGGGCCGACGTCAGGTCGAGGTCACCGGACTCGTTCGCGTCTTCGGGCGCCTCGCAGCGCCCGACCTGATGCACGGTTGTGCTCGGCTGGTCGAACACGATGGTCACGGGCCCGGTGGCCGCGTTTGCCATGTCGATCGCCTCACGAAGCGACGTCACCCCGTCGGCCGCGACGGTGTCGAGCTCGGTCGTCACCGGCACGGTCGTCGCGGCACCGGCGGACGGCACCGCGGCGAGCGTCGCGACCGCAAGCGCACCGACGGCCAGCACTCCGAGCAACCAGCGATCTCGTATCACTCACGTTCTCCTCACTTCGCCGTGATGGTCCCCAAAGAGGGCCGGCATCTGGCACAGATGCGGCCGACCGGCCAACATGGCGAGCGTGACGATACTTGACGTACCTCGAGCCATCCACCGCGGGGAAGACGAGATCCCGTTCGTGTCTCTCGGCGATGGCACGCATCTCCAACTGCTCCAGGTCGACGAGGAGCTCGGCCTTTGGGTCGTTCGCACCAAGTTCGACGCCGGGGTCACCATCCCCCGCCACAAGCACACCGGGCCGGTGTTCGCGTTCACGATCTCGGGTTCGTGGAAGTACCTCGAGTACCCCGAGGTGAACGTGGCCGGCTCCTACCTCTACGAGCCGGCCGGCTCGATCCACACGCTCACCGTCCCCGAAGACGTGCACGACACCGACGTGTGGTTCGCCATCTACGGCGCCAACCTCAACCTCGACGCCGATGGACAGGTCGAGATGGTGATCGATGCCGGTGCCATCTTGGAGTTCTACTTCGCGATGTGCGAAGCCGAGGGCAAGCCCCGCCCGAACGTCGTGGGCGCCGACCGAGGACCCATCCGCTGAGCGGGCGCTGCCGGTAGCCTGCCGCCTGTGGCCTGGCAAGAGGAGCTGCTCGAGCAGCTACGGATCTCAGAGCAGCCAGGCGGGCTCGTGCACGTGCAGCCGTTCGGATCGGTCGCGGCCGCCCTGCACGACAGTTGGAGCGATCTCGACGTCCGGTTGCTGGTGGCGAGTGGCGCGGTCGGTGCGTTCTTCCCGGAGTACGCGTGGCTGGAACGTTTCGGCCGCATCTATTGCGTGCAGCACTCGGTCGCGCCGGGTCATTGCGGTCTGCGGGTGGTGTTCGAAGACCTGCGACGTGTCGACATCATGATCGTTGAGCGGGGGACGCAACTCGACCAGGCCCGATGGCGCGCCGCGAGCGAGCTCGTTCTCGCCGACCGGGCGAGAGACCGACCCGGCGACGAGTTCTGGATCGGCGCCGTCGACGCGGTGGTCACGGTCGTCCGCGACGACTTGCTCGTGGCGGCCAAGCTCGCACTCGACCTCAGCGGGCGCTGCTTGGAGCTGGCGTTGCAGCTTCGCGACGACCAAGCCCGTCCCATCGGCAACGAGTGGGTCGAGCACGTCTTTGCCGAGAACGCATCGCTGGCGGAACCATCGGCCATCCTCGACCACATCCTCACGAGTGCCACCCTCTTCGAGGGCCTCCAGCGCGTGGCGAACAGCGGCTATCTGAGCCGCCGCCGGCCCCTCGACGACCTCATCCGCCAGGCCCGCACCACCACCGCCGAGCACGGCGCGTATCGGCCCCGGGCGCTCCATCGCTGAACCGAGCTGCTCTACGGGTCGGCGGGCACCGGCTCGGCGGGCTCGGGAGACGGTGGGACCTTGCCCGGCGAGCCGCCGCCGCCTTCACCGTTCGAAGACGCCTGTGCCACGAGCACCGGATCGACGAGCGGGCCGTCGCGCCTTTGGAGCTCGAGGCAGACCTTGTACGCGATCGCACCGGTGATCAACGGCCCGACGAACAGGAGTACGCGGAAGGTCCACACCAAGCCGTTGATCGACAGGTTGAACGCCACCGCGAGCACGTCGTCGGAGCCAGCGAAGCCGAGCACGGACGCCATCGTCAGCACGCCGACGCCGAGCGCGGTGCGGACCGGGCGGTCGCGGGGGCGGTCGAGCACGTGGTGCTCGGCGTGGTCTTTGGTGAACCGCGCTTCGATCCACGGCCACGCGTAGAGCAGCCCGAACAGGACACCCGGAGGCACCACGCCGGCCCAGAACGGGTTGGGGATGGTGAATCCGGCGATACGGGTCTCCCACGGCGGCATCAAGCGCAGCGCGCCCTCGAGCCAGCCCATGTACCAGTCCGGCTGGGACGCGGACGAGACGTTCTGGGGCGCGAACGGCCCGTAGAGCCAGATCGGGTTGACCTGGGCGAAGCCGCCGAGCGCAACTTCGACCGCGAAGACGAGGAAGAACAGGCCGGCGGCCTTGAAGGTGTAGGTCGGCCACAACCGCTCGCCGACGACGTTGTTGTCGGTCGCTCCGGCGCCCGGGAAGTGGGCGTGCTTGTGCTTCACCAGGATCGCCAGGTGGATGGCGATCAACACCATGATGAGCAGCGGGACGATGAGGACGTGGGCGACGAAGAGGCGGGGGATGATGTCGGTGCCCGGGAACTCGCCGCCGAATATCAGCGACGCGAGCCATGTGCCCACGACCGGTATCGAGATGAGCACCGAGTAGCCGATGCGAAGGCCGGTGCCGGAGAGCTGATCGTCGAGCAAGGAGTACCCGGCGAACCCGTTCACGATGGCGAGGAGGAACAGTGTGATGCCGACGACCCAGTTCAGCTCGCGTGGCCGCCGGAACGCTCCCGTGAAGAACACGCGTGCGAGATGCACCACGATGGCGCCGATGAAGATCAGCGCAGCCCAATGGTGGACCTGCCGGGTGAGCAGGCCGGCCTTGGTCTCGAAGGATATGTCGAGGGCCGAGGCGTACGCGTTCGACATCCGGACACCTTGCAGCGGCTGGTACGAGCCGGCGTAGGTGGTCTCGCCGGTGTTGGCGTTGAAGAACAACGAGAGGTAGATGCCCGTGCCCACCAGCACGACGAACGAGTAGAGCGCGAGCTCACCGAGCAGGAACGACCAGTGGTTAGGGAAGATCTTCTGGATCGCGCTCTGCCCGACTAGAGCCAGGCCGAAACGCTCGTCCATCCACCGCGCGACGCGCCCGACACGAGTGCGCGCTGGCACGTGGTGATGGTGATGCCCGGCGCGCCGCTGCCTCGCCATCAGCCCGGCCGGTCCTGGTCCCAGAAGCCGGGCCCGGGCGGGTCAGAGAAGTCGCCCGTCGAGAGCAGGTAGCCCTCGGTGTCGACTGCCATCGGCAGTTGCGGCAGCGGTGTCGCGGCCGGGCCGAAGATGGGCTCACACGCGTTGTACACGTTGAACGTCGATTGGTGGCACGGGCAGATGAGATAGCCGAGCTGGGCCTGGTAGAGGCCGACGGGGCAGCCGGCGTGGGTGCAGACCTTCGAGAAGCCCGCCACGTTGTCGGGTGTCCACGTCTCGCGTCCAGGCACGACTTGCAGCTCGTTCGGCCGCAACCCGATGAGCAGCGCTTGCGAGAGCGCGTTGCCGACCTCGTTCTCGGGGAACACGGTGAGCACCGCGTTCGTGCCGACCTGGTTCGTGTGCACCCGTTCGTTCTGTTCGTTGACGACGTACTTGCCGTTCGTCCACTTCGTCTTCTTGAAGCTCTCGCCCGGCTTCGGTCCGAGCGAGAGGAACGGGACCAGCGCCGCCAGACCGGTCGCCGCGATGGCCGCGCCCAAGAGCTTGGTGAGGAGGCCGCGCCGCTCCATCTCGAACTCACCGACCTCAAAGTCGGCGGTGAACGCCTCGACTTCGTCCTCGGTCGACGCCAGCCGGCCGCGCGGCTCGACTTCGGGGTGCGGCGGTGTCATGTAGCGCTTGGCCCAGACGATCATGCCGGCACCGATGGCCAGGAGGCCAAGTGACGCGAACAGCCCCATGAGCTGGGTGTTGTTCGAGGTGACGAGATAGGTGACGGCGAAGCCGATCGCCGCGAGGACCGCAAGGGCGAGGAGCGCGGCAGGGAAGCGCTCGCCCCGCTGGCGCCGCGGCGGTGGCACCGAGCCCTCAGCCATTCGCCTCAGCCTCCCCCACGGTGGTCGCCGGATGCGCGTCGCGGGCCGTCTTGACGTGTGGGGCGGGCACCGGCACCTTGCCGTGTGCTTCCTTCACGCTGCCGGCGCCCGACTCACGAGTGATCCATCGGATCACCAGCACCAGGATGCCGAGCCCGATCAGCAGGGCCACGAACCCTTCGGCAACGGGCCCGGTGTAGCCCAGGTTGGCGCCACCGGGGTTGGGTGGCTTGCGGAGATACTCGACGTAGGTCGCGATGTCGTTGAGCTCGGATGGCGAGATGGCGCGTGCATCGAACGTCGGCATCTCGCCGGGACCGACCCGGGGCGCTTCGCCGACCTGCTGGGCCGCGGTCTGCTGCAGCGACGGCGCATAACGGCCGTAGCTGATCGCACCGCCGACGGCCGCCGAGTTGTGGCACGCCGCGCAGTTGGACAGGTAGAGCTGCGATCCCTTCTGCACGCTGCCGCGGCTCGTGTCGATCTCGGGGATGGCGGGCCCGTTCCCGAGCGTGGCGACATACGCGACGAGCTGGCGGATCTGTTCGTCGTTGTAGGCCGGCGGCTTGGTCGGCGGCTGGGGTGAGGGCGCGGCCATCGGCATTCGGCCGGTGCGCAGCATGAAGTCGGCGCCGGCCTCGCCGGCGGTCTGGATGTTGGGCCCGTCCGGGCCCCCGAAGCCGTCGACGCCGTGGCAGCTCACGCACGACGTCAAGAAGAGCTGGCGCCCCCCCTCGACGAGCGCGCCGTCGGCGGCGCCCCGGTTCGACCCGGTCGACGATTGGGTCGCGGTGGCACCTGGCCCCGCGGTGCCGGAGGGATCTCCCTGGCCGCCGGATTGGCCCGCCTCGGCCGGGCCGCGCACGACGAGCAGCGCGCCGGTCGCGCCGATCGCCAGCGCGACGAAGAGAGCTACCTTCCTGCGCTCGCCCATGTCATCACGTAGACGATGAGGTAGAGGATGACCCAGACGACGTCGACGAAGTGCCAGTAGTAGCCGACCGCGTGCATGGTGTTGGTCGGCGGGACCTTGCTGCCCCGGCCGTAGACGACCCAACCGACCAGCACCATCAGCACCAGGCCCGCGAGGACGTGGGCGCCGTGGAAGCCGGTCAGCAGGTAGAAGATCGAGCTGAAGGCGCTGTCGCCGAAGCCGAAGCCGAGCTGGCTCCATTCGAGCAGCTCGTTGAGGAGGAAGACCGTTCCGAGCAGGAACGTGGCCGAGAGCCAGACGATCGCCTTGGTGCGCTCGCCCGCCTTGGTGTGCTTGAGGCAGAGATGGATCGTCCCGCTCGAGGTCACGAGCAGCGCGGTGCCGATCAGCATGCGGAGCGGTTCGATCTCTTCTCCCGGTGGCGGCCACTTGCCAGGGTTGTTGGCCCTGAGCGTGAACCACGCCGCGAAGAGCCCGCCGAAGAACATCAGCTCGGATGTGAGCCAGACGATCACGCCGACCATCAGGGGCGAGGCCCGCTCGTGGTCGACCGGAGCATCGACGGGGGTCGCGGCGCCGGAATCGTCGGCGGTCGCGGTCGCGGAGCTCACGGACCCACTTCCTACCACGATCACCGCCGGGCCGAAGCGATCGTGCCCCGGCCGACCGATCACCCCGGGCCAGCGGGAGTAGCCGAGGACGTCGACGACCACGTCTGTGCCTCGGGACTGCGTCAGCGCGTGACATGATGGGCGGCGGTCTGGCCCCCGGAGGATCTACGTGACGCACCGGCGACGAGGTACACGGACGGGACGGGCTACCTGCCTTGCTGTGGCCGCCGGCCTTGTGGTCGTTGCCGGTTGCTCGAACGGCGGTCTGCCCGATCCCGCGACGAGCCAAGGAGACGCCGTCGTGAAGCAGTGGCAGGTCTTTCTCTGGGGCGCGGTCGGGGTCGCCGCGCTGATCTGGTTCCTCGTCGCCTACGCCATCGTCACCTCGATCCGGCGCCGGCGAGCAGAAGATCGCGACGACCCCGACGGCGACATCCCGCCGCAGACGCAGTACCGCACCAAGCTCGAGATCGTCTACACCACCATCCCGTTGCTGATCGTGGTCGGGCTCTTCGCGTTGGCCATGTACGGCACCAACGTCCTCGACAATTCCCAGGCGACGCCCGACCTCACCATCAACGTCGTGGGGTTCCAGTGGCAATGGCAGTTCAACTACGAGGAGCAGGACGTGACGGTCGGCGGGGCGGCCGGCGTCATGCCCGACCTGTACCTGCCGGTCGGTGCGACCGTTCGCTTCAACCTCCGCGCCGACGACGTCATCCACTCGCTCTGGGTGCCTGAGTTCCTCGAGAAGCGCGACCTCATCCCGGGCGTCGACACGAACTCGATCATCGTCAAGGTGACGAAACCCGGCAGCTATGTCGGGCGCTGCGCGGAGTACTGCGGGCTCAACCACACGGAGATGAAGTTCAACCTGTACGCGGTGCCGCGAGATCAGTTCGACGAGTGGGTCCGCAACCAACCGAAGGGGAGGCCCTTCGTGCAGGGCAGCTTCACCACCGACCTCGGCACCCGATCGACCACCACGACGCTGACGCCGACGACGCTGGAGCCAGCGCCGGTCGGGCCGGGCCGGGGCGTTGCGACCACCGGGGGAAGTCGATGACGGCGACCATGACGCGGGGCCTGCCATGACACTGCTCGACGAACGTTCCGCCGGCGAGACCCCACCCGCCGAGCCGCCGCCGCACCGGCGCCAGCCGACGGGCATCTTGCGGTGGGCCACCAGCTCTGACCACAAGGTCGTCGGGGCCGCCTACATGGTCACGTCGATCGGCTTCTACCTCATCGGTGGCTTGATGGGCGAGGCCATGCGAGCCCAGCTCGCCGTGCCCGACAACAAGCTGATCGACAACGGGGCCTACAACCAGTTGTTCACGCTGCACGGCACGATCATGTTGCTGTTCTTCCTCGGCTCGTTCGCGTTCGGCGTCGCCAACTTCATCATCCCGCTGCAGATCGGCGCGCGCGACATGGCGTTCCAGCGCCTCAACCAGGTCTCGTACTGGCTCTACCTCTCCGGCGGGCTCGTCGTGCTGTCGGGCGCGTTCACCGAGAACGGCGCGGCCAACTTCGGCTGGTTCGCGTACACGCCGCTGTCCGACGGCATCCGGTCGCCCGGAGTCGGCGGCGACCTGTGGATCGCCGGCGTGTCGCTGGTCGGCGTCTCCGGCATCCTCTCCGCGGTCAACTTCATCACCACGATGATCACCATGCGCGCCAAGGGCATGACGATGTTCCGTCTTCCGATCTTCTGCTGGAACATGCTCATCGTCAGCGTGCTGATCCTGCTCACCTTTCCGGTCCTCACCGCGGCGGGTGTCATGCTGTACGCCGACCGGCAGTTCGGGGGGCACATCTTCGATGCCACCGTGATCAACGGCGTCAGCGGCGTGCCAGTCCTGTGGCAGCAGCTCTTCTGGTTCTTCGGTCACCCCGAGGTCTACATCCTGATCCTGCCCTACTTCGGGATCGTCACGGAGGTGATCTCGGCTTTCTCGCGCAAGCCGGTTTTCGCCTACAAGGGCTTCGTGTTCGCCACGATCACCATCGGTGCCCTGTCGGTCGCCGTCTGGGCGCACCACATGTATGCGACCGGCGTGGTGCTGCTGCCGTTCTTCAGCGCGCTCACCATGCTCATCGCGGTGCCGACGGGGGTGAAGTTCTTCAACTGGTGCGGGACGATGATCGGCGGCCGGCTCTCGTTCACCGCTTCCATGCACTTCGCCATCGGCTTCCTGCTGTGCTTCGTGATCGGCGGGGTCACCGGCGTGATGCTCGCGTCGCCGTCGCTCGACCTCCAGCTCACCGACACCTACTTCGTCGTGGCGCACTTCCACTACGTGTTGTTCGGCGGGGGAGTGTTCGCGCTGTTCGCGGGCATCTACTACTGGTACCCCAAGTTCACGGGCAAGAAGCTGCACGAGGGGTGGGGCAAGCTCCAGTTCTGGTTGCAGTTCGTCGGCTTCAACATGACGTTCTTCGTGCAGCACCTCCTCGGCATGCAGGGCATGCCCCGGCGCACGGCCTCCTACACCGCCGCGGACGGCGACCTGTTCCGCTATCTCAACCTCGTGTCGAGCATCGGCGCCCTGATCCTCGGTGCCTCGACGCTGCCGTTCCTGTGGAACGTGTACCGCACGTGGCGCAGGGGCGAGGTTGTCGGGCGCAACCCATGGGACGCGGGCACGCTCGAGTGGTGGGCGCCGTCGCCGCCCCCGATCGGCAACTTCGACAGGGCGCTGCCGCCGATCCGGTCCGAGCGACCGGTCTGGGACGCCGAGCATCCCGGACACGAGGCGCTCGCCGAGCAACGCCATGGCACGGGGCGCGCCGACGGGGTCGTTGGCGCCTCGGCGTCGAAGGGCGGCGGCTCGTGAACGAGCAGCTAGCACCCATCGAGCCGGCCACGGGCATCCCGACCGAGTCGAAGGTCTTCTACGCGCTCGGTACCTTCGCCGTCGTCATCGACATCATCTACGTGTTGGCGTCGATCCCCGGCGGCATCGAATGGTCAGGAACGGTGTCGCTGGCGGCGACGGCCGTGTTCAGCTTGTTCTTCGGGTACTTCCTCCAGCGCAGCATCCGCCGGGTGCAGGCCGACGTGGAGGACGTCGAGGCCAGAGTCGAGTCCGGCGAGCTGGCCGAAGATGCGCCCGAGGCGCTGTACCTCCCCGAGACGAGCATCTGGCCGCTCGGCATCGGTGTCGGCGCCGGCCTCACGTTCGCCGGCCTCGGCTTCGGATGGTGGTTCGCGCTGCCTGGGGTCGCGATCCTGGTGCACTCCGCCATCGGGTTCGCGCACCAGAGCCGCGAACGAGGGCGCGACTGAGCCGCTGCGGCCGCTTCGGGTGGCCAGCGGATACTCTGCGCCGGGCCGCACGCGAAGCTTGAACGATCCGCGGCAGTGATCGACGGGAGGGCCCGGTTGTATGTAGCGACGGAGTTGGCCCAGGCCTACGGCACGTACGGCTCGAGCCAGAGCACGACGGCGGCCGTGGCGGCCTCGGTGATCGGCTTTCTCGTCGGCGGCTTGATCGGCTGGCTGATCGGGAACAGCCGTGGGTACCCGCTCGCGGGATTCCTCCTCGGCGGGTTCTGTGGCTGCATCGGCTGGATCATCGTCCTCCTGCTCCCGAAGAAGTACGGGTACCGCCGCTCCTGAACGCGCGCCGATCACAGATCGCCGATCTGCTGTCGTGTGGATCAGCGTCGAGACGGGCGGTTGGGGCGGCGCAGGAAGATGATCAGCGCACCCACGACGATCACCGCGCTGACGGCGAAGAACACGACTGATCCGGCGGTGCCTCGCTCCATGCCGCTCGGGCTCGTGGATGGCAACGAGGTGGTGACACCAGCCGGGACGGTCTCGCCCGATTGCGCGGTGGCCGAGCCCGCCATGACCGAGAGCATGATGGCCAACACGGCCGCGCTGGCTGCCACCTGCGCGGCGTCGGCCCGCCGCCTCGCACGGCAGGCACGGCGGAGAGGAGTAGGGGCAGGCACGGCCGAGCACGATACCGGTCGGTGCCGCGCAACCCGGCATCGAGCCGTACGAGCGAGCGACGCGAACCGATGCAACACTGCCGGCATGCGGATCTACGTCTCGGTGGACATGGAGGGCATCAGTGGCGTCACTCGCTGGCAGGACGTCGTCACCAGCGGCCAGGACTACCAGGGGGCGCGATCGTGGATGACTGCCGATGTGAACGCGGCCGTGGCGGGAGCCCGGGCGGCCGGCGCGGAGGAGTTCATGCCAAGGCGGGCGGGCCATCGGGCATCGGCGCGCACACGATCAGCTACGAGAACTATGCGCGTGTCTCGCTCATCGGACGGACGGTCAGCGAGGGAGAGATCTTCGCCACCGCGGCCGAGGCCGCGACCCGAGCCATCCGCGCCAACACCATCGCGGTGATCGACGTCTCGCCGCCGTTCCAGATGGAGGTCGAGCTTCGCGAGCCACTGAAATAGGGCGCCATCGGCTACGCCCGTGAGCATCGTCCCGAGCTGTCGATGGTTGACGACCGCATGATCGCGTTCGAGCACCACGAGATGTCGGTGGCTTACCGGATGGCGGCAGCGGTCCAGTCCTCGCCTTGAGAGGAAAGCTCGACTGGTACTGAGTGATCGTGCGTTCGCGGTCGTCGTGGGGCGGTACCCGTCGTGGCGCGCGGGTCGCCGTAGGCCGCCCGGCCCACCGCCTGGGTCGTTTTCCCTAAAGCGGCATGGCTTCAGCGTCGTTGTAGAGATGGGGTAAGCAGCGTGGGGGTCATCCCACCTGCCGGCAAGGCATCAGCTTCCTGTCACCACATCGCAGCCAGAACTGATGCCGGCAACGGTGTTGTTCGCGCTGCCTGCCCATCGGAGGACTCCGATGCCACCCACCCGCTCTCGGCCTGCGCCCGATGGTGTGGCCACTGTTCCGCCGTCGCTGTTCTTGATCACGTCGGAGAGGCGCCGAACGTGGCGTCCCGACCAGCAGCACTTCCCGGCGGCGACTTCCATCGAGATCGACCTGCGAGAACCGGCGGTCGACGGCAGCGACGAGGCTGCCGACTCCGACGCTCCGGTGTGACTCGCCGGGCCCCGGTCGTGCCGTCTACCGCTCGGTGACGGCACGACCGGCGTCCGCTTGTCACGGTCCGGTCCCGCCTCCCCTCACATCGACGCCACCTCTCCGGCGCTGGTGTTCCAGCCCGGTGCGTGCGTGCCGGCCGGTCGCAGTTCGCTGTCAGCAGGAGCCGTTCCCACAACTCGGCTCCGCTTCTGCCCGGCAGAGAGCGGCGGCCACCGGCACGCACCACACTCGGTTCGCGGAGATGCGGTCCCGTGCGTGCCGTGGGCGGCGGCGAACGACGCCGACGCAGAACCCCGCGATGGCGGCCCGCCGGCTGTGTCGAGGTTCGCTTGGAGGTCGGCGATGAACGCGTCGAAGTAGTCGCGTCGGGGCTTGCCCGCTCGCTGGACGAGCGAACGAGGTGAGCCGAGCGGTGCGGTCAAGTCTGGCGGTCGAAGAAGAACGCCCAGATGAGGCTGGTGGCGTCGATGTCGGTGGTGCCGTGCCCGAAGGCCTGCTCGAACGCGGGCTGGGGCTTGCCTGGCCAGGCGTGCCCGCCGTTGTCGACGAGGTAGATCTCGGTGGCCGCCTTGCAGCGCTGCCAGGTGCGCTTGCGGACCTCGGGCGAGATGCGGGTCTCCACGAAGTCGGGATCACAACCGTTGTGGGCTGCCCAGTTCTTCATGGACTCATCGACGCCGGTCGGGTCAGGGGTGCCGGCGGGGAGGTTCCCCTTGTAGAAGTTCTGGTCGGCGATCTTCACCGAGTTGAGGCCACCGCCCGTGTAGGGGACGATCGGGTCCTGCACGCCGTGGAAGGCGATGACGGGCACCGGAGCGCCAGAGCAGGGCTGGTTGTACTCGATGCCGGCGATCGGGGCGATCGCGGTGACGCGGTCCGCGAGCCGGCACGCGAGCAGCGACGACATCTGCGCGCCGTTGGACATGCCGACCGAGAACACGTTGGCTGTGTCGATGCACAGCGTTGCCTCGAGGTAGTCGAGGAGCTCAGTGATGAAGGTGACGTCGTAGTTGTCGGCTACGGGGGCGGCGTTCCAGTACGGGACGGTGCTGATCAGACCGGACGGGGACACGCCGATGAACCGGTACTTCTTGTGCATGTCCGCGAAGCCGGACATGCCGGGAACGATCCGGTAGTCGACGGTCAACGAGTGCAGCCCGAACACGATGGCGTAGGGCGTGGTGCCGTCGTAGCCGTCGGGGACCTCGAGCTGGTATCTCCGTTCTTGCCCACCCGAGGTGAGGGTCTCGTTGGTCGTGCCCGGTTTGACAGGCGCGGCTGTGCAGCCCGTCGACGGCCCTGAGGCGTGCGTCGAGGCCGGGACCGCGGAACCCGCGCTCGCGCCCGAGCCCGGTGGTTCGCTGCCCGGAGTGCTCGGCCCGGCGGTGGTGCTCGCGGCGCATGCGGTGGCACTCAGTCCCAGGGCGAGGGCGATGGCGAGGGCGACGGCCATCCTCGACAACGGGGGGGCGAAGGTCGGAACGGGCATGGTCACGCGCCTGGGGCGAAGTTGATGACGCCACCATCGCTGGTCCCCCTGAACAGGATGAACCCGTATCCCCAGTAGACGTGACCGTCGACGATCGACGGGCCGCCGCCGATCTTGCCGGGTGCGTCGAAGGACCACAGCACCTTGCCGGTGGCCACGTCGAAGGCGTACATGGTGTTGGCGTCCGTACCGACGAACGCGACCCCGGGCACCGCACTCACCGGGCCGAACACCTTGCCGGTGAGTTCCTCGGATGTCCACTGGATGGTGCCGGTGGCGGGGTCGAGCGCGAGGATCTTCGACGCGTTCGTCGGGGCGTTCGTCTCGGGGTCGCCCACGTTGGACGACATGACCAGCCGTCCATCAACGAAGGCGGCGGAGCCGATCACACCGCCGAAGACCGAGCCGGGGGTGAGGCTGGTCTGCCACACGACTTCGCCGGTGGCTCGGTCCATGGTGTGGTAGTTGCCGCCCTTGTCGCCCACCCCGACCAGGTCGCGTCCGTTGGAGGTCCACAGGTTGGGCGAGGCACCGACGTCGACGTCCTTGCCCGTGGGGTTGCCTTTGGGGAACACGTCCTGCGGGGTGAACTGCTTGGACCAGGCCAGCTTGCCTGTCTTGTACTCGATCGCGAGTAGCGCGTCCGCGAGGGGCGCGGTGGGCTCGGAGCTCGTGTTGCCGGTACCGATGTACAACAAGCCCCGAGCCATGTCCACAGCGGGCGTGGACCAGATGCCGACTCCCGAGCCGGCGGTGGCGTCGGCGGGGGTGGCGTAGAAGCGCCACAGCTCGTTGCCGGTGCCCGCGTCGTAAGCGCCGATGCTGCCACGGAAGCTGTTGGTCGGGTCCGGCACCGCGTCTTGGACGCCGGCGGTGGCCTGGAATACCATGCCGTCGACGAACACGGGCGAGCCGTTGATCTGGGCCAGCGGGCTGTCGTTGGTGGTGGACTTCCACACGATCGACCCGGTCCGCTTGTCAAGGCGGAACAGGGTTTTGCCGACACCGATGTACACGCCGTCGTCGCGCACTGCGGGTCCGCCGATCACCCAGCCTCCTTCCATGGGCGTTGACCAGACCGGGTCGCCCGTGTCGGCCTTGACTGCGTTCATCTTGCCGGTCCAGTCGCCGTAGTAGACGATGCCGTCGACCACCGCCGGAGTTCCGCTCACACCGGTGACGCCGCTCGTCTCCCAGACCTTGGCGAGTGTGGCAACGTTGTCAGGGGTGATCTTGGTGTCGTTGGCGAAGCCGGTGTTGGCCAAGTCGTGGCGGTACTCGGGCCAGCCGACTGTCGATGGGACTGAGTCCGCGGCGGTACCGGCGTCGGCGTACGACCCGACCCGCATGGTTGTGCCTGTGCCGACGGTGCTTCCCGGCAGGCCGGCGGTGCCGCTTCCGGAGCAGCCGAGGACTGCCAGCACTGCCAGCACCGGGACGGCAAGCCGGCCGCGGCCGGAGCGAGAAGAGATGGTGGTCATGCCACCAACAAACCACGGCGAACACCGGCCGTCTGGCGTTGTGCTGAAGCTTCGTTCAGCAAGGCGGCGGGCTCCCTGGCGGTCACACCGCCGGACGGCGCTTGCCCATCGACGGCAACTTGTCGGTCCGAACCCGCATGTGCCGGGCTGGCTCTGGGGCTGGGGCCCCGGACGCTACGAGGAACGACGGTGCGACTGGGTGTCTCGTGCGCTGAGCGTCGCTTCAGGGGGCGCGCCAGCCGGGGCTTGCCGGGGTTGATAGGCGGGGAGGCGGACCTCGAATCGCGCCCCGCCGCCGGGCGCGTCACCCACTCGGATCGTCCCGAGGTGGGAAGCGACGATCGCCGCCGCGATGGACAGGCCCAGCCCCGCGCCCCCTTCGGTGTTGTTGCGCGCCGGATCGAGCGTGTGGAACCTCTCGAAGACGCAGTCTCGGTCGGCGTGGGGGATTCCAGGCCCGTCGTCGTCGACGACCAGATCCACGGTGTCACCGAACTGGTGCACCGTGAACGCGACCGACGAACGGGCATACCGTGAGGCGTTCGAGGCGAGGTTCTCCACCAGGCGTCCGAGATCGGTGTCACGACCGGCTACCTGCCCGCCCGAGACACGGCTCGTATCGATCCGCAGATGGGTCGAGCGCTGCAGCTGATGGGCGTGGCCCAGCACGAGCTCGTCGAGATCGACCGGCAGGTCCGGAGGTGGCTCGGCCACATCGACTCGAGCGAGCGCGAGGAGCTCCTCAACGAGATCTTGCAGCTCGTTCAGCCGCGCCAGCGCGTCGGCACGGGTCAACACCACCAGACTCGGGTCGCTCGCTTCGGTTTCGAGCAGGCTACGAACGGCCGTGATCGGAGTGCGCAACTCGTGGGAGGCATCGGCGACGAAGCGGTGCTCGCGAGCCACCGCAAGCTCGAGTCGGCCGAGGAGCTCGTTGAGGGTGCCGGCCAAGCGGTCGAGTTCGTCGCCGGTCCTCGGTGGCTCGAGACGCGTCGACAGGTCCCGGTCGCCGAGACCATCGACCCGCCGGCGCATCGCGTCGACCGGGCGCAGCGCCCTCCCCACGACCAGCCAGATCAAAGCGCTGAGCACCACGCTTCCGGCGGCGACGAGCTCGACGAGGAGCCGAAGAAGGGTGTCGTGCACGTCGATGACGTTCTGCGCGGAGCTGGCCAGCACGAGGGTGGCCTTCGGATTCGACGCGACTGGTTCTGACAGGACTCTCACCGCCCCGACCCGATCGACACTGCTCGCGACGATCTGCTGGCCCGGCGACGTCGCCGGTGCGGCGAGAGGTGGGAGGCCCTGCGCGGCGGTGCCTGCCGCGCCGACGCGGCCATCCGGAGCGACGAACTGCACGTACAGGTTGGTCGGACCCTGACCCATGGGCAGACCCGAACCGGTCGAGATCATCCGCTGGGTGAATTCGGCGTCGGCTCGCAGTCCCGCGTCGATCTGGTTGGTCATCTCGGCTTGCACGACGCCGATCACCAACAGCCCGGCGCCGGACAACATGGCGACCACCACGACGAGCGCACCCGCCGTGATCCGCAACCGCAGAGACGGCCGGCGCCTCACACCGACTCCCCGACCCGCAACCGGTACCCCTGACCGCGCACGGTCTCGATGGTGGCGCGCCCGAACGGCTCGTCGAGCTTGCGTCGGAGGCGCGACATGTACACCTCGACGATGTTCGGATCGCCGTCGAACCGGGCGCCCCACACCGCGTCGAGGACCGCCTGTTTCGATAGCAACTCCCCCGGGTGGTCGAGCAGGAACGCCAGCACCTCGGTTTCTCGAGATGTCAACACCACCGGTGTGTCTCCCCGCAGGCAGGTGCGCCGCAGTGGGTCGAGACGCAGGTCGGCCACCGCGGGCCAATCAACCCTGCGGTGCGGTCGGCGCAGCAACGCCCGCACGCGGGCGATCAGGACGACCATCGAGAACGGCTTCGACAAGAAGCCGTCCGCGCCGGTCTCGAGTCCTTCAGCCTCGTCGAGGTCCCCGGACTTGGCCGTCAGAATCACGATCGGTACCCAGTTCTCAGCAGCGCGCAACTCACGGCACACCCGGTAGCCGTTGAGCTCGGGCAACAGGAGGTCGAGAATCACCAGGTCGAACCTCTCCGACATCGCCGTGTCGAGACCGGACCGGCCGTCGGTCCGCACCGTCACCGCGAAGCCCTCGGCCTCCAAGCCTCGACGCACCCCTTCGGCCACGGACACGTCGTCCTCGATGATCAGCACGCGCACCGCACCAGCATCGCGCCGACGATCCTGGGATACCGCCGTGCCTGAACCGCCCTTCAGGAGCTCGGCGATCCTTCACCCCAGCGGTGTAGGGCGTCGACGAACGCGAGCAGGCGTTCGGCCACCTTCGTCGTTCGGCCGACGAGGAAATGGTCGGCCCCGTCGATCACCTCCAGCGTCGTGTTGGTCCACCCCGCCGTCTTCTGCCGCGCGAGCGGCGGCGGGTCGTACTGGTCGTGCTCGGGCACGGCGAGGAACTTGGGGCGCGGATCGTCGCTCGCCAGGAAGCTCTCCGCCGGCAGCACCCGGAGCGGCGGTGCGATGCAGAACCATCCGGCGAGCCGCTGGTCGAGCACGGTGAGCGAGACGTCCGCACCGAATGACCACCCCGCGGTGATCGGCGCCGGCGTGGCCGATCGGTCGCACAGCAGGTCGAGCGCAGCCTGGACGTCGAGGCGCTCGTCGACTCCGTTTCCATGGGTGCCGCCGGATCCCTCGACGCCGCGGAAGTTGAAGCGGAGGACCGCGATGTCGTGCCCGGGGAGCACCTGGAACAGCTCGCTCGTCACCAGCGATCGCATCGAACCGCCGAACTGCGGGTGGGGGTGGCAGAGCAGCACGGTCCCGGCTGCGCCGGGCGGCGCGACCAGCTCGCCCTCCAGCTCGACGCCGTCGGCGGTCGTGATGCGGACCTCCTCGATGTCTCCCAGGTGCGCCGGCACGAGGCGAGACGGTACCGTCAAGGCGTGAGCGACAACGATTTGGGCGGCAGCAGCTCGTCAAGCTTCCTCGGCGAGTCGTCTCCGGGGCGCGTAGAAGGCCCCGACAAGCTGCCGATCAAGATGCTGAACGACCGCATCCTGGTCCGCATGGGCGGCCCCGAAGGCGAGCGGAAGTCAACCGGTGGCATCCTCATCCCCGCCACGGCACAGATGGGCAAGCGCTTGACGTGGGCGGAAGTCGTAGCCTGCGGTCCCAACGTTCGAGCGATGGAACCGGGAGACCAAGTGTTGTTCAATCCCGAAGACCGCTACGAGGTCGAAGTTCGCGGCGACGACTACGTCATCCTGCGCGAACGAGACATCCATGCTGTGGCGGCGAAGCGCCTCGAGGAAGGATCGACCGGCCTCTATCTCTGAGCCGGTGAGACTCCCATGGCGAACCGTTCGGGTGAAGAGCGCGAGATCGAGGTCATCGACTTCGGTCTGGGCCCGGTCAAGGGCATCGCGCACGCCAATCCCGATGGCTCGCTCGGCGGTTGGGTCGCGTTCAGCGCCAACGTCCACGATGACTGCTTCGTCGGTCGCAACTGCTTCGTGATGGGCAACGCCCGCGTTTTCGACGGTTCGCGCATCGAAGATGAGGCGGTCGTCCTCGACAACGCCAAGATCCACACCTCGATCGTCGGCGGCGATGCCATGGTCGGTGGTACGTCGACTGTGGTCGAGTCTCGGGTCGACGGCGACGCCCGCATCAACGACGCCGCCCATGTCGCCGGCGGTGCCCATGTCACCGAGCACGCCTCGGTGGGTGAGCATGCCCGCATCCTCGGCCCTGCTCGTATCGACGGGCGCGCCCGGGTCAGGGGCCGGTCGTGGGTCTCCGGCGGGCACATCACCGGCGATGCGATCGTCGAAGGCAGCGCCGCGATCCGGCCGGGTGCCGAGATCGGCAACGGCGAGCGCGTCGACTCCGGTGTCTTCGACGGCTCGCCGTCGCTCCGCCGGCCCCAGCTCGAAGAGGAGCCAACGGTCGTCGAGGGCGCGGTGGAGGCGCACGCGCCTACGGACTCTGCCCGTCCTGCGGGGGAGGCGGGCGAGAACGATGTCGGCTTTCGGATCGCCTAGCGAGTAGCGGGTCGTGGCCCGCATGCCCGTCCCGTAGCATGAACCCTCTATGCCAGTGACGACACCGATAGCCGCGACCGACGAGCAGTTGCACAAAGTCGCGTTCGATGCCGATGGACTCGTGCCCGCCATCATCCAGGAGGCGGAGACCGGTCGGATCCTGATGATGGCCTGGATGAACGAGGACTCCCTCGCTCGTACCCTCGAGACCGGACGCACCTGGTTCTGGAGCCGCTCACGGCAGGAGTACTGGTGCAAGGGCGAGACGAGCGGAGACCGCCAGTTCGTACGGCAGGCGTTCTATGACTGCGACGGCGACGTGTTGCTGTTCGTGGTCGAGCAGGAGGGCAAGGGCGCCTGCCACACCGGCGCGTACTCCTGCTTCTTCCGCCAGTTCGGCGAAGGCCATTCGGCGGCGTCGCCGGACGACACGTGATCAGTCCGCCTCGCGAGGAGTTCAAGGCGCTCGCGCGCGACTATTCGGTGGTGCCGGTCTGGCGTGAGCTGCTGGCCGACCTGATCACGCCGGTGGGCGCCTTCGCCCGGTTGTGCCGCGGCGACGAACCTGGCTTCCTGCTCGAGTCGGTCGAGCACGGCGAGCGCTGGAGCCGGTGGTCGTTCCTCGGCCGGCGCCCCGCCGCGACGTTGATCTCCGAGAACGGCGAGGTGCGTGTCGAAGGCGGTTCATTGCCGGAGGGCATCCGTACCGATGGGGGCATGCTCGTCGCGCTGGAGGACGTCCTGGCTCGCTACCGATCGCCCCGTCTCGACGATCTCCCACCGCTCCACGGTGGGCTGATGGGCTACCTGGGGTACGACATCGTGCGTGAGGTCGAGCGGCTTCCTCATGTCCCGGACGACGATCAGCACTACCCGGAAGCCATCATGTCGATCATCGGCGAGCTCGCCGCCTTCGACCACTTCCGCCAGCGCGTCACGCTCATCTCGAACGCCTACGTCTTCGGCGATCCCACCGAGGCCGAGCTCGATCGCATCTACGACGACGCGGTCGGCCGTCTCGAGCAACTGGCCGAGGACGGTGCGACCCCGCTCGACGAACCCCTCGTCGATCCCCCCGCGCTCGACGCCGAGCTGCCGGAGGTCAAGTCGTCGATGGGGAAGGAGTCGTACGGTGTCGGGGTCGAGGCGTGCAAGGAACACATCCTCGCGGGTGACATCTTCCAGGTCGTGATCTCGCAGCGCTTCGACTTCGACCTGGGGGCCGATCCCTTCGACTTCTACCGCGTGCTCCGCCAGGTCAACCCGAGCCCCTACATGTACTTCGTGCGCGAGCCCCAGGTGACGCTGGCCGGTTGCTCGCCCGAGCCGATGGTCCAGCTCCGTGACGGAACAGTGATCTCGCGGCCAATAGCGGGCACGCGCCGGCGCGGCCGCACCGATGAGGAAGATCGCCGGCTCGGTGCCGAGCTGTCGGAGCACCCCAAGGAGCTCGCCGAGCACGTGATGCTCGTCGACCTCGCTCGCAACGACGTAGGGCGCGTCGTCGAGTTCGGCACCGAACAGGTCGACGAGATGATGACGCTCGAGCGTTACAGCCACGTCATGCACCTGACGTCGCAGGTGTCGGGGAAGCTGGTCGGCGGCCGCACACCCATCGACGTCCTACGGGCCACGTTGCCGGCCGGAACGGTCTCTGGCGCGCCGAAGGTGCGCGCCATGGAGATCATCGACGACATCGAGCCGACCAAGCGCGGGCCCTATGCCGGCGTGGTCGGCTACCTCGACTTCTCCGGCAACATCGACACCGCCATCGCCATACGCACGCTCGTCGCCGCTCCCGACGGCCGGGCCTCGGTGCAGGCCGGCGCCGGCATCGTCGCCGACAGCATCCCCGAGCACGAAGATCTCGAGTGCCACAACAAGGCCCGTGCCCTTCTGGCCGCCGTCCCCGGTGCGCGCGCGATGAGCGAGCAGCGAGCACGGTCCCGCTCGGGCGGCCGGAAGTCGCTCCGGTAGACCGATGGCGAAGGAGCTGCACCACGAGCTGTGGGCTGCGCCGATCGAGCGCGACGCGGTCCGGGTGGTGGGGGCCGACAGCCGGTCATACCTCCACGGCCAGCTCAGCCAAGACATCGAGGCTCTGGCCGTCGGCGAGTCGTCGTGGTCGTTCGTCCTCCAACCGCAAGGCAAAGTCGACGCCTGGGTCGGCGTGGCCCGGCTGTCCGAAGACGAGTTCGTGCTCGACGTGGACGCGGGCTTCGGCGCGACGTTGCTCGCGCGGCTCGAACGTTTCAAGCTGCGGGTGAAGGTGGAGCAGGAGCTGGTCGACGGGATGACCGCGGTCGCGGTACGCGGGCGGGGCGCGCATCGCGTGATCGCGGGAGGTGGGGGTGCGCCTGGGCTTTGCTACACCCGCCGAGTCGCGTGGCCGGGCGTGGAGGGCGTCGACATCCTCGCGGTCGGCGCCATCGACACCAGCGCGCTGCGTTCCGGCGCCGGCGAACCCCTTCCGCTCGCCGACGCCGCGACCCTGGGCGAGCTGCGTGTCCGTCGAGGGGTGCCGGCCATGGGAAGCGAGATCACCGACAAGACGATCCCCGCCGAGCTCGGGCAGTGGGTCATCGATGCCTCGGTGAGCTTCACCAAGGGTTGCTACACCGGCCAAGAGCTCGTGGCGCGCATCGACTCTCGCGGCGGCCACGTGCCCCGGCATCTGCGAGTGGTCGAGATCGAGGGCGGGGTGGCGGTGCCGGTCGGTGCCGAGCTGGCCGTCGCGGGTACCGCCGCGGGAGCTCTCACCTCGGTCGCCGGCGCCTCGGCCCTCGCGTTCGTGCCTCGATCGATCGAAGGGCCGGTGGGCGCCGACCTCTCGTGGGACGGCGGCACCGCCCGCGCCCGCATCGTCGAGGAGTCCTCAGGTAGCCGGCATCGGCTGGTCGTCGTCCGCAGCTCGGCGGAGCGGCGCGGGTCCGGCCCGCGATGGCGGCGCGGCGGGAGCCGGCCGGAGCTCGACGACCATCCGCGCCCCACCGGCGGGGTTCGCCTCCGCGCGCACGTGGCCGCCCATGAGGCCGACGAGCTCGCGGACGATGGCCAGCCCGAGGCCCGAGCCGGTTTCCTTGCGCTTCGGTTCGTGCGAGGCGACATAGAGCCGCTCGAACACGTGTGGGAGGTCTTCGGGTGCGAAGCCGGGACCGTCGTCGGCCACCTCGATGCGAGGGTGCAGCGTGTCGTCCGCGACGGTCACCGCGATGGCCGTGTTGGCGTGCTTCAACGCGTTCTCGATCAGGTTGGCGATCACCTGCTGCAGGCGATCAGGATCGGCTTGGGCCAGGACGGGGGCCGGCGGCGCGGTCATGTCGAGGCGGAGTCCCGCCGCCTCGACCTCTCGGCGGAATCCCTCCACCGAGTCATCGGCCACCTCGACGATGTCGACGGGCGAGAGTTGCAGGCTGAACTCGCGCGACTCCAGCTTGGCCAGGTCGAGTAGGTCCTTCACGAGCCGCTCGAGCCGCCGGGACTCGCCCATGATCACCGACGCCGCTTGTTGCGGATCGGGAGCGGCCCCGTCGGCTATCGCCTCGGCGTAGCCCCGGATCGAGGTGAGCGGCGTGCGCAGGTCATGTGACACCGACAGTAGGAACTGGCGCTCGAGCCCGCGCGAGCGCTCCAAGCTGTCGGCCATCGAGTTGATCGACTGGGCGAGATCGTCGAGCTCGTCGCGGCGCGCATGCGGCTTGCCCTCCTTGCTCGGATGTTCGGGCAGGCGAGAGGACAGGTCGCCGTCCGCGATGAGCTTGGTCATGTTGGTGGCCCGGCGCAGCGGGTTCGTGAGAGCCCGGCTCAGCCACGCGGCGACGACTGCTCCGAGCACCAAGGTGAAACCGGCGGCCATGAGGAACCACTGGAGCGAGTCGCTGATGGTGTTGGCAGGCCGTTCGATGAGGATGGCCCGCACGTTCTCGTTGGGCGGCGTGGGCGCGCCGACGGGCGCGGCCGCGAAGACGTTGCCGCCCGTCGAGCCGCTCACGGTCTCGTCGTTCCGCAGGCGGGTCGGATCGACGAGTGTGAGATCGAGGTCGCTCGGAAGCCGTCCCTGGGCGAGCGTGCCGTCAGGTTGGATCTCGACGAGGACGATCTCCTCCTTCGAGAGCGTCTCCTCGATGTTGTTGCTCGCTGGCGGGCTGGTAGAGCGCCGGTTGCACAACACGCGCTTCGCCGAGTCGAGGCGCGCCTTGTTGCGCCCGTCGGCGGGCGACACGGTCGAGGCGCAGTACGCGCTCTGGAACGCGTCGAGTGTCGCGGTGTTGGGATTGGCGCAGAACGCCTTGCGCCTCTCG
Source organism: Actinomycetota bacterium (assembly GCA_016185305.1). Classification (GTDB taxonomy): domain Bacteria; phylum Actinomycetota; class Acidimicrobiia; order Acidimicrobiales; family Acidimicrobilacustridaceae; genus JACPNV01. Next base: position 202,453 of record JACPNV010000006.1, on the reverse strand, counting down.
CTGACCTGGTTGCCGTACGCGGCCGCGAACCGGTTCATCAGCTCGGTGCACACCCGACTCTGTGCGTCCGTGACCGATTGCTGGTCAGGAGTCGAGCAAACCTCGTTCTTGGCCTTCCGGAACGCGGCTTGCTGGGCCGCGTTGAGCCCCGACAGGTCAGGGTTCCCGCAGAAGAAGGACTGGAGGTTGTTCGAGATCCGGGCGGCGCGGCTCTGACCGACTTCGACCAGGTCGGCGGTCGAGTCGGCCTGGCTCTTGAGCTCCTGCTCGGCGGCGTTGCGCGCCCCGACTCGAGCGAAGAGCAACGTGCCGAAGCCGGCGATCACCAAGGTCGCGGCGACGATGCCAAGGATCGAGAGCGTGAGGCGCCGCTTCACGGTTCCCAGTGTGCCCGCGAACGATGAGGAAGGTGTGAGCGAGGGCCGGCGGGGGAGGGGTGGACCCGGCGCCCGGTCTACGGTCCCCGGAAGTGAACGAGTCGGCAGCCAGTCCGAGCCAGGACCCAGAAAAGCTGGTGTCGATGTCGTGGTTTCGGGTGGCTCGAACGTGTACTAGCTCGTGACGGTCGCGGACTCGACGGACGCCGAGCCAGAGATCACCGGTTCAACGCGCCAGGCAACTGGTGCCCCGACCCCGGAGCCGCTGGTCGGCTCCGATGCGAGACGGTCGGACTTCGAGCTCTTCTACCGGGCGCAGTACGCGCCGATGGTTCGCTTGGCGCTCAGCCTGTGCGGTAAAGAGCAACTTGCCGAGGAACACACCCAAGAGGCGTTTCTGGCCGCGCACCGATCCTGGACGGCGGTGAGCGCGTACGACCGACCCGATCTGTGGGTGCGCCGCGTGGTGATCAATCGCTGCCTCTCGGGTCTCAGGCGTAGCCGTACCGAGCGGCGGCTTGTCGACCGGCTCGGGTCTTCGGCGAGAAGATTCCACGAGATGACACCTCCGATTCCTGACGCCGACCTATGGCGCGCGGTGCGATCGCTCCCACGGCGCCAGGCGCAGGCGGTTGCGCTCCGATTCGTGGGCGACCTGTCGTTCCCCGACATCGGGCACGTGCTCGGCTGTTCCGCGTCGACGGCGAGGACTCATGTCAATCGGGGGATCGCCGCGTTGGAAAGAAGCAGAGCGAACGCTCGAGAAGAGAAAGACGATGAGCGATGACCACTGAGCAAGACCTCGTCGACGCGGGTGAGCGGCTTCGTCAGCACGAGACACCGGCTCCACCACCGATCGAGGTGGTGCGGCGTCACCGTCGTCGAATCCAGGCGCGGCAAGGGATCGCGCTCGTCGTCATCGGACTCGTCGTCGCGCTCGTCGGCGTGGCGCGTGTCCAGGACGATGCGACCCCCGTCGACGTCGGTGTCCCGTCCACACCGAACGCAAGTCCGTTCGAGCCGCTGCGGCGGGGCGCGGTCGACATCGTCGGGACGGGTTCGTTCCGCCTGGTGACGTTGCCCGGTCGTGTTGTCGTCACCAGCGACGAGAGCATCACCGCTGATGCCGGTTTCCCTTTGGGGGGAATCGCGCGACGAGTTAGCCACCTGGAGGTCAAGGACGGCGAAGGTCGCCAGTTCCGTCTGGAAGTCTTCAACGACGCCGCGCGAGCGGCAGCGTTGCTGGCCGGAAGGATGCCTGCGACCGCGACGGCCGTCAGGGTCGGCCCGGCCCGTGACGCAGCCCTGATGACGGCGGACGGTTGGGACACCCTTGTATGGGCCTACGACGACACGCGGGTTGTTGCGGTGGGATCGAAGGGCGCCGACGCCGAGGTGCGTCAGCGGGTCGCGGGCAGCGTCATCGCCCGGGACAGGATCCCTCCGGCCAACTACGTCGCGGCCGCGGTGCCGAACGTGGCCGGACTCTCCTACTTGCAGGCCGAAACTGCCGTGCTCGAGGCGGGTGCCAAGACGCGCTGGACCGTCGAATCGGTCCAGCCGAACGGTGGGCCACCAACCGGAACCGTGCTCGGCAGCGAACCCCCGTCCGGCACCTCGGTCAACGCTGGTGATGTTGTGTCGATCAGAGTCGCCTCTTCGTTGCCAAGCGAGATCCAGAGTCCGAACGGCGCGGTCGTTCCCAGTCGGGGCAGCTTCATGCCGTGGGCCATGCAAACGAGATTCGGGGCGCCAGGAGTCGCCGGCTTCTCCCGAAGCGAGGAGCTCATGGACGGCATGTTCCCCGGAACCGAGCGGCTGAACAGCACCTATCCGCCACCGTTGCGGTTCATCGGCGGCGAGTTCGTCGGATTCGCGACCGGTGGCGCGATCCCGCTCGACGTTCTGTTCAGCTCGGCCGGTGATCTGGAGTCCATCGCGTATGGGGACACGCCGGCCCAGGCGAGCACGACGCCGCCAGATCCATCAGTTGATGTGCCGGCGGCGCCGTCGCCCGGGTCGACGACAGTGGATGAGGGCGGGCTCCGACTCTTCGTTCCGCCCGACTGGCAGATCGTTCGCAGCGGCTGCCCGGGCGCGTCGAAGACCGTGTACGTGGGACCGGGAGCCGGCTGCTCACGTGAGAGGTTCACGAGCGAGTCGTGGATTTGGGTTCGACCGCTGCCTGCTGACCCGACCGAGATTCGCGACCTGCCGTCCCGCTGCCGGATCGGGTTCGTCAACGGCATGCCGGCTTGCCAGGCGATCTCGGGCACCGAAGAGATCGTGTTCGACGGCCTCGATGACATGATCGAGATCAGCAACGGCACCGGGGTGGCCAAACCGGAACCGATCACCAGCACCCTGCAGTACACGCCCGGACGCGAGCCGGTACCGAGCCCGTCCGCGGCGGCGACGGCCGGCGCCTACGTGAACGCCTTGTTCGCGCAGGACTGCGCCTCCCTCTGGGACCTTGCCGACGACGCGCTGCGGGCCGGACGCGACCGCTCCCGATTCGACGCCGACTGCCGGGCAAGCCTTCCCGGCCCGGGAAAGATGGTCGGCTTCTATTCACCCGTCGAAGGGGTGTTCTATCTGACCGTCGACGTCTCCGGCGTCGAGTCTCGCATGAAGGTGACGGTCAGCCAGCGTTGGTCGCTCCAGCGGCGCCAGGCCGAACGATCGGTCCGCGCCGTCGAGATGTACAACGGCCCCTGGCCCGTCAACCCGCTCGACGCCGGGACTGGCTGAGCGTCGCGCGGCCCCGGGAAGCCACGCGGCAGCCTCAATCGAGCCGGTAGCCGACGCCCCACACCGTCGAGAGGGGGAAGGCATCGCCCAGCTTCTTGCGAAGCTGGCGGACGTGCACATCGACGGTGCGCTCGTCGCCGATCCAGTCCGCGCCCCACACGCCGTCGAGGAGCTGTCGCCGGCTCAGCGCCAAACCGCGGTTCTCTGACAGGAACGCCAGCAGGTCGAACTCGCGGGTGGCCAGCGGCACCACGTCGCCGCTGACACGCGCCTCGCGGCGGCCGAGATCAACCTCGCACTCGCCGATGGTCAGCACGGCATGCGCGTCGTTCTTCGGTGTCTCGGCGCGGCGAAGGATCGCCTTGACCCGGGCCACGAGCTCGCGCGGGGAGAACGGCTTGGTGACGTAGTCGTCGGCGCCCATCTCGAGCCCGAGGACGCGGTCGACCTCGCCGTCGCGCGCGGTGAGCATGATGATCGGGATGTCGCTCGTGGCGCGCAGCTGGCGGCACACATCGAGGCCGTCGATCGCGCCGGGAAGGCCGACGTCGAGGATGACCAGCCTCGGTTGGCGATCGCGCACGAGCTGGAGCCCGTTCTCGCCGTCAGCCGCTTGGTACACGCGGTAGCCGCCTTGGCGCAGGTACAGGTCGACGAGGTCGGCGATGTTCGGATCATCCTCGACGAGGACGATCACGGGCTCTTCTGGCACCCGGACATGCTCGCGCGCCGTCCGGAGAGAGTGGGGAATGTCGAGCGTTACGATGCGACGGTGACCCACTACGAGGTCCTGGGGGTGAGCAACAACGCGTCGAACGCCGAGATCAGGCGCGCCTACCTCCACCTCGCCCGGCGCCACCATCCCGACGTCCGCTCGTCCAAGGCCCGACCGGACGGTTCTGTGCCCGAGCGCGACATGCGCCGGATCAACGAGGCCTGGGCGGTCCTCGGCGACGACGGGTTGCGAGCGCGGTACGACGCCGACCTCCGTGCCAACGTCTCGCGCCCGATCCGAAAGCCGAGCCGCCCCGCGGGAACGTCGAGCCCGGACTTCGTCCCGTTCGATCCCAGCAACGGCGCCGACGATGCCGAGCTGCTCGACGACACGCCGATCCCGGGCACCGAAGTGCCGCGATGGTTGCAGATGCTCGGGCCTGGCCTCCTGGTCGCCGCCATCGCGTCATTCAGCGTCGGACTCGTCACGAGCATCAACCTGCTGACCACGCTGGCGGCGGTGAGCTTCATCTTGGCGCTGCTCTCGTTCGTCGCGACCCCGTTCGTCGCCGTGTACCAGAGCGCTCGAGCCGAGCGCGAGTGAGGGTTCCGGCCTGCCGAGTAGGTAGCCTCCCCGGATGGCCAAGACCTCGTGCTTCGTGAAGTTCGTGACGCAACCCGGCAAGCGGGATGAACTGCTCGCCTCCCTTCGTGAGATGCTGCCGACCGTCGCAGACGAGGACGGCACCGAGATGTACTCGTTTCATCTCGACAAGGCCGACGACAACGCGCTGTGGCTGTTCGAGCTGTACGCCGACGACGCGGCCCTCACGACCCACAGCAGCTCCGAAGCGATGAAGACGCTCCTCGGCGCGCTGGGTGGGCTGCTCGGCGAGCCGCCGCTGATGGCGTTCGCCTCGCCCGTCGACGCCAAGGGCTTCGAGGTCTGACGGCGAGGCCGGGCTGTCGGTGGCGACCTACCTCGACCGCATCCTCGACTCGCATCGCGCGGCCGCACGCAACGACGGTCGCTCGGTCGAGCGGCTTGCGACTGAGGCCGCCGGGATGGCTCCGGCTCGCAGCTTCACTGCAGCGCTCAAGGCAGCCGTGGACGGTGGCGATCGGCTTGCCGTCATCTCAGAGGTGAAGCGACGCTCACCGTCGAAGGGAGATCTTGCTGCCGATCTCGATGCCGCGGCCCTTGCCCGGTCCTACGCGGCGGGGGGTGCCGCCTGCCTGTCGGTCCTGACCGACGAGGTGTACTTCGGCGGGTCGGTGGCCGACCTGCAGGCGGTGCGCGGTGCCTGCGCGCTCCCCGTCCTGCGGAAGGACTTCACGGTGAGCGCAGCCGACGTCTGCGATGCCCGCTTGATGGGGGCCGACTGCGTGCTGCTGATAGCGGCGGCGCTCGACGATGCCGAGCTCGGCTCGTTCCACGACCTGGCGCGCGACATCGGCCTCGAGGTGCTGGTGGAGATCCACGACGAGGCCGAGCTCGCGCGAGCCGTGTCGATCGGTGCCACGCTCATCGGCGTGAACCAGCGCGACCTCGTCACCTTCGAGGTCGACGCCGCCCGCGCCGCCCGCATCGCACCCCAGATGCCTTCCGGAGTCGTCCGGGTTGCCGAATCGGGCATCGGTGGTCCGGCCGACGCCGCCCGCCTCGCTGCCGCGGGCTACCACGCTGTCCTCGTCGGCGAATCACTTGTCACCCGCGGCGATCCGGCGGCGTCCGTGAAGGCGCTGCGCGTCGACCCGGCTGCCGGCTGACGGGCGAGCTATCCGCATCGATCGGAGCCGACGCTGTCCGCTACCTTTGGCCCGCGATGTTCGTCAAGATCTGCGGGACCACCAACGAATCCGATGCGCTCTTCGCCGTGGCCATGGGTGCGGACGCGATCGGGTTCGTCTTCGCGCCGTCGCCTCGCCAGGTCGCGCCGACCATCGTGCGCGACATCGTGCGCCGCTTGCCAGCCGAGATCCTGACGGTTGGCGTGTTCCGCGATGAGGCCTCCCAGCGGGTCGTGGACATCACCAACACGTGCGGGCTGGGTGCGGTCCAGCTTCATGGGCACGAGGCGCCGGCCGAGGTGAAGTGGATCCGCGAGCGCGTCGGCTTCGCGATCAAGGCCTTCTCGGTGGGCGACTACGGCTTCGAGAAGATCCCGGAGTATGGGGTGGCCGACGCCGTCCTCGTCGACTCGGCCCAGCCCGGATCCGGCCGAGCCATCGATTGGGGAATGCTCGAAGGTCTCTCCTCGGCGCTCGGCAAGCGGCTGATCCTCGCGGGCGGGCTCACGGCCGACAACGTCGGGGCTGCGATCGAGACCGTGAACCCCTGGGGGGTGGATGTCGTCAGCGGCGTCGAGTCGTCGCCCGGGCACAAAGACGCGCGCAAGGTGTTCCGCTTCATCCAGGCGGCCAAGTCCTACGAGGGCCCCGAGTTCGAGGGCGACGAGTACCTGATGCCGTTCGACTACGAGTACGTAGACACGCTCGACGAGCTGCTCGAGGGCCAAGACGTCGACGACCAGCGCATCGAGCTCGGTCTCGACGGGGATGTCGGCATGCACGCCGTGGAACCATCCGGCGACTGAGCGATGGCCCTCACAGACCCCACACCGGAAGGACGGTTCGGAGACTTCGGGGGCCGCTTCATCCCGGAAACGCTTGTTCCCGCGTGCCAGCAACTCGAGCACGCGTTTCGCGAGGCGTGGGCCGATCGCGCATTCCGGAACGAGCTAGACGACCTCTTGCGTGACTACGCCGGTCGTCCCTCGCCGTTGACCGAGTGCCGCCGGCTGTCCGCGGAGCTCGGTGTGCGCCTCTTGCTCAAGCGCGAAGACCTCAACCACACCGGTTCACACAAGATCAACAACGTCTTGGGTCAGGCCCTGCTTGCGAAGCGCATGCGGAAGACCCGCCTCGTGGCCGAGACCGGCGCGGGCCAGCACGGCGTGGCCACCGCAACGGCCGCCGCGCTGCTCGGCATGGATTGTGCGGTCTACATGGGCGAGGTCGACATGCACCGCCAGGAGCTCAACGTGTTCCGCATGCGCTTGCTCGGCTCAGAGGTTCGCTCGGCCGTGACCGGCAGTCGCACGCTGAAGGACGCGATCAACGAGGCCATGCGTGACTGGGTGGCGACGGTGGAGAGCACGCACTACTGCCTCGGTTCGGTGATGGGGCCGCACCCGTACCCGTGGATGGTCCGGACGCTGCACGAAGTGCTCGGCCGTGAGGCGCGCGAGCAGTGTGCGGCGCTGCTGGCGAAGGATGGTGGCGACGGGGTTCCCGATGTCGTGACGGCTTGTGTGGGCGGAGGCTCGAACGCCATCGGCATCTTCTCCGGCTTTGCCGACACGCGCGCGGAGTTGGTCGGGGTCGAGCCCGCGGGCGGCGCCGCTGTCGGCCGCGGCGTGCCGGGCGTGGTGCACGGATCCAAGTCCTATCTGCTGCAGGACGAGTGGGGTCAGGTGCAAGAGGCGCAGTCGATCTCCGCGGGCCTCGACTACCCGGGTGTCGGGCCGGAGCATTCGTACCTCAGCGCCATCGGCCGCGCCCGGTACGAGGCGGTCGACGATCGTGAGGTCATCGACGCGTTCGCCCTGCTGAGTCGCACCGAAGGCATCATCCCCGCGCTGGAGCCCGCGCATGCCCTGGCCTGGATCGTTCGCGACCGCGCGTCGCTGGCCGGCAAGACGGTGCTGCTCAACCTGTCCGGCCGGGGCGACAAAGACGTCGCCCAGATGATGGATCTTCTCGGATGACCGGCGCTCTCGAGACGGCGCTGCGCGGCGGGCGCGGTGCCGGCCGCAAGCTGCTCGTGCCGTACGTGACCGGTGGGCTCGACGGGGCGTGGCTCGATGTGGTCCGGGCGGTCGCCGACGCCGGCGCTGACGCCGTCGAGATCGGCATCCCGTTCTCCGATCCGGTGATGGACGGTCCCGTGATCCAGCTTGCGTCCGAGCGAGCGCTCGAACGGGCCGCGACCCCCTCGTCCATCTTCACGTCCCTGCGCGAGGGCGACATCGGTGTGCCGCTCGCGGTCATGACCTACTACAACATCTGCTTCCACATGGGCCACGAGCGCTTCGCCGACTCGCTGCGCGAGGCCGGGGTTGCTGCCGCGATCCTCCCCGATCTCCCGCTCGAGGAGGTCGGGCCGTGGGCCGAGGTCGCCGATCGGGTTGGCATCGAGACGGTCATGCTCGCCGCGCCCACCGCTCCGGACGATCGGCTGCCACGGGTGTGCGAGCGCGCCCGAGGGTTCGTGTACGCCGTCGGCCTTCTCGGCGTGACAGGAGAGCGCGACGAGCTGGCGTCGTCGGCCACGGTGATCGCGTCACGGCTCAAAGCGGTGACTGGCAAGCCCGTGCTCGTCGGCGTGGGCATCTCGACGCCCCGGCAGGCTGTCGAAGCGTGCGAGGTCGCCGACGGCGTCGTCGTCGGCTCCGCGCTGGTGAGGCGCTTGCTCGACGGCGAGGGTCCGACCGGCGCCGCGAAGCTCGTCGAGTCGTTCCGCAGCGCGCTCGACGCGGGCTGACTCCGGCTGGGTCTACGGCACCGGAACGATGTGGCCGTGGTGGCGCATGAACACGCTCATGACCTCTCGGTCGAGCGGCGACGCGGTCTCGACGCCGGGATCGACCGAGCGGGCCCAACGCCGGCCCGTCCCGTCGTCATCCACCTCCGCGACGACGATGCCTTCCCCCGCCGAGAGGTGGTAGCTCTCCCACCACGTCGCTTCATGGATGCCCTCACCCCGCAGCGCCATGCCGACGACGGCACCGAACAGCAGGCCGAGAAGCGCACCACCGGCCGCTCCGCCGGCGACGAGCGTCGGCACGTCGATGTCGGCCATCCGCGATCCGATGATCGCCATGATGCCCATACCCGCGAGCGTGCCGATCACCGTGCCGATGAGCAGGCCCTCGCCGATGCTGATGGCCAGCCGGTGCTCGGCCTCGTCGAGCTCGTGCGCGTCGGGTCGATGCACGGCCACATCGAGGTGCTCGTCGTCTTCAAGCGAATGGAGCTCGCGCACCACCGCGTCGACCTCATCCGCACGATCGAAGCGCGCGGCGACACTGTGGGAATGGTGGGCATGCGTCTGCATCGGGCCTCCTCACAGATGAGCGT
>JACPNV010000006.1:0-193464 GCA_016185305.1 Actinomycetota bacterium | reverse complement strand
TGTGAGCCTCCTCAGCGCTCTTGACAAGCGTCGGCACCTGATCGCTGAGAGGACGTGACCCCGCGCGCAAGCTGTCGATGTCGGTCGGCCAATATGCTGAGCGGGAATGCCTGGCGATGTCACACGACTGCGGGGAACGTCTGGCCGCTTGCACGAGCGGGAGTACTTCGTCTGCACCGTTCGCGAGGTCGAGCTGCTCCAAGCCGTCGGTGAACCCTCGTCGGACAACGCCCTGTCAGAAGGTCCGCCCAAGCTCGTCTGGGACCTCGAATGGCCGTGCGGTCTCACGGCATCGTTGCAGCTCGACCAGCTCACGCAGCGGCTCACCGGCTATCTCGACCGCTCCGAGGTCGCGCACGTCTTCCGGCACCTCGAGATCGAGCCGGAAGATCTCTGGCTCCTCGAGCAGGAGCTGCCCGCGAAGTACGCCGCCCAGTCGGCAGGTGACGATCGATCTTTCGAGCTCTGGCAGCAGGAGGGCAACGACAGCAACGTGATTGTCAAGGGCGGCTTGACCGAGGGCGATGCGTCGTGTTGGCGTGACGAGCTCGAGCGGGGCGGCCATGCGAAGCGCCATTGGGTGCAGTGCACGAAGCCGCCGGGCCCCGGCGCGGGTGCGGGAGGCGACACCGAGGTGCGCCAGCAGCTCATCGACCGATTGGCCAAGCCACCGCAGTAGCCACCCGACGAGAGAGCGTTTGCCTACAGCGCGGCCCAGCCTTCCAGACCCGCGATGATCCGCAGCATGATCTCATCCGCGCCGCCACCGATGGAGAGCAGGCGCGAGTCGCGGAAGTACCGGGCGGTCCACGTCTCTTCCATGTAGCCGATGCCACCATGGAACTGGAGGCACGTGTCGGCGACCTCGCGGGCGAGCCGGCCGGACTTGAGCTTGGCGATCGAGGCCATCTTCGTGACCACCAGCGGGTCGGTGCCGCTGATGATCGCCTCTGCGCACGCGTAGTTGTAGTGGCGCAGAACATCGATCTCGGACGCGAGCTCGGCCAGCCGGAACTGGATGTACTGGTTGTCGATGAGCGGCTTGCCGAACGCCTGCCGCTCTTTGAGGTAGTTGCCCGTCCTCTCCAGCGCGACTTGCATCTGGCCGGTGGCCATGTAGGAGGCGATGAGCCGCTCGTTCTGGAACTGCGCCATCTGCTGCTGGAAGCCGTGGCCGATCTCGCCGATCGTGTTGGCGACCGGCACCCGCACGTCGACCAGCGAGAGCTCGGCGGTGTCCGAAGATCGTTGACCGAGCTTGTCGAGCTTCCGGCTGACCGTCAGGCCCTGGCGTGCGGTCGGCACGATGATCTGGCTCATGCCCCGGTAGCCACCTTCCTCCGACGTGCGCGCCAGGAGGCAGAGCCAATCGCCCTGAACGCCGTTGGTGATGTACAGCTTGGTGCCGTTGATGATCCATTCGTCGCCGTCGCGAAGGGCCCGCGTGCGGATGCCGGCGACGTCGCTGCCTGCGTCGGGCTCGGTCACCGCGATGCACGCGACCGCGTCGCCGCGGATCGCGGGCGCCAGGTAGCGCTCCTTCAACGCCGGCGAGCCGAAGCGGGCGAGGGCGGGCGTGGCCATGTCGGACTGCACCGAGCAGGCCATCGAGACGCCGCCCGTGCTGGCGCGCCCCATCTCCTCGCCATACACCACCGTGAAGGAATGGTCGGCGCCCATGCCGCCGTAGGCGGGGTCGTACTCCAATCCGAACACGCCGAGCTTGCCCAGCTTCGGGAACAGCTCGTGGGCCGGGAACATGCCGGCGGCCTCCCACGCATCGGCGTTGGGGTTGATCTCCTTGTCGACGAACTCACGCACGCTGGCGCGGAACATGTCGTGCTCGTCCGTGAACTTCATGGAGACCCCTGTCTAGTGTCCTGAGTGAAAAATCCTTCAGGAAAACAGGAATTTTCGCGTGGTGCTTGCGTTTGTGCTGGTCATGAACGCACATGGCAGACCCAAAGCCCCGTTGGTCCTCACTTCCGAAGAGCGCGAGACGCTGCTGCGGTGGTCTCGTCGCCCCAAGAGCGCGCAGGCGCTGGCGATGCGGTGCCGGATCGTGTTGGCCTGCGCCGAGGGTGCCACGAACAAAGCCGTCGCCGCGGCGGTGGGCGTGTCGGCCAACACGGTCAGCAAGTGGCGTCGCCGTTTCGTTGAGGAACGACTTGAAGGGCTCTTCGACGAGCCCCGCCCGGGCGCGCCGCGCAAGACCTCTGACGAGCAGGTGGAACGGGTCGTGGTCAAGACGCTCGAGGAGAAACCGCGCGACGCGACGCACTGGTCGAGCCGGGGTATGGCCAAAGCGGTTGGGCTGTCTCAGACCAAGATCGTCGAGATCTGGCAGGCGTTCGGTCTCCAGCCGTGGCGCCAGGACACGTTCAAGCTCTCGACCGACCCTCAGTTCGTCGACAAGGTCCGCGACGTCGTCGGGCTGTACCTCGACCCGCCCGAACGGGCCGTCGTGCTGTGCGTCGACGAGAAGTCCCAGATACAGGCCCTGGAACGCAGCACCCCGATCCTGGCGATGATGCCCGGCGTGCCCGAACGGGCCAGCCATGACTACAAACGCAACGGCACCACGTCCCTGTTCGCCGCGCTCGATCTCACCACCGGCAAGGTCCTCGGCTCGCTGCACCGCCGCCACCGCGCCGTCGAGTTCTTGAAGTTCTTGAAACTGATCGACGCCAACGTGCCCGACAGGCTCGACATCCATCTCGTGTTCGACAGCTACGCCACCCAGCGACTCCGTGACGAGCACCAAGAACGTGAACAGGAGCCCGACCTCCGGCCGCGCACGGTCGAGCTGTACGAGAGCGAGCTGCGCCCAGGGCCGACAGGCCCGGCAACACCACGGTGCCGAAGTGCTACCGGCTGTTGCACGTCATCCTGAACACGGCCGTCGCCGACGAGCTGCTCGTGCGGAACCCGTGCGTGATCAAGGGTGCCGGCCGGGAGAAGGCGCCCGAGCGACCGATCGCCTCGATCTCCCAAGTGTTCGAGATCGCCGACACGATCGAGCCGCGGTTCAGGGCGATGGTGCTCGTCGGGGCGTTCGTAGGTCTGCGCGTCGGCGAGATGCTGGCGCTAACCCGCGAGCGCGTCGACCTGCTGCACGGCCGGATCAAGGTGGTCGAGCAGTACCAGGAGCTCAAGGACGGGACGCGGGTGCTCGGCCCGCCGAAGTCCGAGACCGGCATCCGCACCGTGGCCATCCCCGCGATGCTCAAGCCCGAGATGGAGGTGCACCTCGCCACCTACGCGGCGCCGGGCAAGAAGGCCTCGTGTTCTGCGGGCCGAACGGGCAGCCCTTGCGGCGAGCGACGTGGTACTCGGCGTGGAACCGCGCGATGACGGAGCTGGGCATCGAGGGAATGAAGCCCCCCGACCTCCGCCACACCGGCAACACACTCGCGGCGATGACCGGCGCGAGCACGAAGGAGCTGATGGCGCGGTTCGGCCAGTCGACGTCTCGGGCGGCACTGATCTACCAGCACGCCACCCAGGACCGCGACCACGAGATCGTCGACGCGCTCAACGGCATGATCGAAGCGAAGCTAAAGCAGCGCCCGACCGGAACCGACAGGAGAGGCCCGGCCACCCAATCGGGTAGCGAGCGGTGAACGCAGCTCATGAAGGTGCCCGGCGAGCCGATGAGCCATGGGTGAACCAAGATCTACCGGTGCGGGCTCCGCAGCAGTCAAGCCCGCGTGGCGTCCAACTCGCACCCGGGTTGGCAGTCGGCGTCTCGGTAGTGATCGTGCTCGCGATCTCGGTCGGCGACTTCCTCACCGGGCCCTACCTGGTGTTCGCGACCTTCTACCTCATCCCCGTGATGATCACGGCCTGGTTTGCAGGCCGAACGCCCGCCCTGGTGGTGGGTGCCCTCGCGGCTCTGCTCGGTGCGGTCAGCACTGCGCTGGACCCCGGCGATGTGACACCGCCCGTCTACGTGTGGAACGGGGCGTTCCGCTTCATCACCTACGCATTCGTCGCGGCACTCGTCGACGCCGAGCAGCGAGCGTTGACAACCATCCGATTGGCCTCGGCGATCGATCCGCTGACCGGACTCATGAATCGGCGTCGGTTCTTCGAGCAGGCCGAGTTGGAGATGCGCAGGGCTCGTCGATCTGGTGAACCGATCGCTGTCGTGTACATCGACGTCGACGATCTGAAGCTGAGAAACGACATCTGCGGCCATCAGGCGGGGGACGAGCTGCTCACCGAGTTCGCCGACCGGGCCCGCGACACGTTCCGAGTGACCGACCTTCTGTCTCGGCTCGGTGGCGACGAGTTCTGCTTCCTTCTCCCCGGCGCTGACTTGGCGGTGGCCGAAGATGCCCTCGACCGATTCGGAACGGCACTGAGCCGAGCCACGCCGCCGATCCGTGTGAGCACTGGCGTAGTGGCTGGGACCGTCGACTCCGATGTCGACATAGACGTCGAGACGATCGTCCACGAGGCAGACGCCCTCATGTACGAAGCCAAGATGAGCGCCAAGGGCCAGCGACGGTCACGTCCATCCCTCCGGGGTCCTGAACCGCGCACCGGTTCGGACGACGGGCACGTCGACTGAAGTCGTCCTCCACGACCGATGCTCACGATCGGGTGACCGGCGGGGGTCCACGTCAGGTTCAACCGCACTGTTCACGTTCACGCCCCATCGCTGGTTTCGCTCACCCATCATCCGACTACGTGGAGATAGAGGCGTTGTCCGACCCGACCGTGCGATCTGTTCCAGTTGGTGAGATCGACATCGATCTCGACGAAGTCGAGGAACCATCCGAGCCGTTGCGCGACCGGCTGGGGGCGACGGCCGACGAGCTCTGCGAGCGTCACGCCGTCGAGTGGCGGCATCTCCGCGATCACGGTGGGGACGTTTGAAGGACCACCGCCCCGCTGCTGATGCTGGACGAGGTCGACCACGGTCTGCTCCGGGGTGGAGCCCACAAGCATGGTCTGTGGTCCTGCGACACGGACCACCTGGCGATCCGCCACCGACTGAGCATGGTGGAACCGGAGGCGGACTCGCTCGATCCTGCGGTTCCCGGACATGCCGACGACTACGACCTGATACTCCTGAACTGCGTGGTGGGACCCCACCAGGCCGCGGGCGACAGAAATGCGGTGTGGTAGCAACATCCGAGAGGGCGCATCATCGGGTCGATGAAGTGGGCTGCGGGCAACCTCGTCGGGCGATGGTTCGGTGAGCTCACCGACAAGAAGATCAAAGTGCGACACGAGGTCGCACGATGCGAGTGGCCTCGCAGAAAGGAGGGCCGGCAGATGTTGATGTCGGCTGTGTAGCCCGGGCCAGTGCTCATGGCCTGTCCCCACCCGGACGTGCGTCGCTGGTAACGGCGGGGTGCGAAGCTCCGGGGAGAAGCCCAAGGGCCGCCGTTCCATCCGGTGGCCACAGGCAAGGGGAAGACCGGACGGGTGAACGCGAGTGAACCCTCGATGATGTCTCGTTAGATTGAGCCCCGGGTTGATGGAAGCAGTGCCGGGGTGTAGGGGCAGGCCGTTGCGATGCGGCAGGTGGCGGTCATGTCTCGTACGTGTGGAACGTGGAACCCCGACGCGGTCCGGGCAGAGCCCGGTGAGCTGACCGTGAGGAAGGCCGAACCCCCGGCGGGAAAAGGATGACCCGAGAAGCCAACGCCGCTAGCTGAAAGGCGACAGGAAACCGACACGGATAGCCAGCCCGTCCGTTGGTCGTGTCGGATAGCTGGCCGGATACGGGCTTGTGCCCGGACCTGAAAGGGTGCTGACGCGGGTCAGGTGGACCTGTGGAGCGATGATGACCGGCGATACGCGAACCGAAGGACAAGTTGGACACCCCGGCGGTGCCGAGGTGAACGGACCCGAGGGCGACGAGCTCGACTGGCTGTCGATTGACTGGCGGCGGGCCGAGCGGGATGTAGCGCGTCTACGGCAACGGATCTTCACGGCGTCACAGGCTGGGGACCTGGCCAAGGTCCGCAGCTTGCAGAAGTTGATGCTTCGGTCGCGGTCGAACGCGTTGTTGAGCGTTCGACGTGTGACCGAACTGAACGTTGGCCGCAAGACGGCGGGCGTCGACGGGGTCGTCATGGTGACCGCACCGGGCAAGGCCTTTCTGGCCGAAGCGGTGCAGCGCCGGGGCGCTTCGTGGGAGCCCAAGCCCGTCAAGCGGGTGTACATACCGAAGGGCAACGGGAAACGGCGACCTCTCGGGATACCGGGGATCGTGGCTGGCATGACGCGATCCAATGCATCTATGCAACGGTGAGCCGCAGGACGGCTCACCGGGTGTGGGTGCTTGACGCGGATCTGGCAGCAGCATTCGACCACATCGACCACACCCGCCTGCTTGAAGCCCTCGGCGGGTTCCCCGCCAAGGGGCTGATCGCCAAGTGGCTCACCGCAGGCGTGGTCGAGGCCGGTCGTTTCGCTCCCACCACTGAGGGCACTCCCCAAGGGGGTGTGATCTCGCCGTTGCTGTTGAACGTTGCCCTCCACGGCATGGAGGCGGCCGCCGGGGTCCGCTACCGTCATTCCCGCTCAATTCGGGGCACGACCGAACCGGACAGCCCCGTGGTGGTGCGATACGCAGACGATCTTGTGGCGCTGTGCGTCAGCCGTGAGCAGGCCGAACAGGTCAAAGAGCGGCTGGCCGTATGGCTGGGGCACAGAGGTCTGACCTTCAACGAGGATAAGACGAGCATCGTCCACCTCGAAGACGGGATCGACTTCCTGGGTTTCAACGTGCGCCGCTACCAGAACAAACTGCTGATCAAACCATCAAAGGCGGCCATCAAGCGGCACCGGGAACGGCTCACCGCCGAGGCCAAGACCCTGCGAGGTGCCAACGCCGCAGCGGTGATCGCGCGACTGAACCCGATCATCCGGGGATGGTCCGCCTACTACCGGGGGGTGGTGTCCAGCGAAGTGTTCGCCTCGCTGGATAAACACGTATGGACGCTCACCTACAAGTGGGCGACCTTCAGCCACCCGAAGAAGCCGAAGCGCTGGGTCATCAACCAGTACTTCGGCCGATTCAACAGGTCCCGACGTGATCGATGGGTGTTCGGCAACCGTGAGAACGGCGCCTACCTCGTCAAGCACGCCTGGACCGGCATCGTCCGACACCAGATGGTCCCAGGCACGGCGTCCCCGGACGACCCCACCCTGGCCGACTATTGGGCCAGGCGGCGACAACGGCACACCCCGCCCCTGGACGGCATCCGTCTCCGCCTCCTCCAGAGGCAACACGGCCGCTGCCCATCATGCGGACAACTGCTGCTGATCGCCGACGCCGAACCGCAAAGCCCCCAAGAATGGGAGCAATGGCTCGTTGTCACCCGCAAGGCGGTCCGCCGACAGGCGATCACCGTCGACACGGGAACTGGCACGCCGGAACGCCACGCCGCCCAACGCCTCATCCACACCCACTGCCATCGCCGGACCCGCACCGGCAACGGCAGAACCAGCGACCCTTCTGCAACGTGACGCCCACCGAGGACTGCTTGAGCCCGGTGCGGTGAAAGTCGCACGCCGGGTTCTGAGGGGGCCCCGGTGCAGCAATGCACCGGGGCTACCTGACCACTAGTTGTCCGTTGATGCCAAGCTCCCGGCGAGAAGCGTGATGGGAACGGCGACGAGCTTGGCGCGCAGGTACTCGCCCAGTCCCTTGGCTTGCGGATCGGTCCGCGTCGACGCGGCGACGCCCCGGCCCAAGAGGCCCTTGATGACGAAGTTGAGGGCGCAGAGGTTCGGCAGCGGGGTGCGCTCGATGTCGAGCCCGCCGGTTTCGGCAGGCATCAGCTCGCGCAGCCGATCGACTGTCAGGTACCACCGCAGCCAGTCGTAGGCATCGGCGGTCCGCGTCCAGACCCCGATGTTGGCGTTGCCGCCCTTGTCCCCCGATCGCGCGCCCATGACCAGACCGAGCGCGGACGGGGTCGTCTCGACTTCGTCCCAATAGGGTGTGTCGTCGGTGTCGGTGACGACGCGTTGTCTCGACAGATCGTCCAGCAGGTTCGACAGCGACGCGGGGTCCGAGCCGAGCATCGGCGTGGCGGTTGACGCGGGAGCGAGGCCGTCGCCGACCGCTGCTCGTCTCGACTGCCGGCGAACGGTCATCTTC
Organism: Actinomycetota bacterium; assembly: GCA_016185305.1. Taxonomy (GTDB): domain Bacteria; phylum Actinomycetota; class Acidimicrobiia; order Acidimicrobiales; family Acidimicrobilacustridaceae; genus JACPNV01. The sequence goes on along the minus strand of JACPNV010000006.1, from coordinate 185,336 downwards.
GGCGCGCCCGGTGCCGGCGGGATGGCGATGCGTTCCGCGCCGACCACGGCTTCGTGTCGCGGGACGTCGCTCGGAACGAGCGCCGGCCAGTAGACGCCATAGCTGGATGCGCTGGACGGCGGGGTCGTCGTGTAGAGCCCCGGGTACGACGCCAGCACCATCTCGATCACCCTGTTCGAGAAGGCCCGCCCGACCTTCTGCTCGTCGCGATCCATCACGGTGATGCGCAGGTAGGCGAGCGCCTCGTCGTTGGTGGCCGGGTTCTCCCGATCGGGTCGGGTGAGCTGGACGTCGACCGACTCGAAGCTCTCCTTGCCGCCCTCGGTCAGTGACCAGAGCGTCTGCTCGGCCACGCTGGCCTTCTGCTCGACCGCCAGCCCGGTGAGCACGAACGTCATGGAGTTCCGGTAGCCGCCGAGGTAGTTGACGGCAACCTTGGTCTGATCCGGCCCGGGCGCCCCGCGCGCGCCGTGGACACGTACTCGGTCGTCGCCTTCCTGTTCGAGGCGGATCGAGTTGAACCACACCTGGACGTCGGGGTTGGCGTACTGCACACCCTGGATCTCGTAGAGGAGCTGGGCGGTGATGGTGCCGACCGAGACGAGGCCACCCGTGCCGGGATGCTTGGTGATCACGCACGAGCCGTCGCGGTGCATCTCCGCGATCGGGAAGCCGAGATGCTCGATACCGGGGACCTCCTCGAAGAACGCGTAGTTGCCGCCCGTGCACTGCGCGCCGCACTCGATGATGTGGCCCGCTACCACCGCGCCGGCCAGCTCGTCCCAGTCGGTGCGGTCCCACCCGAAATGGGCGGCCGCCGGGCCGACGACCACGGCGGCATCGGTGACGCGTCCGGTGACGACGACCTCTGCACCCCGGTTGAGCGATTCGACGATGCCCCACCCGCCGAGGTACGCGTTCGCGGTTATGGGCTCGATGCCGAGGTCGCCGAGCTTCTCCCCGGTGTCGAGGTTCTCGAGGGTCACGCCCCGCGCCGCAAGCCCGTCGAGGCAACCGATGAGGTCGTCGCCTTCCACATATGCCACCTTCGGGTGCAAACCGAGGCCGGCGGCGACCTTCTCGATCGCCTGGGCGCAGCCGGCAGGGTTGAGGCCACCCGCGTTGGCCACGACCTTGATGCCCTTCTCGAGGCAGGTGCCGAGCACGTCCTCCATCTGTCGCACGAAGGTCTTCGCGTACCCGCCGTCGGGGTTCTGCAGCCGATCCTTGGCGAGGATGAGCATGGTGAGCTCGGCGAGCCAGTCGCCGGTGAGCACGTCGATCGGCCCGCCGTCGACCATCTCGCGGGCCGCGGTGTGCCGATCGCCGTAGAAGCCGGAGCAGTTCGCGATGCGGAGGACATCAGGGTTCATGGGCAGTGCTGCTTTCTTCAGCCGGCGGAGCGTCCTCGACGCGCACGAGGAGTTCGTGAGCGTCCACATTGTCGCCGGGCCGGACCAAGACCTCCAGAACGACACCCGCGGCTGGTGCGGTCACGGTGTGCTCGACCTTCATCGCCTCGAGCACGACGAGGGCTTGGCCGGAGCGCACATCGTCGCCCGGCTGGACCTCGATCGAGACGACCCGGCCGGGCACGGGGGAGACGGGCCCGCCGCTGGCAGCCACGCTGGTCGCGGTCGGAAATCGCGGAACCTCGATGAGCTCGCTCTGGCCGAGGGGTGAGTTCACGTAGATGCGGCCTTCGATGGCGTGAACCGAGCAATGGTGGCCCCGGCGGCCGAAGTGCACGAGCAGGAGCCCGGTCGACGGATCGCCGGGCGCACCGGGCTCGCCCACCTCGGCCTGCGGCCCCTCGTTCTCGAGATCGATGACCTCTACCAGGGTCGTGCTGTGGCCGGCCGGCCCGTTGATCGCGACGTTGAACAGCTCTACCGGTGCGCGCCCGCCGGTCTCGGCGCGCCGCCGGAGGGCGAGCGGATGATCGCGGCTCACACGCGCGTACTCGACCTCCCACTCGGCCCCGTCCACGATGAATCCGACCGACTGGGGGGCGGAGCCGAGGTGGGAATCCGCGAGCCGCCAGACCGCCCCGCCGGGTCGCATCTCCTTGCCTCGGCCCGTGAGGTTGCGCCAGCCGGAACGGGCGAACGGCCAGGGGTTGGCTGGGCTGTTCCACCCGGCGGGGCGCTGCGGGAACAGAGCCGCGGCGGCGAGGTGCGGCCCGAGGACGGTGTTGAACCGGTGCCACTGCCGCTCGTAGCTCGTCGTGGATGTGTCCGCGCCGGTGGTGGCACCTGCGCCGACATCGCGGTCGGGCGGATGGCGGTCGACGAAGTCGGTTCTCGTCTCGCCTGCAGCGAAGTCGTCGGTGCCGAGGATGTCGACGAGGTAGTCGCGGTTGGTCGCCACGCCGTGTATGTGCATCTCCCGCAAGGCGCGGGTGAGCCGGGCGGCGGCTTCCTGGCGAGTCGGCGCGTGGGTGATGACCTTGGCCAGCATCGGGTCGTAGTGCGGCGTGATGATCGAGCCGGTGTCGACACCCGCGTCGTAGCGGACTTCGGGGGTCGTGCCCGGTTGCCACCGGTGGAGCCGGCCCACCGACGGCAACCACCCGTTCGCGGGATCCTCGGCGTAGAGCCGGGCCTCGATGGCGTGCCCGTCCAGCCGCACATCCTCCTGGTGGAAGCCCAGCGCCTCACCCATCGCCACCCGGAGCTGCAGCCGCACCAGATCGAGGCCGCACACCGCCTCGGTGACCGGGTGCTCGACCTGGAGCCGCGTGTTCATCTCCAGAAAGGAGAACGACGGGTCGTCGCCATCGGCATCCTCGAGGAGGAACTCGACCGTGCCGGCACCGATGTAGTTGATGGACGCGGCCAGCGCGACCGCGGCCTCTCCCAACCGGGCGCGCAACGCGGGGTCAACCACCGGCGACGGGGACTCCTCGATGATCTTCTGGTGGCGCCGCTGGATCGAGCACTCTCGCTCACCGAGGTGGACGATGTTGCCGAAGGAGTCGGCGAAGATCTGTATCTCGATGTGCCGGGGAGATGGAAGCCAGCGCTCCACGAAGACGGTGCGGTCGCCGAACGATGCCTGGGCCTCGCGCTGAGAAGTGCGTACGGCATCGGAAAGGTCGTCTGCAGACTCGACAAGACGCATGCCTTTGCCTCCGCCGCCTGCCGATGCCTTGACCAGCAGCGGGTAACCCACGGCCTTGGCTTCGGCCGGCCATTGCCGGGGGTCGTCGCCGCTCAGCACCGAGCTCGCCAGCGTCGGGACGCCGGCGTCGATCGCCACCTGTTTGGCGAGCACCTTGTCACCCATCGAACCGATCGCTTCGGGTGGCGGTCCGACCCAGATGTGGCCCGCGTTCAGCACGGCGCGCGCGAAGGCCGCGCTCTCGGAGAGGAAGCCGTAGCCGGGGTGGATGGCATCGGCTCCTTGCCATTCGGCCGCCTTCAACAACCCGGCCCGGTCGAGATAGGTCTCGGTGGCGGTCACGCCACCCAACGGCACGGCGACGTCGGCCTGCAGCACGTGCGGCGCCAACCGGTCGGGATCGGAGAACACGGCGACGGTGCGGATGCCCATCGCACGCGCGGTGCGGATGATGCGGCACGCGATCTCGCCGCGATTCGCGATCAACAGCGTGCGTATGCCGCGCGGATCGGGCATGGTCACATCCGGAACACGCCGAAGCTGCCGGCGCCTTCGAGAGGGGCGGAATGCACGACCGATAGGGCGATGCCGAGCACGGTCCGCGTGTCGCGCGGGTCGATCACCCCGTCGTCCCACAAGCGGCCGGTCGCGAACAGGGCGGTCGACTCGCCGTCGATCTGCTCCTCGACCATCGAACGCATCGCCTCGTCGGCGTCTTCGTCGTAGGCCTGGCCGGCCCGCTCGGCGGCAGTCCGTTGCACGATCGACATCACGCCGGCGAGCTGCTTGGGTCCCATGACCGCGATGCGATGGTTCGGCCAGGTGAACACGAAGCGAGGCTCGAAGGCGCGCCCGGACATGCCGTAGTTGCCCGCGCCGTACGACGCGCCGGCCATCAGGGTCAGGTGTGGCACCTTCGAGTTCGACACCGCGTTGATGAGCATCGAGCCGTGCTTGATGATGCCGCCCCGCTCGTAACGCGTCCCCACCATGAAGCCCGTGATGTTCTGGACGAAGAGCAACGGGATGTCGCGCTTGTTGCAGAGCTGGATGAACTGCGCGCCCTTCTGGGACTCCTCTGAGAAGAGGATGCCGTTGTTGGCGAGGATGCCGATCGGGTAGCCGCAGAGCTCAGCCCAGCCGCACACCAGCTGCGTGCCGTACGCGGTCTTGAACTCATCCAAGCGCGAGCCGTCGACGACCCGCCACAGGATCTCACGCACGTCGAACGGTTGGCGGACATCGGTGGGGGGAACACCGATGAGCTCGTCGGGGTCGAGTTGCGGCGGGTCGACGTCGGCGATCGGCCGCGGGGGCGGGCCGAGCTTGCGCCAGTTGAGGTTGCTCACGACCTGCCGCCCGAGGCGGATCGCGTCGAGCTCGTCCACCGCGAGCTCGTCGGCCAACCCCGACACCCGAGCGTGCATCTCGGCGCCACCGAGCGCTTCCTCGTCGGCATCTTCGTCGATCGCCATCTTCACCAGCGGTGGCCCGCCGAGGAAGACCCGGGCCCGGTCTTTCACGAACACGGTGTAGTCGCTCATGCCGGGCACGTAGGCCCCGCCCGCGGTCGACGAGCCGAACACCAGGGTGACCGTCGGGATGCCGAGGCCCGACAGCTGGGTCAAGTTGCGGAAGGTCGCGCCGCCGGGAACGAAGATCTCAGCCTGGCGGGGAAGGTCGGCACCGCCCGACTCGGTGAGGTTCACCAGCGGCAGCCGGTTGCGGCGGGCGATCTCCTGCGCCCGCAGTCCCTTGGCGACCGTCGTCGGCGAGGAGGTGCCTCCCCGCACCGTCGGGTCGTTCGCGGAGACCACGCACTCGACGCCGCAGATCACGCCGATCCCGGTGACCAGCCCTCCGCCAAGCGGATCATCTGTGCCCCACCCGGCCAGTGGCGACAGTTCGAGGAACGGCGAGTCGCGGTCGAGGAGAAGATCGACACGCTCGCGCACGAGCAGCTTGCCTCGCTCGCGGTGTCGGCCGACGTACTTCGGCCCGCCGCCCTCGAGCGCTTTGCCCTGGGCATCGAGCACGTCCTCGAGGAGGGCGAGCATCGCGTCTCGGTTCGCGCGGTAGACGTCCGTGCGCGTGTCGATGGCCGTGGGTGGCGGCGCCGCCATGGCGGCCGAGACTACTGCCGGAGCGTCAGGCCGCGGGCCGGAGCCGGCTTCCGGCGTTCTTGGCCCACCGCACGAACGAGTACAGGACGGCGCGGGTCAGCATGGTGCTCACGACGATCACGACGAACGTGCTGAGGATGAGTGCGATCGGGAACGGCCCGATGAGCCAGTCCGCCGAGGCGAGCACCTGCCGGGGCCGGGTGAAGACCTGCCACGAGTTCAAGCGAACGACGCGACCGAGATAGATGCCTACGGCGCACAGGAGCTGCAACGCCAACTCGATCTTCCACCAGCGCCACGCCGGCCGTTCGACCTTGACGTAGCGCCAGCATCGATCGAGTGCGACCACGAAGCAGCTCATGCCGGCGGCGAAGAACGCGAGGTACAGCGGCACGAACTCGCCGAGGATCTGGAGATCGGAGCGGGCACCACGGATCTCGTCGAAGAGATGGATGATGTCGGTGAGGACATACGGCGCGTTCGGCAAGAACAGCACCCAGACGAACACGCCGAACCACCATGACTTCGTCCGTGCTATGCCCGGACGGAACAGCGCGAACGCGAGGACCACCGGCACGAAGGCGAGGAAGAGGTTCCACGTCATCCAGAGCCCGTAGGACGGAGCCAGCCGGCGCACATCGCCCGCTGCCGTGAACAACGAGTCGAGCAACGTGGGCATGGCGGCCAGGGTAGCGTTCGTTCCCCGCCGAATCCGGCGCGAGACGTGATCGATCGTGTCGCTGCCGGCCACCACCGCGGTGTTGTTGCCGCCGGGCACGGGCCGGTACGTTGCGACCGTGCCCGGCCCCGCCACCCTCTACGAACGGGTCGGAGGCGACGCGTGGTTCGAAGCGCTCGTCGACCGCTTCTATGCCGGCGTCGAGCGCGACCCGATCCTCCGGCCCCTGTATCCAGACGATCTCACTGAACCCAAGCGGCACCTCACCCTGTTCTTGATCCAGTTCTGGGGCGGGCCACAGACCTACAGCGACGAGCGGGGTCATCCACGGCTGCGGATGCGGCACTTCCCGTTCCCCGTCGACGCTGCCGCCCGCGATGCCTGGCTCACCCACATGCTCGCTGCCGTGAAAGAGGGTGGCCTGTCCGCGCTCGACCAGCAGCAGGTCGTCACCTACTTCCAGCGCGCTGCGGACCACCTGATCAATGTGGAGGAGTAGCGGCCGACGTTCAGGACCGATGCCCGCCAAGCAGTAGGGTCGCCACCATGCTCGAGCCCGGCAGCAAAGCGCCCGCAATCGGCCTGAAAGATCAGGGCGGCAACACCGTTCGCCTCTCGGCGTTCAAGGGCCGCAAGGTGCTCGTCTACTTCTATCCAAAGGCCGACACGCCTGGATGCACGAAGCAGTCCTGTGGGCTGCGCGACATCGCGGGCGATGTCGGCGACACGGTCATCTTGGGCATCAGTCCCGACCTCCCCGACAAGCTGAAGCGCTTCGACGACAAGTACTCGCTCGGCTTCCCACTGCTGTCCGATCCAGACCACAAGGTCGCCGACGCGTACGGCGTGTGGGGCGAAAAGACCAACTACGGCCGAAAGTACATGGGCATCATCCGCTCCGCGTTCCTCGTCGACGAGAAGGGCAAGATCCAGAACGCGTGGTACAAGATCTCGCCCGACAACACGCCCAAGTACCTCGTGAAGGCTCTCGACGACTGACATGGCGGGCCTTCCGAAGCCAGCAGAGGTCCTTCCGCACCGCGAGCCCTTTCTCCTGCTGACCGCGGTCACCGAGCTCGACGCCAGCGGCTCGGCCAAGGGGTACTGGACGCTGACGGGCGAAGAGCCGTTCTTCGCGGGCCACTTCCCGGGGCGGCCGACGCTGCCGGGTGTCTTGATGATCGAATCGATCGCGCAGCTCGGAGCCTACGCCGTCCTCTCGAATCCGGCGGCCGCGGGGAAGCTGCCCTTGTTCGGCGGCGTCGACGGCGTCCGCTTCCGCCGACAGGTCGTTCCCGGCGACACGCTCTTGTTGGAGGTCGAGCTGGGTCGGCTCTCCGCCCGAGCCGGCCGCGGCTCGGGGAAAGCATCGGTCGACGGCGAGCTGGCCTGCTCGGCTGACTTGCTGTTCGTCCTCGCAGATGCTGATGCTGTCACCTGATCTCACGTTCTCGGGGCGCCGAGCGTTCTACCGATCGTGAACCTGCCCCCGTTCGAGGCCGTCCTACGCGACAACGCGCTGGACGTCCGTCGCTACCTGGTCGCCGGCGTCGGTCCGCAGGAGGCCGACGACTGCTTCCAGGACGTGATGCTGTCGGCGCTGAACGCCTATCCGGCGCTGCGCGACGCCACGAACCTCCGGGGCTGGCTGTTCACCATCGCCTACCGCAAGACGATCGATGTGCATCGTCGCGGGGCGAGGCGTCGGGTGCTCGTGGCGGCCGCGGCGGCCGAGCCCGAGGTGCCCGTAGCGCACCCTTCGCCGCCGGACGACGAGCTCTGGGTGGCGGTGCGCGAGCTCCCACCCAAGCAGCGGGCCGCGGTCCTGCACCGCTTCCTGCACGACCTGCCCTACCGCGAGATCGCGGCGATCATCGGATGCAGCGAAGCCGCAGCGCGCCAGAACGTCCGGGCCGGCCTCGCCGCCCTCCGGGAGGTGTACCAACGATGACAGATGCGAACACGAACGGAATCGGACGGCTCGAGGCCGAACTGCGCGCCGGCCCGACCATCGATGGCGCGGTAGGGGATCTTCTGGAGACGTTCGTTCGGCACGCGGCCGAGCGGGGGATTGCCGATGTCGTGTTCGCCACGACGCCCAGCCCGGTGGGGGAGATCACCATCGCTGCCACCGTCGAGGGTGTGGTCGCTGTGGGCTGGGACACCGACCGCCTGCTGGCGAAGCTGGCGGTCGCGCTCTCGCCTCGCGTGCTGGAGGATCGCAGCCGGCTCGATGATGCTCGCCGCCAGATGGCGGAGTACTTCGACGGCACGCGCCTCTCCTTCGACCTGCCGATCGACTGGTCGCTCACGACCGGCTTCCGGCGTGGCGTCCTGCAGGAGCTGGCCACGGTGCCGTTCGGAACGATCGTGACATACAAGGATCTCGCCGAGCGCGTGCACAGCCCGAAGGCGGCGCGGGCGGTTGGCTCGGCGATGGCGGCCAACCCGCTCCCCCTCGTCGTCCCGTGCCACCGGGTCCTGCAGAGCGGTGGTGCGCTCGGAAACTACGGCGGCGGCGACGGTCCGCCGACCAAGGCGTGGCTCTTGCGCCACGAAGGTGTGGACCTCTCCGGTCGGGGCTCGACGTCGTTCTGAACCAGACCGACAGTGGTTGGCGCCGGTCAGGGCGGCGGAGCCAGGACGAGGCAGCCGTTGTGGCCACCGAAGCCGAAGCTGTTGGACAGCGTCGGTCCGGGTTGCCATTCGCGTGGCTTGCCGGTCACGAGGTTGATCTCGGCCATCTCTGGGTCGCGATCCCCGTGGCCCATGGTCGGGGGAATCAGGCGGTGCTGCATCGTGAGCAGCACCGACACCGCCTCGATCGAGCCGGCCGCGCCGAGCCCGTGACCGGTGACGCCCTTGATCGAGGTGACAGGCGGCCCGGGCGTGCCGAAGAGCTTGCCGATCGCGTCGGCCTCGGCGGCATCGTTCAGCGGCGTGGACGTGCCGTGCGCGTTGATGTGCGAGATGGCGGACGGGCCAACCCCGGCCTCCTCGAGCGCCAGCTCCATGCACGCGATGGCGCCGACGCCGCCTGGGGCGGGCGCGGTGATGTGGTGGGCGTCCGCCGTCGACGCGCCGCCGAGCACCTCGCCAAGGATGGTTGCTCCGCGGGCGAGGGCTTGTTCCCACTCCTCGATGACCACGACGCCTGCTCCTTCGGACATCACGAAGCCATCTCGACGTTTGTCGAACGGTCGGGAGTGGCCCGACGAGGAGAGCGCCGTCATGTTGGTGAAGCCGGCCACGCCGGTCTCGGTCATGGCGGCTTCGGTGCTGCCCGCGATCATGGCGTCGCACCGGCCCGTCGAGATGAGCCGGGCGGCGTTGGCGATGGCATGGGTACCGGTAGCGCACGCGGTCGTCACGGTCTCGCACGGACCCTGGAACCCGTACCGCATCGACACGGCCGCGGCCGGAGCGTTGCCCATGACCATCGGGATCAGGAACGGCGAGACGCGGCGGGGACCTTTCTCGCGCCGTACGTAGCTCTGGTCCTCGATCGTGATGAGGCCACCGATGCCAGTTCCGATGATGACGCCAGTCCGCAGCGGGTCAGCGATCGGCCGGCCCGACTGCTCGAGCGCTTCGTGTGCTGCCGCCTCGGCGAACTGCTGGAAGCGGTCGGCTCGCCGCACCTCTTTGGGGTTGGCGTAGTAGGGCGCCGGATCGAAGTCGTCGATGGGGAGCACTGAGCCTTCCGGCGGCTCCCGCAGCAAGCCGTGCCAGAAGGCGTCCTTGCCGATGCCGCACGAGGCGACAACGCCGGCGCCGGTGACCGCGACCCGCCTTGCCTTCACAGCTTCGACTGCACCAGATCGATGGCTTGCTGCACTGTCTCGATGCCCTCGAGCTCGGATTCGTCGACGCTGATGTCGAACTCTTCTTCGAGGGCCATGACGAGCTCGACGAGGTCGAGGCTGTCGGCGTCGAGGTCGTCACCGAACTTGGCGGTCGGCGTGATCTTGTCGGCGTCGACCGACAGCACCTCCACCGCGCACTTCCGGAACCGGTCCAGGATGTCATCGCTCACAGTTTCTCCACTTTCTCCAGTTTTGCCGTCGTTCGTCGCCCGATCCGAGCCGATGGGCGAGCCGCCCGTCAACCCGTGACAGCCGGCTGTGTCAGCTTTCGGTGCCGCTGTCTCGCCTACCAGGCGCCCATTCCCAGCCCGCCGTCCACCGGGAGCACGGCGCCGGTGACGTAGGCCGCCTCGTCGGACGCGAGGTAGCGCACCGCGGCCGCGATCTCCTCGGGCTCGCCGAACCGCCCGAGCGGCACGGCGGCCTCGATCGCCTCCTGCCGCTGCTGCGCGACCTCGCCCATCATGTCGGTGGCGATCGGGCCGGGCGCCACGATGTTCACGGTGATGTTGCGGGACGCGAACTCGCGGGCAAGCGAGCGCGCCAGTCCGACCAGACCCGCCTTCGAAGCGGCGTAGTTGGCCTGGCCCGCCTGCCCTGTCGCTCCGACAACGGAGGAGATGAAGATGATCCGTCCGAAGCGGGCTCGCATCATCTTCTGCACCGCTCGCTTCGCGACGCGGAACCCGCCGGCCAGGTTGGCTTCGAGCACCGACGCGAAGTCGTCGTCGCTCATGCGCAACACGAGCGTGTCGTTGGTGATCCCGGCGTTGGAGACGAGGATCTCGACCGGACCCAGCTTCTCCTCGATGGTCGAGAACGCCACGTCGACCTGTTCGGTGCTCGTGACGTCGCACGGCACCGCGAGAATCGAGTCGCCCACGTCATCGGGTGGCGGCGAGCTGCGGAACGTGACCGCGACCCGGTCACCGCCGGCGGCGAAGGCCTTCGCGCAGGCGAGGCCGATGCCCCGGGCGCCGCCGGTGACCAGCACGACCCGGTTGCTCATGCGCCCGTTCCCCACCGGATCACTGCTGCGGCCCAGCTCATTCCTGCACCGAAGCCGACCAAGAGGACGAGGTCGCCGCCGTGCAGCCGGCCGGACTCGACCGCATGCACGAGTCCCATCGGGATGCTTGCGGCCGAGGTGTTGCCCGTCGTCTCGAGGACGTTGACGGTGCGGTCCATGGAGATGCCGAGACGCCGCGCGGCGGATTCGATGATGCGGATGTTTGCCTGGTGGGGCACCACCAGCGCGAGGTCGGCGATCGTGACGCCGGCACGCTGCATGGCGCGGTTCGCCGTGTCGACGACGGCGCGCACCGCTCGCCGGAAGACCTCTCGCCCTTCCATGCGCATGAATCCCCCGATGTCGGCTTCGAGCAAGTGGCGAGCCGAGCCATCGGAGCCAAGGTCGAAGCCAAGGAGCCCATCCACCCCGCCGGTCGCCTCGAGAACGACGGCACCCGCACCGTCGCCGAACAGGACGGCGGTGTTGCGGTCGTCCCAGTCGGTCACGCGGCTCATCGTCTCTGCTCCGATCAACAGGATCCGCTCGTAGCCCAAGGCCACATGACCGTGTGCCGCTACCAAGCCGTAGACGAAACCCGAGCACGCCGCGTTGAGATCGACGGCGCCGCCCGGTGTGCCGAGCTCGTCTTGGACCAATGACGCCGTCGATGGGATTGCCATGTCCGGTGTCGTCGTGCACAGGATCAGCAACTCGATGTCGGTCGGGGAGAGCCCGGCGGTGTCGAGCGCCCTTTGTCCGGCTTCGACGGCGAGGCCGGCGGTGGTGCCGCCGACGCGGCGCTCGCGGATGCCGGTGCGCTCGACGATCCAATCTTCGGTGGTGTCGAGGGTGGCGACGAGGTCCTCGTTGGTCACGACCTTGTCGGGAAGCGCGGCCCCCCACCCAGTGATCAGACCGCCGGTACGAGTTGTGGCTTGCACAGTCGATCGCTCCTCATGCGGTCCGGAGCCAGGCGATGGGTTGGCTGGAGCTGACCCGCTCGCCTGCCAGCGCGAGCACGCCGGCAACGGTCCCGGTGAACGGCGAGCGAACGTCCTGATCGCCGACCCGACCGAGCACGTGCCCAACGTGGAGCGGCGTGCCCGCCTCGAGCGAGGGGTCGGGGTCGAAGACGCCAGCGGCCGGGCTCACCACGACACGCTCGGCCGCGAACAGGTGCTCACCTTCGTGCATGCCGACCGCCGCGCCGCTTTGCTCGGTGAGCGAGCTCAGGAGGCGGTCGAGCTCGTCGGGAGTGGCCACCGACAGCGGCACGCTCCCGTCGATGGTCCGCTTGGCCAGGCCGGTCAGCACAGTGCCCGGACCGAGCTCGACGAACTTCGTCACTCCGAGCTCGGCCAGGGTGTGCAGCGATTGCCGCCAGCGCACGGGCCGGCAGAGCTGGCTGTTCAGCAAGCCCCGCCACTCGTCGCCGTCTTCGTGCACGCGCCCGTCGACGTTGGCGACGACCGGGTGCTCGGGAGAGCGGATCTCGGTCTCGTCGATCGCCTTGCGCAGGCGATCGCGCGCCGGTGCCATGTAGGGCGTGTGGAACGCGCCGCCGACAGGTATCGGCATGATCCGCTTGGCGCCGAGCTGCCTGGCGATCTCCCCTGCCGACGCGATCGCGTCGGCGTCGCCCGCGATCACGACCTGTCCCGGCCCGTTGTAGTTTGCGACCCAGACATCGCCGTCGACGCCCGCACACGCCACCTCGACATCGCCATCGTCAAGGCCCAGCACCGCGGCCATCGTTCCCGCGTGCTCTTCCGCCGCAGACTGCATCGCCTCGCCGCGTTCGGTCACGAGGCGGCAGCCGTCCTCGAAGGAGAGCGCGCCGGATGCGGTGAGCGCGGTGTACTCGCCGAGGCTGTGGCCGGCGACGGCGGCCGGCTCCACGCCGAGGCGCTCCACCGCGTCGAGCACGACGAGGCTGGCGACGAACGTGGAGAGCTGCGCGTTGCGCGTGGCCTTCAGCTCCTCGGCGCTGGCATCGAGCAGGAGGTGAGGAACATCGCGGCCGGTGGCCTGGCGAGCCTCGTTGACGAGCTCCCAGGATGGATGGTCGCGCCAGACCCCACCGATGCCGGGCTTCTGGGAGCCTTGCCCGGGAAAGGTGAACGCGATCACGAGGGGGGTACCGGTTGGATGCGCATGGGAACCTCCGGAAGCTGGTTGGTCGCGGATTCGAGGTCGCGGATTCGAGGTGAGGAGATCTCGACCTGTGACCCGGCAGGGGTCCGGGACGTTTCACCGAAGGTATCGGTTCCTTTCCGATGCTTTCGCTGATAGACGTCTCGGTGACAGAGTCTTCACAAACGAGCGCGGTCGGTCCCGTTGGTGAGGGTCTTGATGATGCCGCTGTCAGTCTCCGTAGCGTTGGCGGAAGTTCCGTTCGTTCTCTGCCATCGCTTTGCGCCGGTACGAGGCGACGATGCCGGCGAGCGCAGCGAGCACACCGAGCACGATGAGTCCCTTGCGCATGCGGCCGAACGTACACTCTCGACGTGACCCGTTCGAGCATCGAACGCCAGCTCGTCGAGACGGGCGACCGCCTGAAGCACCTCCGCTCGGAGCTCGCGATCGCCGACGAGCAGCTTGCTCAGCTCGCCGACGAGGCCGATGATGCCCGCCTGCGGGCCCTCGTCTCGGAGACGCCGCTGGCCGAGCGCGAGCACCGCGAGGCCGAAAAGCACGCCAGCGCCATGCGCCGCCACCGTGAGGAGGTGCAAGCGAGCATCGAGCGTCTTGAACGGGCCCAGGATCAGCTTCTCGACCGGCTCTCGTCCGCAGGTTGATCTCCAGTCGCAGCTGTCGGTGCCGCGGAACTACGATGCGGGCGCCTTGCCCCCGCGGCAAGCCGAACGCAGCCAACGACCTTGCCGGCAGGCAAGCAACAATCTGGCCCGCACAGGCCGAGAAGGGAACGCAACGGTGCCGACCCGGGTCGTGATCGCCGAGGACGAGGCAATCATCCGCCTCGACCTCAAAGAGACGTTGGAGGAAGAGGGCTACGACGTCGTCGGCGAGACCGGTCGCGGCGACGAGGCGGTCCAGCTCGTCAAAGAGCACGAGCCCGACATCGCGATCCTCGACATCAAGATGCCTGGCCTCGACGGTCTGTCGGCGGCACGCGAGATCGCCGGCGAGCGGCGGGCCGCCGTGCTCATCCTCACGGCGTTCTCCCAGCGTGACCTGATCGAGCAGGCACGCGATGCCGGCGCGCTGGCCTACCTCGTGAAGCCGTTCCAGCGCAGTGAGCTCATCCCGGCGGTCGAGGTCGCGCTTGGCCGGTTCAAGGAGATGAAAGCGCTGGCCGAGCAGGCTCAGACCCTCGAGGAGCAGCTCGAGACGCGCAAGATCGTCGACCGGGCCAAAGGCAAGCTCATGGACGAGTTCAAGCTCTCCGAGAACGACGCCTTCGGCTTCATCCAGAAGACGGCGATGCGCGAGCGGATGACGATGAAGGCCATCGGCGAGAAGGTCATCGCCGGCGACCTCACCCCGCAGTGACTGGGAGCACCAAGTCTGCCGAGCCGCCAGGTGGAGCAGCGGCATCGGTTGGTGCGGGTCCGGCCGAGCCGGCAGGCGGCGGGTTGTCGTCGCCGCAGTAGCTTGTTCCCGTGGCGACCGTGATGCTCATCGACGGCAACTCCTTGGCGTACCGCGCGTTCTTCGCTGTGCCGCAGACCATCCAGACGGCCAGCGGGCAGATCACCAACGCGGTCTATGGGTTCACGTCGATGCTCCTCAACCTGCTGCGCGAGCACAAGCCGGACAACATCGCCGTGCTCTTCGACCGGCCCGAACCGACGTTCCGCCACGCAAGGATCGAGACCTACAAGGGCAACCGCGAGAAGGCCCCCGAGGTGTTGCACGAGCAGATGGGCCTCGTGCGCGAGATGGTCGAGGCCTTCCGGATCCCCGTCGTCGATCTCGCGGGCTACGAGGCCGACGATCTCATCGCGACGCTCACCGACAGAGCGGTGGAGGATGGTGATCACGTCGTCATCGTCAGCGGCGATCGTGACATCTTCCAGCTCGTGCGCGATCCCGACGTGCGTGTGCTGTACACGAACGTTCGTGGCGTGTCCGAGCTGAAGGACTTCGACGAGGCCGGCATCTTCGAGAAGACCGGAGTGGTGCCCAGCGACTACGTCGAGTACGCGGCGTTGCGCGGCGATTCCTCTGACAACCTTCCGGGGGTGCCCGGAGTGGGCGAGAAGACTGCGGCGAAGCTGATCAACGCCTACGGCAGCATCGACGGTGTCTTCGAGCACGCCGCCGAGCAGACCCCGAAGCTGCGCGCCAACCTCGCGGACCACGAGGAGCAGGTACGGCTCAATGTCGAGGTGATGCGGCTGGTTCGCGACGTACCACTCGACGTGACGCCCGACGACCTGCAACGCGGAGCTCCCGACGCAGGCGAGATCAAGCGTCTGTTCGGCCTGCTCGAGTTCCGCAACGAGAACATGCACGACCGGCTCAACGAGGTGCTGGCCGAGTCCGGGCAGTCCACGAGCAGCGACACACAGGCTCTTGAAGCCGAGCTCGACGAGGTCCCGAGCGCCGCCGACGCCGTGAAGCTTCTCGAGCAGCTCGGCACGTCCACCGAGCCGCTCGCACTCGCCATCGCGTGGGCGGGCGCGGACGGACGTTCATCGATCGAGGGCATCGCGTTCGTCACGGGGGCGAGCACGGGTGAGGTTGCGTACCTGCGCGGCGCGCTGATCGACGACGGCGAAGTCGAGCACGCTCTCGCCAGCTTGTTCGAGGCCGGTGGTCGCCCGCTCGCCGTGCACGGTGCGAAACCGTTGATGCGGGCGTTGCTCCCGCGCGGCATCGACTTCGGGACGCTCAAGCTCGACACGATGCTCGCGGCCTATCTGCTCGATCCCGCGGAGTCCCGCTACCTCCTCGAAGAGCTCCTGCAGAAGTACACGCACTACAAGCTGCCCGACGGTGACGATGACGTCGCCGATGGGCAACTCGATTTCGGCGGGGGCAGCACCTCGACGTTGGCCAGGCGGGCCGGCCGCCAGGCCCTCGCCGTCGCGCACCTCGCGGGTCCCTTGCTCGACGCGCTCGACGCGCGCCGCTTGCGCACGCTGAACGACACGATCGAGGTTCCGCTCGTCCGGGTGCTCGCTCGTATGGAAGTCGCGGGTATCGGTGTGGACGTCGACGCACTCAGCGAGCTGAACGACCAGATGGCCGACGAGTGCGAGGCGCTCACCAAGCAGATCTGGGCAGACGCCGGCGAGCAGTTCAACGTGAACTCCACGCCGAAGCTGCGCGAGATCCTGTTCGAGCAGCTTGGCCTCAAGCCCCAGAAGAAGACCAAGACCGGCTACTCCACCGACGCCGCGTCGCTCGAGAAGCTCGTCGGGGAGCATCCGATCATCGAGCACCTCTTGCGCTACCGCGAGGTCGAGAAGCTTCGATCGACCTATGGCACAGGGCTGCTGGCCGAAGTGGGCGACGACAGCCGCATCCATGCCACGTTCAACCAGACCGTTGCCCGCACCGGCCGGCTCAGCTCGGACGCGCCCAATCTCCACAACATTCCGGTGCGCACCGACCAGGGCCGTTCGTTCCGCAAGGCGTTCGTTCCCGCCGAGGGCTTCGAGTTCCTCGTCGCCGACTACAACCAGATCGAACTGCGCTGCATCGCCCATCTCGCCGAAGATCCTGGCCTGATCCACGCGTTCGAGTCCGGTGAAGACATCCACCGCGCGACAGCGGCCCGCTTGTTCGGCGTCCAACCCGGCGACGTCACGATCGAGCAGCGTTCGAAGGCGAAGATGGTCTCCTACGGCTTGGCCTACGGCATGGAGGCGTTCGGTCTCGGCCAGCGCCTGAACATCCCGACGAGCGAGGCGCAGGTCGTCCTCGACGCGTACTTCGAGGCCTTTCCCGCAGTGCGCGACTACATGAGCTCGGTCGTGGAGGAAGCCCGCGCCAAGGGCTACACCGAGACGCTGTTCGGCCGGCGCCGCCAGATCCCCGAGCTCGCGTCGTCGAGATGGCAGGTCCGGCAGGCCGGCGAGCGCCAGGCGAAGAACGCGGGCATCCAGGGGCTTGCCGCCGACATCTTCAAGGTTGCTCTCGTCAACCTCGATGCCGCGCTCGAATCGGGCGGTTTCCGGAGCCAGCTGATCCTTCAGGTGCACGACGAGGTCATCGTCGAGCTTGACCCCGCCGAACGTGCTCCGGTCACCGAGGTCACGCTGCACGCCATGTCCACCGCCTTCGAGTTGCGGGTGCCGCTAGAGGTGAACCTCTCCTACGGCGAGAGCTGGGCGGCCGCCAAGTCGTAGCGACCCCGAAAACCCGGGTTCGGCCCGTCGGGCGCTCTACCCTGGGGCCGAAGCTGCCTCCGAGAGGACATCGATGGTCAGGATCGTGAAGAAGAAGCGTTCCAACACCTGGTTCTACGGCATGGGCATCGTCGGCGTGCTGGTCGGCTACTTCATCGTCCAGTGGGCACTGTTCTTCTTCTCGAGCTGTCAGGGTTCGGCGGTGTGGGACTGGAAGAAGGCCCCGCCGGGCTACGTGTGCAGCACCACGCCGAACTTCCGGTGACCCACTGGTTCGAGGAGATCGCCGACCACGTCGGCGCCGCCTACCTGCGGTACTCCTTCACCAGAGGCACAGCCAACGAGGTCTCGTTCTTGATCGACGAGATGGGTCTCGCACCCGGGATGCGGGTGCTGGATGTGGGCTGCGGTCCGGGCCGCCATGCCCATGAGCTGGGTGGGCGTGGGTTCGAGGTGGTCGGGGTCGACATCTCCCGGACCTTCATCGACGTGGCGCGAAGACGATCCACGCCGGGTGTCTCCTTCGCGGTGGCTGATGCCCGAACGTTGGTCTTCGATTCGGAGTTCGATGCGGTCATCTCGCTGTGCCAGGGCGGCTTCGGCCTCTCGGGAGGCGCCGGCGCGGGGCCCACCCGACCTGACGCCGACGCCGACGTGGTTGCCGGCATGGCGGCGGCCCTCCGGCCCGGCGGGCGCCTGGGCCTCTCCGCCTTCTCGGCGTACTTCCAGGTGCGGTTCTTGGAGGATGGCGACACCTTCGACGTGTGCGCCGGCGTCAACCACGAGCGCACGATGGTTCGCAACGAGGCCGGCGAGGAGGTCGAGCGCGACCTCTGGACGACCTGCTTCACGCCGCGCGAGCTCCGGCTGCTCTGTTCGGGGAGCGGGCTCGACGTGGACCAACTCTGGTCGGTGACACCCGGGAAGTACCGACCCCGACCGCCGAACCTCGACGAGCCCGAGTTCTTCGTCGTCGCGACGCGCAGGTAGACGGGCGTCCGTTTGCGCAGCTAGATTGTTCGATCGGTGCCACGGCGCCGCAACCAGCGCGCATCGCTGACGCTTTTCAGCACGTTGTTCCAGCATCCGGGTGTCGGATCATGGCCGTCATCCTTGTCCCAACCCCTACCGTCCCAGAAAGCCCCGATCCGTTGTCCGACCAGTCCGCCCAACCGTCCCTGACCACCCCCGCCGAGCAAGAGGCCTACGTTCCCCGCCAGATCACCGAGCACGACCTCGGTGGCATGAGCCTCGATGAGGCCTATGACAAGTCGATGGTGGAGGTGGAGGACGGCCAGCTCGTCGAGGGCACCGTGGTGAAGGTCGACAGGGACGAGGTGCTGCTCGACATCGGTTACAAGTCTGAGGGCATCATCCCGTCCAAAGAGCTCTCCATCCGCAACGACGTCGATCCCGGCGAGATCGTGTCGTTGGGCGAGAAGATCGAAGCGCTCGTCCTGCAGAAGGAGGACAAAGACGGCCACCTGATCCTGTCCAAGAAGCGGGCCCAGTACGAACGGGCCTGGGGCACGATCGAGAAGATCAAAGACGAGAACGGAGTCGTCAGCGGCCCGGTCATCGAGGTCGTCAAAGGTGGCCTCATCCTCGACATCGGCCTTCGGGGCTTCCTCCCGGCATCGCTCGTCGAGCTGCGCCGGGTGCGCGATCTGCAGCCCTACGTCGGCCGATCTCTCGAAGCGAAGATCATCGAGCTCGACAAGAACCGCAACAACGTTGTGCTCTCGCGCCGAGCGTGGCTCGAAGAGACCCAGAAGGAGCAGCGCGAGGACTTCCTCACCAACCTGAAGCCCGGTGAGGTGCGCAAGGGAACAGTGTCGTCGGTCGTGAACTTCGGTGCCTTCGTCGATCTGGGCGGGATGGATGGCCTGATCCACGTGTCCGAACTGTCGTGGAAGCACGTCGATCACCCCGGATCGGTGGTCCAGGTGGGCGACGAGGTCGAGGTGCAGGTGCTCGAGGTCGACCTCGACCGTGAGCGGATCAGCCTCTCGCTCAAGGCCACCCAACAGGATCCGTGGCAGGAGTTCGCCACGTCGCACCGCGTGGGCGAGCTGGTGTATGGCCGGGTGACGAAGCTCGTGCCATTCGGCGCGTTCGTCCAGGTCGGCGACGGCATCGAGGGGCTGGTGCACATCTCCGAGATGTCCGCGCACCACGTCGAGCTGCCCGAGCAGGTGGTCACCCCGGGCGAAGAGCTGTGGGTGAAGATCATCGACCTCGACTTGCAGCGGCGGCGCATCAGCCTCTCGATCAAGCAGGCGGCGGAGGGCGGCGAGGTTGCAGCGGAGTACCAGGAGCACTTCGGCGAGCATGCCTACGACGACGACGGCAACTACATCGGTCCGACCGGAACCGACGAGGCCTGGGCGGAGTACTACAAAGAGCACGGCATCGATCCCGATTCACTCGAAGCACCGGAGGGTTCGACCAAGCCGCCGGAGGGTTCGAACGAGCCGGAGCCTCCAACCGAGAGCTGACGGCACCGAAGCCTCTCACCGCCAGACTCTTCCCTGATGGGCCGGGGAGCCGGCCGCGAGACGCCTGCTCCAGCACATCGCGTGGCGACAGACTAGGGTGCCCGGAGAAAACTGCAGGTTGGCCTAATACACCCGAGGACTTCTACCGAAGAACCAAGAGCGCGATCGGGGGTTCCGGTCGGGCTTGGCGCGATCTGCAAAGATGGCGCACAACCTGTTGGGGGGCGTGAGCCCGAACTGCCGAACTACCGAGGAATGAGGTCGGAGTGAGCTCCAGGAGAACGCTTATCCTGCTGGCCGCGCTAGCCGTTGGCTTGGTCGCTGCCGTCTTGCTGTACGTGTACATCTCGGGCATCGAGAACCGGGCGATCGAGGGCGCGCGCCGGGTTCCGGTGTTCTACGCGACCGCAGACATCAAACGGGGCACGCCGGGCGAGGATGCGGTGAAGAACACCGACATCCAGCAGGGCCAGATCCCGCAGAACTTCAAGCCCGCGACGGCCATCACCAACACCGATGAGGTGAACAAGAAGGTGGCGCTGTTCGACATCCCCGCGAACACGGTGATCCTGCAGAACATGTTCGTCGATCCGTCCACCACGTCCATCAGCTTCCGCCAGCGGCTCAAGCGACCTGACCAGGTGGCGATCTCCATCCAGTCCGACCAGATGCGCGCCGTTGGCGGTTTCCTCGTCGGCGGCGACGAGGTGAACATGTTCACCATGGTGACCACGAAAGCAACCACCGACACCGGCGGGACGGGCGAAGGCAACCAGCCGGCCAACCAGCCGGCGAACCAGAACACGGCGCAGGGCACCGCGCAGTGCGCGCAGAAGGACGGCTTCGGGCAGTGCGCGTTCGCCTTCACCAAGAAGGCGCGCATGCTCTACCAGAAGGTCCAGATCCTGGCGGTCGGCCAGAACGCCCAGTTGCTGCCGGGTGAGAGCACCGCTTCTTCGGCGAGCGGAGAGAGCGGCAGCAGCCAGCAGACCCAGCAGAAGAGCACCAGCAACAACAACATCTTCACGCTCAACGTCCCGCCCGAGGCGGCCGAATGGATTGCGTCTGCGCAGGAGACGAACGGCGCCTTGTACCTCTCGCTCGTCGCGGAGGACTACAAGCCCTTCCCGGTGCAACCCGTCCCGGACATCGTCGTCGAGACGCCGGGCGAGAAGGCCGACAGGCTGACCCCCTACGGCCCTGAGGGGAACACGGAAAAGTGACGAGCCCGTTCTCGGGTCAACCCGGCGAAGCGATGCCCCGACCGGGGATGGGAGGTGCGACCGGCGGCGGTCGGCCGCAGGTTGCTGTTGCCGTCGTCGACTCCGATCAGGCCATCCGCAGCCGGCTGGCCATGCAGCTCGGCCAGGGAGCGACGCCGTTCCCTTCGATCAACGACCTGGCGCCGCGCCTCAGTGGACAACCTGTGGTGATCGTGCTCGGACCAGCCTTCTCTTCTGGTGCCGAGCTGAGCGCGGTGGAACAGCTCCTCACCGCCCGGCGCGAGGTTGGCGCCATCATGGCAACCAACGAGCTCACGACCGACTTGCTGCAGAAGGCGCTGCGCGCCGGTGTGAAAGACGTTCTGCAGCTCCCAGTCGAGTCGACGGCGCTCGCCGAAGCGGTCGCGCGCGTCGCCAACACGCTCGCGGTCGCTCCGGCGGCAACCAGCAGCTCGAGCCCCGCGCTCCAGGCCGACGGCGAGCTCGGCCGCGTCATCACCGTGTTTTCGACCAAAGGCGGTGCGGGCAAATCGGTGATCGCCACCAACCTCGCCGTCGTGCTCGCCCAGCGCAGCTCCAAGCCCGTCGTGCTCATCGATGCTGACCTCCAGTTCGGCGACATAGCGGTCATGTTGAAGCTGTCGCCGCAGCACACCATCGTCGATGCCGTCAGCGCGCTCGACCGTCTCGACGCCCAGCTGCTGCAGAGCTTGCTCATCGAGCACGGGCCCTCGAAGCTGAAGGTCCTGCCCGCGCCGCTCGAACCGGCGTTCGCCGACCAGATCGGCGCCGCCGAGATGGTGCGCATCGTCGAGGTGCTGCGATCCTTCTGCTCCTTTGTCGTCGTCGACACGCCGGCGTACTTCAACGATGTGGTGCTCGGTCTGATCGAGGTGAGCGACGACGTTCTGCTCGTCGCGGGAATGGACATCCCCAACATCAAGAACGTGAAGATCGGCCTGCAGACGCTGCGCCTGCTCAACACGCCGATGGAGAAGCTCCGGCTGATCCTGAACCGAGCCAACTCCAAGGTGAAGCTCGACGTGGGGGAGGTCGAACGTACGCTGGGCGTCACTGCCGAAGCGCTGATCCCGAGCGATGTGGTGGTGCCGCAGGCGGTGAACAAGGGCGAAGCGGTGGTGCTGAACGCACCGAAGGCCGGCGTGAGCAAGTCGATCGAGCAGTTGACCGACCTGTTCCTGCCAGCCAAGAAGAAGAAATAGGTCTATCGTTGGCGGGTCACTCGCCTTTCGGTCAGCACATCTAGCCGGCGGTGACCGCGACCCGGCCGGGGTCCGATCAATCCATCGGGGAGTACGAGGGGAAGAGGTTCAGCAGTGTCGCTCTACAAGCGCCTCCACGACGTCCAAGCGGCACCCGCGACGGGGTCGAAGCGACGAGATCCTGTCCTCGACGAGCTGCGCCAGAAGATTCACCACCAACTCATCGACGAGTTGGGGCCAATCCTCTACGACAAACGGCTCAGCGAAGACGATCTCCGCCGGCGGGTCAACGACCAGTTGCACGCGGCGCTCGCCCAGGAGCGGGCTCCGCTGTCAGCGGCAGACAAGGCGCAACTCATACAGGATGTCTCTGACGATATCTTGGGCTACGGCCCGATCGACCGGCTCCTGAAGGAGGACGAGGTCTCCGAGGTCATGGTCAACGGCCCGGAGTCGGTCTATGTCGAGCGCGCCGGCCGGCTGGAGAAGACGACCGTGACCTTCGTCGACGAGACCCACTTGCGCCGCATCATCGACAAGATCGTGAGCGAGGTCGGTCGTCGCATCGACGAAGCGAACCCCCTGTGCGACGCCCGCCTGCCCGACGGCTCCCGCGTCAACGCGGTGATCCACCCGCTGGCCATCGGGGGACCGTTCCTCACCATCCGGAAGTTCACCAAAGAGAAGTTGCAGGTCGACGACCTCATCCGCTTCGGCACGCTCAACGCCCACTCGGCCCGCTTCCTGCAAGCCTGCATCGTCGGTCGTCTCAACTGCATCGTCTCTGGCGGTACCGGCACAGGAAAGACGACGACGCTGAACGTGCTGTCCTCGTTCATCCCTGCCGATGAGCGCATCATCACCGTGGAGGATGCCAAGGAGCTCCAGCTCCACCAAGACCACGTCCTGGCCTTGGAGGCCCGCCCACCCAACATCGAAGGGAAGGGCGAGGTCACGATCCGTGATCTGGTGAAGAACACCCTGCGCATGCGCCCCGATCGGATCGTCGTCGGTGAGTGTCGATCCGGAGAGGCGCTGGACATGCTCCAGGCCATGAACACCGGCCACGACGGTTCGCTCACCACCGTGCACTCCAACAGCCCGCGCGACACCCTTGCTCGCCTCGAGACACTGGTCCTGATGTCCGGCTTCGACCTGCCGGTGCGGGCCATCCGTGAGCAGATGGCGTCCGCCCTCGACCTGATCGTGCATCTGACCCGGTTGCGAGACGGCACGCGGCGCATCACCCACATCACCGAGGTGCAGGGCATGGAAGGAGATGTCATCACGCTCCAAGACATCTTCTTGTTCGACTACGGCATGGGCGTCGATGAGCACGGCCGATTCCGCGGTCACCTGAAAGCGACCGGCGTGCGCCCGAAGTTCGCCGAAAAGCTTGCCGATCTCGGCATCCGGCTCGGCCAAGAGGTCTTCCAACCGGAAGGCTTCGGGCGAAAGGCGGTCGGTCGATAGTGAGACGCCGAGGAGTCCGCTGGGCGCTGGGGAGCGCAGTTCTCTTGTTCTTGGCGTTGCTCGTCGCCCCGCGGGCCGGTGCCCAGTCATCCGGAAGCCTGTTCATCAGGAAGATCGACAGCACCGAGCCGTCCAAGACGATGGTCGACTACGTTGCGACGCAAGGCGACGGCGCCGCCCCGCAGGTCGCGTTCAACGGCCAGCAGGTGTCGCCGAGTGCTGTCACCCCGATGCTCGGTGCAAACCCGAAGCCGCCAGTGGGTGTTTCGCTGGTTGTCGATACCGGGCCGAACATGAGCAACACCAACGCGCTCGTGTCGTACAAGGCAGCCGCCAAGGACTTCGTGAAGACCTCGGTCGAGAAGGGCATCGAGGTGTCCGTGTACCAGGCCGGCGACAGGCCGAACCTCGTGCAGTCGTTCACGACCGACCAGACCAAGCTCGACGCCGCGATCGAAAAGCTCGGTCCGACGAGTGGGAGTGCCACATGGGGCACGCTCCGGCTTGCGGCCGGTGCCTATAGCGACAACAGCCGGCTCCAACCCAACATCGTGCTCGCGGTGGGCGACAACGACGCGGTGACGGCAGCCGATCAGAACGCAGCGCGCGGCGCGATCGTCGGCATCGGCGCCACCGTCTTCGCGCTCGAGTTCACCGGCAACGGCATGGATCCTGCTCCGTACGACGCGCTCGTCTCGGCCTCGGGCGGCATCGTGTCGGCGACAGGCGACGCCGGCCAGATGGGCCCAATGCTGATCAGCGCCGGTGACACGGTGGCCAACAAGCAGTTCCGCGCGGTGACCGACCCGGGCCTGAGCACCGGCGCGATCGCCGACGTCACCGTGACTGTCAGCGGGCAGACGGCGAAGGCTTCCATTGTCATGGGAGCGACAGCGCAGGGAGCGCAGCAGCTCAATCCGCAGGTGGCTACCGGCGGCGGTCCGCTTGCGTTCTTGTCGAACGGTCTCGGGCTGGTGCTCGGCCTGATCTTGTTCCTGGCCGCCATCGCGTTCTTCGTCTACGCACTGGTCTTGCTCTTCGTCCCCGACAACAGCCTGTCAAACGTGCTGCAACCCTATGACGGCTTCGCGGCCGAGGACGAGTACGAGGAAGAGGGCACAGCGGCAGTCGCCAAGAGCGCGCTCTTGCAACGCGCAGTCGAGCTCACCGAGCAGGTTGCAGAGAGCCAGGGATACCTCAGCCGAGCTGAAGCGGCGCTGGAGCGAGCGAACCTCCCGTTGCGCGCTGGCGAGGCGCTCTTCTTCTATCTGGCATTCGTCGTTGTCGTCCTGATCGTGTTTCTCGCGCTGACCCGCAATCCGTTCGCGGGGCTCGTCGGCGGTCTGATCGCGGCCCTCCTCCCACCGGCCGTGGTCAGCTTCTTGGCCTCTCGTCGGCGGCGGGCGTTCATGCAGCAGCTTCCCGACACGTTGCAGTTGCTGAGTGGCACCCTCCGTGCCGGGTACTCGCTGATGCAGGGTGTCGAGGCCGTCTCGCAAGAGGTCGATGATCCGATGGGCGTCGAGCTCCGCCGGGTCGTGACCGAATCCCGGCTGGGCCGACCGCTGGAAGAGTCACTCGAAGGCGCAGCCGAGCGCATGGACAGTCCGGACTTCGCCTGGGCTGTCATGGCCATCCGGATCCAGCGCGAGGTAGGCGGCAACCTGTCCGAGCTTCTGCTCACCGTGGCCGAGACGATGACGGCTCGTGAGCGGCTCCGGCGCGATGTGCGGACCTTGACGGCAGAGGGTCGGATGAGCGCCCTGGTTCTCGGCATCTTGCCGATCGGCCTCGGCTTCATCATGTTCCTCATCAACCCCGACTACATGGGGCAGCTCTACAAGACGACACTGGGCATCATCTTCTCCATCGCGGCCCTGGTGGCCATGGCTATCGGCTTCTTTTGGATGAAGAAGATCATCGACATCGAGATCTGAACGCGAAACGTACCCTCTCATGGAACCGACTGCTCTCATCCTGGTCTTGGCGGTAGTCCTCATCGGTGGCGCGCTCGCCCTTACGATCTGGGGCGTTGGAAGTCACTTCAACGAGAAGGCCGTCGTTCGAAACTCGTTGCGCCAGCTCGAGGGCTATGAGGTCGAGAACGTCCGCGACCAAGAGCTCCTCGCTCCGATCACCGAGCGGGCCATCATGCCGGTGCTCGGTGGGTTGACCAGCCTTGGTCGGCGCTTCACTCCGGTCGGCTATGTCGACAGCGTGCGTCGAAAGTTCATCTATTCAGGAAACGGTTCTGCCGACGCCGTCGACCGTTTTCTTGCCATCCGCGTGATCACCATCTTGGGCCTCGTTCCCGTGTTCTGGATCTTCTTCATCTGGAACCCGGTCGGCCTCCAGGGCCTGATGCAGCTCGTCGCCTTCGGCCTGTTCGCGTTGGCGTTGCTCCTCGGCCCCGACGCAATACTCAGCCGCCGCGTCGACGAGCGTCAACATGAGTTGCAGGTGACGCTGCCTGACGTTCTCGATCTCCTCACGATCAGCGTGGAAGCCGGCTTGGGCTTCGAGCAGGCGCTCGACCGGACCATCTCGGCGGTGCCAGGCGCGTTGTCTGAGGAGTTCGCCCGCATGCTCGGCGAAGTGCGCGCCGGTGCGAGCCGCGCCGATGCGATGCGGGCGCTTGATCAGCGCACCAACGTTCCGGAGATCCGATCCTTCGTTCTGGCCGTACTGCAGGCCGATACGTTCGGTGTTTCGATCGGTCGCGTCCTGCGAGCGCAGTCGGAAGAGATGCGCATCAAGCGCCGCCAGCTTGCGGAAGAGCGCGCGCAGAAGGCTCCGGTGAAGATGCTTATCCCGATGGTGTTCTGCATCTTTCCGGCGCTCTTCATCGTCGTCATCGGGCCGGCCATCATCAACATCCAAGCCGCGTTCTCTGGCGGTTAGCTCGTGCCGCGAGCGACCGCGGGCGCCGAAGGCACACCTCCGGCCAGCGATGCGGCTCCCGCTGATAGCGGCAGGCCAGCTCGTGCTGCGACCGCGCCGCCCCTGAACATCGGTCGCCGGCTTTTGCAGCCGACGGCGGCCGGGACGCTCGGTCTGGCGTTCGCGCTCTGGGGGTTTTGGCTCGGTGTCCGCCCGCTAGGCGACAACAGCTTCTTCACCCACCTCGCCACCGGGCGTGTGATCCTGGATGCAGGGGCGGTTCCCAACGCAGACCCGTATTCATTCACCGCAGCGGGTGAACCCTGGGTCGTGCAGAGCTGGCTCGCGTCGCTGCTCTACGGGATGGTGGATAGCTGGTTCGGTGCAGCCGGCCTGCGAATGCTGATGGGGGTGTTGACCGGGGTACTCGCGTGGCTGGCGTGGCGGCTCACGAAGCCCGCGAACCTCCTGGTACGGGTGGCCAGCACTGCCTTGGTCGTCACCATCGGCGGTGTCATGTGGTCGCCCCGCCCCCTGTTGGTCGGTCTGATCTTCATGGCGGTTACGCTCCTCGTGGCCGAAGGTGAAACCGACCCCCGCTGGCTCGCGCCCATCTTCTGGATTTGGGTCAACAGCCACGGATCGTTCCCACTGGGCTTGGTGGCGCTCGTTGTACTGTTCTGGGGCCGGCGGCTGGACAAACAAGATCCGTCCATCGAGCTCCGCGGACTGAAGTGGGCCGCACTCGGAACGGTCCTTGCAGCCGTCAACCCGCTGGGCCCGAAGATCCTTATCTTCCCGGTCGAGCTGTTGCGCAGGAGCGACTCGCTCCAGCAGATCATCGAGTGGAAGTCGCCCGACTTCACCCAAGCCTGGAGCAAGCTCTTCCTCGCCCAGATGCTTGTCGTCGTGCTCGCCTTGGTGCGTCGGCCGCAATGGCGGGGAGCCCTCATGGTGATCGTCTTCGTTGCTGCGTCACTGCTCGGTCAGCGCAATGTCGCGGTGGCATCACTGGTGTTTGCGTTGGTCATGGCGCAGGGCCTCGCTGGCGTCGGCGGCCTCACGGGGAAGGACCGGTCGGTCGTCTTCGCCGTCGCTGGGGCAGTTGGTGTCGTGATGACCACGATCGCGCCGGTAGCCACGTTCGGCCGTTCTCACTATGACCTGTCCACCTTCCCCGTAGATGCCGTGGCCTGGCTCGACGAGCGAGATGCGATCGGCCGCCCATCCGCCTCTGTTGCTGTCCAGGACACGACGGGGAACTACCTCGAGCTGCTCTATGGTCCAGATGCCCGGGCGTTCATCGATGATCGGATCGACATGTACCCGAAACCGGTTGTGGACGATCTCCTCAACCTGCTGCGGGGCTCGACAGGCTGGCGCCAGGTGCTCGATGACCGCCAGGTGAACGTGGTGCTTTGGGAGAGGGGCGGTCCCACTGGCGAGCTGCTCACACAAGCCCCCGACTGGCGGATCGTGTATGAGGACAACCAGTTCTTCGTTGCGTGCCGCCGCGGAACGGGGTCGGGCCGGCTTACCTGTTGAATCTGGCTGTTTCGACGAAGGAGGCTTCCCTGACACACAGGATGGGCGTAGCCGTTCACGAGGCAGCGACCTGTTGGGTGTTCGCGCGCGAAAGGGGCGGCGCCGAAGCGCCGCCCCTCTTGAACGGACTTGCCTATTCGATTGTGGCTAGCAACGACCTGAAGGCGGTGGCGCCGACGACTGAATAGCACCGGCGTTGCAGCTCATCTTGTTTGTGACGTTGCCAGCGAAATACCGTATGGCCGACATCGCTACTAGGGCGATGAGCGAGAGAAGAAGTGCGTATTCGACGAGGTTGGATCCGACATCGGAGCCCCACCTCGAATGAACCCTTCCACAGCGCTCCTTGATCCACCCAACGCACCGGTAGCACGCCTGCCCGACGTGCCCCACGGAACTCATGACAAGTTCCTTTCTTGTGCGAGTTGGCATGAAACGGGGGCCGGCCCGTCACAGACCAGCCCCCGTCTCCTCAGTTCTTCGAAGCCTGTCGGCTGTTAGCTGATGGCGGAACCGACCGAGCTGAACTTGCTCGATGCCTGCTGGCCGAGGAAGGTCACGGCGAGGATCGACACAACGGCGATGAGCGCCACGAGGAGGGCGTACTCAACGAGCGACGCGCCACGTTCTGTACGGCAGCGGGCCTGCAGCCAGGCGCTGACATACTCATAAGAGGTAAGCATTTTGGGTTGGTCTCCCTTGGTTTGGTGCTGACGAATGCCCCGAGGTGATCGGGACGACTTCCTGTCGCTATAAACTATCGTCAATCGGACACGCGGGCCGAATAGTCCTTTTGGCCTATTTTGGTGCCACTCCTGTGGATAAGAGCGGGCGCAGATGAGATCCGCACGGACGGCTTCAATCCAAGTGGACGATGCCCATCCGCACCGCCTGCAACACCGCTTGGGTCCGGTCGCGAGCATCCAGCTTCTGGTAGATCGACGCCAGATGGTTCTTCACCGTCTTCTGGGAGATGAAGAGCTTCTCTGCCACCTCGGTCGTGGAGAACCCGTTGGCGATGAGCTGCAGGACCTCCTCCTCCCGTTTGGTGACGATGCGATCTTCGTCGTTGGCGGCGGGCTGGTCGAGACGCCGCACTTCTTCCAGCATGGAGGCTGCCAGCTGGGGCGAGAGAGCGGTCTTCCCGCCTGCGACGTCACGGATGGCATTCGCGATCTCCTCGGTGGAGCAGTCCTTGACGAGATAGCCACTAGCTCCTACGCGCATAGCGGAGGCTAGGACTTCCTGGTCAGCATGCATCGTCAACATCACGACGCGGATCTCAGGGAAGAGCTGCTTGATCTGGCGCGTGGCCTCGACGCCGTCCACCTCCGGCATCGTCACGTCCATCAAGATGACTTCCGGCTGAAGCTCTTCGGCGAGACGGATCGCCTCGTCGCCATCGCGCGCTTCACCTACGACGTCGAAGCCCTGATCGGTCATCGACCGCCGCAGTCCCTCACGAAGCATGCGGTGGTCGTCGGCCAGCATGAGGCGGATGGTCACCTGGTCTGCCCCCTCAATCGTTGCGGTTGGCGGCACTGTTGTCTGTGAATGGGCCAAACACTACCGGTCGCGGGCGGGGCACGGTGAGATGACGCAGGCGGCATCAGACCTCGTTCCCTCCAGCAATGCCCGCGCCGACTCGCGCCGGGACCGGGCGGATCAGGCTGCACCGAACACGCGTGCCCTTGCCGACATGGCTGGTGAGCTCAAGGGTGGCGCCGACGCTCGATGCCCGCTCGCGCATACCCAGCAGGCCGTACGAATCGAGGCGCCCGGCCTTGCCGATCGGGAATCCTTGGCCGTTGTCGGTGATGTCGAGCGCCGCTGATTCGCCATTGCAGCGCCAGATCACCCGCACGCGGGTGGCATGGGCGTGCCGCTCGACGTTGGTGATGGCTTCCTGGGCTATCCGCCACATCTCTCGCTCCTGCAAGATCGGGAGGCGCTGGCCTCGGTCGAGGAACAGCTCGAAGTCGAGCTTTCCTCGCTCGGCCACGCGAGCTGTGAACTGTTCGAGGGTCGCCGCCAGGTCTTGGCTGTCAGACACATCGGTGCGAAGGTCATAGAGCGTGTCGCGCACCTCGCGGATCACGCTGCGGACGTCATCTCGCAGCTGTTCCAGTGCGGGACCGACGCTGTCACCTCTGGACTCTGTCGTCACGATGCGGTCAAGCTCGAAGGCGAGGTAAGCGAGTGACTGCCCGATGCGGTCATGCAGGTCGCGGG
This sequence comes from Actinomycetota bacterium, assembly GCA_016185305.1. Classification (GTDB taxonomy): domain Bacteria; phylum Actinomycetota; class Acidimicrobiia; order Acidimicrobiales; family Acidimicrobilacustridaceae; genus JACPNV01. The sequence continues at coordinate 155,139 of JACPNV010000006.1, read as the reverse complement.
CGATGCGTGTTCGCTCTTCATCCGCGCCGACCGTGCGCAACCTACCGAACCAGCGGGCGTTGTCGATGGCCAACGCGACCGGCTCGACGAACCCTTGGATGAGCTCGGCGTCTCGGGCCCCGAACGGACGTGCAGCTTGGCGCTCTATCGAAAGGAGCCCGATGAGCGAGCCCCGAGCCGGCAGGACGGCGTACAGCCCCGACGAGGCGCGAGTTGAGAGGCCCGGCCCTGCCTGGGCAAGGTTCGGCACGTTGACGACACTCTGTTCGTTGATGACCCGCAGCAACGGTGCCGGAAGCTCGGAGCTGGTCACCTTCGGTGGAAAGCGCGTTCCGTCGGAACGGATCGTCTGCCAGGAGCCGTCCGTATCGTCGAAGACGAGGATGGCCGCGAAGTCGAAGTCGAACAGGCCGCGCAGTCGATTGATGGTCGTGTCCAGCACGTCGTCGAGATCGAGCGAGGCCGGAAGAGTTTGGGTCACGCGGTGCAGGGAGAACAGCAAGGCGTTGGCGTCCGCCAGCCGGCCCAAGCGGTCGAGGGCGAGCGAGTGCTGCCGGTCCGCCTCGCCAGATATCCGCCGGGCATAGCCAGCGATGAGCGCGACCAGTAGCAGGACGAGTGTGAACGTGGCCGAGTTGGTCACTCGCGGCGAGGTCAGCGCCTCTCGCAGATAGGGGATGGAGACGGCAAAGGATGCGAACAGGCCCACCCTGATGGCGAAACCGAACCCACGCGCGAAGCCGGCAACGATCACTGCGGTGAGGAGCGAGAAGATGAACGGTGACTCCCAGTACCCGGTGAGATCGACCACCAGGATGAACAGGATCACCTCGGCCAGAACCCCGAGGAGGCTCTTGATGTCGCCCTTGTACTTCAGCGGGTCGAGGGTGCGGAAGGCCGTGTAACCAATGACCACAACGGACGCCGCGACCACGACGTAGTCGCGGTTCGCGAAATTTTGGGCGGAGAGCGCGAGCGACATGATCGTGGTGCTCCACCGGATGGCGAGGATGGCGGGCGCGAACGTCGCGACGCGGTCAACGCTCTCGATGATGCCGTCCTCAGCAGCGGACCCGTCGGTCGTCTCGGCCATCTGGGCGATCCGCTCCCTCCAGCCACTGCCCTCGGCCTCCCCCTTCGCCGCCGCGATCGACCGCGAGACTCGGCCGTCGTTCGCGGCTTCGTCCCCGGGGGCGGGTTTCCCTGGCGCACGCGCTTTGGCGGGCGCGGTCTGCTGTTCCACCCCGATCCAGTCGGCCGATTTGCGGGGAAATGGAGGGCTGACCAGGTTGTGATTGCTGGTCGGGGAGGGGTAGCGTCCGGCCGTGCTGTTGATCGGCCTGACCGGGGGCATCGGGTCTGGCAAGTCGACCGTCTCGTCTGCACTGGCGAAACGGGGTGCCACAGTCGTAGACGCCGATCAGATCACGCGAGAGGTGCAGGCGCCGGGCCAGCCGGTGTTCGCAGCAATGGTCGAGCGCTTTGGGCAGGAAATCGTTGCCGGCGACGGCACTCTCGATCGCCAGGCGGTCGCGGACATCGTGTTCAGCGACCGGGAAGCGTTGCAGGATCTGAACGGCATCGTGCACCCCGCGGTCGGGGCCGTGATCGCAGAGCGGTTAGGCGCGCTGGCGAGGACCGATCGGGTGGTCATCCTCGACGTGCCTCTCCTCGTCGAGACCGGTCGCGATGATCTGGGAGCGATCATCATCGTCGATGCTGACCCCGAAGTCGCGGTGCGGCGGCTTGTCGAGCAGCGCGGCTACCGCGAGGACGACGCTCGAGTACGGATCTCCCGCCAGGCTTCCCGCGATGACCGGTTGGCGAGAGCGGACTTCGTCATCCATAACGACGGCACGCGTGAGGAACTGGCCAAACAGATCGATGACTGCTGGGCGTGGCTGGACAGCCTGCGCTAGAGCAAGCCGAGCCGTCTCGCCATGTCGCTCTGCCAGACGCCGCCGGGATCGACTTTGGCTCGGATGTCCTTCCACTCCTGCAGGCGCGGGTACATGCGGGGCATCAGCTCCGGCTTCAGACGAGAGTCCTTCGCGAGATAGAGCCGGCCGCCCACGCCCGCCACGACCTCATCGAGCTCGTCGAGGAGATCGTTCATGTCGGCTTCGCCCGCGGGTATGTCGAGGCTCAGCGTCCAGCCGGGCGCCGGAAACGACAGATGGCCGGGCGAGCTCTCACCGAAGCGCTTGAGAACAGCGACGAACGAGGTGCAGCCCTTCGAGCTGAGCTGGTCGATGACATAGTGGAGCGTGTCTTCGGCCCCGTTGGGAACGACGCACTGCCACTGGAAGAACCCGCGTGGCCCGTAGATGTTGTTCCAGTTGCCGACCATGTCGAGCGGGTGGAAGAACTGCGGGATCGACTGCAGTTCGCCAAACCGAAGCTTGGGGGATTTCCGGAACCAAAGCTCGTTGAACACACGAATCGACAGGTTGTTGAGCAGGCCGCTCGGGAAGACGGGCGGCGCGTCGGCCAGGATGTCGGCGCGGTACGCGAACGGGTCGCGTCGGTGGGCGGCGGACAGCTCGTCGAACCGGGCGAACCGGCCGCGTTGGAGGACGGATCGGCCCATACCTCGCCCTCGAGTGATGAGATCGATCCACGCGACGGAATAGTCGTACAGGTGGTCGCGCTCGCTCATCATCGCCATGACGGTGTCGAGGTCGGGGGCTCGCTCGGTGTCGACGAGGACGCGGCTGCTTTCGATGGTGGGGCAACGGAAGGTCGCGTCGATGATCAGTCCCGTGAGTCCCATGCCGCCAGCTGTCGCCCAGAAGAGCTCGGGGTTCCTGCCGGGAGTGAGATCGACGATCGTGCCGTCAGCGTTCGCCAAGCGCAAAGACTCGACGTGATTGCACCAGGAGCCGGCCTTGTGGTGGTTCTTGCCGTGGATATCAGAAGCGATGGCTCCGCCGACCGTCACGTAGCGGGTGCCTGGTGTGACCGGGACGAAGAAGCCGTGGGGCACGATCGCGCGCATCAGGTCGTCGAGGCTCGCGCCGGCGGATGCCCGCACCACCCCTCGCTCTCGGTCGAGCTCGAACTCGCAGGCACCGGTTGTGTCGACGACGCGCCCCCCTGCGTTTTGTGCTGGATCGCCGTAGCTTCGGCCGAGACCTCGCGCGATCACGCCTCGCGGCGGCGGGTCTGCGATGGCGTGGAGAAGCTCGACTGGCGAGTGGGCGCGAGCGAGGCGCGCAGCGGTCGGCGCCGTATTGCCCCAACCAGTGAGGAGTTGAAGGGGAAGCTCGGCCACAGCAGTTGATCCGGTCAACGAGACGTGAGGTACACGCCGCTCGCGTAGATGATGCCCCAGATGACGCCCGAGACCTGCAACGTGCGGTCTCGCATCACGAGCCGTTCTGGCTCGCTGCCCTCGCCCTGGTCGAGCAGCAATGCGTACCGGAGGATGGCAATCACAAACGGCACGATGGAGATGCGGAAGAGCACGCTGCTCACATCAGAGACCGGTTTCCCCGGCGCCAGCCCTGCGAGCGTGGCCGGCGGCATGTTCGCAGACTCGAACGCCCACAAGAAGTACGCCACGAGCACGACGCCCGACGAAACCGATCGGAGGTAGGTCAGGTAGGTCGGTGTGTAGACGCCGAGTGTCGACCGGATGCCGGCAGCATCGTCATCGAGCTCACTGGCCTCTCCTTCGCGCTTGCCTGCGACCATCAACAACGCGCCGAATGACGTGACGACGAAGAACCACGGCGAGATGGGGACCTGCGCGGCGGCTGCACCGGCAATGGTGCGAAGGACGTAACCGGACGCGACCGCCACCACGTCGAGGACTGGCTGGAACTTGAGCCAGTACACGTAGCCCGCCTGGAGCGCGAGGTAAGCGATCATCGTGAGGAGGAGCCCGACATTCACGAGGCTGGCTAGGGCAAGGCTGGCGGCGAGCAGAACGATGGCCACGCCGACCGCGACCTTGACCGGAACGACGCCGGCCGCGACCGGCCGCTTGTGTTTGATCGGATGTCTACGGTCAGACTCGACGTCGCGGACGTCGTTGAGGAGGTAGGTCGCGCTGGCGGCGAGGCAGAAGCAGACGAATGCGAGAACGGCGCGAGACAGCTTGTCGATCTCGGTGATCCCGGCCGCGATCGGAGCCGCGAAGACGAGCACGTTCTTCACCCACTGATGGGGACGCATCGTGCGGATGACGCCCGAAGGCAGCGTTTGCGCCATCGCTATCAGCGGGCGGAGATCTTCTGCCAGACGGGGCGGGGCAGGTGCCGCATCAGGGCGAAGACCCAACGAAGGATGGACGGTGCCCAGACGGTATGGCTCCCGCGCGCGAGACCGCGGATGACGGCGCTTGCCACAACGTCGGGCGTCGTGGAGAACGGTTGCGGTTCCATGCCCTCGGTCATGCGCGTGTGTACGAAGCCCGGCCTGACGGCCATCACCCGAGCGCCGGACCCGGCCAGCGAGTCACCGAGACCCTGGGCGAACGCATCGAGGCCGGCCTTCGACGACCCGTACACGAAGTTGGTCTGTCGAGCGCGTTCCGCCGCGACGGAGGACAGCACGACGAGGGTGCCGTGACCCTGCCGACGGAACTGCCGCGCCGTGACCAGGCCGGCAGACACTCCCCCTACGTAGTTCACCTCGACAGCCTTTGCCGCTGCCGCAGGGTGCTCGTCGAAGTCGGCCTGATCGCCGAGCACGCCGAATGCCAGGATCACGAGGTCGATGTCGTGGTTCTCGAAGACCTGGCCGATGACCTTCTCGTGGCTGGCGATGTCGAGGGCATCGAACGCGATGGTCTCCACGGTCTTCGCGCCACGGCGCTCGAGGTCTATGGCCAGACCGGTGGTGGCGTCCGTATCGCGCGCCGCGAGCACGACCGTTTGGCAACGCCGCTCGACGACTCGTTGCGCGATCGACGCCGCGATCTCGGACGTGCCGCCGAGCACCAGTAGAGATTGGACCGCACCGAGCGCGTCCTGCATCTGTCTCCTCTTCTCTTCGACAGGCTGCTGAGACACTAGCTAGTGGGAGCGCCCCCGATCGAGGCCACTCGCGGGGGTACCGTAAGCGGCGTGGCCCGGCCGCTTGCAGCACCCGACACGCGTCGAATCGGCGCCCGGCCGGCGGCGTCGCACCCCCAACCGTGGATGACTGCTGGCGCCGCGCTCATAGGCGTCGTTCTGCGCTGGTGGAGCCTCGGCGCCTCTGGTCTCTCCGGCGACGAGATGTTCACGGGCGCCTATGCCCAGTTGCCGATCGGTGACATCCCGGGTTGGCTCGCTACCCACGACACGCATCCGCCGCTTGACTACATCCTCCGGCACCCGTTTGCGCTCGAGAGCCGTTCGGCCTTCGCGTTGCGCTCTCCGTCGGCCATCTTCGCCACCCTGACGGTCGTGTTGGTCTGGTGGTGGATGCGAAAGCGAGGCTGGTACGGCTTCGCTGTGATCCTTCTCACGTCACTCTCCTCGTTCGAGCTGTTGTACGGCCGCACGGCGCGGGCGTACGCCTTGCTGGTCCTGTGCGGCACAGCCGTCGCGGTCTTGGCCGAACGCTGGCTCGAGAGGCCCGAGCGCCGCTACGCGCTGGGTACCGCTGCTGTGCTGTTGATCGCGCTGTTTACAGACACCACCGCCCTGCTGCTCGTGCTCGGGGTTGTCGTGCTGCCGCTGGCCCGGCAGGATCGCCAGGCCTGGTGGTGGCGGGGTGCTTCGCTCGTCGCGCTCGCCGTGTGGTTGATCGGGTGGGGTCCGTCGGTCTACCAGCAGTACCAGTTGGATCGCACGACATGGGTACCACTCGTGTCGCCCGAGACCGCACTCATCGAACTGGGTCGGCTCGCATCAGTCATGCATCCCGTTCTCGCGGTTGTCTCCTTGCCGCTGCTGGGTTTCGGCCTGCTGCTGTTGTGGCTACGCGAGCGACGGCTCGCGATCGTTGCTCTGGTGCTGAGCGTTCTGCCGATCTTCGTTGCCATGGCGCTCGGCCTGCGTTTGCACATCTGGCTCGCAAGGTCGCTCGCGTCCACGGTCTGGTTCGTCCCCGTGGCGCTGGCGGGGGTGCTCGAGTGGTGCCGGGATCGAGGTCGGGTGTACATGATCGGGGGAGCGACCCTGATCGGGATCGTCGTTGTTCCCTCGTCCGTGCTGGCACTCACGTACGAGGAGGACGTCGCGCGAACGGCCCGGACGCTCGCCGCGGTGGCCCGTCCGGGGGATGCCGTTGTGGGCGGGCAGGAGCGCGACACGGGCAACATCTTCCAATGGACGTTGGGCACCTCTCTCGAACGGCAGCCGCTCCGGCAACACGACGACCCGCGGACCTATACGAGCTACGTCCCCGGCGCGCCGTTCACGGGAAGGATCTGGGTCGTGACGGCGCGGGCCGTCCCGTACGCTCCACCCGGTCTGGTCCGGTGCGCGACCCCTGATCCGCCCGGCGACGAGGAACTGGCGGTCCAGTGCTGGCAGATGCCACCGCCGTGATCGTCATACCCCTTCGGTAGAGTCAGTCCGTGCTGTTGAGCCCTCCCGCCCGCCACGACTTCAAGATGGTGTCGGAGTTCGCGCCGGCCGGCGACCAGCCGAAGGCGATCGAGGAGCTGGCGTTGGGGGTGGAGCGGGGCGATGGGTTCCAGACGCTGCTCGGCATCACCGGCTCGGGCAAGAGCGCCACGATGGCGTGGACGATCGAGCGACTCCAGCGCCCCACGCTGGTCATCGCGCCGAACAAGTCGCTGGCCGCCCAGCTCGCCAACGAGTTCCGCGAGTTCTTCCCCGACAACCGCGTGGAGTACTTCGTCTCGTATTACGACTACTACCAGCCCGAGGCCTACATGGCCGCGTCTGACACGTACATCGAGAAGGACTCGTCGATCAACGACGACATCGACCGGTTGCGACACGCGGCGAGCTCCGCGCTCCTGACTCGCCGCGACGTCATCGTCGTAGCCTCGGTGTCGTGCATCTACGGACTCGGTGCGCCAGACGAATACCGCAGCCAGCTGCTGCAAGTGCGCGTAGGCGAGCAGGTCGATCAACGCGGCATCCTTCGGCAGCTCGTCGACATGCAGTACGAGCGCAACGACATGAACCTGGTTCGCGGCAAGTTCCGCGTCCGCGGCGACACCATCGAGCTCCATCCCGCGTACGAGGAGACAGCGGTGCGCATCGAGCTGTTCGGTGACGATGTCGAGCAGATCACCGTGGTCGACCCGGTGACCGGCGAGCGCACCGAGACACTCGACGAGTTGGTGGTCTTCCCCGCGACGCACTACGTCGCGACCGAGGATCGTATGCGGGCCGCAATCGTGCGCATCGAGGCGGAGCTGCAGGAGCGGTTGGCGTGGTTCGAGAAGGAGGGCAAGTTGCTCGAGGCCCAGCGGTTGCGGATGCGCACCGAATACGACCTCGAGATGATGCAAGAGCTCGGGTACTGCAACGGCATCGAGAACTACAGCGGGCCGATCGACGGGCGCGGGCGGGGCGAGCCCCCCTATACGCTGCTCGACTACTTCCCCGACGACTTCTTGCTCATCATCGACGAGTCACACGTGACGGTCCCCCAACTGCATGGGCAGTACGAGGGCGATCGCAGCCGGAAGGAAGCGCTCATCGGCCACGGGTTCCGGCTGCCGTCGGCCGCCGACAACCGACCGCTGCGCTTCGACGAGTTCGTCGACCGGATCGGGCAGACGGTGTTCCTGTCCGCAACACCGGGCGCCTACGAGCTCCAGCATTCGACGAACATCGTCGAGCAGATCGTGCGCCCCACTGGTCTCGTCGATCCAGAGGTGATCGTGAAGCCGACGAAGGGCCAGATCGATGATCTCCTGGAGCTCATACGCGTGCGGACTGCGCAGGACGCTCGAGTCCTCGTCACCACGCTGACGAAGAAGATGGCGGAGGATCTCACCGACTATCTGCTGGAACTGGGGGTTCGTGTGCGCTACCTGCACAGCGAGGTCGACACGATCCAGCGGATCGAGATCCTGCGCGATCTCCGACTCGGGGAGTTCGACGTGTTGGTCGGCATCAACCTCCTCCGTGAGGGCCTTGATCTTCCCGAAGTGTCACTTGTCGCGATCCTCGATGCCGACAAGGAGGGCTTCCTGCGGAGCGAGACGTCGCTGATCCAGACGATCGGTCGTGCCGCCCGCAACGTCGATGGCCAGGTCGTGATGTATGCCGACACGGTGACCGACTCGATGCAGCGGGCCATATCCGAGACCAATCGCCGCCGTGGCCTGCAGCAGGCCTACAACGCCGAGCACGACATCAACCCGCAGACGATTCGGAAAGCAGTCACCGACATCCTCGCCCAGCTCCGGTCCAGCCCGCAGGCGGCACCGGTACCGGGCGAAGGGACGCGCAATCGACGGCGCGATCGCGATCGCGTGCACGAGGAGCTTGTCGGGTTGCCTCACGAAGAGCTCGGGCGTCTCGTTCAGACGTTGGAGGAGGAGATGCACGAAGCTGCCGCCGATCTCCGGTTCGAGTACGCCGCCCGCCTGCGCGACGAGGTCAAGGAGTTGCGGCGAGAGTTGCGCGAGGTCGGGTGATGCGATCGTTTTGCGGAGTCGCGATGTCTTACGATGGCGCAATGCGCCGACGGGCCGGGGGAGAGCCTCGGCGGCATGCGCTCGAGCGTGGATGACGGCGGGGTTCCTCACCGCGTCGCTGGCGGAGCCGCCGCCGCGCCGCCCGGCACCCTCGCGCCAGCAGAGACGATTGGGGACTCGGCAGCCCCAAGATCGGTGGCTGGTCGAGGTGCGGCTGGTCGAGAGACCTCGCGGCCGGTTCGCGTGCTCGGTGCTTGCGGATTGCTCGTGCTGGCCTACGTCGTGCTCGCGTTGCTGGGCGACCCAGGCGCCTATTCCGGCTCGGACGCCGGGGGTCGGGCGGCGACGGTGCGCACGATGGTCGAGACCGGGTCGTGGGTTCCCGAGGTCGGGTATTGGGCCGCGGATCGCGACCCGGAAGGCCGCCAGCACCCGCTAGTCAAGAACGAGACGATCGATGCCCATCTCGTGCAGACGCCAACGCTGCTGACGATGTGGCTCGCCCGACCGCTGTGGCAGGTGGGCGGGCCGCTGGCGGCGCTCGCGATCCCGATGCTCGGCGGCGTGGTGTGCGCCCTGGCGGCACTTGGGCTGGCCCGGCGCCTCGGTGCCGCGTCCGGCTGGGGTGCATTCTGGCTCGTGGGCTTGGCATCGCCGGTGTCGTTCTACGCGCTCGACCTTTGGGAGCACACGATCGCGCTCGGCGCCTTCGGTCTGGCGGTGTACTTCGCCGCGATGCCTCCGACCCGCTTGGTGCATGGACTTCGTCTGGGGCTCGTAGCCGGGCTCGCCGTCTCGGTTCGCACAGAGATGGGCGTGTACGTGCTCGGTCTCGGCGTTGCGGTCCTCGCCGTCGGCTCACTCCGGCGGCTCTGGTTGTCGCGCTGGCCTGTCGCGGCTGTGGCCGTCGTCGTGGCCGGATCGGTCTTCGTCGCGGTGAACTTGGCGCAAAGAGCGGTGCTGGGCCTCGGCGTGCAGGCCTCGCGGGCAGGAAACCTCGCGGAACAAGCGGGCGGCGACATCCAGGCTCGGGCCGGCGACGCTTTGCTCACGTCCACCGCGCTGTATCCGTCGACGTCGCTCGACGCGTACGTGCTGGCGTTCGCCGCGCTCCTTGGCACCGGGCTCGTTGGGCTCGCACTCGTGCATCGGCGGTCGTCGTGGTTGCGCCTCGGGGGCGTGCTCGCGGCCGTCGTCTACGCGATTCGCATCGTGATCGGCGGCACGGGCTTCGTTCCGGGCACGCTGGCGGCTTCCCCGCTGTGGGGAGCCGGTGCAGCCGGCGGCCTCGGGCGGCACCGCGTCGGCGGTTCGGTGGGCGACCGCCGCCGGTTCGTTGCGCTCGCCGCACTCTTCCCGCTCCCTGCGGTGTGGATGCTGCAGTGGACCGGCGATCTGTTGCCGCAGTGGGCCGGTCGCTACACCTTGGCGACCGGGATGCTCCTGACGATCGTCGGCGCGGTGATGTGCGAAACGGTCGGGTGGCGGACGCCGGCATCGGTGGTGCTCGTCGCCCTCACCGTTTCGGTCTCCGCGCTCGGGCTGGCGTGGCACGTCGAGCGGACGCGAGCCGTCGCCTCGACCATCGACACCCTCAACGAGGTTCCTTCCGACGCGATCGTGGTCTCCGGAATCGCCCATCTCGCCCGAGAGGGCGGCTCGCGCTATGGCGACCGCCGGTGGCTCACCGCCCGCTCGCCCAGCGATCTGCAAGCCGCGGCCGACCTCGCGGCGAGCTACTCACCGTCAGAGATCGAGGTCGTTCGGGCTGCGGAGGCAACGACCTCACTGCCCGATCCGACGCTTGGTGGGTACACGCGGGAACGTGAGCGCACCGTCGACTACCTGAAAGGATTCTCGCTCCGTGCGATCACCTACCGTCGAGTGGCGTGAGCGCGACGAGCGACTGAGTCCGCGGCTCACCGCGCTGGTGGGTGCGGTGAGCTTGCTCGTCTCGATTCCCTATCTCGTCCTCGGGCCGGGACTCGTGATGGACGACTGGTGGTCGCTGCGCAACGTACGGTTCGATGGGGCGTTTGCGGCCGCCGGTTCTGACCAGTGGAGCGCCCGGCCGGGCGCGGGTGTCATCTACACGGTGATCTTCGGTCTCATCGGGCCCCATCCCCTCGTCCTCGCGCTCCTGCTTGCCGTGCTCGGTGCGGCCACCGCGTGCCTGCTCGCTCGCCTGCTGGCCACGGTCTTTCCCCCGCTGCTGGCCGTCGGCGCCAGCCTGATCTGGGTGGTGATGCCCAACCGCCTGTCCGTCGAGGTTTGGGCGTCCGCAACGAACATCGCGGTGTCGCAAGTCGGCGCCGCGGGTGCGCTCCTGCTGGTCGCACGCCGCTGGCAGAGCACGGCGGGTGTGGTCGCGATCGGGCTGCTGACCCTGGTGGCCGCGCTCTCCTACGAAGCCAGCATCCCGGTGATGATCGCGGCCGCGCTCGCCCTCGGGTGGGCGCGGGGCGGGATCGAGTGGCGGGCGACGGGCACGGTCATCGGCGTGTCGCTCGCGAGCAGCGTGTGGATCGTGTTGCACTACCACCCGGCCAAGGGCGTGTCGCGCACGATCGTGGACATCTCCCAGGTCGTACCGGCCAACTTCGGGTGGGGGATCTTCCCCGCGGGAGCCATCGAGAAGCTGGGGCTCGTGCTCGGACTCCTCGTCGTGACGATCGGTGCAGCGCGTGTGATTGCTCGGGCGTTCCGCCCCTACTCGGGACCAGGAGATCAGATGGCTGTGGCGGGTGCTGTTTTGATGGTCGTGGGCGCGCTCCCCTTCCTCTTCTACTCCTACCAGCCGCTCGGCGGTGGCGATCGTGTCAACTACCTGTCGTCGGTGGGTGGTGCGATGGTCTGGATGGGTGGCCTCGACATGGTCAGGCGAGTCGATCGCCGGCTGATGATCGTTGGCGCGGTGCTGTTCGTTGCGTTCGTCTTGCCGGTGCGGATCGAGCGGTGGAGCCTGTGGCATGACGCCGGGCTCGATGCAGCCGATCTCGGGCCCTCGGTGAGGCAAGCACTGCCGAGTCCACCTGAGCGGATCGTGCTCGGACCGAATCCCATCGTCGTGCAGAACGTCGCGGCCTTCGTCGAGCCCTATGCCGCGGAAGCCGCGGTGCAACTTGCCTACGACGATCCGCGCGTCGTCGTGCGTTTCGCCGAGAGCCCCGAGGAGTTCGACGCGACACCGCCCGACCGGCGTTTCGACCTCCGTGCGAGTGCGCGTCTGCTGGGTAGATGAAGTGACGAACGTCCGTTCGATATCGGTGTCCGACGGGTAGAGTGACGAGATGCCGGAACGGATCGTCGTCCGGGGTGCGCGCGAGCACAACCTGCGAGATGTCTCCTGCGAGCTACCCCGCGAGAAGCTGATCGTCTTCACCGGGCTCTCGGGTTCGGGAAAGTCGTCGCTCGCGTTCGACACCATCTACGCCGAGGGGCAGCGGCGGTATGTCGAGTCCCTTTCTGCCTATGCACGCCAGTTCCTCGGGCAGATGGACAAACCCGACGTCGACTTCATCGAAGGGCTCTCCCCGGCGATCTCGATCGATCAGAAGACGGCGTCACGCAACCCCCGGTCGACGGTCGGCACGATCACCGAGGTCTACGACTACCTCCGGTTGCTGTATGCCCGTGTCGGGGTGCCCCATTGCCCGAACGACGGCAGCGTCATCACCCGCCAGACGCCGCAGCAGATCGTCGACCGTGTCCTCGAGCTGCCTGAAGCAACCCGTTTCGAGGTGCTTGCACCCGTGGTCCACGGGCGCAAGGGCACCTACGAAGCCCTGATCGCCGACCTTGCGTCCCAAGGGTTCGCTCGCGCGCGTGTCGATGGCGAGGTGCGCGAGCTCACCCAGCAGATCGAGCTTGCTCGCTACGAGCAGCACACCATCGAGGTCATCGTTGACCGGCTGGTGCGCAAGGACGGCATCGAACGCCGTCTCACCGACTCTCTCGAAACTGCGCTGAAGCTGGCAGAAGGGGTGGCTGAGGTGCACATCGTGCCTCGCGACGGCGACGAGGTCGACGACGAGGTGCTCACCTTCAGCCAGCACCTGGGTTGTCCGACCTGTGGCCTCAGCTTCGGCGAGCTGGCGCCCAGAAACTTCTCCTTCAACTCACCGTACGGCGCGTGCGAGGCGTGCGACGGCCTTGGCACCAAGTACGAAGTGGATGCAGAGCTCGTCGTGCCGAATCCGGACTTGAGCGTGGCCGAGGGCGCGATCGCTCCATGGGCTGGCGGTCATGCCAAGTACTTCCACAAGTTGCTCGAGTCGGTCTGTGAGACGCATGGCATCCCGTACGAGACGCCGTGGTCCGACCTGAGCAGGAAACAGGCGAAGCTTCTCCTGTACGGAATCGGCGAAGAGCAGGTCCTCGTTCGCTATCGCAACCGCTACGGCCGCCAGCGGCAATACAAGGCGAAGTACGAAGGTGTAGTTCCGTGGATCTCCCGCCGGCACGCGAACTCCGAGAGCGACAGCCAGCGTGAGCAGGCCGAAGGCTACATGCGGGAGGTGCCGTGCCCGACGTGTCACGGTGCCCGGTTGAACGCGCTGGCAATGGCCGTCACCGTCAGCGGCCACACGCTGCCCGAGATCTGCGACATGCCGATCGCCGAAGCGGCCAAGACGCTCGCGGGGTTGGAGCTGACCGAGCGCGAAGGGCTCATAGCCGATCGCGTCGTGCGGGAGATCAACGCGCGCATGCAGTTCTTGCTCGACGTCGGTCTCGACTACCTCTCGCTCAGCCGGTCGGCGGCGACGCTGGCAGGCGGTGAAGCTCAACGGATCCGCCTGGCGAGCCAGATCGGCAGCGGTCTGGTGGGTGTGCTCTACGTGCTCGACGAACCATCCATCGGTCTGCACCAGCGCGACAACCGCAAGCTCATCGAGACCCTTGTGCGTCTGCGCGACCTCGGGAACACGGTGCTCGTCGTGGAGCACGACGAGGAGACGATCCGAGTCGCCGACCATGTCGTCGACATCGGCCCAGGGGCAGGCGAGCACGGTGGTGACATCGTGTACTCGGGTGCCGTCAAGGGGCTGTTGAAGCGACGTTCGTCCATCACCGGCCAGTACCTCGCGGGGCGCAGGAGCATACCCGTGCCGGAGGTTCGGCGGTCTCCGGGCGACGACTTCGTCGTGGTGCGCGGTGCTCGAGAACACAACCTGCGCAACATCGACGTCGCGTTCCCGCTCGGCTGCTTCGTGTGCGTCACCGGGGTGTCAGGTTCGGGAAAGTCAACCCTGGTCAACGACATCCTCTACCGCGCGCTGATGCAGAAGATCTACACGTCGCGGACTCCGCCGGGCTTGCATCGGGCCATCGAAGGCATCGACCATCTCGACAAGGTCATCAACATCGACCAGTCGCCGATCGGGCGAACCCCTCGCTCGAACGCGGCTACCTACACCGGCGTGTTCGACCATGTGCGCAAGCTGTATGCCCAGACCCACGAGGCCAAGGTTCGGGGCTACCTGCCGGGGCGCTTCTCCTTCAACGTCACGGGCGGTCGATGCGAAGCTTGCGCGGGTGACGGCACGATCAAGATCGAGATGCACTTCTTGCCCGATGTCTACGTGCCCTGCGAAGTGTGCAAGGGCGCTCGCTACAACCGTGACACGCTCGACATCGAGTTCAAGGGTCGAAACATCGCGGACATCCTCGACATGCCCTGCGAGGAAGCTCTCGACTTCTTCGCCAACCAGCCGGCAATCGCTCGCCACATGCAGACCATCGTGGATGTGGGCCTTGGCTACGTGCGGTTGGGCCAGCCTGCGCCGACCCTCTCCGGTGGTGAAGCGCAACGGGTCAAGCTGGCAAGTGAGCTGGCGAAGCGGTCCACCGGGCACACCATCTACATCCTCGACGAGCCGACGACCGGACTGCACTTCGAAGACGTCCGGAAGCTCCTCGCGGTGCTCAGCCGCCTCGTCGATCAAGGAAACACGGTCCTGGTGATCGAGCACAACCTCGACGTGATCAAGACTGCGGATTGGATCGTCGACTTGGGGCCCGAAGGGGGAACGGGCGGCGGCACCGTCGTGGTTGCGGGGACGCCAGATCAGGTGGCGCGGGAGGCGAAGAGCTACACCGGCCAGTACCTCGCCCCGCTCCTCGCTCGATGAGCCTTGGTACCGTTTGTCATGCCGCGTCCGGCCCGGGGAACTCGTCGGTGAACGAACGGCTGGCGCGCGAACGCGAATTTCATGACGAGCGGTTCGGTGGCGGCGACGAGCGTCCGGCGGATGCCTTCTATGCCGTCAGCACGGAAGCCGAGGCACACTACCGGCGGGCCGTCCGAGAGATCGTGGCCACAGGCATCAAGGCCCTCGAGTACGGGTGTGGCGCGGGAAGCGAGGCCTTTGTGCTCAGCGAGCTCGGTGCGAACGTGACGGCGATCGACATCTCACCGGTCGCCCTTGAGCGGGCGAAGCTCACAGCGTCCACACGTGGCATCGCTGTGTCGACGTTGGTAATGGATGCCGAGCGGCTGGCGTTCGCTGATCATTCGTTCGATCTCGTCGCTGGGTCCGGCATCCTGCATCATCTGGAGCTGGGTTCGGCGATCGATGAGGTCGTGCGGGTGCTGCGACCGACCGGTCGTGCGGTCTTCATCGAACCTCTCGGCCACAACCCGGTGATCAACCTGTACCGGCGTCTCACACCCGGGCAGCGCACCCACGACGAGCACCCCTTGATGGATGAAGATCTCGATCTGCTCCGCCGTCGCTTCGACCGGGTCGAGATGTCGTACTTCGTGCTCTCGGCGCTCGCCGCGTTTCCCTTGCGGAACCGAGCGGCGTTCGAATCGACGCTTGCGCGATTGCAGGGTCTTGATCGCCATCTGTTCTATCGCGTGGCTCGGCTGCGGAAGTACGCGTGGATGCTGGTGCTCGAGCTCTCCGGCCCGCGGTTCTGAGCGCATGCGCCGCCTTCCGCGCTTCCTGCTCTACGTCGGGACGGCGGTCGTTGTGCTCGGCCTCGGCAAGATCCACGCGTCCCGCATCGCCGACCCACCGTACGACTTCACCGGATCGTTCCGTTTCACCTGGTCACTCGCCTACATCGTGCTGCTTGCATTGGCTGCGTATGCGTTCGGTCTGCCTGACGTGCCGCGCACCGCCAAAGGCGTCGTCACGGCAGCGATCTCGGCGCCAGTGGCGGCCGCGCTCGCGATCTCGGTCATCGAGCTCGCGCTAGGCGACGCCCAGCTCCCCCGGTTCGTCGTGTTCGGCTCCGCCCTGCTGTTGACCCCCTGGTACGTCGGGTGCGGCGAGATCAGTCGGGGTCGCCGCGTGCGGGCCGAAGGCCGTGCGGTGGTCCTCATGGTCGCGGCCCAGGGCGAGGTCGAGATGATCAAAGAAGATCTGGCGCTCGGCGCCGAACAGGCGGCCTCCCTCGTGAAAGTCATCGCGCCGCGGGAAGCCGAGGCTGACAACGGTGACCGTCCGTTGCTGAGGTTGGTCGACCAGATGGGTGTCACGGTGCTGGTGCTCGATCGTGATGCTCAGTCCCTGCCATCGGTCGTGTCCCAGGCCGCCCTGCTCCATCAGGCCGGCGTCAAGGTGCGGACGCTCTCACTGTTCTACGAGGAGTGGCTCGGCAAGCTGCCGTTGGCCGAGCTGGAGCGCGTGTCGCTCATGTTCGACATCGGAGAGATCCACCGAGCGCGGTATGGACGGGTCAAGCGCCTCATGGACATCGCGGGTGGTGTGCTTGCGCTCTTTGCGCTCGCGTTCGCGATTCCCTTCGTGTGGTTCGGAGACTTGCTCGCCAACCGCGGCCCGCTCTTCTACCACCAGGCCCGAGTCGGAAAGAACGGGGTGGTCTTCCGGATCCACAAGTTCCGGAGCATGCGCCCCCGGGGCGATGGGGAAGAGCTCGATTCGTCATGGACCGAGGAGCACGACCCTCGCATCACGACCCTCGGGCGGCTGTTGCGCAGTTCGCACATCGACGAGCTCCCCCAGGCATGGAACATCATCCGAGGAGAGCTGTCGCTCGTCGGCCCTCGCCCGGAGCAACCCCATTACGTGGAAGAGCTCTCGAAGAAGCTCCCCTTCTACGACCTTCGCCACCTCGTACGTCCCGGATTGACCGGTTGGGCCCAGGTCAAATACCACTACGGCGGCGACGAGGCCGACGCTCTGGAGAAGCTGCAGTACGAGTTCTACTACCTACGTCATCAGCGGCTGTCGCTCGACCTCCGCATACTTGGTCGTACGGTGCGGAGCGTGTTTCGCCGGGAGGGCCTGTGAGTGGCATCGCCCCGGTCACGGTGCTGATACCCGCACGAAACGAGGAGTTGGACATCGAGCGTTGCCTCGATGCCGTTCTGGCGCAGGATCTGCCACTCGATGGGCTGGAAGTGGTGGTGGTCGACGGGGGCTCGTCGGATCGGACGGCCGAGATTGCTCGTGCCAGATTGGCGGGCGCTGGGCTCCGCCGTTCCGCCGTCGTCGTCAACGAAGGGGCCACCACACCGTCGAACTTGAATGCCGGTCTCGCGGAGGTACGCACTGCGATCGTCTGCCGGGTAGACGCTCGAAGTATCATCCCGGCGCACTACGTCCGGTTGTGCGCAGCGGACCTCGCCGCTCGACAGGAGTGTGCCGTCGTCGGAGGTAGCCAGCGTGCGGTCGCGCCGCATCCCGGCGCGACCGGTCGAGGCATCGCCCGAGCCCTGAACAATCGCTTCGGAATGGGACTCGCGCGCTACCGCCGACGGGCCCGCAGCGGGCCAACCGACACGGTGTACCTCGGAGCCTTCCGCACCGAGCAGCTACGCGGCATCGGCGGATGGGACGAGCGACTGGTGACGAACCAGGACTTCGATCTCAACCAGCGTCTCTCTCGGTTCGGTCAGGTGTGGTTCGATGAGCGGCTGGAAGTCGGCTACGTACCCCGGGCAAGCGTGCGTGCGCTGTGGTCCCAGTACCACCGATTCGGTCGATGGAAGGTGCGCTACTGGCGCATGGCGGGCGACCGGCCCAAGCTGCGGCAGTCCATACCGATCGTCGGTGTGCCTGCGTGGATGGTCGCGATGGCCGCGGTGACGCGTTTGCGGCCATCGCGTGTCGTCGCTGCCGGCGTGGCAGTCGGGGTCGTCGCCATCGCGGTCGAGGCGGGTGGCGCATCTGACCACGACGCTGGAGGACTCGCGGTGAGGCTGGTGAGCTTGGCGGCGCTCGGAGCAGTGTGGACGGGCTGGCTCAGCGGCGTCTACCGCGAGCTTGCGATTCCCACCGGGTGGTCGGCCCGGACACTTCGCCATGCCGAGCCCGGGCGATGACAGGTCAGGGCTCAGCCAACGACACACCGAACTGATCGGCCCAACTCGCGACAGCGAGCGCGCGCCAGCGGTGCAGGGGATCGTCGTCAGGTGCGGCGGTAGCGAGCATTCCTTCTCGGTGCAGCCGCGACCACGACTCGCGGATCCGGTCGATGATGACCGGATCGCTGAGCCATTGCTTCTGCGGGGGCATGTAAGCCTTCTTGTCGCGGCGGTTCGCGACGAAGTCAAGGTTCAGCTCGCGGAGCAGGCGGCGAACGTCGACCTTGGTCCAGCCGTCGACGATCTTCCGCGCCGCCGGCACGGCTACGGCGAGCTCGATCAGCCGGTGGTCGAGATAGGGGAGGCGAACCTCACGTGACCACGCCATCGAGTTGCGGTCGCCATAGTGGAGCAGGCGAGGCAGTGTCCAGCGCATGAGATCTTGGCGCATGAGGCCGTCGGTCACGTGGCCGGGCCGCTGCACCTGCGAGGGATCGCCAGCCACCGGATCCACGTTGTTGTTCGCTCGGGTGTAGGGCAAGGAAAGCCAGCGCGATCGGCGGACTTCGAGCGCGGCGATGCGGCGTCGATGGGCAGTGCTGCTCACGCGACCCAGGTAGCGACCGACCGGTGGCAGGATCGGACTGCCATGCACGGAACGCCACGCAAGCTCGGCAGCAAACGCGTCGCGAACGCGGCCGCGCAGTGCATGGTCGGCGATAAGGGCACCGGCATACTTGTCATAGCCCCCGAAGACCTCGTCAGCGCCCTGGCCGTCGAGCAGCACGACGACGCCAGCATCGTGCGCCTCTTGCATGACCCGGTACTGGGCGAACTGCGACGCGGCTTCGACCGGTGACTCGTTGGCGCGGATCATCGGGTCCACGCCTCGGGCGAGGTCGGACGCGGAGAGCAGCACAGGATGGATCGTGGCGCCCACCGCGTCAGCTACCCGTCGGGCTTCGGCGAGCTCGTCCGCTTCGGTGCCGGGGAAGCTGGCGGTGAAAGCGTGGAGCTCGCCGTCGGGCCGATGGGCGCGGACCGTCGCGATCACGGCCGACGAGTCTGGGCCACCAGACAACGAAGTTCCGAGGGGTACGTCGCTGCGCATGCGCATCGTGACCGCGCTGTGCCACAGCTCGGAGACATGGTCGGCATGCACGGTTGCGTCGGCGAGCTCCGCTGCCGATCCTTCGAGGTCCCAATAGCACCACTCATCGATCACACCGGCGCCTGAGATCGTCGCCGCATGCGCCGGCGGGAGTTGCCAGCAGTCGCCGAACATCGTGAATCGCGGATGTCCGAGATCGCCAAACGCGAGGAAGCGGTAGAGCTCTTCGGTGCGCAGCGTTGGCTCGAGGACGCCTGCCGCCAGCAGGGCCTTTACCTCTGAAGCGAACCACACGGAGCCATCGTGGTGGCAGAGATGGAATGGCTTCTCGCCGAGTCGGTCGCGCGCGACGAACGCTCGACGTCGATTGGTGTCCCAGATGCAGAACGCGAACATGCCGTTGAAGTGGTCGAGGCACTGCGTACCCCAGTGCCGATAGGCCACGAGCAGCACTTCCGTATCGCTCGCGGTCCGGAACTCGTGACCGTGTGATCCGAGCTCGGTGCGCAGCTCCCGGTAGTTGTAGATCTCGCCGTTGAACACGAGGACTGACCCGGTCTCGGGGTCGATCATGGGTTGATCGGATCGGGCGATGGGATCTATGACTGCGAGCCTCGTGTGCGCCAGGCCGGCCAGATCGGTCAGGTACTGGCCGTCACCGTCGGGGCCACGGTGCAGCAACGTTCGCGCCGCGACGGCGAGTCGCTGCTCGCGATCGGGAGTCTCTGCTCCGATGACACCGACGATTCCGCACATGGTGCTTAGGCGGACCGGGTTCCCTTGACGCCTGTGGACAAGCGGAGTGGATCCGGGAGCCCCGTCAGCTCTGCTCGGCGAGTGTTGCCAACGACGTTCTCGAATCCAGAGCGGACGAACCACTGCCGAACTTCCTCTTCGGAATGGCGATGCGCGAACCTAGGCGTGAGGCGATCGCGCGCCGCGTGCAACGCCTCTCCCCACCGGTAGCTCGCGTAGTCGTTCGTTCCCGAACGCACCCGTGCGCGTTGCCGGATCATGTAGACGGGAACGGCGGGCGCGAGCACGAGCGTCTGCACCCGGGTAGGGAGGCGCGTCACGATCGGTCGGACCACCTCCTCGAGTCGGATCAGGGAGCGGCGTTCGCCAGTGCTCGCCGCCTCCAAAGGGCTGTAGACCCAGATGAAGAGCTGGCCCCTGGGTGCGACAGTGCGGCTGACCGATTGAAATGCCGCTTCCGTCGACCAGGTGTGGTGCAGCACACCGAAGCTGCAGACCACACCGAAGGTCCGAGACTCGAATGGAAGCGCGAAGGCCGAGGCTTGCACGATGTGAAAGAACGGGTTGTCGCCAAAGGCGGCGAGGGCGCCATCCACTGCATAGCCCAAGTCGACGCCCACGATCTCTATGCCCTGCTCGCGGGCGAGGTGATCGGACAGACCACCGATGCCAATCCCGACCTCGAGTCCCACCCGGTTGGGGATCGCGTCGAAGTCGATGTCCATAAGGAGCTCGAGCGCGGCGAACCAGGCATCACGGGTCATGCTCCAGTAGCGATCGCCGTTCCACTCGTAGTCGTTCCACTCGGTCGAGAAGCTGCGAAGGATCTCCACCTCGCCGGGGGGAGCACCCTGTCGAGGGCGGTCGACACCGGGCAGCTCGCGCGCGATCCGAGACCGGTGCTCGGCCCAGAACTGATCGACAACGGCGGTCTCGAAGGTGAGCAAGCGAGGTATTCCCGCATGGATCGGATACGCCAAGTTCGTGCCCCGGCTGACGAGCACACCGCTCTCGATCCATCGTTCGAGTAGATCGGTTTCGAGCCCCAGATCAAGCGCGCGGCTTCGGTCGTCGTTGTTGAGCGCATGGCGTTCGTCCTTCCACACGATCAGGTCGAGGGGCGAACCGTCGATGGGGCACCGAAGCAGGTGGGCCACTCGCTCGCGCATGGGGGCAGACTACCGATCGACGCGGCACGAGCAGGAGATCGCTCTTGCGTCACAAGTAGGGTTTGTGCGCTACGAGGCACAACAGCGGCGAAAGCCGGGAGGCGTCGGATCACGCACAGCACCGCTGGCCACCACCGCCACCATCGAGTGGATCCTCGTCTCGCTTCCACTCGGCCGAGCGCGCAGCGTCGTGTACGCGGGTGTGACCGAGCTCTACAGCCGGATCCGCGCCGGCCGCACGTCCTACAGCCAGTTCGCCGAGGATCTGCTTGTCATCGACTTCTTCAAGTTCCGTCGGATGTGGTCGGAGACCAACACCCTTGAAGACGCTATGAGCGGCCATCATCGGTGACGGTTCCTCCGGGCGACAATCGCTGGTCGGAGTGGCGATCGGGCTGGGCAGCCAGTGTCCACAGCAGCACGACAACCATCGTTTGGGAGATGAGCGTGGCGAACGCTGCACCCATCATTCCGTACAAGGGAATGACGACGAGGTTCACGGCGATGTTGACCGTCGCAGCCGCGGCGATGATCAGTGCATAACGCCGGTCGCGCCCCACCACCACGGCAAAGACGTGAAGCCGAAGGCCGAAGGTGAGCACGGCCGCCGCGAGCGTCAACACAACGACGGTCCATTGCCCGCTTGCGTAGTCGCTGCCGAAGAGCACCGGTACGAGGAAGTACGCCACTGGTGCTGATGCGGCCACGATGCCCGCCACGAGGAGGCTCGCCGTGGTCGCCTGTCGGCGGAGTTGGCGATACTCTCCGGCGCTCTCTGAGAGCGCCCTCGTCATGATGGGGATGCCGCCCAAGACCAGCGGGCTGATGAGCGCCACCCACGCGTTGGGCACCCGGTTGATTGCCGCGTACGTGCCCGCCTCGGCGGTCGATCGCAAGGCACCGAGCAGGATCGTGTCGGCAGTTGAGGTGATCTGGATGGCGACGACCGACAACAGGATCCAGGCCGCTGGCGCGCGGCCAGAGAGCCCGGCGGGCTCCGGGGGGATGCGATTGAGGGCGATGGAGAGGCCTGCGGCAGCACCGTAACCAAGGCCAATCGCGATGGCGCCGCCGCCAACGGTCCACACGAGCAGGCTGACGCTCGCGAGGAGCCCGCCCTGCAATGCCGCTGGCGCGGCGGCGCGCGGTCCCTTCTCCTGGCCCAGGGCGATGAAGTCGCGAGAGAGGCCGAGGGCCAAAGTGACGGCAACAGTTGGGATGAGACGCGGATAGCCAGTCAGCACCATGCCGATCACGACGGCTGTGGCGGCCGTGAGGGTGACCGTCATGCGATGCCGGATGAATGCGCGCACCGATCCGTGCAGGCCCCCCGCGGCGACATCTCGCGATCCCCGGGTGAGCGCGCCCCAATCGCCGATCACACCGGCGTAACGGCAGATGAGAAATGCGATCGAGAGCTCCCCGAAGCCGCTCGGCTCGAGCCGGCGAGCGAGAATGATGAAGCCGACGAACTCGGTCGCCTGACCGGTGATGCGGAGGATCGTGTAGGGGACAGTCGTCGTCCGCCATCGACGCGTGTAGCCCGGGCCCGGCACTCGGCGAGTGTAGGCGTCAGGTGATGTCGAGCATCCGGTTCAGCGCGAGGCTGGCCCACTCGGCTGTCTGTCTGTCGACGGTGATCTGATTGACCACGCGTCCATCGACCAGGCTCTCGAGAACCCATGCGAGATGAGGAGCGTCGATGCGGAACATCGTTGAGCATGGGCACACGAGCGGATCGAGCGAGACGATCGTCTTGTCCGGCGTTTCGTTGTTCAGCCGGTTGACGAGATGGATCTCGGTGCCCACGCTGATGACTGACCCTTTCGGTGCATCGGCCACGGCGTTGATGATGTAGTCGGTGGACCCGACGTTGTCGGCCTGCGCACATACCTCACGAGCGCATTCGGGATGGACGATCACGATGCCGTCGGGGTGCTCGGCCCGAAACTCCCGGATGTGCTCAGGACGGAATCGCTGATGCACCGAGCAATGCCCCCGCCAGAGCAAGAACGTCGACTCCTTGCAGTCGGAATCGTTGAGCCCGCCGTGTTCGAGCCGCGGGTTCCAGACCCGCATGTCGGCTTCGCCATACCCGAGCTGGAAGCCAGTGTTGCGACCGAGGTGTAGGTCGGGGAAGAACAAGACCTGCCGGCCGCGTGCACCTCTGCCCTGGTAGTCGCCCAGATCGAGCGCCCATTGGACGACGGCCTTCGCGTTGGTCGATGTGCAAACCGCACCGCCGTGCTCGCCGACGAAGGCCTTGATCGCCGCGGAGGAGTTCATGTAGGTGATCGGTACCACGCGCTCGATGTCGGTGGTCTGGGCCAGCACATCCCACGCCTCCTCGACCTGGTCGAGATCGGCCATGTCCGCCATCGAACAGCCGGCGTTGAGGTCGGGCAGGATGACGGCCTGATGGTCGGCGGTGAGGATGTCGGCCGACTCCGCCATGAAGTGGACGCCACAGAACACGATGTAGTCCGCCTCCGGTCGCTCCCGGGCAAGCACGGAGAGCCGGAACGAGTCGCCCCGGGCATCGGCCCAGCGCATGACGTCGTCACGCTGGTAGTGGTGGCCGAGGATGAAGACGCGGTCGCCGAGCGTCTCTTTGGCCGCGGCGATGCGGTCGGCCAGATCGTCGTCGGATGCCGCCGTGTACCGCTGGGGGAGCGGGAGCTGTAGCCGCAACATGCTGTCGGGACCCTCCGGGTGTGGGACGTTGGAAAGCCTCGATTTGGTGTGACCGGTGGGGACAGCCTGGTCGCCTCGCCACGGGGATGTCGGTCTCGAAGCTTGATATGTCGCCGGAAACCAGGCCGGCGTTGCGGTCAGTCTATGGCAGAACTTTTCACGAAGCTCGAATCGTGGCGATGAACTGTCCGTCCGCTTCATGGCGCCGAGAGGCTTGGCGGCGGCAGAGGGGGTGGCCCGCCTGTGTCGACGGGCGGTGCGGGCGAGATGCCGAGCTGCCGAGCGAGATCCGCTGCGGTCACCATGCGCTCGGGGCGCCGGTCCGCATCGGAGCCGGGCGTCGGGACGGTGGCGGCCTGGCAGAGCGTTGCGCTGGGCTGGCCATCGCCGCACAGACCAAGGATGAGGATCGGGGCGTTCGGCTGGTCCCGAGCCAGTGCCGCGATGTCGCTGCTGGTCCGGAGGAACTGGCCGTGCCGGCCGGTGTAGTAGAGGATCCACGAGTCCGGTCGGTACTCCTCGCCGATGTAGTAGACGGCGTCGCCCGGGGGGAGCGGCGTTCGCTGGAGCAGCTCGGCGGGCTGGCGGCCTTCGGCGATGAGCATCTCCGCGTCGGCGCCCCGGCCGACGTCGAAGACCCCCATCAGCACCGCGAGGCCGACAACCGCGGTGCCCGCGGTGGCGGCGGTCATCCCGGCGCTCCTCGCCAGGCGATGGACGGCTTGGAACGCGTAGGTGAGACCGACTGCGGTCGGGAACAGCGACCAGTAGAGCCAGTACTGGTGGCCGGCCGCCGCCTCCCTGAAGAGCACGGTGTAAAGGGCGACAATCGTGAGCGACAGCGCGGCGAGCGGGCGGTACCGCTGGTCGCGGAGCGCAAGTGCGCAGGCGACGACACCGATCAGCGCGAGGCCGAGGAGCTGCGACAGCCACGGCACCTGGAAGGTCACGACATCGAGGGGGGAGACGCCGGCGGTCGAGCCCGTACGGCGGGTGAACTTGTCGCCCAACGCCTGCAGGTTGCCAGAGGCCCACCAGCCCCAGCCGATGGAGAGCGCGAGCCCGGTAGCGCCACCCGCGAGGTAACCAAGGGCTGCCCGGATCGCGCCCGCGTGGTGCCGCAGACCCCGCGCGAGCAGCGAAAGGCCGCAGACACCGACCAGGAGCGCCGCTTGCCATCCCGCCAAGCTCGCGAGGAGCGAGATGGCGACGCTGAGCCAGGGTGTCACGTCCTCGCCGCGCCAGTTCCGGTACCAGAGGAGCGCAACGCCGAGCCCGAACGGCAACGATGTCACCGGAGTGTCGAGCATGATGCCGTAGACGAAGAACATCGGGGTCGCCGCGGTGGCCGCCGCAGCGGCTGTCGCGGTGAGCTCGTCGGCACCCAAGGATCGGGCGAGGCGGTAGAAGAGGGCCAGCGCGGCGAGGCTCGCCAGCCATGCGGGCGCTCTTGTGGCGACCTCCCGTTCGCCCCCAACCGTCTCCGCCAGAGCCGTCTCGAGCACGATCAGCGGTGGATGGGTCGCGTACGTGGTCGTGTCGAGGCGCCTCGCCCCGAACGCGGAAGTCACGGGGCCCAACTCGCGCAGCGAACGGCTGTTGTACGCCCAGACCGAGCCGTTGATGCCCTCGTCCGAGTCACCGAAGGGTGCGCTGATGCGAGACCAAGACAGGAGAAGGAACAGCGCGCCGACCGCCAGGAGCACCAGGGTGGCAGCGACGCGACGGCGGGTTGTCTGCTCGCTGGCCATGACTCGTCTCAGCGTAGGCGAGGGGTTGCGGCGAACTCGGGACGCGCCATGCTGGTGGCGTGGTGCGACGACCGCCTCCTGGCACGATCCCCGACACTCCTGGCTCCTACCAGTTCAAGGACGCCGATGGCCGAGTCATCTACGTCGGCAAGGCCCGAAGCCTTCGCCAGCGCCTCGCGAACTACTTCCAGAATCCGGCGAACCTCCCGACGCGGACGGCCCAGATGGTGGCGACGGCCGAGACGGTGGAGTGGATCCAGGTGCGCAACGAGGTGGAGGCGTTGATGCTGGAGTACAGCCTCATCCAGCGCTACCAGCCGCGGTTCAACGTCCGCTATCGAGACGACAAGAGCTACCCGTATCTCGCGGTGACGGTGGCCGACGAGTGGCCGCGGGCCATGGTGATGCGCGGATCGAAGAAGAAGGGGGTGCGCTACTTCGGCCCGTACGGTCACGCATACGCGATCCGCGAGACGCTGGCGTTGCTCCAGCGGACCTTCCCCATCCGCACGTGCTCGGACAACCAGCTCGAGCGGCACCAGAAGCTCGGGCGCCCGTGCCTCGACTTCCACATCGAGAAGTGTTCAGGTCCGTGCGTGGGGGAGATCGACGAAGAGGCCTACGGCAAGCTTGTGAACGAGCTGTTGGAGTTCCTCGAGGGCGATACCGAACACATCATCGAGCGGCTCGAGACCCAGATGTCCGCGGCTGCCGGCGCCCTCGAGTTCGAGCTGGCCGCCCGGTGCCGCGACCGGCTCATGAGCGTGCGCAAGGCGATCGAGAAGCAGCAGATGGTGCTCGACAAGACGGAGGACACGGACGTCGTCGGCATCGAGAGCGATGACCTGGAGGCGGCAGTGCAGGTGTTCTTCGTGCGTCGCGGCCGCGTCGTGGGCCGGAAGGGCTTCGTCATCGACAAGGCGGAAGACCTGACGGAGTCCGAGCTCGTGGATCGCTCGCTGGAGCGCCTCTATTACGATCCCCCGCCGATGGGGGTGCCGAAGACCGTCCTCCTCCCCACCAGCTCAGCCGATCCGGGGCTCTACCAGCGGTGGTTGACCGAGCAACGAGGCTCGGTGGTCACCCTCAAGGTGCCGCAGCGAGGAGCCAAGCGCGCGCTCTTGCAGACGGTGACACAGAACGCCAAGGAAGAGCTCACACGCCATCGCCTGAAGCGGGCGTCTGATCACAACTCCCGATCGCGAGCGCTCAACGAGCTGCAGGAGGCCCTTGGTCTGCCGGAGGCACCGCTTCGCATCGAGTGCTACGACATGAGCCACATCCAGGGGACTGACTACGTCGGTTCGATGGTCGTCTTCGAGGACGGGCTGCCGAAGAAGAGCGACTACCGCCGGTTCAAGATCCGCGAGGTGGATGGCAACGACGACTTCGCCGCGATGGAGGAGGTGGTGACCCGCCGGCTCCGGAACTACCTCGACGAGCGAGCCAAGCCGGTGGACGAGCGCGCCAGGAAGTTCGCCTATCCACCGCAGCTCCTCTTGGTCGACGGCGGCAAGGGTCAGCTCAACGCGGTCGTTGGCGTGCTGGAGGAGCTCGGCCTCGCAGACGACATCCCGGTGGCGTCTTTGGCGAAGCGCTTCGAGGAGGTGTATGTGCCGGGTCTCAGCGATCCTGTGCGAGTTCCGCGCCAGTCAGAGGCGCTCTACCTGTTGCAGCGCCTGCGGGACGAGGCCCATCGGTTTGCCATCGCGTACCACCGCCAGCTCCGGGGCAAGCGGATGACGAAGTCGGTCATCGACGACGTCCCCGGTCTCGGGCCGGCGCGCAAGAAGAGGCTGCTGAAAGAGCTCGGCGGTGTGAACGCGGTGAAGCAGGCCACGGCCGAGCAACTTCGGGCGCTGTCGTGGCTGCCCGATCCCGTAGCCGACGCCGTCTACGAGAAGATCCATGGCGTGACGATCCGAGTGTCAGGGCGCGGGTGAGCGATCTCTGGGAGCGTCACGCGGGTTGGTGGCAACAGGAGTTCACTGACGGAGCTGACCCTGAGTACGAGGAGCAGATCCTGCCGCTCGCGGTCGAGTTGACGGCGGGCTTCGCCCGGGTGCTAGAGGTCGGCACCGGTGAAGGACAGGTGGCGCGCGCCATCGGTTCAGCGAACACCAGCATGGTGATCGGCATCGACCCGACGACGAACCAGATCACCGA
Organism: Actinomycetota bacterium; assembly: GCA_016185305.1. Classification (GTDB taxonomy): domain Bacteria; phylum Actinomycetota; class Acidimicrobiia; order Acidimicrobiales; family Acidimicrobilacustridaceae; genus JACPNV01. Next base: position 127,652 of record JACPNV010000006.1, on the reverse strand, counting down.
GGCCAGTCGCCGGGGCGGGGTGGTGGCGGGCTACAGCCAGGCGGACGCCGCCGCGTTGCCGTTCCGTTCCGGCGCGTTCGATGCGGTGGTGACGTGTCTGGTCCTCGAGCACGTGCCGGATGTTCACCAACCGATCAGCGAGATGGCACGCGTCGTTCGCGGCGGTGGCCGCGTGGTGCTGCTGATCAACCATCCGCTGCTGCAGACCCCCGGGAGCGGTTGGATCGACGATCACATCCTCGACCCGCCCGAGCAGTACTGGCGCGTCGGTCCCTACCTGCCAGAGGCGGAGACGGTCGAGGAGGTCGAGCGCGGCGTGCACATCCGCTTCTTCCACCGACCGTTGAGCCACTACGTGAACGCGTTCGCCGAGCACCAGCTTCTCATCGAGCGCATGATCGAACCCCGGCCGCCTCCCGGCTTCGTCGCCCTTGCGCCGGAGTACCCCGACGCCGCGACGATCCCGCGGCTGCTCGTCCTGATCGGCACGAAGAACCTCGCCAGACATGCGCAGTGAGACGGCCGCGCCCTCGTGGTCGTGGAAGCCGATCGCCCTGATCGCTGTCGCGGCTGGTGCGGTGAGCGCGTACAGCATCGTGCTGCATGGCCCAGCGTTGAGCGACGACTCGATCGCGTATCTCGCCATCGCCACCCGCTGGCGCACGCGCGGCGAGCTCGGCTACTGGCTCGAGCCGGCCACCTCGACATGGCCCCCGGTCTACCCGATGTGGCTCGGCGTGCTGGGCTGGCTGGGGGATCCGGTGACGCTCGGTGGCTACGCGCAATCGATCCTGCACGGTCTCACCGTGGCCGTCGTGGGGGTCCTCGCCTCTGAGCTCACGCCGCGACGTGTGCTCCGGTACGGCGTGACTCTCGTCGTAGCCTTCTCGCCCTGGATGCTCGATAGCGCTGGGCATTTGTGGTCGGAGACGATGTTCGATCTCCTCGCACTCGCGGCGATCCTCCTCCTCGTGCGTGCTGTGCGATCGCGCGCGCGGATGCTGCCGTTCCTCGGGGCATCGCTGGTCGTGGTGTGGATCGCGTTTCTCACCCGCTACCTGGGCGTCGTGCTCATCCCCAGTGGTGCATTGGTGCTGCTCCTTCGGGCTCCGGCCGCGCGCGCGACGCGGCTGGCACTGGCGGCCGGGTACCTGGCCGTCGGGCTGTCGGTTCCGCTCATGGTCGGGCTCGTGAACCTCGGGCGAACTGGAAACGCTTTCGGGCCGCGTCACAGCTCGACGGTCGGCATCGTGGAGAACGCGCGTGACGGGCTCGCATCGATCAGCTTGCTCACCTTCAACGTGATCACGGTGCTCGGGGGCATTGCCGTCGTCGTGTTGATCGGGTTCGGATGGTGGCTGCATCGTCGCGATGGGGCGGAGGTCACTCCGCTGGCCCTGACAGGCTTCGCCGTGTTCTACGTCGTCGCGCTCATCGGCCTGCGGTCGGTAAGTGCGTTCGATCGGGTCGCGTACCGCCTGATGCTGCCGGCGTACGCGCCGCTCCTCCTTCTCGGGATCTGGTCGGTGGACGCGATGCTCAGCGCGATGTCGAGGTCGGTGTACCGGCGAGTCGTCTATGCGTTCGGGGTTGCACTGGCGTGGTGGACCGTGGTCAACGGGGCCACGCTTGTGCAGTTGCTCCACGACCAGGGCGGCGGGTACACGGCCGTATCGGAGGTGGCCGCCAGGAACAGCTTCCGGCTCGACTTGGTCGCGTCGCCGTGCAAGGTGTACTCGAACGCTCCGTTCCCGCTCAGCCTCACGAGCATCGAATCGGAATACGCCCCCCGGATCACTGAACGCTGGAGCAATGACCGCCGCGACGATCTGCCCGACTTCCGCCAGAGCGTGAGATCGGGGGAGGTGTGCCTCGTGTGGGTGCATGGCGCGCCGTCGGAGGAGTACTACACGCCCCAGGATCTTCAGGCGTCGTTCACGCTCGAGCTCGTAGACGAGAGCAGCTTCGCGAGCGTGTTTCGGGTGAAGGAGAAGCAATGACGGCGTCACCGAGGTCGTAGACTTTTCGTCGCATGGGTGAGTTCGTCGTCATCGCTGGATTGTCTGGGGCGGGTCGCTCCCAAGCCGCTGACATCCTCGAAGACCTCGGCTGGTTCGTGATCGACAACCTGCCGCCCGCGTTGATCCCGAAGGTTTCGGAGCTGGCGCACAGCGGCGGTCCGGTCGACCAAGTTGCATTGGTCGTGGGCACGGGCCCCTACCACGACGAGGTGTTGCCGGCGTTGGGCGCGCTGAAGGCGCAGGGCAAGCGGGTGCGGATCCTCTTCCTCGAGGCCTCGACCGATGTGCTCGTACGTCGCTACGAGAGCACGAGGCGGCGCCATCCGCTGGCTGCCGATCAGACGCTCGCCGATGCAATCGAAGCCGAGCGCCTGCTGCTCGAGCCGGTGAAGGCAGAAGCAGATGTCGTCGTCGACACCAGCGACTACAACGTGCACCAACTCCGGCAGCGCATCATCGACCTCTTCGATGCCGACACCGACCGAGGAAAGATGCAGGTGACCGTGGTGTCGTTCGGCTACAAGCACGGGCTGCCCCTCGACGCCGACCTCGTGATCGATTGTCGCTTCCTACCGAACCCGCATTGGGTGGACGAGCTGCGTCCGCTGAGCGGGCTCGACACCGAAGTGGTCTCGTACCTCGACGCGCAGGATGTCACGTCGCGGTTCATGGACCAGCTTCAAGACCTGTTGCTCTTCCTGCTGCCGCACTACGTGAAGGAAGGAAAGTCGTACCTGACGGTCGCGTTCGGTTGCACGGGCGGGCGGCATCGCTCGGTCGCCATCGCCGAACGTGTTGCCGGCCTGCTCGACCGGTCGGGCTACACGCCTCGCGTGAACCATCGCGACCTCGATCGCTGACTCGACGTGCGGTGCGCGGCGGCGTCGCTTTGCGCCGACTGCCGCCGATCTGGTCGGATAGGGCTTCAGTCAGCTCATCTGGGGAGGCTCATCCGCCATGTCCATCCGTGTCGGCGTCAATGGCTTTGGTCGCATCGGTCGCAACTTCTTCCGGGCTCTCAAGAAGCAGGGGGCCGACCTCGAGCTCATAGCGGTCAACGACCTCGGTTCGGTCGACACGATGGCACACCTGCTCAAGTTCGACTCGGTCATGGGCCCGTTCCCGGGAGACGTCGAGGTCGTCGGCGATGGCATCAAGGTCGACGGCGCGACCATCAGGGTGTTGGCGGAGCGCGAGCCGGGCAAGCTCCCCTGGGGTGAGCTCGGCGTCGACGTCGTCATCGAGTCGACCGGATTCTTCACGTCCCGCGACAAGGCCGCTGCGCACCTCGATGCCGGCGCACCGTTCGTCATCGTCTCCGCCCCCGCGAGCGGTGCCGACGCCACGTTCGTCGTCGGCGTCAACGACGACACGTTCGATCCCGCGCAGCACAAGGTCGTGTCGAACGCTTCCTGCACGACGAACTGCTTCGTCCCGATGATCAAGGTGCTCGACGATGCGTTCGGGGTCGAGAAGGGTCTGATGACGACCGTGCATGCCTACACCGGCGACCAATCGCTGGTCGATGGCCCGCACAGCGATCTGCGTCGGGCCCGGGCCGCGGCGATGAACATCGTGCCGGCGTCAACGGGTGCCGCTCGGGCGACGGGCCTAGTGCTCGAAGCGATGAACGGCAAGCTCGACGGCACCGCGCTACGAGTCCCGGTCGCGGACGGCTCGATCACCGACTTCGTGGGCATCCTCAACAAGGAGGTCACCAAACAAGCGGTGAACGACGCGTTCAAGGCTGCAGCCGAGTCGGGCCCGCTCGCCAGCATCCTCGAGTACTCCGATCTGCCGCTCGTCTCGTCCGACATCGTCGGCTCGCCGGCTTCGTGCACCTTCGATTCGGGGCTGACCATGGCCTCCGGCAGCCTCGTGAAGGTGCTCGGCTGGTACGACAACGAGTGGGGCTACTCGAACCGCCTTGTCGACATCACCACCAAGATCGGCACAGCCAACCAGTGAGCGACGCGGGCGATTCCGCTACCAGCCCGGCGGCCCTCCCCACTCTCGAAGACCTCGGCCCCCTCGACGGCAAGCGCGTGCTGCTGCGGGCCGATTTCAACGTGCCGTTGCACGATGGCGTGATCGCCGACGACCTCCGCATCCGCGCCGCACTGCCGACGATCCAGTGGCTGATCGACCACGGCGCCTCCGTGACCGTCTGCACGCATCTCGGCCGGCCGAAGGGCAAGCCCGAACCGAAGTACTCCGTGGGGCCGGTCCGCGTTCGGTTGGCCGAGCTGGTTCCAGGGGTGGAGATGCGCGAGAACCTGCGCTTCGATCCCGGCGAGACGGCGAACGACGACGCGTTCGTGAAAGAGCTCGTCGACGGCTTCGACGCCTACGTCAACGACGCCTTCGGCGCGTCGCACCGCGCCCATGCCTCGATCGTCGGGCCGCCCAAGCATCTGCCCTCCGCCGCGGGGCGCCTCCTGCAGCGGGAGGTCGAGGTGCTGCTGCCGATGCGCAGCTCACCCCAGCGCCCGTTTGTCGTGATCCTCGGCGGGGCCAAGGTGAGCGACAAGCTCGGCGTCATCGAAGCCTTGGCGGCTGTCGCTGATTCGCTCGTCGTCGGGGGTGGCATGGCATTCACCTTCTTGAAGGCGCAGGGCCATCGCATCGGCAACAGCCTCTGTGAGGACGATCAGGTCGAAACGTGCATGCGCCTGCTCGAGTCCGGAATCGACCTGCACATCCCGTATGACTTCACCGCGCTCAGCGCCGAAGGGACGATAGGTGACCCGTCTGCCGGAGGCGAGGTGCGCCAGGTGGGCAACGAGATTCCCGACGGATGGATGGGGCTCGACATCGGTCCTGGTTCGGCCGCTGAGTTCGCCGACATCATCACCAGCGCCCGAACGATCTTCTGGAACGGGCCGATGGGTGTGTTCGAAGATCAGCGCTTCGAAGCCGGAACGCGAGCAATCGCGCAAGCGGTCGCTGAGGCTCGCGGCTACACGGTCGTCGGCGGTGGCGACAGCGCCGCCGCCCTCAAGCAGTTCGGTCTGGACGATCTCGTAGACCACGTCTCGACCGGTGGCGGCGCGTCACTGGAGCTGCTCGAGCAGGGTGACCTGCCCGGCCTGGAGGCGCTCCGGGGAGCGCCGAACGCGAAGGAGTAGTCGTGGCAGCAAGCGAAACCGCCGGCGAAGCAGCGCCGGACCGGAAGCCGCTCATCAGCGGCAACTGGAAGATGAACCACAACCACTTCGAAGCCATCCAGACCGTGCAGAAGCTGGGCTACCTGCTCGGGACAGAGGACTACGAGGTGGTCGACGCGTCTGTCCACCCGCCGTTCACCGACATCCGGTCGGTGCAGACCACGATCGAGTCGGAGAAGAAGATCGAGATCTTCCTCGGCGCGCAGAGCTGCCACTGGGAAGAATCCGGCGCATATACGGGTGAGGTCGCGCCCGGGATGCTCGCCAAGCTCAACGTGTCATACGTGATCGTCGGTCATTCCGAACGGCGCGAGCTGTTCTTCGAGAGCGACGAGTCGGTGAACAAGAAGGTGCACGCCGTCTTCAAGCACGGGATGACGCCGATCCTGTGCTGCGGGGAGACGCTCGAGGAGCGTGAGGCCGGCCAGACGCTCGACAAGGTGCGGCTCCAGGTCACGGCGGGCACGAACGGTGTCGACCACCTGAAGATCGGCGAGCTGGTGATCGCCTATGAACCGATCTGGGCGATCGGCACCGGGAAGACCGCGACGGCGGCTGACGCACAGGAGGTGTGCGCTGAGATCCGCCAGGTCGTCGGGGAGACCTTTGGCAAAGGCTGGGCCTCGCAGGTGCGCATTCAATACGGCGGATCGGTCAAGGCGGCCAATGCCGCCGAGCTCATGGCACAGCCAGACATCGACGGTCTGCTCGTGGGCGGCGCGAGCCTCGACGCCGACGAGTTCGCGCGCATCGTCAAGTACCGCCAGAGCGGGCTCAACGCGGTGATCGCCGCAGCCGAGACCGGGGAAGTCCCGGCGGCGGTGAAGGTCGTCCCCGACTTGGCCCCGCCGCCGCAATCGCCCGCGACGCGCTCGGCCGAATGGCTCGTTGCGTCACTGGCCGCGTACGCAGCCGCGACGGGGCAGCCACTGGGCGACGGCGACATCGAGATGTTGAAGACGCCAGCGAGCCGGGTCGCCGAGCATGCGGAGATGCGCGATCAGCTGATGGAGCTGAACAATCGGACGGTGCCGCTCATCCGTCATGCGATCGAGTCCGCGAAGAACAAAGGCAACGTTGTGCAAACCGAGGTGCGAAAGGGCCTTCGCATCCCGCAGGATTGGGCGTTCCACTACGGGGCGGCCAACGACGGCCATGAAGTGCTCCTCATCGTTTCGATGATGCAATCAGCGCTGGGCCGCAACTTGCTCGCCGGTGAGCGGCGCGACTGGAAGTCGAAATAGGCCAGTCGTAGCTGGTGGGCCGCAGCGGCGCCTGCCGTGCTTTCCGCCGGTGCCCTCTGGTAGGTTGGCACGCCATGCCGTCCTGGCTCCTCACCGTTGTCATCGCCTTTCACATCCTGGTCGGGGGGACGCTGATCTTTCTCGTCTTGCTGCACAGCGGCCGGGGTGGCGGCCTCTCCGACATGTTCGGTGGGGGCCTCGGCGCATCGGCGGCTGGGTCGACCATGGTCGAGAAGAACCTCGACCGCTTGACCATCATCAGCGGGCTGATCTTCACCTTCACGACGATCACCCTTGCTTTGGCGCTCGACCTCTGAGGCGCAGATGCGTCGGGGGCTCGCGCTCGTGTTCGCTCTCGCCCTGGTGTTGACCGCATGCACCGGCGGGGGATCATCGCCGCCGGCCAACGAATCGCAAGGCCTGACGGGTCCACCGGGCTCGGCTGATCTCGACACCGTGTCGGTCAACGCCTATCGCATCGGCGTCGTGTCGCGTGCAACCCTCGATCCCGCAGCTGTGCTTCCAACCAATCAGGCCGAGATGATCGCGGCCGACCTCTTGTTCGACTCACTTACTGCCATCGATCCGCAGACGGGCGCAGCCCGTCCTGCCGCGGCGTTCACCTGGACCGTGAACGACGCGCAAACGACGTGGCGGTTCGCCGTTGGCCGCACGAAGTTCTCCGACGGGCGCCCGGTCACTGCGGGCGACGTCAAAGCGTCACTGGAACGGGTGGCGAAGCAGCAGAGCGACGAGTGCAAACGTCAGAACCCCGATGTCGGCACCAACGGAACGAGCGGCCAATGCCCATCCCTTGCCGGCTTGCGGCTCGACGTGATCGATGGCTACCGCGAGTTCCTCGCCGGCGTGACGCCTGACATCCGCGGCATCCAGGCCATCGATGACGGCACTGTGCAGATCGAGACGCGCGAGCCGTTCTCGCCGCTCGCCGAACTGCTCGCATCGCCGATCTTCGGGATCGTCCCGAAAGATGCCGGCAGCACCGCCGATTTTGAAAAGAACTTGGTGACATCCGGGCCGTACAAGATCAGCCAGCGCAGCGATGCCATCGTGCGGTTGGAGAAATCGAGGGACAACCCGTCTCCTACGGCGGTCGACAGAATCGAGTTGGTCCACTTCTTCACGCTCGACGGGTCGTACAAGGCCTTCACGGACGGAAAGCTCGACTGGACCCAGGTCCCCCAGGAGAAGGTGGCGGAAGCCAAGAGCAAGTTCGGCGACAGCGCCATCAAGCCGTTCAACGCCGAGCAGTTCTTCGGCATCAACCTCGGCAACGCGGCTTACACGAACGAGAAGTTCCGCCAAGCCATGCTGAAGGCGGTGGACCGCAGTGCTCTGGTCGACAAGGTGCTGCCGGGCCGCACGAAGCTCAACGGCTCGGTCCCGCCCGGGGTCCCAGGTGTGGTCGACGATCCCTGCGGGGCTGCGTGTGTCGCCGATCCACCGACCGCCAAGGCGTTGCTGGCTGAGGCCTTCCCTGACGGCAACGTTCCGCCGGTCGAGATCGAGGTCTACGACGATCCATCGCAGACAGCGATGGCCGAGTCTCTACGGCAGCAGTGGGCCGCGGTGGGCATCAGCGCGACGGTTGCCGTCAAGTCGGTGGAGGAGTTCCCGAAGTTCGTCGTGAGTGGCGAGCAGCAGGTGTTCGGCATCGGTTGGGTCGGCCTGTACCCCGATCCCGACGCCTACCTCGCCCCCCTGTTCCTTTCGGGCTCGCTCGACAACCTGACCAACTTCTCGTCACCGGAGCTTGACGGTGGGTTGAAGGAGGCACGGGCGATCGCCGACCGCGAGGCCCGGATCGCCAAGTACGCCGACATGCAGCGGCTCGTGATGCAGCAGCTACCTATCATCCCGATCGCAGCAGCCTCCACCAACGCGGTCGTCTCCAAGCGGGTGCGCGGCTACGCAGGCCGCCTCGACGGAACCTTCGACGTCGACAAGCTCGAGCTCGATATCAAGGGGTAGTGCCGGGTAGCGCCCACGACGGCTGGGCATCGGCGGTGACGGCTCGTCGGCGACGCTCGCGGTGCGCCTTGCGCGATTTCGTCCGCCGTGCGTCGAAGCGCCGCTGTCGATGCTTGGCGGAACGCACCCTGCGCCGACCGGCGAGCTTGCGTGCGCCATCAGTGGCCGGCCCGTTCCGCGCCGGTCGGCAGCTCCCTTTGGGCGCGACGCGGGACGTCTTCGGGGTTCGGGTCAACGGGGGAGAGGCGCTAGAGTTTCCCCGCGCTGGAGAGACAACCAGTCGTCACGTCGGAGTGGCGGAATTGGCAGACGCGCTAGCTTGAGGGGCTAGTGCCCGCAAGGGCGTGGGGGTTCAAGTCCCCCCTCCGACACGATCTGACCAGCACGAAAGTGCTGGTCAGCGTCTTCTCGGGGCAGGGTCGGGAGCCCGGATTGTGTCGCTTGTCAGCGATTTGTCAGCGAACGCTCGCTCGCCCGGCTCGGGGGCCTTCCCGGACTCGATCGACGCGCGGCGCCGTGGAACGGTGGCGGTCGTCGGCCTTCTCCGGCGATCGGTATCGCAAGGGCGCGGCCTGGGAAGCGACAGCAGTGCGATTCGACGCAAGCGGCCGCGCATGAGGCAACGGATGGACTGATCGACGGTCGCTCGATTGCGCCGGCGGCGCGCGTGCAACCCATTGTCAGATCGCCGTTCGATTTCTCGACGGCAAGTAGGGTGCGCTGGCGACAAGGACCTACGGGAGTCGTGCAGAGGCACAGCCTGTACTTCAGCGGAAGCGAGCTTCGATTCGTGACCGACGACGTCGACGGTCGTCGGCGCCTGCGCGACGCGCTTGGCCATCTCCTCCAGGTGCATCAACTGTGCGTCCTGGTCGGGTCGGGAGCCTCGTATCACCTCGGCTCACCAAGCATCCGAGACGTGGATGCCAGTGTCGTGCTGAGCATGGCTCAGCGCGCAGACCTCGAGATCACTGATGAGGTCAAATCACTGATCGAGGATCTTGTTGCCGCAGGGACCGATCTTGAGGCGTTCCTCGGACAGATCGTCGCGGCTCGCACGTACGCGCGAGCCTTCGACCTGGCGGAGGTCGAGATCGCCGGAACGGCATGCAGTCGAGGACCTCGACAGCATCTTCCGCGCGGTGAACCTAGGACTCGCATGGGCCTGTGACTTGCCTCGCCAAGACCCGCCTGTCGAGCCGCCCTTCGATGAAGACCCGTTGCTCGCGCATCGCGAGTTCTTCAGGCGACTTCTCGCGTCGAGACGCCCCGAGGCGCCGCGTGTCAGAGTCTTCACCACCAACTACGACACCGTGATCGAGCGCTCACTGGACGAGTGTGGGATCCAATACTTCGACGGATTCGTGGGCAGCGTGCGTCGGCGGATCGAACTGGCGAGCTATGAGCAGGACCTCTACACGGCGCCTGCAGGTGGTGCTGGATCGCTCCGACGAGTTCACGACGTTGTTCATCTGTACAAGATCCACGGCAGCCTGACCTGGCGTGTCGAGACCACAGCGGCGCTTGGTACGACGACCGTTGTCCAGAGCGGCGGACCGCCGACCAAGGACGAGGTTGCTGTCATCTACCCGACACCTACGAAGGAGGCAGATGTCCTCGGGCATCCCTACTCGGACTTCCTCCGGTCGTTCAGCAACGCGTTGATCCAGCCAGAGTGCGTCCTTCTCAGCGTCGGGTACGGGTTCGCCGATGAGCACATCAACCGCATCATCTTCGATGCGTTGTCTCACAACGCGAGCCTCCAGCTGTTCGTGGCAGATCCGTTCGGGGTGGTGGACGATTTCACGGCGGTGACACCCGGCGAACCTGTAGACCGATCGGACTCGCCCGTCGGTCGGCTCTCGACTGTGCAAGACCCTCGTATCTCGATACTGACCGGCGACGACGCGAGGTTCACCGAGCTGGCAGGCCTCCTCCCAGACGTGGCTGAAATGAGCGATCTGGAGCGGGAGGAGTTGAAGGCGGCCCTCGCCGCGGCCCTTCTGCCATCCGCAGCTCCCCCTCCGCCGGCCGGGCCGTAGTCACGCGCATGGCCGACAACACGCACCGGATTGGCTCCGTAGCTGCAGTCGAGAGCGAGAGGGTCGTCGTGGAGATCGATCCCACGGCGGCCAGCCTTGTCAAGGCCGGATCTACAGGCGTGCTCCCCGTTGGCGCGATCAACTCGTACCTGACGATCGTTGCTGGCTCGTCTCGAGTGGTCGCGGTGGTGACGGCCATCCGGATGACACCGGAGCACTCGCCACGCTCCGAGGCCCCCTTCGACGCATCGGTGCGCGTATCGCGGACGATCGAAGCAACGATGGTTGGCCGCATCGAGGGCGCGAGGTACGAGCCGGGACTAACGACCTACCCATCCGTGTTCGCACCCGTCTCGCTCGCGACCCGGGCGGATCTGGAGACCATCTTCAAGCCTTCGGAGCCCGCGTTCAGATTCGGAGAGGCGGTGGTAGCCCCGGACCAAGACGTATGGGTGCAGGCCGACAGGCTGTTGGGTCGACACTTCGCGATCCTCGGGACGACCGGTTCGGGCAAGTCCTGCTCGGTGATGGCCATCATCGACGGCCTCCTGTCCCTCGACGTGCCGAACGCGAACGTGGTCATCTTCGATACCAACGGCGAGTACGGGCCCTGCTTCGCGGAATCGGCGGAGCGCAGCGCAAAGGCGAGAGCCTTTGCACTCGGACCGACCCCAGGCGGCGATGGTGCGCTCCACGTTCCTCAGTGGTTCATGTCCACCGACGAGCACCTAGAGCTACTTCGGGCCGCCGGCGGAGTTCAGGCACCGCTACTTCAGCGAGCGATCGCCGACGCCAGGTCGGCGAGTTCGAGCACCGGGCCCGGACTCCATCGGGTACGAGTGGTCAGGTGGTCCGTCGAGTCGATCCGATCTACGGAACGCAATGAGAAGAAGGTTCAGGAGAAGCTCCTCAGCCTCTGCAAGGGCTTGTGCACTTGCCTCGACGGCTACGTAGAGGATGAGGAGGATGAGGGGCTTCGCCAGGTCTGGCAGGACATGCGGCAGTCCATCAAGGAGTTGAACGCCCTGAAGCTCGACAAGGACAGCTGGGAGCCGCTCAACGCTTCGCAGCTAGACACCTTCACCGGCGTGATGGCCAAGATGGAGGAGCTGAGCGCACAGGCCCTGAATGCACTCGGGCTCGGCAGTTCCTCGGCGTCCACAGACTTTGATGCGCCGAGTCATTTCTCACTCGAGGACCTTGACCAGATCTTTCTTCCCCAGCGGATCGATCTCGAATCCACCTCGGACCCAAGGATTGCCGCGTATGCCGTGACCATGCAGATGCGCCTTAGCCGCCTGCTCGCGGACGAGCGCTACGACTTCATGACCCGGGTCCCTAGCTTCGACGACGCGCTGAGCGGCTTCCTCCGGCTCCTCTTTGGCAAGAAGCCGCTGTCGAGCCCTGAGAGCAGTGAGGACGCCGAGGAGCGAGCGCCCTGGGCGGATCAGTACGAAGGCGCGGGGCTTCCGGAAGATGGGCACACCGTGACGCTGTTGGATCTCAGTCTCGTCTCCCAGGACGTACTCAACGTCGTGACTGCGCTCATCGCGCGCCTCGTCCTCGAGCTCGCGCAACGGATAGAACCGCGTGCGACCATCCCTGTGCTCATCGTGCTTGAAGAGGCGCACCGGTACGTCCGGCGCGAGCCAGATGGATCTCGGTCACAGTCCGCCTTGGTGTTCGAGCGCATCGCGAAGGAAGGTCGGAAGTTCGGGGTGTCGCTCGGCGTGGCGACGCAACGCCCGAGTGAACTTGACTCGACCGTGTTGGCGCAGTGCGGCACGATCATCGCCCACCGGACGGTAAGTGTCACCGACCAGGAGCTCATACGGGCAGCGACGCCGCTAGCGTCGCGGGACGTCTTGCGCCAGCTCCCGGGCCTTGCGACGCAGCACGCCTTGATCCTCGGGGAGGCGGTCCCAGCGCCGGTCGCGGTCCGTGTTCGACATGTGCCTGATCCACCGGACAGCCAGGATCCGCGGTTCATCGACCGGTGGAAAGAGGGTGATTCAGAGCGGGACGCTCTGCACATTCACAGGGCGGCGCACGACTGGGAGGCAGGTGTTCGAGCGAGGGCCACTTTGACCGGTCCTGCCGAAGCGTCGTCACCGGCGGAGGCCGACCCCGGCGCCTGATACTCGTCCTACCCTCACGCGCTACCCGGCTCGGTCCGCCCGAAGATCTGCTCCGCCACACGCTCGGCGGCGTCGCTGCGCATCGGCGGGGTGACGTGCGTGTAGATCTCGCGGGTGATGTGGGTGCTGGAGTGGTTGAGGCGGTCGCTCACGATCTTGATGTCGATGCCGGCCTGGAGGGCGAGCGTGGCCCAGGTGTGCCGGAGGCCGTGGAGGGTGAGCCTCGGCAGCGGCTCGCCGGCCCGGGCCCGGTTGAACTGCTCTTGCTTGCGGTCGAACTCGCGTGAGAACCGCTCGGGGTGGTACGGCGTGCCGTCGGGTCTGCAGAACACGAACCCGTCGCTTTGGTAGCCGGCGCCGACGAGCAGGCGCTCCTCGTTCTGCGTCGCCCGCCACGAGCGGAGGATGGCGATCGTCGTCGGGTCGAGGAGGATCATGTGTCCGCGCTTGGTCTTCGGCAGGTCCTTCACGCGCATCTGGCCATCGACGAGGGTCACCTGACGGGAAAGCGAGGCGACTGCACCGTCGAGGTCGACGCCGTCCCAGTGGAGACCCAGGCACTCGCCTCGCCGACAGCCGCTCGTGGCGATGAACAGCCACGCCGGCAGGTACCGGGAGTCCGCGATGAAGTCGAGGAAGTCGCGCAGCTGCTCGGCGGTCCAGGTGCCCTTCTTGCCGCCCTTGGTCGACGACTCGGGCGGGGGAGTGGCGGCATCAGACGGGTTGCGGACGATCCGGTTCCACCGCAGCGCATCCTTCAGCGCAGCGTGCAGGATCGAGTGCACGTAGCGCACCGACCGCGGGCTCAGGCTCCTGGTCGGCTTCGCCGACCCGGCCGCCTCGCGCTCCTTGGCTCGCCGACAGATCGAGGAGACGACGTGGCGGGTGATCGACTCGGCGTGCTCGGGGAACTCGTCACGCAGCACCTCGGCGGTGGCCTCGTAGGTGTGGCCGTCGAAGCGCAGCTCGGTGGCCCGGTCGTAGAGCTCGTCGGGGTAGCGGCGAGCCGGCACATACGACGCACAACGGCCACCTTCGAGCAGCTCGCGGTAGAGCCGGTTGAGGTCGACCGGCGAGAGCTGCTGCAGCGGGATGCCACCGATCCGCGGGATGACGTGGTTGTTGATCTTGCGGCGGTACGACGAGAACGTGCTCTCCTCGAGCACCGGCGGCGCCTTCGACGGCAGCCACTCGTCGACGAGGAACTCGCCGAGGGTGAGCCGCTCGGGCTTCACGTAGGTGCCCTTCGAGATGGCGTGCAGCGCCTCGGCTCGGGCCACCTCGGCCTCGCGCTGGGTCTTGAAGCCGCCCCGGCTGATCTGCCGGTAGCCGCCCCGGCCGTCGGGCACGTGGACGTAGTACGTGTAGGTCGAGCCCCGCTTGCGGATGTTCGTGCGGCGTCCTGATCGCTGTGAGCTCATGGCTGATCTGCCTCCGGATCGATGTCGATGGGCCGGGTGGCGAGGTCGGTCGCCACCGGATCGCCGCCGTTGCCGAGCGCCGCCATCTTGGCTCGAGTCTCGATGTCTTCCAGGTGGTTCGCGAGCGCCCGCAGCATCGTCTGCGCGTCTGCGAGCTGGCCGAGCGAGTGGCGCACGATCTCTTCGACGCGGGCGTTGACCATGCGCCGGACGGCCTCCTGGCTGTCGGTTAGCCGGTCGACGCCGAGGTCCTGGAGGTAGCTCTGGAGGCGCATCTCGATGACCGCTTGCTGCTCGGTACGACCGAACACGACGTCGACCAGCTCGGAGGGCTGCACGCCGTTCGGACCGCCATCGGGGGTGAGCACCTTCACCGCCTTGCCCGCGTGCCACGCGGGAGGGGGGAGGAAGAACCAGCCGACCGGGAGGTCGAAGGCGCGGGCGAACGCCACGATCTCGTCGGCGCTGAACTGCCGCACCCGACCGCCGTCGACCGAGCGCTCCGCCGCCGAGAAGCTGCCCTTCGACCACCGCACACCGAGGTAGGGCTCGAGTGCCTCGGCGGCCTCTTCCTGGGTCCAGTTCCGCCACAGCCGGGCCTCGGCGAGGTTGAAGGCGACGATCTGGTTCGGCGTCAGGCCGACGATCTGCTCGCTCGCCTCGGGGGCCTTCGACTTCTTCCTGGGCACGGATCCTCCCTCGTAGGTCTGCTGCATCATAGACCAGTCGGCCTCACTGTTGACTAAGGAATGACATCAGCGTAGTTTGCCTGCCCGTGGACCAGTCCGCACTCAAACAGACTACGAGGAGGGCGCCATGGCGCTTGCCGATCTTCCCGATTTCCTCACCGTCGAGGAGGCAGCCGAGGTGCTGCGCCTCGGTCGCAGCCGCGCCTACGAGCTCACCAAGCGGTGGCGCGAGACGGGCGGAACCGAGGGCATCCCGGTGGTGCAGCTCGGCCGTCAGCTGCGCGTGCCGAAGACCTGGATCCTTCGCCAGCTCGACATCTCCGACGCCGCGTGAGAGCGCCATTCGGATGCTGGACGGCGCTCGCTCGTCGACGTCTCATCGATCACGTCCTGCACACGGAGCGCGCGATCCCGAGGGCGTGGCGATCAGCCGACGAGCCATCCCACTTCCCGAACCCCGTCCGCTCGTCACGCCAGCGGGAGCACCGCCTCATGCCCTCTCTGGACGGAGCAGGACAGTGCACGCATTTGCACCAGGGTGCCCCGGTCGGTCCCGACCCGAGCGGGACCGACATCCCGGCCGCCTGCGCCACCGCCCGCGTCGTCCTGGAGGACGGCCGATGATCTCCATCGGTCGGCTCGGGCTCGGTCACGCGGAGTACTACCTCACCGAGGTCGTCGACGGCCGGGAGGACTACTTCGTCGTGTCCGCCGAGGTGCCGGGACGATGGTCGGGCAAGCTCGCCGATCGCCTCGGTCTCGACGGCGTCGTCGACCACGCCGACCTCCGCTCGATCTTCGAAGGCGTCCAACCCGGCACCGACACCCGGCTGCGGGCGAACGAGGTGAGCCGAGTCGCGTTCGACTTCACGCTCTCGGTCCCCAAGTCGGTCAGCCTCATGTGGGCCCTCGGCGACGACCACATGGCCACCGACGTCGTCGCCGCCGTCGAGGCCGCCAACCGCGTCGCCATCGACTTCCTCGAACGCGAAGCCTGCGGGGTGCGACGAGGCCATGCCGGCGTTGACCACCTGTCCGGCGAGGGGTTCGCCGTGGCCAGCTTCCGCCACGGCACCAGCCGAGCCGGCGACCCCCAGCTCCACATCCACAACCTCATCGCCAACCTCAGCCTCGGACCCGACGGCCGGTTCTCGGCGATCGACTCCGAGCTCGTCTACCGGTGGAGCTTCGCCACCAGCCACGTCTTCGAGTGCGTCCTGCGCGCCGAGCTGGCCGCCCGGCTCGGCACCCTCTTCACGCCGATCGAGCAGGGCACCTGCGACGTCGCCGGCATCCCCGCCGAGGTCCGCAAGGCGTTCTCGCAGCGCCGCGCCGAGATCGTCGACTACATGGAAGAGCGCGGCATGACGTCTCGCCGGGCCGCCGAGTTCGCCAACCTCCAGACCCGCAAGACCAAGGCCCGCGAGCGGTCCGAGCCCGCCCTGCGAGCAGAGTGGCGCCAGCGCGTCGAGGGCCTCGGCTTCGACATATCGACCCTGATGCTCGTCCCGCGACCGGTCGTGCTCGACGTCGACGACGCCACCGTCGCCTCGTTCCTCACCGACAGCGACGCCACCTTCGCCCGCCAGGACGCCTACGTCGCCGTTGCTCGGCTCGCGGGCGAGGGCGCCGACCTCGCCCAGCTCGACGAGCGCGTCGAGTCGTTCCTCGCCGGACCCGCTGCCGTCGCGCTCCGGCCGGGCGAGCTGTGGACCACCCCGGAGATCCTCGCCCTCGAGCAGCGCTCCGTGGCCATCGCCGCCGCTGGCCTCGGATGCGGTGCCGGCGTTGCGTCGTCGGCCGAGGTCGAGCGAGCGATCGCTGCACGACCTTCGCTGTCGGAGGAGCAGGCCGCGATGGTCTGGGCCATCTGCGAGTCGGGCAACCGGTACGACACCGTTATCGGCCGAGCCGGCGCCGGCAAGACCTTCACCCTCGACAGCGCACGCGACGCGTGGGAGGCATCCGGCTACCGCCTCCTCGGCGCGGCACCTTCCGCCCGAGCCGCCCAGGAGCTACGGGCCGGCGCCACCATCGACTCCCGCAGCGCCGACCGCCTCCTCACCGCGCTCGCACAAGGCCGAGAGTGCATCGACGAGCGCACGATCGTCGTCCTCGATGAAGGGGGCATGCTGGGCACCCGACGCCTCGCCGCGCTCCTCGACTACGTCGAGCGGGGCAACGGGAAGCTCGTCTCCATCGGCGACCCCAGGCAGCTGCCCGAGATCGACGCCGGTGGACTGTTCGCCGGCATCGCCCGCCGCAACGGCTACGTCGAGCTCACCGAGAACCGCCGCCAGATCGACCCCGACGAACGCGAAGCCCTCGCCGCCCTGCGCGCCGGGCGAGTCGCCGACGCCGTCGGCCGCATGGACCGCAACGGCCAGCTCGTCACCGCCCCCAACGCCGACCAGATCCGAGACGCCCTCGCCGGCGACTGGCACGAGCTGCGCCGCTCCGGCTCCGACGCCGTGATGATGGCGCGCCGCCGCCAGGACGCCGCCAATCTCAACATGCGGGCGCGACAGCTCCTCGTCGCTGACGGCGAGCTGACCCAGACCGTCATGGTCGTCGACGACCTCGAGTTCGCCATCGGCGACCGCGTCGTCGCCCACAAGAACCGCTACGACCTCGGCATCCTCAACGCCGAACGCGCCACCGTCGTCGGCACCCGAGGCGACCGGCTCCTCCTCGACGTCGACGGCGGCGAGCGCCAGGTCGCCGTCCCCACCGACTACATCGCCGACGGCCACCTCACCCACGGCTACGCGTCAACGATCCACAAGAACCAAGGCATCACGTGCGACGCCGCACTCGTCCTGGGCGACGACGCGCTGTTCGCCGAGCTCGGCTACTCGGCGCTCACCCGAGGCCGGGACCTCAACCGCCTCTACCTCGTCCGCAGCGAACGAGAGCACGACCACGGCCTCGACCTGGACGGCCCCGACCCCATCGAGGCTCTCGTCGCCTCCCTCCAGCGCTCCCATGCCAAGACCGCCGCCATCGACCATCCCACCGCCGAGCCGCCCACCGAAGGGATCAGCCTGTGAACCGCCAACCTGATCGAGAACCAGGCCTCGGCTTCGAGATCGCCGTCGTCGCCGTCGCTGGGGTCGTCGGCGTCAACTACGCCACCGCCTACCTGTCGGCGCTCGCCTTCGGCGCGCACCACTTCGACGGGACCTTCGAGGAGTCGTTCGCAGCGCTCATCGAGCTTCGGAAGACGATGAGCGACCCCCGCCAGGCATGGCCCGAGCCCGCATCCGCCCAGCTTCCGGGACCTGTCCTCTACTGGGGGACCGCCATCGCGCTCGTCGCGCTCGTCGCGGTGGTGGGGTTCTACGTCGTCAGGTGGTGGCGCGGGCACGATCGAGGTGTCGACCGGCGTGAACGTTTCGGCGTCTCCACGCAGGCCCGTCAGGCCACGACCGCCGACCTCTCGTCGCTCATCGTGCGCGACCCTGAGCCGGGCCGCCTGCTCATCGCCCGCCACGGACGCAAGCTGTTGGCCACCGAGACCAACCGCACTCCCGCCACGACCAAGCGCGAGCAGCGAGCGGCCCACCGCCGAGGTGACCGTGGCGCTGTGATCCACATCGGGCCATCCCGGTGCGGCAAGACGACCTCGGTGATCGCGGGCGTCCACGACTGGGAGGGCCCGGCCATCCTCTCGTCGGTCAAGAGCGACCTTCTCGACGCCACGCTCGCTCGCCGAGCGGAGATGGGCGAGGTCCGCATCTTCGACCCGACCGGCTGCACAGGACACGCGACCGCGCGCTGGTCACCTCTGCGCGACGCTGCGCATCCTGCTGGCGGACAGCGGGCAGCGTCAGGTCTCATCGACGCCACGCCGAAGGACGGCGTGACAGACGCCGGCTTCTGGCACGTGCAAGCGGAGGCGTACCTGACCGGGCTCCTGCTCGTCGCCGCGCTCACCGACCGCTCGATGAGCGATGTCGCCACGTGGGTGTTCAAGGGCGACCAGCCCGTCGACGCCAACACAGGTCAAGTCGAACCGGTGCTCCGAGCGCTCACGGCCGACCCCGACCCTGCCCGGCGCGCCGCTGCCCAACGGGCGAGCGATCTGCTGCGCGGCGTGTGGGGCGCCGACCCGAAGATCCGCGACAGCGTCTACGCCACCAGCCGCAACCTCATGCGTGCCTGGATCGACCCCGTCGTCGGCGAGGCGTGCGACGGATGCGACATCGACCTCGACTGGCTCTGCTCGGGGAACAACACCCTGTACGTGTGCGCGCCGCTCGTCGACCAGGGACGCCTCGCCCCCGTGCTCGGCGGACTCATCACCGACCTCGTCAACCAGGCCTACGACCGGTACCTGCGCACCAACGAGGTCCTCGACCCGGCGCTGCTGCTCGTGCTCGACGAAGCCGGCAACACCCCGCTTGCCTCCTCGGCGACGAGTTCGTCGCCGCGCTCCTCGACGAGGACCGCCACGGCAGGCGGGGGAGGGACGACCGCCGGTCCGTCACGCCGGTCCATCTCGGCCCGCCGCACCTGTTCCGCCAGATGGACCCAGGCAGCGCTGTGCTCGTCCACGGCACCCTGCCGCCAGCTCACGTTCGGACCTTGGTGCCTGCGCGGAGTTGAGGCGGGTGCCGGCGACCGCTGAATGGCGGTGCTGCTGGGGTTCGCCGTCGCGGGCAGCCGACGTGCGACGCTGGGGCCGTGCCAGAACTGGCGGGGCGCCTCTACATCCCGAAGCTCTACAACATCGACTCGGACCGCCAGCCCGTTGTCGATCTTCTTGAGCGGTCGATCGAGGCAAGCGGCGGGCGCGTCGTGTACTGCTCGTTCCGTGATCAGCGAGTCGCTCCCGTGTACCTCGGGGCAGAAGACGATGCCGGCCGGCGCTACGGCATGCTCGTCTACCCGTTCACCACGACGCATCGAGCGACCAAGAACCGGCCAGCGGACGAACATCGAGCGCAGATCCGACTCGGGGATCCGGTCAAGCAGAGGGATGAGGCGAACCTCATCGCGCGAGATGTCGCCGGTGTGGACGTCACGCTCGTCCTCGCGGTTGACCCAGAGGAGCGCTTCATCGTCGGGCTCGATCCCCTCGTCTACGAGGACCTCCCCATGGGAATCTCCGTCTACTACCGAGATCGCCACATCGACGCGGCGGCCGAGCACGGGTGGGCCGTGTGGGAGCGAACGAAGGCAGGAGGCACCAGGCGGCCGAGTTGGGCCGGCCTTGAGACGCTCGTCGGCTTTCGACCGCAGCGCCTCCTCGACTACGTGCGCTTCGAGGCGAAGGCGTCAGCTCTCGGGCTCAACCCGGCGCTGCGGCACGCACTCGCCGAGACGTTCACGTCACCCGACGCAGAGCCGCACCGCCTCGAAGCGTTCTTCGGAGTCGACGCCGCGACGATCCTCGACATCATCGACACGAACTTCCGGCTCGGCGTCGCCGTGAGGGGCGGCGTCGCGGAGCACCACCTCGAGGCGAACCTCGAACAAGACCCAGCCGTCGACGTGGTGGAGCCGATCGACGAGGACGGGCAGCCTGACTTCCGTGTGCGACTCGGCAACGGGACCGACCTCGAGATCGAGTGCAAGACAGCGAGCCGCGTCCGCTACAAGGAGGGCGACTTCAAGCTCGAGGTTCAGAAGACCCGCGATTCGGGGGCCGGTCGCAAGTACACCTTCGATCAGTTCGACGTCGTGGCTGCCTGCCTGTTCTCAGCCACCGGGCTGTGGGAGTTCCGCTTCCAGTGGACGTCGAACCTGACGCCATGGGACGAGGATCCGGCACGCATCCAAGCGATCCAGCGCGTCGATGAGACGTGGGCGACATCGCTCGCCGAGCTCGTCGAGGGAACGTAGTCCTACGTCGCGAGAGCGACGCTGGCTGCCACCTGCTCGGCGAGGAGCGGGGGCACGCAGTTGCCGATCTGCGACTGGACCGATCCTCGCCTTCCCACGAACGCGTAGTCATCGGGGAAGGTGAAGAGGCGCCGCAGCTCCGGAACCCGCAGGCGTCGGTTCTCCCAGTGGAACGGGCCGACGTTCGGGCCGGGCTGGGCCTGGATCGTGGGCGCAGGTCGCTCCGGATCGAGCTTTAGCAGGAACGACCAGTACCGCGACCGCCACTCGAAGATCGGGTCGGGATGCTCGCGCTCGGCGGTGTAGTGGAGGTAGTTATCGCCGGGCGGTATGTCGGGAAGCAGATGGCCCCACCGCCCGCGCACGACCTCCTCAGGCTCGGGCTGGGTCACCAGCCCCGCAAGCGCCTGCCCGGTGGTGACGTGTGGAAGCGGCCCGCCGTCGGTCTGGCGGCGCTCCCACTGGCCGTGGTGCGTCGCCTCGGGAAGGTCTGGGAGCCGGTCGCGCTTGCGGGATCCGACGATGAAGAGCCGTGGCCGAGCTTGGGGGACGCCGTAGTCGGCGGCGTTCAGGACCCGCCACTGGAACTGGTAGCCGGCAGCCTCGATCTCGGCGAGCAGGCGCTCGAACGCCGGCCTGCTCGCCTTGTTGTTGAAGGTGAGTGCGTAGACGTTCTCGAGGATGAAGAAGCGAGGCTTCGCTTCGGCGAGGACCCGCGTGTAGGCCTGCAGCAGGCTGGCGGCCGGGTCTACCCCGTCGCGTTTCCAGTCAAGCCAGAACCCCGACTTCGAGAAGGCGACGCACGGCGGCCCTCCGACGAGGAGCTCGGGCCGGTTCCGGCTGCTCAGCCCACCGGCCTTGAGGATGTCCTTCGTCGTGACACCGTCGTCACCACCTGCGGCAAGCGGGTAGAGGTTCGCTCGAAGCACCTCCCGCAGCTCGGGGAAGTGGACCGGGGCGTTCTTCTCCATCGAATCGGCGGCGTCCTCGTCCCACTCGACGGCGGCGACGGTGTGGAACCCGGCCTGCTCGATGCCGAGGTCGAGACCTCCAGCACCCGAGAACAACGAGATCGCGGCTCCGCTCACGTCGCCATTCTGACCCGCTCCGGCGCGTCGGTCGCGCATGGCGGTCGCCAACGGGAGTCGGAGCTGGTCATCGGTGCGGTAGCGATCCTCGCGTGAGCGGCGCATACGTCTAGTAGACCCAGGGGGTGTGACAGGAACGCGAGTCGACCAGACCGCCGAGGCGGCCTCGGAAGAACGAACCGTCGCCCTTGGTGGCGGCCTCCGAGCGCCCTACCCGACGCCGAGAGACGCTGTCGCCACCAGCGTCGGCAAGGGAAACCGGCGGGCTGACACGAAGCCCGAGGTCCGCCTGCGATCGGACCTCCATCGGCGAGGGCTTCGCTTCAGGAAGGACCTGCTGGTCCGAGCCGGTGGTGTGAAGGTGCATCCCGACATCGTCTTCACGAAGGCTCGGGTCGCAGTCTTCGTCGACGGATGCTTCTGGCACGGCTGTCCCGAACACCAGGTGGTCCCGAAGAGCAACCGCGACTACTGGGTGCCGAAGCTCCGCCGCAACGTCGACCGGGACCGCGCAGCAGACATCGCCCTGATGTCTGAAGGCTGGACCGTCCTTCGCGTGTGGGAGCACGAAGACGTGGCCTCGGCAGGCCGGTTGATCGAGCAGGTGGTCAGGTTCCGCAGGTCCACGAAGCCTTGAGGCCGCGCTACGACACCAGCTCGCCCTGGTAGACGTGCTCGTGGTGCCATTCGAGATACGGGCGCCCGGGCCCGTCGGCACCATCGGGAACGAGCAGACGAGCAGCGAGCGCGTCGCCGAAGTACGCATCGACCTTCGCATCGGCGACAGCGCTGCGCTTGAGGCTCGGAGAGCGGTGGACGCGCAGCCCGCCGTTGATCGTGATGAGCCCCGAATCGAACGCGGCATCGTGGGTCGGGCACGCCGCAACGCCGTTGTGAGGGTCGAGCCGTTCGACGTCATTGCTGTCGGCCCACGGCTTGATGTGGGATGCGACGAGTAGGCGGTTGCCAGGGATCGACTTCGGCGCGAACCCGCAGAACGCACACGAGTGGGAGTAGTCGTCGAGGACCTGCGACGCGAAGCGGTGCTGGCCGAGCCGTACGGCCTGCTCGACCATTCGGATGGTCTCGGCCTCGTTCGGTGCGAGCAGCTGTGCCCGTTTCTTCGCAGCCTTGAGCGCGACGATCGTCTCGAAGGTCGATCCCGAGAGCTCGTCCTGTCCGAGCAGGTCGAAGTCGCGCACCCCCTCGATGTGGAGGAAGTCGGGGAGTCGGGCCGAATCGATGCTGGACTCCCGGGCTGCGACGAGCGCGAGGTTGTAGAGCACGGGGAAGCGATCCGGGTCCGTCGCCATCTCGACGAAGAACCGCCACTCGTGCTTGCCGGCGTTCTTGCGCGAGCCGTCGAGGTTCATCATCTTGCTGGTGATCGAGCCTGGGGAGCGGACGAACAGGTTGGCGAGCGAGTGAACGATGGCTGGCGCTCTGTGCATCGACGCTCCGCCGTACCTGTGCGGGTCGACGACGAAGAACAGGGCGTAGCAGAGCACGGCTTCGACTGGCGTGAACGCTTCTTGGCGATCGCGAGGTTTTCGCCGCAGGATCTGGGCCCACTGCGCTCGCGCCTGGTCGGGAGTCAGGTCCAGGTAGTCGCCGAGCTCCCGCACGTGCCCACGGTAACGGTCGAGCCCTCGCATCACCGGGAAGGTGTCACAGCGACCGCGTACCAAACGAGTGCGTCCAGGGTCGTTGGCCTACCGTGTGTCGGACGCTTGGGAGGAGCGATGGCAGGAACGGCGGCGGAGTGGGAGCTATACGAGCGCTGGAACTCGGCGATCGTTGACGTCGTCTATCCGCGTCGTTCGTCCCCGACTCCCGTCTACCTCGATCTCGACGACGAAGTGCTCGCCGCCCTGCGCGACGAGGCTGAGCCGCACGCAGTCGATCCCGAACGTGCGTTGATCGAAGCGGTCAAGGGCACCCTCGTGTTCCGAGACGGCCCTGCGACCTTGTTTCGAGGGCACCTCAACAGGCTTGATCGTTGGCTGGATGGTGAGCCGACGGCCCCGCCGCCCACGCTCGGGCTGCTCGCGCTGCTCAGCCTCGCGGCGGAACGGATGCACGTCGGTGACGGCAAGGCGGCGCACAACTTCTACGGTCGTCTGGCGGAGCTGCTCGACCTTGACAAGAACCAGATCGATTGGTTCACCCACGGCTACCACAAGAAGGTGGAGGGGCTGGCGGTGTCGCAGCGACTCTGGTCGTCGCTGAACGACTGGTTGGAGGCCCTCGAAGGTAATCGAGGCCTCCCGACGGCATTCCCAGTCGGCCACGCGCACATCGGCTTGCCGCTCTCACAGGCGCTCGTTCGCGAGGCCGATCGGGTGAAGTTCGGCGACATGTTTGCTTCCTACGGGCTGCCACCGCACAGCACCTATCCATCTCAGGAGATGGAGAACCTCATCGCAGAGTGGATGAGTCGAACGCCATGTCCGGCGAGCTCGACGCTCGAAGGCCTATGGAAGCGCGACGCCGATGCGCGGGAGCGGATCGTCGAAGTCGCTCGCGCCACCCTCGAAGCTTGGGATGGAGCCGTGTCGAGCTCCGCCGTGGTCGGCTCGAAGACTCTCCTGCTGGATGTGGTCCGCGCGAAGGCAACCCTTCGGACCTTCCCGCGGAAGATGGTCGACATCTCGTTGGTCGTTCCAGCGCGAGTCGACGCAGACAACGAGACGGTCGAGCTCCTCGATTTCGCCAACGAGCCGGTCGCGTCGGTTGACCTCGTGCCAGCGTCATCTGGGTGGATGACACTTGCCGATCCTGCTTCGGTCGACATCTCGTCGTTCCTCAACGGGGTCACTTGCATCCGCCGTCAGGGCCAGGCGGGTTCCCTTCGCAGGCGTTCTCGACGGCTTGTGCCGCTGCGGTGGGATGACATGCTCCAAGGCTTCGTCGAAGCAGAGCGCGTGCTTCTAGGGGAAGACAGCATGCTGATCGTCAGAGACGACATCGTCGCGCCCGTGCGCGAGACCCTGTCCGCGATAGCGCGTCCGGGGTTTGCCGAGCACGCAGACCTCATGGGAGTGCCCGACGGCTGGACCGTCTTCGAAGGCGTCCAGATCCTGTCGTCCGTCCCTGCCGACCTCCTGAACGGCAAGCTCGCTGACCTAAACCTCCTGCAGCCACTCGCTACGACTGAGGTCGTGCTGCAAGGGGGAATGCGCCTGCCTGGCAACGTGGCGAAGTGGTCGAGTGGGCTACCTCCGGAGTTGCGGGCGTCCACCGACTCCGGAGGGCATCTTTGGTCAGAGCTGACGTGCGTTCGTCCCTTGGTCACACCTTCGCCGGAGCCGAGGAGGAAGCAGAGCGGTGAGCCCGTCCTGATCTGGGATCTCGCTGCCGAGCACCTGCCCGACGGCGACTACGAGGTCGTCGTTGGCGAAGAGGACGGGGAACCGATCTCCAAGGCCCAGCTCCTCCGCCTGAGGTCGGCCGACCATCCCGCTGTGAGAGTCGACCCCGACCAGCCGTCAATCGGCCACTCACTCACATCACCGCTCTTCGGCATCGCTGCAGGCAGAGAGGAAGACGGCGGCTCGTTTCAGTGCGTGCCGGATCCCGTCGCAGGAGCCGTCGATCCACTCGCCGCTCCCCCGGGAGTGCCCGCGTGGTACGTCGGTCGCCAGGCCAGCTCGTCGGCGTCGGCACCGCCGGTTCGCATCGTGATCCCCACCGGCGACGAGAAGTCCTGCATGACGACTGGGTTTCACTACACCGTCCTCGAGCAGGCACTTCCGGGCATGAAGACCGTCGAAGGCGTCTGCCGGTACTGCGGGTTGGTCAAGCGGCTCCCCGCGTTCTATCGGGCCGGAGGAAGGAAGAAAGCTGCGACAAAGGCGCAGCTGGCGCCCCGTGTAGATGTTCACGGGCTCGAGGGTGAGGGAACGATGTCATGGTTGGAGCGGATCGCGATGCAGATCGACCCAACAGGCCTCTTCGTCGACGCGTTCGCTAGGCGGTTGGAGGCGATGGGCCACATCGAGATCGAACGAGACCCGAGCACTCTCCGGGAGCGTTCCTGGGCCGTCGTGGATCCACACATCCTCGAGCTGCCGACGGGCGAGCACTTGATCGCTGGCTTCAGAAGTGAGCGGCTGATGGCGGCGATCGAGGATGCGGTGTGGCGGGCAGGAGGGGAGATCACGATCGATAGTGATGTCGACTCGCCGGCCGTAGTTCGAATCGTGGGAGTCGGTGACGCCGACGTGAAGGACCTCGCAGCCGTTGCGGAGGAGGCTTCGCTGCGGCCGGTTCGAATCGTGCGTTCGGCGGCATGGTCTGTGGCATCGCGACTGCCGCCGCTCTCCGGACTGCTGCCCGGGCTGCCAGTCACGACCACGATCGGAGCCCGGAGCTTCGAGGTTTGGAACCCAGGCGTGGCGAAGTTCGAGCCAACGAGCTCGGCCGCGAGTCCGGGCGCTTTCAGATTGACGTCGTTCATCCGCACGTACATCTACCGCCGACCGACCGACTTGGGCGAGATGCAGGCGCTGCTTGGAGATGCCCGCCTCGTGAAGTTCGCGGCGGCATTGGATGCTGGCATCGGCATGGTGGGCTACGACACCGATGCTCGCGTCCTCTACGTGCCCCTGGGAGCGGACCTCCCGGGCCTGTACGCCAGGGCTGCGGTCTTGGCATCGGGCTATGCGCCGAAGGAGAACACCGCCGAACGACTGCTGGAATACCGAAACGTGCCGCCTGACCTCGCTTCGCACCTCGCCGCGCTGCTGATGTCATGAGCAAAGGACTCATGTGACTGCGAACACCAACCCGGCTCTCGTCTACGCCGAGATCAAGGACGCGTACCTCCGCTACATCGACACAGCCTTCTGGCTGCGATCTGACGAACTCATGCGCGAGCGACGCGAGCGGCTTGCCGACTCCGACCTGCTGTTCACCGACGTGCTCCTCGAGCCGGTGCTTCCCTACGAGGCGACGGATGTGCTGGCTGAGGTCGTCGACGAGGTCGGACTTGATCCGCGGGTGACCTACCTCGTGGGAGAGGCGCTCTTCGGCGAGTACACGAAGCCGGGGGAGCCGTTCCGACTGCGGTCGCACCAGGCTCAGGCCCTGCGCCAATCTCTCCAACCCGGCGCCAACCCCAAGCGAAACGTCGTCGTCACCTCCGGCACGGGCTCAGGGAAGACGGAATCGTTCCTGCTGCCCGTACTTGCCCGCCTCGTCGCCGAATCGCTGACGTGGGGGAAGGATGGTGAGCTCGACCCGTGGTGGGAGGCCTCGTCGGGCCAGTGGCGAAGCAGCCGTTCGAAGACCACTCGATCGGCAGCCATCCGTGCCCTCGTCCTCTACCCGACCAACGCCCTCGTCGAAGACCAGATCACACGCCTACGCAAGGCCGTCCGCGTCATAGCCGACCAGCCGGACGGACATCAGCTGTGGTTCGGCCGCTACACGGGAGCGACGCTCGGGGGCGGCGACCTGCCGAAGTCAGCGAAGGACGGCAAAGTCAAGGAGGTGTCGGCCCAGATCCGAGAGACCGTCGCTGAGTTCGACTCGCTGACACGCCACCCAGACATCGACCTCAACCAGTTCCCTGATCCGCGCCAAGGCGAGTTGCTGACCCGTTGGGAGATGGTCACCCACCCACCAGACGTGCTCGTAACCAACTACTCGATGCTCAACGCGATGCTGATGCGCGACATCGAGGAGCCCTTGTTCGAATCGACCCGTCGATGGCTCGCGGAGGATGAATCTCACGTGCTTTCCCTCGTGGTCGACGAGCTCCACCTCTACCGAGGCACGCAGGGCTCCGAGGTTGCGATGATCGTTCGCAATCTGCTCAGCCGGCTGGGCCTCGCCCCGACCAGCCCACAACTCCGGTGCATCGCCACCAGCGCGTCGCTCTCAGACGACCCAAAGGGGCTGGGGTATCTCGAGCAGTTCTTCGGCGTGGACCAAGAGTCCTTCTTCGTCACCCCCGGCGCACCGAAAGCACTCGGCGCGACGATTCCCATCTCGCGAGATGACATCATCGAGATGTGGGAGGGCGAGGACTCGGATACCCGCCACGCGACGCTCGTCGAAGCGTTCGACCTTCCGAGTGCAACCTCCTCTGCTTGTCGCGACGAGGACGGCCGGGTGCGGGCTACGAAGATCGATCAGATCGCAACGCGGTTGTTTGATGCGCCGGACGATGATGGCAAGGCTCTCGGCATCGTATTGGAGGCGTTGAGCACCGTCGAGGCGGGCCCACAATCGGTGCCGTTGCGAGCCCACATGTTCGCGCGCACGCTCCGTGGGCTGTGGGCCTGCTCCAACCCGGGATGCGACCAAGTCGAGCGAGAGAGCGATGTCGGCATCGGCCGACTGTTCACTATCCCCGCCTCGAGCTGTGATTGCGGCGGGCGGGTGCTCGAGCTTCTGTACTGCTTCGAGTGCGGCGACGTCAGCCTCGGTGGCTACGTCGCCCACGAGCGCGATGAGGCGGTGTTCCTCACGTCCACCCCGGTGCAGGTGCCGGCCGAACGCGCCGCGCCTGTGTTCATGCGTTCACACCGCGACTATCGCTGGTACCGGCCCGGGACAAAGAAGACAGCTCGCAGCTGGAAGCCCAAGACCCCCAGCGGCGGCAGCATCGAGATCGGGTTCGGAACGGCAACGTACGACCCGTTGCTGGGTGCACTGATGCCCCCGGTCGGCGGCGGTGACGGGACTGTCCTCTCGGGGGTGCCGAGAGACACGGACCTCACAGTCCCCGCGTTGCCTGTGCACTGCCCACGCTGCGATCTCAAGACCGGCAACATCGAGACGAACAAGTACTTCAAGGGAACCGTGCGCAGTCCGATTCGTGCGCACACCGCAGGTCTCGCCCAATCGACGCAGCTCCTCATGACGCAGCTGCATCGATCCATGGGAGACACGGTCGAGGAGTCGCGCACCATCGTCTTCACCGACAGTCGCGACGACGCTGCCCGCACGGCAAGCG
This sequence comes from Actinomycetota bacterium, assembly GCA_016185305.1. Classification (GTDB taxonomy): domain Bacteria; phylum Actinomycetota; class Acidimicrobiia; order Acidimicrobiales; family Acidimicrobilacustridaceae; genus JACPNV01. The sequence continues at coordinate 99,039 of JACPNV010000006.1, read as the reverse complement.
GCACCGAGCTGAACCAGTTCCGAGACCTGGTACGCCAACTCGTGCGCCAGATCTTGGCTCACCGTGAGGATCCGGTCGCCGTCATGCGACAGGGATCAGCGGACCTCGATGAGCTGGATCCGGAAGAGCGTGCGCTCTACGACCAGATCGTCAGTGAGGAGCCGGCGCTGGCCCAAGCATTCCTCCGGGAGTCGCTCGGTGCGGCGAAGGACAAGGATCAAGCCGCAATCGCCGCGTTCGAGGCGAAGCACGGCGGGGCCGAGCGGTACGTGGCTTGGACCTCGCTCCTGAACCGGTTGAGTCGCGAGCTCCTCGGAATCGGAGTCAACCCCGGAGGCCCGGATGCCTCACTGCGATTCATCGAGGGGACTGACGACGTGCCGTGGTACTCCGCGTGGGATCCACCGGAGCCGAACCTCTGGAAGACGGTGCCTCCAGACATCGCCGCTCAGGAACGTCAGCGGCAGAAGGAGCGGCTCACCGTTCGCGTGTGCGACGGTGCCTTCGATCGCGCGGGGCGCGACATCGAGTCCATCGGCGTCGCCTTCGTCGAACCGGCTGACGTGCCGCTCGGCAGCTGGCCGCTGTCCGAGGACGTTGCCCGCGATGTCCTCCGGTCCGTGGTCCGGATCCTGGGATCGAGCCGGCGCTACCCCGGCACCTTCTTCCGCTACCCCTCGGACAACGCTCCGGTTGCCGTAAAGGCGTATCTCAAGGCGGTTGCCCAGGGCCGCTGCGAGGAGGATCAACTCATCGAGCGTGTGAGTCAGACGATGGCGTCAGTTGCGCCGCAGTGGTTGCTGAACACGAGCCCGGTGAAGTCCACGCTTCGGCTCGTGAGCCCGTTGGACGCGAAGCGGTGGATCTGCGCCAACTGCGCTCGTGTCCATCTGCACACATCGGGCGGTGTCTGCTCTGCGACAGGGTGCAACTCGACGAAGCTGGAGGAGAGGGTCCTCGCTCCAGACGAGAGCGACTACTACACGTGGTTGGCCGAACAGCCCCCTCGCCGGTTACGTGTGCGTGAGCTCACGGGCCAAACCAAGCCCCTCTCCATTCAGCGGCAGCGGCAGCGGCTCTTCAAGGGAGCGTTCCTGCCGCCGCCCTTCGAGAACCCTGAAGGGGACGGCATCGACGTCCTCAGCGTAACGACGACGATGGAGGTAGGTGTCGACATCGGCTCGCTGCGCTCCGTGATGATGGCGAACGTCCCGCCGCAGCGGTTCAACTACCAGCAGCGAGTCGGTCGCGCCGGGCGTATGGGGCAAGCCTTCTCCTACGCGCTCACGATGGTGCGCGACCGCAGCCACGACGACTTCTACTACAAGCACACCGAGAAGATCACGGGCGACACGCCACCCCAGCCATTCCTCGACCCGCGGGAACGCATCATCAAGCGCGTCGCGAGCGGCGAAGTGCTGCGCCGAGCATTCCGATCCCTGCCGAATGCCCCGACCCGCACAGGTGAATCGATCCACGGGATATTTGGTCCGACCGACGAATGGTCAGATCGACGGACCGGCGTGGAGGCCTTCCTCCGAAAGAGGCCGGATGTGGAGGACGTCGTTCGCCGCCTCGCTGCCCACACAGGGATGAGCAACCCGGAGGTCGAGGAGCTGGTTCGTTGGCAGCGGGAAGATCTCCTCGCCGAGATCGGCGGAGCCGTCGACAGCCCCTACTACCTTCAGCCCGAGCTCAGCGAGCTCCTCGCCAACGCCGGAGTGCTCCCGATGTTCGGATTCCCGACTCGGGTCCGTCAACTCTACGGACGCTGGATCAAGTCGAAGCAGGACCTGGAAGACCACGCGATCAGCGACCGACCACTCGACCAGGCGATCACAGCGTTCTCACCCGGATCCGAAGTGACTCGCGAGGGATCTATCCACACTTGTGTCGGGTTCGCCGCATACGAGGTCAAGGCTGGCAAGGCGTTCGACATCGATCCGCTCGGCGTCGCCATCGAGCTGAGCCGCTGCCGGGAGTGCGGCAACACAGACATCGCCGAGGAGGACGGCGCTACTGCATGCGTCGCCTGTGGCGGACAACTCGACGCTGTTCCTCTCCATCAACCGTTCGGCTTCCGAACCCGCTACCGGACCCGCGACTACGACGACACCTCTGAGGGAACGGGCATCGTGGGATTCCCCCAACTGGCCATGCGGCCCGGAGAGGGCGAAGTCGATGTCGTAGGCGGCATGAAGGTCGAACGCTGGCCGGAGCCCGTCCGCGTGATCCGCATCAACGACAACAACGGAGCGCTGTTCCCGCTCCTGCGCCTGAAGGACGGGAGCGTCGTGTGTGACGACGATGCCCTCTACGACAAGCCGCAGGGCTTCAAGGATGAAGGCGCAACGCGGCTCGAGCCTGCCGCGATCGGTGAGGTCAGACCCACCGACGTCGTAACGCTGACCCTCGACCAACTCGCCCTGCACGCGGGAGTCATCCCGACGAACACCAAGGTGCTCCCAGCTGGGCTGTCTGCGATCTGGTCGTTCGCTGAAGTCGTGCGCAGGGGATGCCAGGTGGCGCTCGATCTCCAGCCTGACGAGATACAGGTAGGCCTCCAGCCCGCACGCATCAACGACCTCGAGACCCGCCGGATCTTCCTGGCCGATCGCCTCGAAAACGGCGCCGGTTACGCGCCCGAGCTGGCGGAGCCGAGCAAGATCAAGGAGGTGCTCGAAGGCATCCTCGGAGACCTCACGGCGGAATACGAATCGGTCTCCCACGGTGATTGCACAGAGTCGTGTCCCGACTGCCTTCGAAGCTGGGACAACCGACGCCTGCACGGCGCACTCGACTGGAGGCTCGCGCTGGACGTGGCCGCGCTCGCCGCGGGACTGCCGTTGCCGACGGAGCGCTGGCTGTCACGCGCGCCACATCTTGCGGACGTGTTCGTTCGTGCCTACGGAACCGCAGTGCCATGCCACGTCGAGGTTGCCGGTGAGCTCCACGCCATCGTCCGAGACGATGGCAAGTCGGCAGTGATCCTCGGACACCCTCTCTGGATGCACAGCGACGCACATCTCAACGAGACGCAAGCTGAGTCATTCGACATCCTCCGGTCCGACCTCGGCATCCCGAACGTCGCCGTCTCCGACCTCTTCGTGCTCGATCGCATCCACCCCCGCGTCTACCAGTTGCTCCATGGACCCGAGTGACTTTCCGGCTCCGCAGCCGACCCCTATCGAGAAGGTGTCGCCGTCACTCGCGAACCAGCTTCTGGCGTGCGGACTGAGGGTCGCGTTCACACGTGACCCGTCGTATCGGTCGCTTCGACGGCCAAGCACCTTCTCGGTTCTAGGGGAGGTCGCTCACGCGATCACCGAGCTCGCCTACAAGGGGAGTGGCTACGAAGGCGATGAACCGGCGGCACGCGCCTGGCTCGAGCAGGAATGGGAGCAGGAGTCAGGGCGCCAGGCGGCCAAGCTCGGCGCCGCATGGGAGCCTGCGACGCCCCCGCCGGCAGCCGAATGGCCGGGTTACAACCTCACCCGAGCCCGGACGGTCCGACGCGGAGCTCGACTCCTTGCGTCACGCGAGCGTGGTCGCGAGGCCACCGAACCTGTGCCGGGAACTGGCATCGAGCTGGATCTCGAGGACCCGGAATCGGGGCTGTACGGCCGTGCCGATCGCATCGAGCGCAGCGGCAAGCACACGAGGATCGTTGACCTGAAGTCTGGGCTTCGACAGGGTGAGCCAACTCCGGATCAACATCGGCAGCTTCTCCTGTACGCCGTTCTCGCGCAGCGGTCGAGCGGCGAATGGCCATCGGAGATCGCCATCGAAGACGCGTCGGGAGCACAGACTGCGATCGAGCTGGACTCCTCAGCGGCGGAGGATGCGCTTGCCGAGGTCCTGGTGGCCGTGAACGCGTTCAACGGGGATGTTGGCTCCGTCGACTTCAGGACGAAGGCCGAGCCGAATCCCGATCGATGCCGATGGTGCGCATTCCGTGTGTCGTGCGGCCCCTACTGGGAGGAGCTCAGAACCGACTGGGAGCACCGTTCGGTGTTCGGAGAGATCGAGGAAGCTGGCGGTTACCCGTTGCCGAGGAGGCGTTTGTCCTCGGCCTGGCGTTCGCGGTGGTTGGCGAGCATCTCGACGGTGCCGGCGTCGAGCAGGATCATGTGCCCTGCCTTGGTCTTGGGGAGCTCCTTGATGACCATGCGGTGGTCGACCATGGTCACCTGGCGGGACATGATCGCGGTGGCGGCGTCGAGGTCGACGTCGTCCCATTTGAGCCCGAGCACTTCGCCGCGGCGTGAGCCGGAGGTGGCGAGGTACAGCCACGCCGGCAGGTCCGGGCTGTCGGCCACGAAGTCGAGGAACTGGCCGAGCTGCTCGGCGGTCCACACGTTGGGCCGGCCTCGCTTGGTCGAGCCCTGCGGCGGGGGAGTGGCGGCGTCAGCGACGTTGCGAGCGACGCGGTTCCACCGGAGCGCATCGCGCAGCGCTGCGTGGAGGATCGTGTGGATGTAGCGCACGGTCCGGTTGCTCAACCCGGGCTCGGCCTTCTTCGCCGGCTTCGGTTGGTGCGCTCGACGGTGCAGCGACGCGATGGCGTGGCGGGTGATGCCGGCAAGCTCGGGCACCCGGTCGCCGACCTCGTCGGCCACCTGCTGCCAGGTCAGCCCGTCGGCTCGGAGCTTCTCGATGAGCTCGAGCGTGGCGGGGTCGTGCTGGCGGGGCGGCACTCCGGGCGGCTGGCGGCCTGACTCGAGCAGCGTGCGGTACAGCGCGTTGAGGTCCATCGGGGTCAGCTGCTGAAGGGAGAGGCCACCGATGTGGGGCAGGACGTGGAGGCGGATGTTGCGGGCGTAGCTGGTGTAGGTGCTCTCCTCGAGCGTCGGTGGCCGCTGGGTGGGCAGCCACTCGTCGACGAGGAAGTCGCGCACGGTCAGGCGTTCGGGCCGCACCCAGGTCCCGTTGGCCATCGTGGCTAGGGCGTCGACGCGGGCCGCTTCGGCTTCGCGGCGGGTGGCGAAGCCGCCCTTGGAGATCTGGCGGCGCTTGCCGGTGCCGTCGGTGACGTAGGCGTAGTAGGTCCAGGTGGTTCCGCGCTTGCGGACGTTGTTGCGGCTCGTGGCCATGGCTGCCTCCCGGGCAGTCGATCCGACCGGCCGGTCGGCCGTGGTCGGAGATGGGAGGCGGCGACAACCCTCGCCACGAGAGGCCCGCTGCGGGCCTGATGACCAGCGCAGTGGGGAGCGGGTCGATCGTCGCACAGCACGGTCGACCTGACCAGTCCTGTTGCCGACACCGCCTCGTGTCGCACACCGGGGACAAGAGCTTCCGCGATTCCTCGGATTCCTGCGCGAGGTCCGGCGTGCAGAACGGCTTATTGAGGTGGATGGGATCTCCCTGCCTGTCCGGAGGTCGCCATGTCCGAACAGCTCAGCCTCATCGACGTCCCAGTGGACGGTCTTGCCGAGCGTCCCGCTCGGCAGCGTTCACGCCGAGCCGTGCGGGCAGTCGAGGGTGCGCCGGTCGCGTCACCGACGTTGGCGGCTGGCGAGGCGCTGGTCGAGCACCGCTACCCCGAGGCGCTCGAGTTCTTGCGCGAGCACGGGCCTGACTCAGTGGCGGTGCTCCACGTGCTCGCCGTCGACGCCGAGGTCGTCGACGGGCGTCTCGTCGCCCGGGCCAGCACCCGAGGTCTCGCCGAGCGGCTCGGGTTCCTGTCCAAGGACAGCGCGCACCGGCGGCTGCGCCAGCTCCGCCGAGCCGGCGTCCTCGAAGCGCTCCCGTCCAACGGGCCCATGGACCCGCCCACCTACGTCCTGCACCTCGACGGCACCGGCATCACCGTCACCCACCACGACCCCTCCCGCTGAAGGAGCGAACCATGTTCCGCACGACCCCAGCGCAAGCGTCGCAACGAAGGACAGACGAGTGCACGCGCTCGTGCGGGAGTCGGCCGTGACCGCGCGGGTGACCACGCTCAAGGGCGACGATGCCGGCGCGTACTACGTCGAGGGCCCAGGCCGGTACTACCTCGACGGCGACGAGCCACCTGGCCGCTGGCTCGGCCGAGGCGCCGAAGCGCTCGGCCTGTCCGGCGACGTCGACGACGACGACTTCCTCACGCTCATGGACGGACGGGACCCCGTCGATGGCGAGCTGCTCGGTACGCGGCACACCGACCGGACCGTCTGCGGGTTCGACGTCACCTGTTCGGCTCCCAAGTCGGTGTCCGTGCTGTACGCCATCGGCGACGACCACACCCGCAAAGAGGTCCTCGACGCCCACGATGCAGCGGTGGCCGCCGCCTTCGGGTGGGTCGAGGACCACGCCCACTGCCGCTACCGGGTGAACGGCGAGATCCGGATCGTCGATGCCGACGGACTCATCGCCTCGGCCTTTCGCCAGCACACCAGCCGGGCGCACGACCCGCAGATCCACTCCCACCTCGTGATCGCCAACCGGGTCATGTCCCCGGACGGCCGATGGATCGCCCTCGACGCCCGCACCCTCAAGCACGACCAGCGCACCGTCTCCGCGCTGTACGCCGCGGGGTTGCGTGCCGAGCTGACGGCCCGACTCGGTGTGCGATGGAAGCCCGTCGAGAACGGCTTGGCCGAGATGGCCGACGCACCCGAGGCGGTCCTGAAGGAGTTCTCCAAGCGCACCGAGCAGATGAAGCGGCGACGCGACGAGAAGGTCGAGCGCTTCGTCGACACTGTCGGCCGGCAACCGACTCCCCGTGAGAGCTGGGCCATCGAACGGGAGGCAGCCGAGGACAGCCGACCGGGCAAGACCAGCGCCGTGGCCACCGAGCTGCACGAGCACTGGCACGACCAGCTCGCCGCCCTCGGCTACACGCCCGTCGACTACCTCGCCCAGGTGACGGGTCGTACCCGCCCGCTCGAACCCGACGACGCCATTGACCGCACCGCCGTGGTGGGCGCCCTGTCCTCGCTGCGAGACACCCAGTCGGTGTGGCGACCCGCCGAGATCACCCGGGAGATCGCCGCCGCGCTCCCGACGCGACTCGGATCCACCGCCGCCGAGCTCGTCGAACGGGCCGACCGGCTCGCGTCGCACGTGGTGGACACCCTCGTCGTCGACGTGTCCCGTCTCGTCCCCGACGACGTCCCGCTACGTCGTGATGGCCGACCCGTCACCGAGGGAGCGCTCGACCGGCTGCTCACCACGAGCGCCATCCTCGACGAAGAGGAACGCATCCTCGAGATCACCCAAGGCTGGAGCGACGACGGCGGTGCCGACGCTCAGGACATCCCCGCCGACGAGGACCTCACGGTCGTCCAGCGCCACGCTGCGGGGGCGGTGGCGGGGGACCGGCGCCTGGTCCTCGTCGTCGGGCCCGCCGGCACCGGCAAGACCACGGCCATGCGACCCGCTGTCGCTCGCCTCCACGCCGACGGACGACCGTGCTTCGGCGTGGCCCCATCGGCGGCTGCTGCTGAGGTTCTTGCGGTGGACACCGGCATCGATGCCGACACCCTCGACAAGCTGCTCGTTGAGCACCGTCTCGACCGTCCACCCCAGCACCGGTACGACCTACCTGCTGGCTCGACGGTCGTGGTGGACGAGGCCGCCATGGTGCCGACACCGCGCCTGGCCGAGTTGATCGTGCTGGCCGAGCGACGCGGCTGGCGTCTCGCCCTCGTGGGTGACCCGATGCAGTTCTCCGCGGTCGGTCGCTCTGGCATGTTCGGCCACCTCGTCGACACCCTCGGCGCCGTCGAGCTCGACCGAGTCCACCGCTTCGACGCGTCCTGGGAGCGAGACGCCAGCCTCCGCCTGCGACGAGGCGACACCGATGTCGTCGGCCTCTACGAGCAACACGGACGCCTCCACGGCGGCACGTCTAGGCAGATGGCCATGGCCACCTTCCACGCCTGGCGAGACGCGATCGCCGCCGGCCAGCGCGCGGCGATGATGGCGCCGACGCGTGAAGCCGTCGCCGTCCTCAACGAGATCGCTCAAATCACGCGGTTCGCTGCCGGCGAGGTCGACCCCCGCAGCCCCTCGGTGCCGGTCGGCACGAGCCGGGCGCACGCCGGCGACCTGGTTGCGACGCGTCGCAACGAACGGACGCTGCTCACCGACCGACAGCGCATGGTCAAGAACCGCGACCACTGGACCGTCGCCGCCGTCCACCGCGACGGCAGCCTCACCGTTGACGGCTCGACCGGTCGGGTCACCCTGCCCGCCGAGTACGTGGCCGCCGACGTCGAGCTGGCCTACGCCGAGACCAGCCACGCCACCCAAGGCCGCACCGTCGACCGCTCCTTCCTCTACCTCGACGGCCCCACCGGGACCAGCGGTATCTACGTTCCGCTCACTCGCGGCCGGACCACCAACGAGGCGTTCGTCGTCCTCCACGACGAGCGCACCGCTGCCGACGTCGTAGCCGAGGCGGTCGCCCGCACCTGGGTCGACCAGCCAGCCACGGCGGTTCGGCTCGACCGCCCGGAACACGACGCGGGGACTGACAGTGGCGGGCTGAGCGAGGCCCCACTGATCGACGATTCGCAGACCGCAGCGGTCGAAGCCATCAGGCGTCGCCTCGACGCGATCCAGAATCGAGGCCGGGATGCTCCGGGACTGGGCCTTTGAGGTCGAGGTCGTCCGCCTGACTGACTCTCGACCCTTGAACCGTGCAGCGGTCGCTGGCTACTCCTCCGAGGCCGACGAGCTCGGCGGGAGGCTCCCGCCCGATGCGTCGTCCTCGACGAGGTCCACGCGGCCGTAGGTGCACACCAGGCCGTACTCATTGGTGAGCGTTCCCCACGCGGCATCGGCTACCCATTCGGGATCGTCGAACGCGACGTGGTGCTCGTCGACCTCGACCGTCAGGACGAACTCGTAGGTGCGAGTCATGCGGAGATCATCGCTCGAGTTTCCGCCGAGCTCGAGCGATGATGGCTGCTCCGTGATCAGGCTGTGCTGAGCGAGGAGCTGACGTGATGACGACCTACGTGCACTACCGAGTTCCACTGATCGCGGAGGTCGAAACGGGAACCGGTGAGGTCATCTCGGTGCACCTCGTCGATGAGCGGATCGAAGGGCCGTTGACCGTCACGGATTGCGACGGCAACGAAGCGAAACCGAAGAAGCGCCGGCGGGCAATCGAGATCGCGGAGACGCAACGTTGGCCGGGCTGGACCGCGGGATGGTGACGGGTCGGGACACGGACGCGGCCAAGCCGATCTACGCGTTCTACTCCACGACGATCCGCGTCGAGATCGATCTCGACGAAGGTTCGGTCACCGAGGTCGTGGTCGACGAGGCTTCGATGGCGGTGCCGCTGCTCGTCGTCGATCGGGACGGGCGCTCGATTGCCGCTGAGTCGGTGGCGGCGGCTCGCTGGATCGCCGACACGGCGGAGTGGCCCAGCTGGGACTACGGCTCAGCGCGATTCGGACCGGCCGCTCGATAAGGTGTCGACCCTCGAGCGGGAGGGTCTGCTGTGCCGGACGAAGATTACGAACGTTGCCACTTCAGCGAGGTCGTGCGAGACGCACGACCTCGCCGTCCTTCATTGCCTCCGGAGCCTCTCGCAGTTCGCCGAGGGCTCGAAGATCCCGAAGAGCATTCCTTGGGGAGGCACCAAGGAAGCGGCATGGCGGAAGAACGGCCACGTCGCGACCTTCCGTTTCACCTCGCCGGAATACCGCGAGACCTTCCTGGAAGAGGCGACGCGATTGCTGCCGGCCGACCCGTGGAGCGAGGTCGGATCGAGCGACAACGACCCGGCGATGCGACGCCGGTAGGAGCCAGAACTGCTCAGAGTTGCGTTGCATGAGCCGTTCGCCTGGGAGTTCCAGCGACGGTAGACAGTGGCGATGGCTCGGATGACCAAGAAGGCAGCGGCGCAGCTGACGACGTACCTGGCCGACCTGCCCACGGTGCGGTTGGTCGAGATGGTGGTGAGCCAGGCCGAACACGACGTCGAGCTGCGCACCCAGCTGCTGCTCGAAGCGGCGTCGGCGGGTGGTGGGCCGCTCGACGTGTCGTCGTATCGGCGGTCGTTCTCCGATGCGTTGAAGTCGGGGAGCGCGAATCGGCGTGACTACGCCCGCACGTCGGGGCCGTGGGCTCGGGCCGTGACGGGTGTGGTGGGCCAGATCGGAGATCTGCTTCCGGATCATCCGGCGGCGGTGATCGACATAGCGGAGTACGCGCTCGGTCGGGTGGACGTCACGATGAGCCGGGTCGATGACTCCTCGGGCTGGTTCTCCCAGATCACCGCCGAGATCGAGAGCATCCACCTCCGGGCGTGCGAGATCGCCCGCCCCGATCCCGTTGCGCTGGCCGGGCGGCTGTTCGCGCTCGACGTGGACAGCGAGTGGGACATCCTCTACGACGCCCCGAGCAGGTACGCCGATGTGCTCGGTGACGCCGGGCTCACGGAGTTGAAGCGGTTGGCCGACGAACGTTGGAACTCGCTCAGCGACGCCGAGCGGGCGAGCGCCGAGCGAGGCCACTTCCACCTGGTCAAGATCCGCGAGCAACTGGCGAAGGCGTCGGGCGACGTCGACGCCCGCGTTGAGCTGCTGGCTCAGGACCTGTCGTACCCGTACGACTACGTCGAGATCGCCGAGGTGCTGATCGAAGCCGATCGAGGTGACGACGCCCTGGCGTGGGCCGAGCGTGGGCTCGCCGCGTTCGACGACACCGACCACCAGATGCGCGGCGACAGCCGCCTCGACGACGTCGCGCTCGCCGGCTGGGCCGAGCGGGGTCGCACCGCCCAGGTCGACGAGCTCGTGTGGCGACGCTTCACCGAACGGCCGAACCTGGAGCGATTCCAGCGCCTCAAGCGCTGGACGACCGAGACGGGGACGTGGGCCGAGCACGAGCGGCGTGCGGTGGCGTTGCTCGAGGAGCGCGGCGCGGCGAACGCAGCGGCCGCAGCGAAACGCCCGACGCCGATCAATCGGCACGTCGCTGCTCGCATCCCGGCGCCGGCGACCCACGACGACCTGGTGTCCGTGCTCGTCTCGGAGGACCGTCTCGACGAGGCGTGGACCGTTGCCGATGAGCATGGGGCATCGCTGTCGGTCTGGATGGAGCTGGCCAAGGCGAGTGAGGATGCCCGCCCACTCGACGCGGCTCGGGCCTACGCCCGAGACGTCGAGGCGCAGATCGACCGCAAGAAGACCTGGACCTACGAGCGCGCCGTCGAGCAGGTTGCCCAGATCCGCGAGCTCTACGAGCGGGGCGGTGATCCGAGCGGTTTCGAGACCTACCTGGCTGACCTCCGTCATCGACACGGTCAGAAGACCAAGTTCATCCGCCTCCTCGACGAGGCTGGCCTCCGTCCGGTCTGAGGGTCCTCGGCGCGGGTGGAAGCGTTCGTCGGTCGCTGATCTCGGCACAGCCGGCGATGTCAGCAATTGACGCATCGAAACTAATCGCCTGAGTTAGTATTGGTACGTGAGTATGCAATCCGGGGAGGTCGTCGAACCTCGAGAGCTGGCAGATTGGCTCCTGTCGCGCGGTCGGAGTTGGGTCACCACCGCTGACGCTGCCGAGCTGCTCGGGATCCCTGAGACCCACGTCGCGCCGACGCTCGCCCGGTGGCGGCACCGCGGGCACCTGTTCAGTCCGACGAAGGGCCTCTACGTCGTGGTCCCGTCGGAGTTTCGCTCGTGGGGAGCCGTTCCGGCGACGCACTTCATCGACGCGTTGATGAACCACCTTGGACACGCCTACTACGTAGCCCTGCTCTCGGCGGCTGAGGTGCACGGGTTCGCACATCAACGCCCTCAGGTCTTCCAGGTGATGACGCCGGCTCGACTGCGCGACCGCGACTTCGGCCGAGTGCGGATCCGATTCATCACCGACACGTCGATGGGGGGACGCGGCGTCGACGTCGTCAACACGCCGACGGGAACGATGCGGGTGTCGTCGGTCGAGACCACCGTGCTCGACTTGGTCGCTCACCCGAATCTGAGCGGTGGCCTCTCGAACGTGGCGACGATTCTCGGGGAGATGGTCGACGAACAGCGGATCGATGTCGGCCGGCTCGCCGAAGCGGCCGCCGCGTATCCGTCGTCGGTTGCGCAGCGATGCGGATGGTTGCTGGACTACATGGCCGACGTGGTCGAGGTCGAGATCGACACCGCACCGCTCGCCGAGACGCTCGACCGGCCGAGGCTGGTCCTCCTCGAGTCCAGCGGCGGCAAGCAGGGCGAACGCGACCGCCGCTGGCGAGTGACCGTCAACTCGATCCCGGAGCCAGACCTGTGATCTCACGCGCCGCGATCATCGAATGGAATCGGCTCGCGCCGTGGCCCTCGGTCGACCAGGTCGAACAGGACCTGGTGCTGTCAAGGCTGATCGTCGAGATCGCCAACGATCCGCTCCTCGGCGACGAGCTGGTGTTCCGTGGCGGCACCTGCCTGCACAAGGTCGTCTTGCCCGAACCGTTCCGCTACAGCGAGGACCTCGACTACGTCCGAGTGACGCACGGTCCCATCGGGCCGATCCTCGACGCCCTCCGTCGGATCGCAGTGGGCATGGGGATGGACATGGCGACCGACGTTCGCTCCTTCCCGAAGGCCAAACTGCGGGCGCCCTTCGAGTCCGGGTCCGGTCCGATGCGGGTCAAGGTCGAGATCAACACCTACGAGACGTCACCGGCCCGCCCTCACCGCCGAGTGCCCTATCGGGTGGACTCGTCTTGGTGGACCGGTCATGCCGATGTCCTGACGTTCCAGACCGAGGAGCTGGTGGCGACGAAGCTGCGCGCCATGTTCCAACGCAAGAAGGGGCGGGACCTGTTCGACCTGTGGCTCGCGCTCACCGTCTTGTCGCTCGACCCTGCCGAGATCATCGCCTGCTTCGACCCCTACCGTCCCGAGGGCTACACCTCGGAGCGGGCCATCGATGGGCTCCGGGAACACATCGCGGACCAGCGGTTCCGAGCCGACCTGGCGGCGCTCGTCGGCGACGCTCCTGCTGGTTACGACATCGACTCGGCCGCTGCCCTCGTGGTCGACCGGCTACTCGCAATCGTCTGATCCATGCTGAACGAACGGCAAATCGCCACGCTCCTGTGGATCGGCCTGCTCCTCGTAGCTGTCCTCGTATTGCCGACCGGCCGCAAGGGCTTGGTCGACGTGGCGCGTGGCTTCCTGAGCCACAGAATCTGGCCGATCTCCGCGTTGCTCGCACTGTGGTCCTTCGGCCTGGTCCTCATCGGCCGGCGGATCGGGATCTGGACGGACGCGCTGGCGGCTGACACGTGGTTCTGGTTCTTCACGACGGCCGTGGTGTTGCTCTTCAACTTCAGCAAGGTGAACAAGGAGCCTGACTTCTTCAAGCGGACGGCGAAGGAGACGTTCGGTCTCACCCTCATCTTCGGATTCCTCTCGGACCTCTACGTGCTCTCGGTGCCCGTCGAGTTCATTGGCCAGGGAGCCCTGGCTGTCCTTGCCGGTGTCTCGGCCGTGGAGGCACATCAACGAGAGTCAGCGGATGCTCGTAAGCTCGTCGATGGATGCTTGAGCGTGGTCGGGCTCTCGATCCTGGTCCTCGCGTTGCTCAGCCTCGTGACCAACTGGTCCAACGCAGAAGTGCCGGACCTCGCCCGCAAACTCCTGATGCCGGCGTGGATGACGCTCGGCGTTCTTCCCTACATCTACGTGGTCGCGCTCTACGCGGGCTACCAGATGGCCTTCACCTGGATCGGCTTTCGAAACGAGGCCAGCTTCAGGGCTCGCGGTGGCGCGAAGGCGGCAGTGGTCGTGCGCCTCCATGGTCAAGCCACCCTCGTGGACAAATTCAGCCTCCCTTGGGCGACGCGCGCTGCGGAGGCCGGCTCGTTCCGTGCAGCACTCGCCGTAGTCGACGAGTTCGAGGACGACTTGGCGCGGCGGGAACAGGAGAAGCGGGACGCGGCCGACCGACTCATCCGATTCGCCGGTGTTGATGGAGTCGATGACGAAGGTCGGCGACTCGATCGACGCGAGTTCGAAGAGACCACACGGGCGCTGCGTTGGATCGGGACCTGCCAGATGGGTTGGGGACGGCGCGAGACGGGCTACCGGGCGGACATCCTCGATGTCGTCGGAGACCTCAGCTCGCACGGTCTTCCGGGCGACGGCGGCATCACGGTGATGGTGTCGCCCGACGGGGGCTCTTGGTACGCGTGGCGCCGGACCCCGAGCGGCTGGGTCTTTGCCATCGGGGCCGCTGGTCCTCCACCTGATCAATGGGAGTACGACGGGCCTGAGCCTCCCTCGGGATTCCCGGGGGAAAGCTCCGACTGGGGTAGCGGACCATTCGACTACTCCAGCGCTCCCAATTGGTAGAGCGCGCCCCGCGGGACCCCGGAGTGCGCACTCTGGTCCGGCCGGTGATGACAAGTGATGACAAGGGCGAGGTGTCGGATGGGGGAGTGGGCCAAGGGTCGCGCAATCGTGTTGCGCGCCGGGCGTCCGCTCCTGCGTCCGACACGGACCCGCCCCGAGCCGTGCCCTGTGTCGACACGCCCCCGGGCTTGTCATCAATTTGTCCGCGAAAGTCCTGGAAACGGGGTCGTACGGGATGGGACGGAAGGTGACGCCGTGGTCGATGGCCGTCCGGCAAACCGCCTCTGACCTGCACGTATAGAGACTCAGTGGTACGGGATGGGACGGCAGAACCCGGCGTTCAAGTCCCTCCGACACGAACTGATGGGTATGAGCCCACGGTGGGGGCTCCGTGGTGGCGGGTCGGCGGCACCACCAGGAATCCCGGGCCGTCTCTGGGTGATGATTCGTTTCGTCCGCGCAGTGCGTCGCTCCCGTGTTGGTGCGGTTGGAGCTGCGCCGCGGCGTGGCGACTGGTCTCCTTTGGTCTTCGTGCTCTTCGTCGTTTGGGGGGCGCATGACTCAGGAGGTCACATGGTGACTCGACTCTGGCCGTATCGGACCCCCGAGCTGTGGACGCAGCTGCCCTTGCCTCGGCTCTTCGGTGACGAAGACGACGTGGGTGACGCGGGGAGGTGGTCGTTCGCAATCGTGACCGTCGAGCGGACCGGGCGGGTGACGCTGCCCGCAGTCGCACGGACCGCGATCGAGGGGCGGGTGATGCTGCGGCTGTCGTCGCGCGGCGAGGTCGCACTGCTCCGCAGTGGTGGAGGAGGCCGTTCGGGCGCCGTCGACGGGCGAGGCCGCGTCGTGGTGCCGTGCTGGCTGCGCGACGCCGCGGACCCGGAAGGGTGCCTGCTCGTCGGGACCTGCACCGGCCACGATGGTGAGCCGGTCGTGCTGTTCGCCCCGCTCAGGCTGCTGTGGGGGTTCGCGGACGCGATGGTGGGGGTTCGGTAATGGACCGCACCCTGCACGCCCAGGCGCTGGTGACCGCAGCCGCCGAGCTCGGCGTGACCATCGACGACCTCGTCCAGGCGGCTGCTGCGCTCGAGGTCCGTACGGCTCACGCGACGGTCGCGGAGTTCGTTGCCGCGATCGCACCGACGTTCTCGCCGAACACGGCGGCGACCTACGACACGTACTGGCGACTCGCCATCGCCCGCTTCGGTGACCGGCGCATCGGCGAGACCACCGTCGAGGACTGCGCCGCGGTCGTTGCCGAAGCCGAACAGCGGGCCCAGGACAGTCGAGCGTCGAGCGACGGGCGGTCTTCGCGCGAGAACTGCGTGGCCGCGCTGCGAGCTCTCTTCGCCCGTGCTCACCTCGCCGGGCTGACCGGCATCAACCCCGCCGCCATACCCAAGCCACGTCGACGACCGAGCCGCCGCCGGCCGCTGGACCACCCCGAGATCGAGGAGCTCGTCAACGCGATCCGCACCACCAGCAACGATCCCGATCTCGACCTGCTCCTGGTCCGGTTCCACCTCGAGTCCGGTGCCCGCCGCGAAGGAGCGCTCAACCTGCGCCTCCGGGACCTCGACGACCGCCGGGCCTCGGCGTGGCTGCGGGAGAAGTTCGGCGTCGAGCGCGAACAGCCGATCTCCCCGTCGCTGCTGCGGCTCGTCGCCCGCCACGCGGATGCACGCGGCGCCGTCGGACCCGACGACGCCGTGTTCCGCAGCCGCCGCGGGCAGCCCACAACGAGGCGCCGGTACAACACGATCTTCGACCGGGCCCGACCATGTCTGCTGTGGGCCGACCGCACGCCGGTGTCGGCCCATGTGCTTCGCTACACCGCGATCAACGCCGTCGGACGTCTCGCCGGCTACGCCGTCGCCCAAGCCTTCGCGGGCCACGCCCCGCCGTCCGTTACCGGGCTGTACCTGCGCGCCCGCCTCTGCGATGTCGCTGCCGCGGTCGCAGTCCTGACCGATGAACCGCACCCGCTGGCCGAACATGACGACGACCGGGACAACGTGGACCTCCTGATGTGACCAGCAACGCGGGTCCGACCACAGTCCGACGACCTCTGGCTGCCGGCCTAGTCTCGAACGCAAGGAGCTGATGTGGCAGGAACGCAGGCCGTCTTCTATCGCGACGTGAACGGGGGCGAACCCGTCGACGAGTTCATCGACGCGCTGCCGGCCAAGCGGGCAGCCAAGATCGACGAGTACATCGAGCAGCACCTGAACGCGAGACCGCCCAACGAGCCCCCACCGGAGTATCCGGTCTCATCGCAGATCGACGGCGAGCTGCGAGAGCTACGGGTGCGGTTCGCGAACACCCGCTACCGAATCCTGTATCAGCGCTCCGACAACCTGATCGTCCTGCTGCACGCGATCGAGAAGGACACCGGCGCCGTCGCGACCAGCGACATCCAGCTCGCCAAGCGGCGGATGGCCGACTTCCAAGACCGCATGGGCGCCAGCCGGCGCAGACCGCCGCGAGCCGCCGGCCACGATGCGCCGCCGCCGCGCCGACCCCGCCCTTGACCTACTTATCGAAATCGATAAACTGTGGCCCATGACCGCGAAGTCGAAGGCGCAACCCAGCCCCGCCGGACGCCCAACCAGTACCGGGGCCCGAGCGCGGGCCGAGCGCAGCGGGGAGTACCGCGAGGCCCGCGACGAGTACACCGCGATCAGCGCCCTCCGACAGCGCAACTGGATCGCAGCGCACATCCGAGAACGGCGCTACGAACTGGACCTCACCCAGCACGAGGTCGCCGAACGAGCCGGCACGTCCCACTCGTTCATCTCCAAGCTCGAAGGTGGGGAGCACATCCCGACCCTCCCGGTGCTCCAGCGCATCCTCGCCGTCCTCGACGAGGACCTTCTCATCGGCATCGAACGCCGAGGTGACGCCAACGAGACCGATCGTGAGATCGCTCCGATGCCGCAACTCGCCACAGGCTGATGGGGCGAGACAAGTTCATCTTCACCCCAGGGTCGTTTGAAGTGGCCAGCAGCGGTTGCGCTACGCCGCCTCGTAGCTCCCGGGTCGCAGCGCGCGTGGGGTAATGGTACAAGTCCCCCCTCCGACACCGCCAGCCAGCACACGCGCTGGCTGAGCTTCCACCAGAACTCGCTTCTCGTCGGGTTGGAAGGTGAGACGCAGTCCCAAGGCGTCGTAGAGGGCGGCACGCTTGGTTGGGTCGGCCGACTGGAGGACGGCGACCATGTCGCCGAGTCCCTCGGTGAGGCCGCGGAGCTCGTCCGGTGTCGGTGCCTGCGTCGGCGGTGCGGCGCGTAGTGCCATCTCGGCCCGTCGCTTCTCGGCGGTCACGTCGGTCGTCCAGCTGGTGACGGTTTCGGGGTCGGCACCGGCCTCGAGAGCGGCGCGGTACTTGGCGAGGCGGTCGTCGCATTCGGTGATCGTGGCTCGTGCGCGGTCTGCTCGGGACGTGTCCTCGTGGTCTTCGTAGGCGGAGGCGAGCAGCTGGCAGGTGTCGTCGAGGTGGTCCGGGTCGAAGAGCCGTCCGAGCCACTCGTCGAGCGCCGGGAGGACCTTGTCCTCGCGGAGGTAGACGGTGCGGGGATGCTCGAGGCCCTTCCTCTGTGCGTACTGCTCTCGGAAGGTGCACCGGTAGTGGGCTTTGCCGTGGTTGTAGTTGCCGCCCACGCGCCGCCCGAATGTTGGCGGTGCCGGTTGCGGGCCGGGTCATGGCCCGACGGCGAGACGATGCCCTCGGCGGTGAGGCCCTCGGCGATCGAGCGCAGCCCCCGCCCGTCGAGGTACTCGGCGAAGATTCGCCGCACGACGGGCGCGGTCTCGGGATCGGGCTCGAGGCGGTGTGAACGCTTCCCGTCGGCGGCCTTGGCGGGGTTGGGGTGCGCGCCGGCGTCGGAGAGGCGGTAGCCGTAGGGCGGGCGCCCACCGAGGTAGCGGCCCTCGGTGGCTGCCTGCGACGCCATGGCGGAGCGGACGCGGACCTTGATTCGGTTCCGCTCTCCCTTGGACATCCCGCCGTAGAGGGACATGACGAGGTCGTGGGCTTCGCTGTCGGGGTCGACGCGCCCGCCGACCTCGGGCACCCACAGCTCGACGCCGTAGTGCACGAGCGTCGGGAACGTGAGACCGAACTGCTGGCCGTAGAACGCGCGGGCCGGTTCGCCGATCACGACGGCGTCGAAGTCTCGCTCGTGTGCGCTGCGAACATCGTCGAGCAACCGTGCGGCCTCGGGTCGGCGCTTCCACGGCAGGGACCGGGACTGGCCGACGTCGAAGTACTCGACGACGATCTCGCCGTGGCCTTCGACGAGCTGTCGGCCGCGGTCGGAGCCAAGCTCGTGATCGTCGGCGATCTTCGCCAGCTCAGCGCCGTCGGGCCCGGTGGATCGCTGAACGCGCTCGTGTCTCGGTTCGGTGGTCGCGTCTGGGAGCTCACCGACAATGTTCGCCAGGCCGACCTCACCGAACGCGAAGCGCTCGCCGAACTACGCCACGGCGACGTCGACGCCGCGCTCGAGTGGCTCCGCCGGCGCGGCCGCATCCTCACCGGCGCCGACCGAGCCGAGGTGATCGGCGCCACCGTCGACGGCTGGATCCGCGACGTCGAGAACGGCGAGGACACGGTGATGCTCGCCTGGAAGCGCGTCGACGTCGACGCCCTCAACCAGCTCGGCCGCCAGGCCTACCTCGAGCGCGGCTGGCTCACGGGCCCGGAGGTGATCGCACCCGGCGGCCGCGCCTACCGAGCCGGCGACCGAGTCGTCGCACTCGCACCGTCTTCCGACATGGTCACCTCCGAGACCGGAACCGTCGAGTCCGTCGACACCCGCCACGGCACCATCACCGTCAGCCTCGACCACGGCCACACCACCGTCCTCCCACGGTCGTTCATCGCGAGCAACCGCCTCGCCCACGCATACGCGATCACGGTGCACCGGTCGCAGGGCGCCACCGTCGACACCGCCCACTACGTCGAGGACGGCGGCGGCCGAGAGCTCGCCTACGTCGCACTCTCCCGAGCTCGCCTCCTCACGGAGATCTACGTCGTGGCCGACGACGTCGAACAAGCCATCGAGGACCTCTCCAGCGCGTGGCGCATCGAGCGGCGGCAGGAGTGGGTGATCGATCGAGCGACGCCCGTTCGCTCAGTCGCACCACCTGAGCAGGACCTCGGCATCGATCTGTGAATCGATGTCGTCCCCGGACAGATCCGACCAGCGGTTGTGGGCACCTCGGGCGCCGAGCCCATCTCGTGCAGTCTCCTTCGGGCCTTCTCGACGTAGGTGGCGCCGGCTGCGGCGCGTGTCGCCTTCTCCTCGACCAGCCAACGCTGCTCGCCGGCGAACACCGCGAGCAACGGATCGGGGCCGGTTCCGTATGCGCCCTGGAGCGACTCGCCGTTGGTGACCAGACCAGCGGCCCAGGGCAGCGAAACCCTGAGCTCTTGCTGTTCCTCGTGGGTCAGATGGGCAGGCGTCAGAACCGCACCAGCAGAGGAGTCGGGCAGGGAGAGCACCCCGTCAGTCGTCAGGACGCGGTCGATCCCGTGCCAAGCATCAGGCGCGACTCCGAGGTGAGCCCACGCCGACCAGCGGACCGCCTCGGTGCGGTCGAGCGGGCGGTGCCCTTCCGGGAGGTCCTCTCGAGCACAGACCCTTCCGAGCCCGCATAGCCGGACGCCTTCGTAGAGGTAGAGCACGTCACCAACGGCGACCCCATCCCAGTACTCCGGATACATCGGCTGGATCACCGCGTAAGTCGCTTCACCCGGGGCCACCGGACTGTCGCGCCAGCAGAGCACCGGCGCCCCCGCCTGGCTGCGCGGGTGGTCCAGACCAGCGAAGCCCCCGGCCACCCGCCCATACCAGTTGGCATCGACTGGACGGGTACGCCCACCCGACTCTGTCGTGCGAAGCACGAGTTCGATTCCGAGAAGCACGACGGGGATGGACACGGAGTCATCCTCCCACCCGGCCGGCGGTCCGACCGTGGCTGGAAACGGCGTCGACGCTCATGAATCGTCGCCGGTCGTACGATCTCGTGGTGAGCGCGATCACGGTCGACCTGGAACTCGAGGGAAGCGGGTGGGCGCGCGCCACGGTGGCAGCGGTCGACGCCCGGGCAAGCGTGACTGCCTCCTACCTCTCGGACGCACCACGGGATCTGGTGAAGCAGCAGCGGTGATCTGCGAAGGCGGCGAGTCCGCGTCGTGTTCCTGGGCGGAAGAGCCCGGAGAGTATCGATGGCTTCTCCGATCGACAGGCCAACAGCTGGAGATCGAAGTTCTCGAGTTCGACAAGCTCCGGGGCCGCGAACCGGACTCCGACGGAAAGCTCGTGTTCTACGCGCGTGCAGATGCCGTCTCCTTCGGACGAGCTGTCCTTCGCACGATGGACAACCTCGTGGAGCAACTCGGCGAAGACGGGTACGTCGAGCGCTGGGTTCACTATCCGTTCCCACGGGATGAGGTTGAGCGCCTCCGACTCGCCCTGGCACCCTCAGGGCAGAAGCAGCGCGTCGGACGCCGGCCCCGTACCAGGACACGATCGAGATGACACCGGAGCCACAAGTACCTGGGCAGCCCGGCCCGGCCGCACAAGCTCGACCATCGCTCGAGGAGTCTCGTTCGCAGATCTTGGCTCGCGGTCGACCCCTCCTTCCGCCAGGAGAGCTGATCATCGAGGGCCTCACCGATGAGGAGGAGGCTGCGTTCCTCGCCGCGATCGATGACACCTGATGTCGCGCCGCTCACAGTCGAGCGTCGAACACGGCATGGGTGTAGCCGTCCGGAGGTACGCTGATCAGGTGCCCCGGTTGAAGGACCACTACGACGAGGCCGATCTGGCCAGGCTGCTCGACGGTGCTCCGCCGTCGACGCCTGACGAGGTGTCCATCACGAACGATGGCCGACGCCTCGACTCGGCTGAGGCCGTGATCGCATTCTTCGAGGAGCTCCGTGAAAAGCGCTCCGACGAGTCCGGAACCTGAGCCGCCGCCGCTCGACGTCAAGCGGATCGTCTCGACGCTCGACACACACGGCGTCCAGTACCTGTTGATCGGCGGACTCGGCGCGACGCTCTACGGCGCGGAGCGCGTCACTCAAGACATCGACCTGTTGCCCCGTACCGACAGCGAGAACCTCGCAAGGCTCGCGAGTGCGTTTCGCGATCCCGGCGCCTTCCTCAGGGTTGGAGGCCTCAGCGACGAAGAGGCTCGAGCCCTTCCTGTCGTTATCGATGCCAAATCGCTCGGGGCGACTGAGGTGACGACCTGGCGCACGGAAGCCGGCGACCTAGACGTGCTCGCGACGATTCGGGGAGAGTACGGCGAGCGCCGGCAGTTCGCCGATCTCATCGACCGATCAAGCGAGACCATCGTGACGGGCGTGACCGTTCGGGTCGCAGCGCTGCAGGACATCGTGGAGTCGAAGCGCTTCGCCGGCCGCGAGAAGGACCTGGAAGCGCTCCCCGAGCTCGAGCGCTTGTTGGAGCAGACTGACTAGCCCTGAAAGAAGCGCAGGATTAGGGCTGGGCTCGACTGTGGGCCTCGGGAGGCCTTGTGTCGGGGCTCGTCGGCGGGGTCGGTGGCTGCGGGCGGGGTGCTGTAGGGGGGTTTGGGGTGAGCGTTGCTACTGGTCGGCTACGTGCTTGAGTTTGAGGGCTGCGGCTTTGGCTGCGACTTGGCGCATTTGTTTGATGATGCGGCGTAGCTGGCGGTCGTTGGCGGCGTCGGTCATGCAGGCGTTTCATCCGGGGCTCGGCGACGCCCTGGCTGCCTGGTGGGTGGCAGCCAGGGCCCAGCCCTACTCAAAAGGGTGGAGCCGGAGAGCGTTTCGCGCGCCCGGAGCGCCCGGGATGTCGCGCGAGCAGCGCATCAACGACCTGACGAGGCTGGTTGCGGGTGCGGGCCCGTACGCGCAGCCTCCGGAGTGGTTCGCGGCGTGGGCGCCGTATCTGAACGTCGCGCACCCGGTGGCACCGGTCCCGCTCGAGATCGGGCCGGTCCTTGCGGCCGCCATCGACAGGGGAGGCGCGACTGTCGACACCGTTTTCCAGACCCTCATCGAGAGCGGGAACGGCGAGCACCCATCGGTGGGATGGGTCGACACGTGATCGTCGGGCTGCTGCGAAGCTCTCGGCCTGACGGCTGGGAGTACATCGAGGCGATGCTGCTGGCCGCCCAGCGTCAGGAAGGACTCCGGCAGTCGATCCTCGAAGTTGCCGACGAAGCCCACCCGGACGCCTTCACTCGCATCATCGATCTCGCTGTCCGCGAGAACCTCATCCGCTTCGCGGCCACCATCCGTGCGGTCTCGGTCTGGTTCGGCTTCCCCGAGGACACTGAGCACATCGACGACGCCGCCCGTCGACTCGAGTTGCTGCAGCAGTTCCGTTCCGACCGAGCGCTCGCGGCGCGCCGAGTGCTCGATGGCGACGCCTGGGACACCTACGCGGGCCTCTGCGTGACCGCCCAGTTCGACGTCGAACCCGCTCTCGACCTTGCCCGCAAGGCCGCATCGCTTCCCGGGCGCGACAACCGGGCGGCCTCGCTGCGGTTGCTCGCCAACAGGCAGCTCCCGGGGGAGTCGCTGCTACCGGTCTTCACCGCCATGACCGCCGACCCCGATCTCGCCATCGCGTGCCTCGCGCACCGGGCGATGTCCTGGTACCTGCGTGAGGGAGCGACCGACGACGTCTACCAGGCACTCGACTCGTTGGCCCGGCGCCTGCCGGAGTTGGCCACGACTGCCGAGGCCGTCGGCATCGATCCTGACCCGGTTCCGCTCGACTGCGGCGCGGTCGCGGCGACCATGATCCGGGTCGTCGGCATCCGCCCGCTGGAGCCGCTGCTCGACTTCCTTCCATCTATGGATCCCGAGGCGCGCGCCTCGCTTGCGGGCGCGGCATCGAAGCGCAAACGGCTCGACGGAGACCTTCGTCGGGCGATCGTGAAGATGGTCGGTGACCGCTCGACGTTCGTTCGGCAACGCGCTGTCGAGGCCATGAGCAAGCTCACTCCGAGCACCGACGAGGCCCTCGAGCTCGAATCGCTGCTCACCCGAAAGGCTGGGGACCTGCGTCGAGGGGTCATCGGCTTGCTGAGCAGGCTTCCGAGTCGCGATGCGGTGGCCTCGGCCAACCGGCTCTGGGCAGGCACGGATCTTCAGCGCGACGCCGCGTGCGAGCTCCTGAGCCTCCTGGACCGCACCGAGAACGTCGTCGCCGCCGCCGAGACCTTCGGTCGCGACGAATCGTCGGCCACCCAGCGCGACGTGCTGTCGGTCATCGTTGGAGACGCAGACTCCGATGCTGCGGACCCGACGCTCGGCCTGTACGCACCCGACGAGCTGACGTCGCCCCGTGTTCCGAAGGCGTTGAAGAACAGCCACCGGTACACCGACCCCGCCTCGTTCCAGATCGCCGAAGCGCTCGACGACCTCGCCGAGTCGCATCGCAACACCGCGTTCGAGATGGTCAACTGGCAGGGGTCAACCGAGGTGCTCCTGGGCGACGCCCGCTGGTTGCCAAGCCCCTTCCACCGAGCCCCACAGGCATCAGAAGGCGGCGGGTGGGGGATGGTACTGCCGGAGATCTTCCGCACATGGTGGGACGACCGGCCGTCCGACGGCCGCGGCGAGTCGGAATCGCTCGATGCCCTCCGCGCGCTCGTCGCGTCGCAGCTCTGCGCCGACTACGAGGAAGCGCCCTTTCTCAGGCAGTACCAAGCAGAGGTCCGCAAGATCCTCCGCCCTCTCGTCGGGAAGGACCGACTGCAGCTCCGATACCCCCAGGTCGTCCATCACGTGCTCGAGTGGGTGCTCGCCGACACCGCTGACCTCCCCGTCATCGACGAGTGCATCGAAGCGACCGAAGCGGCCCTTGCCGCCGTGCCTCGCGCTCGGATCAAGGAGCTTGCGACGCTCCCCGCGGGCTGGCAGGGCCAGGAACGAGACTGGCGCAACAGCTTCGTCGGGCTGTGCCCATGGATGACACTGACCGCTCGCCTCTTCGTGCACAATCCACTGCTCCTCACTTCGGATCGGCTCGGGGAGTGGTACGGGCTGATGCGTTGGTTCGATCAGCCGATCGACGGCGCACCACGGGTTCCCGTCGACCCCGCCTTGCTGCACGCAGCCCACGCCATCGGGGCGGCAAGCGACGCTGATGTGTACGAGGCCTTCATCGAGGCTGACCGGCCCAGTAGGTGGGGCGGCCGGCGCCAGCTCCTCGAGTTCACCCGGCGCCGGCGCGACCAGATCGAGGCGCGATACCCGACCGTGGTGCCCTTGGCTGACCAGGTCCGTCAGCGAACCATCGAGATCGAGCGCTCACGCGGCGAGCTCTCGACCGCCGCGAGCCACCTCGCATTCCGCCTGGCAAGCATCGAAGGGGCCAGCGTTACGCTCGAACTGCTCGCACGTCTCGGCCGATCCACCCTGGTGCGCGGCTACGCGTGGAACAACGACGGACGCGAAGCCGTCTACAGCCGACTGATCCAGATCTCCTACCCGGCGTCCAACGACACACCGGACCGGGTCTCCGAACTGGTCGCAGAGCACAAGATCAGCGATCGAAGGCTCGTCGAGTTGGCGTTGTTCGCTCCGCAGTGGGCCCCGACCATCGAGCAGGTGCTCGGTTGGGACGGGCTGGAGGACGCGATCTGGTGGTTCCACGCCCACACGAAGGACGATCGGTGGTCTGTGGAGGCCGAGGTGCGTGAGTCGTGGGCGACGATGTCAGCCGAGCGCACGCCGCTCGCGGTTTCTGACCTGACCGAGGGCGCCGTCGACGTCGCGTGGTTCGGCGAGGCACATGGTCGCCTCGGTGCCGAGCGATGGGAGGCCCTCCACAAGGCCGCCAAGCTGGCATCGGGCGGCGCAGGTCATCGACGCGCTCAGATCTTCGCGGGGGCCATGCTCGGCCAGTCCGACGAGACCGAGCTGGTCACCCGGATCCAGAAGAAGCGGCACCAGGACTCCGTACGCGCCTTGGGTCTGCTGCCGCTTCCTGCGGATCGGGCTGACGAGGTCGCGCTCGGCCGATACCAGGTGCTACGCGAGTTCGAGCGCGGGTCGAAGAAGTTCGGCCAGCAGCGGCAGCGCAGCGAATCGACCGCTGTCCGGATCGGAATCGAGAACCTGGCGCGGAGCACGGGGGCCACCGACCCGCAGCGCTTCATCTGGACGATGGAAGCCGCGGAGGCGGGAGACCTGGCGGACGGCCCCGTCTCGGTCACCCAAGACGACGTCACCGTCACCCTCGCAGTGAACAGCGAGGGAGCTTCCGACATCACGGTGGAGAGGAACGGCAAACAGCTCAAGTCCGTGCCCGCGGCGCTCCGCAAGCAGCCCGACATCAAGGCGTTGACCGACCGCAAGACGGCGCTCAGGCGCCAGACCAGTCGGGTCCGACGCTCACTCGAGGACGCCATGGTGCGTCAGGACTCCTTCACCGACGACGACTTCATGGCGCTTGGTCGTCACCCGGTGGTCGCTCCCATGCTCGCGACGGTCATCTGGACCAACGACGCCGGATCCACCTTCCGGCGCCACGACGGAAAGTGGATCGACGCGGCGGGCAAGGTCGCGAAGTCGAAGGGAGCGGTGCGCATCGCTCACCCGGTCGACCTGCTCGGCACCGGGAACTGGATCGACTGGCAGGAGCGGTTCTTCGACGACTCCGAACGTCAACCCTTCAAACAGGCGTTTGGGGAGCTCTACGTGCTCACCGACGCGAAGCGGTCGACTCGCCTTTCAGTCGTCGGTGGTCGGGCCATCAGCTCCAGTCACGCCAAGCGCAGGGCCTGTTCACTGCACGGGGCTGGCTCAGCGACCGCGACGCGGGCGAGGTCGCGAAGGTGTTCCACCATGCGGGCCTGGTTGCTCGCGTCTCGTTCCTCGACGGCTGGGGAACTCCCGCCGAGGTCGAGCTTCCGACGATCGACGCGGTCTTCTTCACGAAGCGAAACGAGTACCTCGCGCAACCCCTCGACTCGATACCGCCCGTCCTCTTCTCCGAGACGATGCGCGACCTCGACCTGGTTGTGAGTGTCGCGCACGCGGGAGGTGTCGACCCCGAGGCGACGGCCTCGACCATCGAGATGCGCGCCGCGCTCGTCCGCGAGACAGCTCGGATCATGCACCTCGACAACGTGACCCAAGAGTCCCGCCATGTCGTGATCGAGGGCACGCTGGGGGAGTACTCGGTTCACCTCGGCAGCGGTTCGGTCCACCGACGCCCAGGCGGCGCCTTGTGCATCATCCCGGTGGACGCGCAGCGCCGGGGCCGGATCTTCCTGCCGTTCGCGGACGACGACCCGAAGACCGCCGAAGTCGTGTCCAAGGTGCTGATGCTCGCTCGCGACTCCACCATCAAGGACCCCACGATCCTCGAACAGCTCCGGTCCTGAGCACCTGTTCCGTTTCGGTCTTCGGGTATACCCGAACACCGAATCGACCCTCCTTCGGATGAGCGAGGCGCTCGTTTCGCAACAACGCTCTCGCTTTCGGGTGGATCGTCGGAGACGGCTGGGTGAGGAGCTATCGCGCAGGGCCAGTCGACGCCGAGTGAGGCGGCGGCGGTGCTGTCGTGTGCTCGAGCACGCACCGCTCGCCACTACCGAGTCGCGGCGCTGCAGCAAGCCTTCTGACTCGCGCAGAACCGGAAGTCGACAACCAGCCGCGTCGGGGGACGCGTGCGCGAGCGACGGCACGATGTGCCGCGGGCGAGACGTCGGCCGAACGGTCGCCGGGCGAGAGCATCGGTCGAAGCTCGCGATCGCGGAGATCAGGGCTCGACGACGATCCAGCCGCGGCGCTGCAGCTCGGCGGCCAGCTGCGCGTCAGGGATCTTCGAGAGCGCCAGCTCGGCTTGGCTGCGCCGGGGAACCGGGGCGGGCTTCTCCACCGGCATCACCGACGGCGGGCGACCATCGGCCGGAGCTTCAGATGCGCTCTGCAGTTGGGTGATCAGCGCGTCGGCCTCGTCTCGCGTGAACCTTCCTTCGGCTTGGCGCTGGGTGAACCCCATCGGGCCGCGGGC
The DNA here is from genome assembly GCA_016185305.1 of Actinomycetota bacterium. Lineage (GTDB taxonomy): Bacteria > Actinomycetota > Acidimicrobiia > Acidimicrobiales > Acidimicrobilacustridaceae > JACPNV01. The sequence goes on along the minus strand of JACPNV010000006.1, from coordinate 71,714 downwards.
ATCACGAAAATCGGCGTGTCCCGCGTCCTGCAGCAGCTCGAGCAACTGCTTGACCTGCCGTGCGGTCGCGGGCGGTCCGGTGGGCTGCCCGAAGGCCATGCCGCAGTCTGGCTGACTCGTCGGCGACCGTCCAGGGCGTGTCGGTCCCGCTGTACCGGGGTGGTGATGGCCGTCGTGCGTGTCGTCGGGCAACGTGGCCGGTGCGGCCATCCCGCGGCATGATCCCCCCGTAGGATGAAGGGTGCAGCACGCGCGGCGGCGTTCCGTTCGCCGTGCTCGACGAGGGGAGACGGTATGGAGTGGAGCCGGCGGGCCCGCGGCCGGAGGCGCACCGGGTTCTGTACGTTGCTCGCCGTTCTGGCTGGGTTGACCTCGGTACCGCTCGGTGGTTCAGCGGCGCTCGCGGCGCCCCTGGGGCTGGGCAACATCCAGCTCGCGCTCGCACCAGTGGCGTCCGGCCTGACGAGCCCGGTAGCGCTGGCCCGCCGCCCGGGCGACCCGCGGCTGTACGTCGCCCAGCAGACCGGTGCGATCCGCCTGATCGAGACGGCGATCGGCACCGTCGCCCCGACTCCCGTGCTGAGCCTGACTGTCGGCTGTTGTGGTGAGCGTGGCCTGCTCGGCCTGGCGTTCACGGCCGATGGAAGCAAGCTGTACGTCGACTACACCGACAGCAGCGGCACGATACACATCGTTGAGTACGCGATGGCCGCTGACACCGCCATCACCGCTACTGCGCGCGAACTGCTCGCGATCCCTCATCCGTTGGGGAACCACAACGGTGGCCAGCTCGCGATGGGGCCTGACAACGATCTGTACATCGGGGTGGGTGATGGCGGCGGTTCCGGTGATCCGAACAACAACGGTCAGAACCTCAACACGTTGCTCGGCAAGATCCTGCGCATCGATCCCGCGCCGTCGGGCGGGCTCGAGTACACCATTCCCCCCGACAACCCATTCGTCGGGCAGCCGAACACGCGGGCCGAGATCTGGATGTACGGGCTGCGAAACCCGTGGAAGTTCACCTTCGATCGCGACACCGGCGATCTGTGGATCGGCGATGTCGGCCAGAACCTCTACGAGGAGGTCGACTACGCGCCGGCCGGGCAGCAGGGGACCAACTGGGGCTGGAGCCTCCGGGAGGGGTTCAGTGCGTTCAAAGGAGCGCAGCCGCCGGATGGCAAGGACCCGCTGGTCGCTCCCTCGCACGCCGAGGGATACTGCGCGCTCATCGGCGGCTACGTGTATCGCGGGCAAGAGATCCCGGGCCTGAACGGCGCGTACCTGTTCGGTGACCTCTGCCGGACGCGGCTCATCGGCCTCGCGCAGGATGGCGGCGCGGTGACCGACCAGCGCGATCTTGGCATCGACCTCTCGCAACTCTCCACGTTCGGTGAGGGCAACGACGGCGAGCTGTACGTCGCCACGCTGTCTGGAACGGTGGCGAAGCTGATAGCGGTGACGCCATCGGTATCGGTTGGTGACGCAACCATCGTCGAAGGCGACGCGGGCACGGCGATGGCGTCGGTGCCGGTGTCGATGTCCACGCCGGCGACCGCACCGGTCACGGCACAGTGGTCGACGGCGAACGGCACCGCGAGGGCACCCGGCGACTTCACCGCGTCGTCGGGGACCGTGACGTTCGCGCCGGGGGAGACGAGCCAGAGCGTGCTGGTGCCGGTGGCCGGTGACGAGGTCGACGAGCCGGTGGAGAAGTTCTCGGTGAGGCTGTCGGGGCTCTCGGGAGCCACCATGGCCGACTCCTCGGCGATCGTCAACGTGCTCGACGACGACGCGCCGATCTCGGTGAGCGTGTCCGATGCGGTGGCGGTCGAAGGCAACAGCGGATCGGTGCCGGCGAGCTTCACGGTGCAGCTTTCGCGACCGGTCCCGGCGGGTACGAGCGTGTCGGTCACCGTGTCCACGTCTGGCGGTACCGCAACAGCGGGTTCTGACTACTCCGCGGCGGCATCGACGGTGATCACCTTTGCGGTCGGCGAGCAGACCAAGCCGGTCTCCGTGTCCGTGATCGGCGACACGGCGATCGAGAAGAACGAGATCTTCAAGCTGAGCGCGAAGTCGCCCGTCGGCGCGGTGATCGCGGACGGCATGGGAACAGCGACCATCGTCAACGACGACGGCACGCCGTCCGCCGTGCCGAAGCCGTCGGTGTCGGTCAGCGACGCGACCATCGTCGAAGGTGACGTGGGCTCGGCGCTCGTGTCGGTACCCGTGTCGTTGTCTTCACCGGCGGCCGCACCGGTCACGGCACAGTGGTCGACGGCGAACGGCACCGCGAAGGCACCCGGCGACTTCACCGCGTCGTCGGGGACCGTGACGTTCGCGCCGGGGGAGACGAGCCAGAGCGTGCTGGTGCCGGTCGCGGGCGACGAAGTGTCCGAAGTGGTCGAGAAGTTCACCATCAAGCTGTCGGCGCCGTCGGGCGCGTCGCTGGCCGACTCCCGGGCATCGGTGAACGTTCAGGACAACGACGCGCCGATCTCGGTGCGCATCTCGGAGTCGGCGGCGGGCGAGGGCGACAGCGGTTCCGTGCGCGCCAGCTTCACGGTGTCGCTCTCTCGGCCGGTCCCGGTTGGTGCGACCGTGTCCGTGACCCTCTCGACGTCCGGCGGCACCGCGACGGCAGCGTCGGACTACACCGCGGTGACCTCAACCGTGCTGACGTTCGCGGCTGGGCAGCAGACCAGGTCGGTGCCGGTGAACGTCCGTGGCGACACGGCAGTCGAGAACAACGAGACGTTCAAGCTCAACCTCAAGTCCCCGGCCGGCGCCGTTTTCGCGGACATGACCGGGACGGGCTCGATCATCGACGACGACTGAGCTGGGTGAGGTCAGGGGCCGGCTCGAACATCGGCTGGTGCGATGTCGTCGCTCGTCGTCTTCCCCGGCGGCACCCCGATACGGGCGCGCCCGCTTGCCGAGAAGGCGACATGCGTGCCCGTGGCGGCCTTCGGCCTCTATGCCGACGCGCCTCAGTTGGTCGACGGATGCGGCGTGCCGAGATAGGGGAAGGCGTCGAGGGTGTCGGTGTGGGGGGACAGGCCGTCCGGCGGTATGTCGCCCTTGGAGAGGAACGACAGCCGGTGGTTGATGACGTCGTCGGTGAAGACGCGCCCGTTCGGGTACTGCGCCGGCTTCGCCGGGTCGAAGTAGAGCATGTCGGGCAGGAGGCGGTGGTCAGCGATGGCGGCGCGGGCCTCGTCTTCGGTGTAGCCGCCGGTGTGGCCCAGCAGGTGCACGAACATGGGCGTCCACCGCTCGCGATCGTTCACCGGCTCGCTGGCGTTGTACTCCTCTTTGGTGTCGTCGGTGTTGAAGAAGCTGCTGACCGAGGGATGGCCGGCCCGGTCGACGTGGAGGAGCTTGCCGTCCTCTCGCACGCTGCACCGCCCCCAGATGCCCAGCTCGCCGCGGCCGAGCTCGCTGGTCGGCAGCTCGATCGCCGTCGAGAAGACGTTGGCCTCGGTGTTGGAGTCGACGCCGGTCCACGGCGATGTGCCGCCGAGGTGCAGGGCTGTGAAGTTGCGCCCCCCACTGGTGTCGAAGAGGTTCTTGATGCCGTCGTAGTCGAAGAAGAACGCGTCGCTGCGGCTGCCGGCGAAGAACGCGATGTCGCTGGCTCGCGTCACGTTGGGCTCGGGACCGAAGGACACGGCCGCGTTCTCGATGATCTTGGTGCCGACCGCCTCGGCCGAGCGCGACTCCTCACCTTTGGCCAGATAGACGTCGACAGTCTGCTTGCCATCGACCGGTTCGCTGAACACGTAGCTGAACGCGATGTCGGTGAGGAAGTCACCGTCGTTGTCGATGTTGAGCCGGTAGATGGCGTCGGGGTGCAGCGCGTCGGCGGTGGGGTTCATGTTCAAGATGATCGCCGTTCGCGACGGATCGGACGGAGAGAGGAACGCGTAGAGGTCGCACAGGTCGAGTCGCTGGTCGCCGAGCGGCGGGCCGAGGCTGAGTCCGGTGAAGTGGTTCGACATCCGTCAGCTCCTTCGTGGAGAGGGGTTGGGCCGCCATACTGACATGCACCCGCGGGTGGCGCCGCGAATGACGGGTGTTCTGGGGTGCATCAAACGCGACGGCCGGCGCCCGGCGGTCCACACGGCGGGCATAGACGCGAGCGGGCAAGATGGCGCCATGAGCACGACCGGGGGGATGGCTTCGGGCCCGACGACAGAACCACTGGACGCGAAGGCCTTGCGGGCCAAGTACCAACAAGAGCGAGACAAACGGCTCCGGCCCGACGGCAACGACCAGTACATCGAGGTGACGGGGGAGTTCTCCCGCTATCTCGACGATCCGTACGTCGAGCGGGTCGAGCGAGAGCCGCTGTTCGACGAGGTGACCGTGGCGTTCGTCGGCGGCGGTTTCGCCGGCCTCGTCACCGGCGCCAAGCTCAAAGAGGCCGGCGTCGACGATGTGCGCATCATCGAGAAAGGCGGCGACTTCGGCGGCACCTGGTACTGGAACCGATACCCGGGAGCGATGTGCGACACCGCGGCCATGATCTACCTGCCGCTGCTCGAAGAGACCGGGCACATGCCGACGCAGAAGTACACGATGGCGCCGGAGATCCTCGCGCACAGCCAGCGCATCGCCAAGCAGTACGGCCTCTACGACGACGCGTGCCTCTCGACCGAAGTCACCGAGCTGGCGTGGGACGGGGAATCGTCACGCTGGCTCATCCGCACCAACCGCGGCGACGAGATGCGAGCCAAATACGTCGCGCTCGGTACGGGACCGCTGCACCGGCCCAAGCTGCCCGGCATCCCCGGCATCGAGCGCTTCCGCGGCCACACCTTCCACACCAGCCGCTGGGACTACGACTACACCGGCGGCGATCCGGCGGGCGCGCCGATGGACAAGCTCGCCGGCAAGCGGGTCGGCGTCGTCGGCACCGGCGCGACCTCGGTGCAGTGCATCCCGAAGCTGGCCGAGGCGTGCGGTGAGCTGTACGTGTTCCAGCGGACGCCGTCCTCCATCGACGTGCGCAACAACCACGCGATCGACCCGGCGTGGTTCCGCACACTTGAGCCGGGGTGGCAGCAGGAGTGGCTGATGAACTTCACCACGCTGCAGACCGGTGGGTTCGCCGACGATGACCTGGTCAAGGACGGCTGGACCGACATCGCGCAGCGCATCCGCGACCGGGTGATGGCCGAGACGGCCAAAGGTGAGGAGCTCGGCCCCGACACGATCCTGCGCGCGTTCCAAGACAGCGACGACGAGAAGATGGCCGAGATCCGCGCCCGCGTCGCCGAAGTGGTGAACGATCCAGCGACGGCGGACGCGCTCAAGCCGTGGTACCGCCAGCTCTGCAAGCGGCCGTGCTTCCACGACGAGTACCTCGACGCGTACAACACGCCCGGCACGTATCTGGTCGACACCGACGGCAAGGGCGTCGAGGCGATCACCGAGACCGGAGTCGTCGTGGACGGCAAGCTCTACGAGCTCGACTGCCTCATCTACGCATCGGGCGTCGAGGTCGGCACGAGCTTCGCCCGGCGCGCCGGCTTCGAGACGGTCGGCCGTGACGGTGAGACGCTTTCGGACCACTGGTCCGAGGGCATGCGGAGCCTGCACGGCATCCATGTCCGCGGCTTCCCGAACCTCTTCGTCGTCGGCCCGAACCAGGGTGCGAACCTGATCTCGAACATCCCGCACAACTTGACCGAAGCGGGCCGGACGATCGCCACGATCGTGGCTCATGCCGAAGCCTCCGGTGTTGATGAGGTCGAGGTGACCGAGGACGCGGAACGGGAGTGGGTCGACTTGTTGCAGTCAGGCGGCGGCATGTCGATCTTCGGCAATCCCGAGTGCACTCCCGGCTACTACAACAACGAAGGCCAGCCGATGACGAAGGAGGCTGTGCTCAACATGGCGGGCTACCCGGCTGGGCCGGTGGCCTACTTCCAGTACATCGACAAGTGGCGTACGTCGGGCGATTTCGCGGGCCTGGAGTTCCGCGCCAGCCAGGCATCTGGGTAGGTTGACGCCGTGCGCGGCGACCGACGGACCGTCCTCGTCACCGGGGCCAACTCCGGCATCGGGCTGGCGACTGCGCTGGAGGCGGCCAGGCGGGGCCATCGATCGATCGGGACGGTGCGATCGGCAGCGAAGGCGGAGACGGTTCTGGCCGCGGCAGCCGAGCACGATGTCGACGTCGACACGATGCTGCTCGACGTCACCGACCCGGAACGGGGTGCAGCAGTCATCGGCGACGTGCAGCCCGACGCGCTCGTCAACAACGCGGGGTACTCGATCACGGGCGCAGTCGAAGACGTCACCGACGACGAAGCGCGGCACGCGTTCGAGACGATGGTCCTCGCGCCCATGCGACTCTCGCGCCTTGCCATTCCGCACATGCGCGCCAAAGGATGGGGCAGGATCGTGAACGTGTCGTCGATCTACGGCCGGGCGGCGACACCGCTGACTGGCTGGTACCAGGGCTGCAAGCACGCCCTTGAAGGTCTGTCGGACGCGTTGCGGATGGAGGTGGCGCGTGACCACATCAAGGTGGTGCTCATCGAGCCGGGCGGCTTCCGGACCGGGATCTGGGAGGAGACCGAGCGCGAGATCGACAAGCGCCGCGGCTCGCGCTTCGGCGACAGCTACTCACGCACGCTGTCGACGACGAAGTTGTTCCAGCCCGTGATGGGCCGACCGGAGCACTGCGCCGCGGCGATCATCGACACGGTCGAGGGAAACCCGCGCGCCCGCTACCTCGTCGGCATCGACGCCCAAGCGCTCGGCCTGATCCAGAACGTCGTGCCCACCTCGATCAAGGATCGCGTCGCGCGGCTCACCCTCGGCCTCTGAGGACCCTGACGATCAGAGTGACGTCGGGTTCGAGTGCTGGCCGCGGGCGCCGCGGTGGCCGGCGGTGGTGGCGTTCTGCGCATCGTCGGTGTCGGTTCCGGTCCCCGTGCCGCCCTTGTTGGCGCAGCTGTGGCCGTTCGGCGTCTGGCCAGAGTCGCCGCCCTGGCCGGAACCATCCCCATGGCGGGGCGTGGTGGAACCGGGTGCCTCGGTCGAAGGCGGTGTGTCGCTCGATGGGGGCGCTTGGGTCGTACCCGGCGCTTCGGTCGACGGCGGCACCGTCGTGCCCGACTGCGCGAAGGCCAGCGTGACCCCGCCCACCACCACGAACCCAGCCGCAGCGGCCCCTGCGATCACATGACGAAGCTTGAGTTGCATACCGCGGTCCTCCTCGTTGACCGGCACCGGATCGGGCCCTGATCGAACGCTGATCGAGTGCTGCCGGCCACCTCACCACAGGAAGGTAAGAGGGAGGTGAGGAGCGTTCATAGGAAGCTCACAGGCGGCCTCGCGCGGGGCTTGGCACCCTCGGCGCCGCACGACCTGAATCGGTCCGTCGATCCGAACAACATCCCCGTCTATGCTCCCGAGCCGCAGCGGCGTACGCTCCCCGCGTGGTTGCGCGGTCGGCCTGATGGACATCTATTGCTACGAGCAGGCCGGTGGCTGGGCGGTGGCCGGCGCCGGCGAGGTGCAGCGGTTCTCCACCCGTGCCGACGCGTTCGCCGCGGCGCGCTCGTTGCTGCGAGCCCACGCGCCTGGTCGCCTCGTGCGCGAGCCACCGCCGCCGATCCCAGACCTGGCGATCGCGGACGATACGGCGCCCCGAACCGAAAACGAGGCGCCTCTCTCGCTGATCCCCGATTGGGAGCGTCTGAAAGGACCGGCCGCGCTCGGGCGATCGCTGCTCATCGAGCCGGGCGGGGCGGTGCCGCCGCCCTGGTCCGCATGCGACCGCGTCGTGGTTCCGGTTGCGGATCGAGGGTCGCTGCTCGAGTCCGTGCGCCGAGCCTTCAACGCCCGAGAGCCGACGGTGTATGAGATCGAGCCGGGAGAGAGCGAGATCCACGACGCAGGTGGGGCGGTGGGTCGCGGCGCCGTGTGGCAGGTGCCGGTCTCGTTCGAGTTCGGGGCCGAGACGTTGGAGCAACTCATGCGATCCAACGCCGTCGACGCTCGCGACCCCGCGAACCCGGTGTTCGCACCTTTGCGGCAGGCCATGGCACTCGGCGCGGAGCCCGCGACCGCGGGAGCCGGCGACATCGTTCTGCCCGACGGCCGGCACGCGTTCTGCGATGGCGGGCCGTTGGGCCTCGCACGGGCGGGCGTCGACGCGCCGATCGTGCCCGGCGTCTCGCTGGAGCACGGCTACCTCGAGCCGCTGCGCGCCGGGACACCAGAAGCCGACCTCGCACCGGACCAGCTCGAAGCGGTCGGCGACCAAGGCGCGTGCTCGCGGATCATCGCCCCCGCCGGCTCGGGCAAGACCCGGGTGCTGACCGAGCGTGCGCGCTTCCTCCTTTCCACCGCCGGCGTCCCCCCAGAGGCGATGACGCTGATCGCGTTCAACAAGCGGGCGCAGGAGGAGATGCGGGCGCGGACGCGCGATCTTCCACAACTGCAAGTGCAGACCTTGAACGCCATGGCGCTGGCCATCCTCAACGGCACGGCGGGCTTTCGCCGCCGCGGCGAGCGCGTCGCGACGATCGACGAGGCACAGGTCCGCGACCTGCTCTCGCGGATGATCAAGTTCCCGCGGCGAGCGAACACCGATCCCGCCGCCGCGTGGATCGACGCGCTCTCTGCCGTGCGCCTCGGCCTACAGGACCCGAAGGCGGTCGAGGACGCGTTCGAGGGTGACGTCGACGGCCTGGCGACCTTCTTTCCGAAGTACCGTGACGAGCTCCGCCGCCGCGGCGTCGTCGACTTCGACGAGCAGATCTATCGCGCCGTCGAGGTGCTGCTCACCGAGCCTGAGACGCGACGCGATGCGCAGCGGCGATGCCGCCTGCTTCTGGTCGACGAGTTCCAGGACCTGACGCCGGCCCATCTTCTGCTCATCCGCCTGCTGGCCGCGCCCGAGTTCAACGTGTTCGGTGTTGGAGACGACGACCAGACCATCTATGGCTACTCGGGTGCATCGCCAGACTGGCTCATCGCGTTCGACACGTACTTCCCCGGGGCGACGCATCACGCGCTGACGGTCAACTACCGGTGCCCGGAGCCAGTGGTTCGGGCGGCGACCAACCTGCTGTCGTACAACCGGCGGCGAGTGCCGAAGGAGGTCCACGTCGGTCCGAAGAACCGGACGGGCCCGGACACGTTGGTGATCGAGACGGTGGACGAACCGGCGCGGTCGACGGTCGACCTCGTGGCGTCCATCATCGCGCAGGGGGCGCGCCCACAAGACGTCGCCGTGCTGGCTCGCGTCAACACGTTGCTCGCGCCGATCCAGGTCGGGCTGTTCCTGGAGGGCATACCCGTCTTCAACCTCGACGGCGCCCGGTTCCTGGAACGGACAGGCGTGGCTGCAGCTCTGTCGTGGCTGCGGCTGGCGTCGACCAGCGGCCGTCTCGGCGCAGCCGACGTTCAGCGTGCCGCCCGCCGCCCGAGCCGCGGGCTCTCACCGAAGGTCATCGAATGGATGGCGGAGCAGAAGGACATCGACGGTCTGGAGCGACTCGCGCATCGGCTGAGCAGCGATCGTGACACGGACAAGGTGCTCGACTTCGCCCACGGCGTGGGGCGCATCCGCCAGCTCGCGACGGCGAAGTCGGCCACGACCAAGCGCATCCTCGAGTTGGTTCGCACCGACATGGGACTGGAGCACTCCATGCAGACGCTGGATCACGCGCACCAGGGCCGGAACACCGCCGCGCACTCCGACGACCTTCGGGCGTTGATCGCGCTGGCCGCGTTCCATCCCGACGCGAGCACCTTTGGCAAGTGGCTGCGCGACTCGTTGTCGCAGGGGCATGACGGCGCGGGCGTGACGCTGTCGACGGTGCATCGCGTCAAGGGGCTGGAGTGGCCGCACGTCATCGTCCACGACGTGTCGGAGAAGATCTTCCCGCACCGGTTGAGCCTCGACCTCGAAGAGGAGCGGCGGGTGTTCCATGTTGCCATCACCCGCGGGCAGCAGTCGGTGACGGTCATGGCCGACGAGCAGCAGCCGTCGACCTTCCTCGCCGAGCTCTTCGGGCGGACATCCCGGCGCGCGCCGCCCGAGAGCCCGGCGGCCCGGTCGCGAGCGGGGGCGGCGATGCCCGCGACAGCTGTCGCGAACCCCGACCTCCTGGCGGCGCTGAAGGCGTGGCGGCGCGAGCGAGCCACGGCCGACGCTGTGCCGGCCTACGTCGTGGCGGGCGACAAGACGTTGGCGCTGATCGCCGCGCGCACCCCGAGATCTGCGAAAGAGCTGCTGGGCGTCGACGGGATCGGGCCGGTCAAGCTCGACCGTTACGGCGAGGACATCCTCGGGATCGTGAGCCGCCACGCGAGCGAGGCCTGACGAGCCGCGATTTCGGTGCGGAAGACGGTCTTTGCCAGACTGTCCCGACCCCGTTTCCGCCCGCCCGACACGTTTGAGGAGCGATGGCCTACCAAGTCTGGATCGACCAGGATCTCTGCACCGGCGACGGCATCTGTGCGGAGATCGCCCCGGATCTCTTCGTCTTGCTCGACGACGGCTTGGCCTACGTGAAGGACGGCTCGGGGGTGAAGAGCGATCCGGGCGGTCCGCGAGGCATCGTCGGCGTGCCGGACGGCGAGCTCGATGGCGTCGTCGAGGCCGCCGAGGAGTGCCCGGGCGAGTGCATCTTCATCGAAGTTGCTGACAGCTGACCTTCACTTAGGCTGGGTCGATGGCCGACACCCGCGACCCAGACCTCGATCCTGAGGCGGTTCGAGCGGCGCTTGCCGAGCACGAGTACCTGGCCGACGAAGGGCTCGCCACCGTCGTGTTCCTCGCGTTGCGGCTCGGGCGGCCGCTGCTGCTCGAGGGTGAGGCCGGTGTCGGCAAGACCGAGGTCGCCAACGTGCTCGCCCGCTGGACCGGCGGTGAGCTGATCCGGCTCCAGTGCTATGAGGGCATCGATGTGTCGCAGGCGATGTACGAGTGGGACTACTCCCGCCAGCTCCTGCACCTGCGGGCCACCGAAGTCGAGCAGCGGCACGCCACGGCCGACGGGCTGGAGGACGAGCTGTACTCCGAGCGGTTCCTCGTGCGGCGGCCCCTGCTGCGGGCCATCGACCATCGCGAGGGTCCGCCCCCGATCCTGCTGATCGACGAGGTCGACCGGGCCGACGACGAGTTCGAGGCGTTCCTGCTCGAGGTGCTGGCCGATTACTCGATCACCGTGCCCGAGGTCGGGACGTTCCACGCCGACGTGCCGCCGATCGTCGTGATCACCTCGAACCGCACGCGCGACGTGCATGACGCACTGAAGCGGCGCTGCCTCTACCACTGGGTCGAACATCCCGACATCGACCGGGAAGTCGCGATCGTCCGCTTGCGAGCACCGGGCGTCGGTGAGCGTCTGGCGCGCCAGGTGGCCGCCGCGACCGCGGCGATCCGCGGGTTGGGGCTCTACAAGCCGCCGGGGGTGGCCGAGACGATCGACTGGGCCCAGGCGCTGCACGTGCTCGGTCGCGACGCGCTCGACGAGGCGTCGGCCGCCGCTACGCTCGGCACCGTTCTCAAGTACCGCGAAGACGAGGAACGAACACGGCGACACGGTCTCGGCGCGCTGGTCGACAGCGCCCGGTCACAGGCCGGCGGGTAGCAGGTGAGCGTCCACGCGAGCGGCGCGCAGATCGAAGCGATGATCGTTCGCTTCGTGCGGGCGCTGCGCGCTGCGGGCGTCTCGGTGCCGGTGAAGAGCACGGTGCTGTACGCCGACGCGCTGGAGGCGGTGGGCGCCGAGCGCGAGTCGTCGATGTACTGGGCCGGGCGGGCGACACTGGTTCCTCGCCACGACGACATCGCCACCTATGACCGGGTCTTTGCCTCCTTCTGGCAGTCGTCGCCGGAGCCCGCTGCGCCGGCCGAGCGGGTGCCGCTCACGATCGTCCTCGACGACGAAGGCGAGCCCTCCGGCGATCGGCACGAACGGGATGAAGCGAGGCTGGACGACGGTGAAACCATCGTCGTGCGTTACAGCCCGACCGAGCTCCTTCGCCACAAGGACTTCGCCGCCTATACGGCCGACGAGCTGAGGGAGGCGCAACGGCTCATGGCCGACCTCCGGCTTGCTGGCGCGCTCCGCCGATCGCGGCGGCTGAAACCGTCGCGGCGCCCGCGCGGCCAAACCGACGTGCGCCGCACGATGCGCTCCACGATGCGCACGCACGGCGAGGCTGTCCGCCGCCACCATCGCCAACCCGGGAGCAGGCCCCGGCGGGTTGTGCTGCTCTGCGACATCAGCGGGTCGATGGAGCCGTACTCTCGCGCGCTGTTGCGGTTCGTACATGCGGCTGTCGCGGGGCGGGTGCGGGTCGAGGCGTTCGCGCTCGGCACGCGCCTGACGCGTCTGACGCGCGAGCTCTCGAGCCGCGACCCCGACGCCGCGCTGGCCCGCACGTCCAGCGCGGTCGAGGACTGGTCGGGCGGCACCAGGCTCGGAGAGAGCCTGCGGCGATTCAACGACGAGTGGGGCGTGCGGGGGATGGCGAGGGGGGCGGTCGTAGCGATCCTCTCAGACGGATGGGATCGCGGCGATCCGAGCGAGCTGGCGGCCGAGATGGCGCGCCTGCACCGCGTCGCGTTCCGCGTCGTGTGGGTCAACCCGCTCAAGGCGACGCCGGGCTACCAGCCGCTCGCCCAGGGCATGGCGGCCGCGCTCCCGTACGTCGACGATTTCGTGGAAGGCCACAACCTCGCCGCCCTCGACGACCTCGCTCGTGTCATCGCTGCCGGTTGACCTACCCGATCTCTTCGAGGGCGCGGCGGACGAGGACGCGGGCGAGGTGCTCGCGGAACTCCGGCGTCGCGTGGATGTCGGTCTGCGGGTCGGTGCCTTCCGGGGCCCGCTCGGCCGCTTCACTCGCCGAGGCCCCCGCCTGCATGGCCTCGACCACGCCGGACGCGAAGATGGGCGTCGAGCCCATGTTGATGAGAGCGACGCCGCTCGACCCGTTGGCCTTCACGGCTGCGACGCCGACGATGGCCCAGTCCTGGGCCCGGCGGTTGAACTTCTGGAACGACCAGCCGGCGCCGCCGTGCTTGGGGACGCGGATCTCGGTCAGCAGCTCGCCGGGTTCGAGCGCCGATTCGAGGAACCCGAGGTAGAACTCGCTCGAAGGGATCTCGCGCTCGCCGTTCTGACCGGTGACGACCATCGAGCCGCCAAGCGCGAGGACCGCGGCGGGCAGGTCAGACGCCGGGTCGGCGTGTGCGATCGAGCCGCCGATCGTGCCGCGGTGGCGGACCTGCGGATCGCCGACCTGGCCGGCGACATGCGCGACGAGTGGGGCTTCTGCCTGCAACACCTCTGACGTTTCCAGATCGCGGTGGCGCGTGAGCGCGCCGATGGCGATGTAGTCGCCGGCATCGCGGACGTAGGACAGGTCGGTGAGCCGGCCGACGTCGATCAGCACCGACGGCGTCGCCAGCCGCAGCTTCATGAGCGGCAGCAGGGAATGGCCGCCGGCGAGGAGCTTGGCGTCGTCGCCGTGCTCGGTCAGGAGCGCAAGCGCGTGCTCGGCGGACTCGGCCCGCGCGTAGTCGAAAGGAGCGGGGATCATCGGGCGCCTCCTGTCGCGGCGGTCTGCGCCGCTTGGATGGTGGACCACACCCGGAGCGGCGAGGCGGGCATCTCCACGTCGGTGACGCCCAAGGGCGAGAGGGCGTCGACGATGGCGTTGATGACCGCGGGTGTGCTGCCTATGGCCCCCGCCTCGCCGATGCCCTTCACGCCGAGCGGGTTCGTCGGGCTCGGCGTCACGGTCGCGCCGGTCGTGATGGACGGGACATCGGGAGCGGCGGGAACGAGGTAGTCCGCGAGAGTCGCGGTCGTGAGGTTGCCGTGCTCGTCGTACACCGCCTCCTCGTACAGCGCCTGCGCCAGCCCCTGGACGACACCGCCATGCACCTGCCCCTCGACGATCATCGGGTTGAGCCGGTTGCCGCAGTCGTCCACCGCGACATACTTCAACACGTCGACGGCGCCGGTCTCCTCGTCGACCTCGACCACGCAGATGTGGCAGCCGTTCGGCCACGAGAAGTTGGGCGGGTCGTACACCGAGCTCGCTTCCAGGCTCGGTTCCACGCCGTCGGGGAGGTCGTGGGCGGTGAAGGCCGCGAACGCGACAGCCGCGAGAGGCAGCTCACGATCGGGCGACCCACGAACCGAGAAGGTGCCGTTCTCGAAGTCGAGGTCGGCTTCGGCGCACTCCATCATGTGGGCGGCGATGGTCTTGGCCTTGTCGATGACGCGGTCGAGCGCTTGGTACACGGCGATGCCACCGACCGCCAGCGACCGCGACCCGTAGGTATCAAGCCCAGCGGGCGACAGCGCGGTGTCGGAGTGCAGCACGTCGACGTCGTCGGGGTCGACGCCGAGCCGGTCGGCGGCGATCATCGACCACGACGTCACGTGGCCCTGGCCGTGGGGGGAGCAACCGGTGACGACCTGTACCTTGTTGGTGGGAAGGATCCGGACGGTCGCGGCCTCCCAGCCCCCTGCGCTGTAGTTGAGCGAGGCGAGCACGCGGGACGGCGCCAGCCCGCACATCTCGAAGTACGTGGACACGCCGATGCCGAGGTGCCGGGTGCTGCCGGAATCTCGCCGTGACGCTTGCTCGGCGCGCAGGCCGTCGTAGCCGGCCAGCTCGAGCGCCGTCGCCAGCGTTGCTTCATGATCGGCCGAGTCGTAGACCAGCCCGCTGAACGCGGTGTACGGGAACTGGTCGGCCTTCACGAAGTTGCGGCGGCGCAGCTCGACCGGATCGATGCCCATGGTCTGCGCTAGGCGGTCCATGGCCCGTTCGATGGCGTAGGTCGCTTCGGGCCGGCCGGCGCCGCGGTAGGCATCCGTGGGGGTGAGGTTGGTGAACACACCGGTGCACGTGAACGAGTAGGCCTGCGGTAGGTCGTACACGCCGGCGTAGAGGAACGCGCCGAGCAGGGGGATGCCAGGAGTGATGAGCATGAGGTACGCGCCCATGTCCGCGGTGAGGTTCACCCGGACGGCGAGCAGCTTGCCGTTCTCGTCCGCGGCGAGCTCGACGTCTTGGATCTGCGCGCGCCCCTGGATCGTCGCGTGCGCGTTCTCGCTGCGCTCCTCGACCCAGCGGACCGGCTTCCCCAGCCGGCGCGCCAGCGCGACGCAGAGCAGCTCTTCCTGGTAGACCTCCAGCTTCGAGCCGAAGCCGCCGCCGACGGATGGGGCGATGACCCGCACGTGGTGCTCAGGGATGCCGAGCGTGAGCGCGGTGAAGATCTTGAGGATGTGGGGGATCTGGGTGGCGGAGTAGAGCGTCACCTCACCGCCGACCGGCTGGGGTATCGCCGCGCTCGCCCTCGGCTCCATCGCCATGGGTACGAGCCGCTGCTGGACGAACCGCTCCTTCACCGTGTGGGCCGCGGTGGCGAACGCCTGCTCGACGGCGTCCTCGCCGATCTTCAGCTCCCATGTGTAGGCCTTGTTCGTGCCCGCGTCGTCATGGACGAGCACGCGATCGGTGACCCCATCCTCCACCGTCACCACGGGGTCGAGTGGCTCGTAGTCGACGACGACCGCCTCAAGCGCGTCGCGGGCGAGCTCCATCGACTCGGCGACGACGACCGCGACGCCATCGCCGGAGAACCGGGCGATGTCGGGCGTCAGCGGGTAGTGCGGCGGGTTCTTCAGATCGTCGGTGACCGGCCAGGCCATCGGCATCGGTTGGGCCCAGTCGTCCAGAAGATCGGTGCCGGTGAACGCGGCGACGACCCCGGGCATGGCCAGTGCCCCTGCCAGGTCGATGGCCGTGATGCGGGCATGGGCGTAGGGGCTGCGCACGACGGCCATGTGCAGCGCGCCGGGGATGGCCAGGTCGTCGGTGTATCGCGCCTCGCCGCTCAGCAGCGCCGGATCTTCCTTGCGCAGCACGCGCGTGCCGAACACGCGCGACCTCGTCGCGGCTTCGGGGGGAGCTTCGGTCGCAGTCATGGCTTCGCTCCGTTCCCCGCGCAGGCGAGCACAGCTTTGACGATGTTCTGGTAGCCCGTGCAGCGGCAGAGGTTGCCTTCCAGCCCCATCCGCACGTCTTCCTCGGACGGCTGGGGATGCTCGTCGAGGAACGAGACGGCGGCCAGGACCATGCCCGGCGTGCAGAAGCCGCACTGCAAACCGTGGCACTCGTGGAAGGCCTGTTGCATGGGCGCCATCCCGTCGCCGTTGCTGAGGCCCTCGATCGTCGTGACGGAGGCGCCGTCGGCCTGGGCGGCGAGCATGGTGCACGACTTCACCGACTCGCCGTCGACCAGCACCGTGCACGCTCCGCACGACGAGGTATCGCAGCCGATGTTCGTTCCAGTGAGACCCAGGGTCTCTCGCAGGTAGTAGGCGAGCAGGGTGCGAGGTTCGACCTCGCTCTCCCGCTCGGCCCCGTTGACCGTCATGGAGATCCGCAAGATCGTCCCCCTCGGTTGTGTGTGGTTCGACGCTCGCCACCCCCTCGTTCACCCTAACGGACGGCGCAAGGCTCGTCACCGGACGCGGACCGGATAGGGTCACCCGCAGATGATTCCGCTCTTCAAGCCCGGAGACGATCCCGGACCCGATTTCGCCGAGCTCGTCCGGCGCGCCGGGCTCCGGCCGTCCGTTCCCGAGCGCCCTATCGGCGGCGGCTCCGAGGGGAGATACGAACCGCTCACCATCACCCATGGCACCACCGTCGTGGCCATTCGTTACACCGAGGGCGTGATCATGGCCGGCGACCGACGGGCGACGAGCGGCAACTGGATCTCGCATCGGGCCATGGAGAAGGTCTTCCCGGCCGACAAGCACAGCGGTGTCGCCATCGCTGGCGCGGCCGGCCCCGCCATGGAGATGGTGAAGCTGTTCCAGCTCCAGCTCGAGCACTATGAGAAGGTCGAGGGCTCGGCGCTGAGTCTCGAGGGCAAGGCCAACCAGCTCGGGCAGATGGTGCGCCAACACTTGCCGGCTGCGATGCAAGGCATGGCGGTCGTGCCGCTGTTCGCTGGTTACGACCTTCGCCGCCGGGGCGGTCGCCTGTTCCAGTACGACGTGACCGGCGGCCGCTACGAGGAGTCGAACTTCGCCTCCACCGGCTCGGGCAGCATGCACGCGAGCACGGTCGTGAAGCTCGGCTTCCGGGAGAGCCTCGACCGAGCCGAGACGCTTGATCTCGCGCTGTCCGCGCTGTGGCAGGCCGCCGACGAAGACTCGGCGACCGGTGGCCCCGACCCCGTGCGCGGCATCTATCCGGTGTTGGCGACCATCACCGACACCGGGTTCCAACGTGTGGACGAGCTCGAGATCGCCGACCGCTTCCAGACCTATGTCGACGAGCTCGTCGAACGCGAGCGCGACATCCCGAGGCTGCCCGAGACCGCCGACCTCCAGGGCGACCGGTCATGAGCTCTGGCTGCGACCGCGCCAGCGAGGAGGTGCGGGCGCGTTGAGCATGCCGTTCTACGTCGCGCCCGAGCAGGTGATGAAGGACCGAGCCGACTACGCGCGGAAAGGCATCGCCCGGGGTCGCAGCCTCGCCGCGGTCCTCTACGACGACGGCGTGCTGATCTGTGCGGAGAACCCCTCGACGACGTTGCGGAAGGTGAGCGAGATCTACGACCGCATCGCGTTTGCCGGGGTCGGTCGCTACAGCGAGTTCGACCAACTTCGCATCGCCGGCGTGCGCCATGCCGACCTCAAGGGCTACTCGTTCAGTCGCGAAGACGTCGACGCTCGGAGCCTCGCCAACCAATACGCGCAGATCCTCAACCAGGTGTTCACCCACGAGATCAAGCCCCTCGAGGTCGAGATCCTCGTTGCTGAGGTCGCCGAAGACCCCGAGATCGCGGGCGGCGATCATCGCCGCTCCACGGATCAGCTCTTCCACATCCTCTACGACGGCACGGTCATGGACGAGAAGAACTTCACCGTCCTGGGCGGCGAGGCCGACGCGATCGCGGGAAGGCTCGAGGACTCGTTCGCGGAAGGCCTGTCGCTTGCCGAGGCCCTGCAGGCCGCGGTGAAGGCCCTCGCTGGTCCCGATCGCGAGCTGAAGGCAGACGAGCTCGAAGTCGCAATCCTCGCCCGCAGCAGCGGTCGCCGCGCGTTCGAACGTCTCGACGATGAGCGGGTGACCGAGCTGCTCGGCTGATCCGCGGCAAGCTCTGGTCAGAGCGCCAGCAGCCGAACGAGCAGGAACGTGCCCGTGACGACGATGAGCGCGGTGCCGAAGAGAAATCCGGCCCAGCGGCCGGGCGGCTCGAACGAGCGCTCGGACCAGTCCTCGTCGAAGGCGGCTTCCACCTCGTCGGACAGCAGCAACTCGCGAGCCCGCTCGAGATCGCGGCTGTCGACGAGCACGTCGACCCACCCGACGGGGTAGACGCTGCTGCCACCGCGCAGCTCCCACACCATTCCCTCGGCACCGAGCCGTGCCGCGAGAAGCTGCGCCTCGAAGCTCGAGAGCTCGCACACCAGCGGAACCATCTGGAGCCGCTCCATCCCGCAGACGGTAGTACGCCCGGGGCTCGATGCCGGCCTGGAGCCCGATGCGCCGTGTGATGAACCGATCCCCGGTAGCGTGGCAGCCCAGATGGATCGACGCATCTTTGGCCTCGAGAACGAATACGGCGTGACCTGCACCCTGCGTGGGCAGCGCCGGCTCAGCCCCGACGAGGTTGCGCGCTACCTCTTTCGTCGCGTGGTCTCGTGGGGACGAAGCTCCAACGTGTTCTTGGCCAACGGTGCCCGTCTCTACCTCGATGTCGGCAGCCACCCCGAGTACGCGACCCCCGAATGCGACTCGATCTATGACCTCGTCGTGCACGACAAGGCGGGCGAGCGCATTCTCGAGCAACTCCTTGGCAGCGCCGAGCAACGGTTGCGGGAAGAGGGCATCCGGGGGACGATCTACCTCTTCAAGAACAACACCGACTCGGCCGGCAACTCCTATGGCTGCCACGAGAACTACCTCACCTCCCGACGCGACGACTTCGGTCACTACGCCGAAGTGCTCATCCCGTTCCTCGTCTCCCGCCAGATCTATGCCGGTGCCGGCAAGGTGTTGCAGACCGCTCGCGGCGCGATGTACTGCATCAGCCAGCGGGCCGAGCACATCTGGGAAGGCGTCTCGAGCGCCACCACGCGCAGCCGGCCCATCATCAACACGCGCGACGAACCCCATGCTGACGCCGAGCGCTACCGCCGGCTGCACGTGATCGTCGGCGACTCGAACATGAGCGAGTACTCGACGTTCCTGAAGGTCGGCGCGGCGTCCATCTTGCTTCGGATGCTCGAAGAACCGTCTGTGGTCCTACGAGACATGACGCTGGAGAACCCGATCCGCGCCATCCGCGAGATCAGCCACGACCTGACCTGCAAGCGAAGGGTCCGGCTCGCCAACGGTCGCGAAGCCAGTGCTCTCGAGATACAGAGCGAGTACCTGAACCGAGCGTTGCGCTACGCGGAGCGCCGCGATCTCAGCCCGCTCGAGAAGCAGGCACTCGGGATGTGGGAGCACTGCATCACCCAGCTCGAGACCGATCCGTTCTCTCTCGACCGCGAGGTCGACTGGGTCATCAAGCACAAGCTCATCGAGGGCTACCGCGACAAGAACGATCTGCCGCTCAGCCATCCCAAGGTTGCGTTGCTCGATCTGCAATACCACGATGTCAACCGGCAACGCGGGTTGTTCTACAAGATGCAAGATCGCGAGCTCGTCGAGCGGATCTGCGACGACTCCGAGATCAACATCGCCATCGAGCAGCCGCCGCAGACCACGCGGGCGCGCCTGCGGGGAGAGTTCATCCGCCGCGCGAAAGAGCGCAAGCGCGACTACACGGTCGACTGGGTGCATCTGAAGCTGAACGACCAGGCGCAGCGCACCGTCCTCTGCAAAGACCCGTTCAAGGCGCGTGACGAACGGGTCGAGAAGCTCATCGCCTCGCTGTAGAACGGCTCGAAGGCGCCGACGAGGAGGTGCGGGCAACGTGGACAAGCTCGAGCGACTGCTGACGCTGACGGCGACGCTGCTGACGACGAACCGGCCCTTGACCGCCGAAGAGCTGCGAGACCGGATTGGCGGGTACCCGGACAGCCGGGCGAGCTTTCGCCGTGCGTTCGAGCGCGACAAAGACGACCTCCGAGAGATGGGGATCCCGCTGGAGACCGAGGAGATCTTCGGCGTCGACCCGCCGGCGGTCGGCTACCGCATCCGCCGTGACGAGTACTACCTCCGAGATCCGGGTTTCGAACCCGACGAGCTCACGGCGCTGCGACTGGCCGCATCCCTGGTGCGACTCGATCTCAGCCGCGGCGAGGAGGGGCTGTGGAAGCTGGGCGGTGTCGACGACAACACCACGCATGACGGCGAAGCGCTCGCCGACCTTCCTTCCGATCCACGACTCGCACCGATCTTCCGTGCCATCGCCGATCGCGCGCCAGTCACGTTCTCCTACGGCGATGTCGGCCGCACGGTCGACCCCTATCGCCTGGAGTTCCAGCGCGGCCGGTGGTACCTGACCGGCTTCGACCACGGGCGCGACGACGAGCGAAACTTCCGCGTCGACCGCATCGACGGTTCGGTCGTCGTCGGCTCGGCCGGTTCTTTCGATCTTCCACGCACCAACGTGGCCGGCTCTCCCGCACAACCCTGGCAGTTCGGTGACGGCGAACCGATGACGGCCACCGTGTTCGTCGACCAGCAGCAAGCGCCGTGGGCGATCCAACATCTCGGCGAGAGCGCCGTGATCGAGCGGCGTGACGACGGGGGAGTGGTCGTCCGCCTCGAGGTCACCAACGTTGCGGCGTTCAGATCGTTCGTCTTGACCTTCCTCGACCACGCCGAAGTGCTCGACCCGCCCGAGCTCCGCGCCGACATGGTGCGCTGGCTGGAGGCTCTGTGCCAAAGCTGAGCGGAACCGATCGTGTCCGTCGCATGCTCGCGATCGTTCCGTGGGTGGCGTCGCGACCCGACGGTGCAGCTATCGATGAACTGTGCGATCGGTTCGACCTCGACCGCACGCAGTTGGTGAACGACCTGGCGACCGTCAGCATGGTCGGCGTCGCGCCATACACACCTGACCTCATGGTCGAGGTCGTGGTCGAGGACGATCGCGTATGGGTCAACCTGCCGATCGCGTTCGACAAGCCGCTCCGCTTGACGCCGGATGAGGGCTTCGCCCTGCTCGTCGCCGGTTCGAGTCTGCTCTCGGTCCCCGGCGCCGACGAGACGGGGCCATTGGCTCGCGCCCTCGAAAAGATCGCGTCGCTGCTCGGTGTCCGGCCGGGCGACAACGTGCAGATCGCGTTGGGCCACGCAGAAGACCGAACGCTCTCCCTGCTCCGCGATTCCATCGCAGCGCAGCGCCAGGTGCGGCTCGACTACTACAGCTACGGCCGCGATGAGCACGCAGTTCGCGTGGTTGAGCCTGACCGCCTGTGGGCTGCGGGGGGGCAGTGGTACGTCGCCGGGTACTGCCATCTGGCCGCGGCCGAGCGGATCTTCCGCGTCGATCGTGTGGTTGGCGCCGTACTGCTCGACTCGAGGTTCTCCGGGCCCGGGCGGAGCGGCCGGCCGGAGCGCGCCGACGGGTTCGACCCCGGCGACGAGGCCCCGCGGATCGTCCTCGAGCTCGCCCCCAATGCTCGCTGGGTCCTCGACCAGTATCCGATCGAGGCCGCGGAGGAACTGCCCGACGGCCGGGCGCGCGTGCGGCTCGCCGTCACGGCGATCGCTTGGCTCGAGCGCTTGTTGCTGCGGTTGGGGCCGGACGCGCGGATCGTGGAGACCGACGAGCGGGTGGCTCGCGTGGGGTCCGACGCGGCGAAGCGCATCCTCGCCGTCTACCGCCGCCCCCCGTGACCTGGGCGCGCAGGCGAAATCTGCGTCTGCATGCTCGCGATGAGAGTGCGGTAGCCTCAGCTTTCACACCGCCTTTATCCCCGCGGCGGAGACAATGCACGGTTGCTGTCGGGCCCCAACGGACCATCCGCGGCGATCACCACGTCTGCAAGAACGAAAGCGGTCATGTGACCCCGCAAACCCCACTCGCGACCCGAGACGCCGAGCCTGACGAGAAGCTGGAGAAGAAGGTTGCCCTTGCGGTCGTCGTCGAGTGGGTGGTTGTGTTCGCCGGAGCGATCGCGGTGGCGCTCATCATCAAGACGTTCGTGATGCAGGCGTTCTACATCCCGTCCGCGTCCATGAACCCCACGCTTCTCGTGAACGACCGCGTGCTGGTGAACAAGCTCAGCTACCGCCTCCACGACATCAACCGCGGCGATGTCGTCGTGTTCGAGAAGGCGCCCGATGCCACCGGCCCGGAAGAGACCAAAGACCTCATCAAGCGGGTCATCGGCCTGCCCGGCGAATCGATCGCGTTCGAGAACAACAAGGTGTACATCGACGGGCAGCCGCTCGACGAGCCGTACCTCCCTCCTGGCACCCAGACGACCCAGAACCCGGCGATCCCGTGCACGCTCCCGAAGCCATGCAAGGTCCAGACCGGTCAGGTCTTCGTCATGGGTGACAACCGCATGAACTCCCGCGATTCGCGCTACATCGGAGCGATCCCCGAAGACCAGGTCGTAGGTCGTGCGTTCACCCGTGTGTGGCCGCTGAACCGCCTCGGCGGCTTGTAGGCTGCGCACTCCCGTGACCGTCCAGGCCTCCGGCGCGACACCGAACACCGACCCCGATGACGTGCCGAGGGGCTCGGGCGCAAGGGCGGTCATCGAATGGGTCGTCGTGCTGGCTGGCGCGATCCTCATCGCCTTGGTGATCAGGGCCTTTTTGGTCCAGTTGTTCTACATACCATCCGCATCCATGAGCCCCACGCTTCTTGAGAACGACCGGGTGGTGGTGAACAAGCTCAGCTACCGGCTGCACGACGTCAACCGCGGCGACGTCGTCGTGTTCGAGCTCGGTGCGAACACGTTGGCGCCCGATGCAACCAAAGATCTCATCAAGCGAGTCATCGGCCTGCCGGGAGAGTCGATCGCGTTCAACGACAACAAGGTCTTCATCAACGGTCAGCCACTGAACGAGCCGTATCTCCTGCCGAACACGATGACGGTGCAAGGGAAGATCCCCTGCACGCTCGAGAAGCCTTGCAAGGTGCCGGCAGACCAGATCTATGTGATGGGTGACAACCGGACGAACTCGAGCGATTCCCGCTACATCGGAACGGTCCCCGAGAACCAGATCGTGGGTCGCGCGTTCACGCGCGTCTGGCCGTTCAACCGCCTCGGCGGGCTCTAGCCAGGGCATCGATCATGAGGTCGACATGGTCGCTGAACACAGCGTCGACGCCATGCGCAAGCGTCTCGTCCAACACCCGCTCGAACTGCGCGTCCCAGGCAAGGGCGTAGCGCTCGAAGCGATGCACCAAGGTGGTGAGTCCACCAGTCCATTCCGAATGATGGAGGTTGAGCGCATCCACGGCGGTTGCCTCCAGGCGAGCGGCGTGGCGCTCTGGTCCGCCTGCCAGGCGGTTCAGCCGGGTGGAGTGGACGAGTCGCACCCTTGTGGAGAGGTCGCGCCATGAGGCAAGGAGATCAGCGTCGGCATGGCACAGCCAGAGCTGATCTTCGAAGCCGACGTCGCGAGCCGTCGCGATGACCTCGCTGACCACCTCGGCATCCATGATGTCGAGCGAGAGCTGATACTCGGTGCCGCAGGTCTCGAAGAGGTCGGTGAGCGATGGGATGTGGGTCGGGAGATCGGCCCGGTCGACCTCGGCGATCCGGCGCTTGCGAACCCGCCCGCCGGCGACCCCGTCGTGGTCCAGCACTGCTTTGCCGTCTGCGGTGCGCCAGACGTCGCTCTCCAGACCGGTGGCCCCGAGCCGCAGTGCAAGGGCGAATGCCTCCAACGTGTTCTCGGGTGCATGCGCTCTCGCTCCTCGATGAGCGAAACCGATGGGCGGGGAGAGTCGCGACGGGAGGCGGGTGGTGATGCGAGGAAGCTACACGCGGGGTTCGAGTGCGGAAAGCGGCGGCAGTCGTGGGGCGGCGCTCGTGCCCACCCGGTCGTGTCCGGGGCCTGGGTCGTATGGCCCAATTCGGCGGAAAATGGGTCAGATGGCCCACGGCCGCGGGTCAAGCCCTCTCTTTGATGCGCCGTTGTAATCACCCGAAGGCTGGGCACGAGAGGGGTTCCCCGATGGCGACAATCCGGGCAAGTTGCACAGACTGCGGCGATGTGGAGCTCACCACGGCCGAGGTGAAAGTCCGGGTGTGCACCGCGGACAACCAGGGGACCTACTCCTTCCGGTGCCCGGTCTGCATGATGACCGTCGTGAAGCCAGCCGAGCCCCGCACCGTCGATCTCCTGGTTGCCTCCGGGGTGGCGTACTCGACCTGGAGCCCGCCGCTCGAGCTGTCAGAGCCCCGTCGGGGCGGGAGCGCCTTCACCCACGACGACCTGCTCGACTTCCACGAGCTGTTGTCGAACGACCGGGCCCTGGCCGACGCCATGGCCGCCCTCCTCGATTCGTAGCAGTCGCCAGCAGAAGCTGGCCGGCGCAATCAGGGCTGTCGTCAAGAAGGCGGCTGTGAAGCCTGTCCGGCTCCACGGCTCGGGCGGCTCCGTGCCGCGGCAGGCGGCGGCTTGTCGGCGTCGCAGGAGCTCGCGTCTCGCGCGTCTACGGTGCTGAACGATGATCGCCGCCGCCGTCACCGCCGTGCTCGTCCTGGCGGCCTCGGCCACCGCCGTGCTCGCAAGCCGGCTACACCGCGCGGCTGGCGAGCTGGAGCGAGCGGCCCGGCGGTGCGAAGCACTGGCGAAGGCCGGGGCGGGGTTGCGCTCGACGATCGACCGCGGGATGGCCCGCCGAAACGAGATCCACGACTCCCTGCCGCGCCGGGCTGGTCGGTAAGCTCTCCTCATGTTCAACGTCGGTAGCGGCGAGTTCTTGGTGATCTTCCTGATCGCGCTCATCGTGCTCGGTCCCGACCGGCTGCCCGACGCCGCGAGGAAGGTCGGCAAGGTCGTGGGCGACCTCCGCAAGATGTCTTCGGGCTTCCAGCAGGAGATGCGCCAGGCGATGGACGTGGACGGGCTCAAAGAGGCCCTCGATGTCGACAGTCTGAAAAAGTCGCTCATGCCGAACATGGCACCGACGTTGCCACCGCTCTCCTCCGCCTCCAGCTCGACAGACGATTCGCCGTCCACGCCTGCGCCCGCTCCCGCCGCGTCGCCGGACGAGATCGCTGGCGCTGCGCCGGTCACCGGCGCCGGGCTGAAGCCGGTGCCGAACGACGCATCGAGCAGCGACCCTCCTGCCAAGGGCCAACAAGGCGCAGCCTGATGGACTTGAGCAGCCTGATGGACTTGAGCAGCCTGATGGACTTGAGCAGCCTGATGGACTCGAGCGAGCGGCTGGTCCGGGCGGCTTGACCACTGAGCACGATGACCGACGCAGGACCAGAGGCTGACCCGCTCGAATCAGGGCGCATGACGCTGTGGGAGCACCTGGCTGAGCTCCGCAACCGCTTGGTCAAGATGGTGGGGGCCATCGCGATCGGCGCGATCGCCGGCTGGTTCCTGTTTCCGTACATCTTCACCTTCTTGGTCGAGCCGTACAGGAGCATCCAACCCAACGCCAAGATCATCACCACCTCGCTGCCCGAAGCCTTCTTCTTGCGGCTCGAGGTCTCCGCCTACCTCGGCATCATCTTCGCGATGCCGGTGTTGCTGTGGCAGGTGTGGCGCTTCGTGACACCGGGCCTCTACCCAAAGGAGAAGAAGTACGCCATCCCCTTCGTCACGGCGGCGATGGTCCTGTTCTTGATGGGCGCCGCATTGGCGTATCTCATCCTGCCGGCGGCGATCCAGTTCTTCTTGAGCGTCGCGGGCTACTCCGACGTGAACGGTGTGCTGCAAGCCGACAACATCGAGGTGCTCGCCACCGCCGAGAGCTACGTGAAGCTCAACCTCTTCATGATGCTTGCGTTCGGCATCGGCTTCGAGTTCCCGGTGCTGCTCGTCGGCCTGCAGATCGCCGGCGTCCTCTCGCCCCGCAGGCTGAACTCGTGGCGCCGGCAGGCCATCGTGGTCATCGCCGTCGCCGCCGCGGTGATCACGCCGAGCGGCGACCCCATCAGCATGATGGCGCTCGCCATCCCGATGTACATCTTCTATGAGGCGTCGATACTCATCGGGTGGCTCCTGACCCGCAAGAAGCGCAAGGCGAGGAACGCAAAGGCCAAGGCCGAAGCCGACGCCTCGTGACGATCACGCCCGCCCCGCATCCGTTCCGTCTGGACCGGTTCCAGCTCGACGGCATCGAAGCGCTCGACCGGGGGGCGTCGGTGCTCGTCGCGGCCCCGACGGGATCCGGCAAGACGGTCGTGGCCGACCACGCCGTCGCGCTGGCGCGCCAGCACGGCAAGCGTGCCTTCTACACCACGCCGATCAAGGCACTCTCGAACCAGAAGTACCACGACCTCGTGCGCATGCACGGCTCGAGCGCGGTCGGCCTGCTGACGGGCGACAACGCCATCAACGGTGATGCGCCGATCGTGGTCATGACGACCGAGGTGTTGCGGAACATGCTCTATGCGGGGTCGAGCGCGTCGAACGATCTCGAGTTCGTCGTGCTCGACGAGGTCCATTACCTGCAAGACGCGTACCGCGGGCCGGTCTGGGAGGAGGTCATCATCCACCTCCCGGCCGAGGTCCGGCTGGTGTGCCTCTCGGCGACGGTGTCGAACGCGGACGAGGTGGCGGGGTGGCTCGAGACCGTCAGAGGCAGCACCGCTCTCGTCTTGGAGAGCACGCGCCCGGTCCAGCTCGACAACCTCTACCTGGTGGGCGACAAGATGAGCGACAGGCTTCACCTGCTCCCGACGCTGGTGGGTGGCAAGGCCAACGGTGAAGCCTCGCGGTTCGACGCCGAGCGCCCCGAGCAGCGCTACGGACGGGGCCGGCCGCGGCGCCGGTACTTCACGCCCCACCGGGTCGAGATCGTCGACCTACTCCGCGAACGGGCGATGCTGCCGGCGATCTGCTTCATCTTCAGCCGCGTCGCGTGCGATGACGCCACCCGGTCCTGCTTGGACGCGGGTGTCCGGCTCACCAACGAGGACGAGCGGACACACATCCGGGAGATCGTCGAGGCGCATGTCCGCCGGCTCAGCGATTCCGATCTCGCCGCGCTGAACTACGACCGGTTCCTCAGCGCGCTCGAAGCCGGAGTCGCGCCCCACCACGCGGGTATGGTGCCACCGTTCAAAGAAGCCGTGGAGGCCTGCTTCGTCGAAGGACTGGTGAAGGTCGTGTTCGCCACCGAGACGCTGGCGCTTGGCATCAACATGCCGGCGCGCACGGTCGTGATCGAGAAGTTGACGAAGTTCACCGGCGAGCACCACGAGTTCCTCACCCCCGGCCAGTACACCCAGCTCACCGGCCGGGCCGGTCGGCGAGGCATCGACGAGCATGGCAACGCCATCGTCCTGTGGTCGCCGTGGGTTCCCTTCGCCGACATCGCTGCTCTTGCCGCTAGCCGCAGCTTTCCGCTCGCGTCCGCCTTCCGGCCCACTTACAACATGGCGGCCAACCTCGTGCGGCGCTACGAGCCGGAGCACGCGCACCATCTCTTGAACCTGTCCTTCGCGCAGTACCAGGCGGACAACGACGTGGTGCGGCTGGAAGCTCGGCTCGCCAACAGAGAAGCAGCCCTCCAGAAGCTGGCGGGTGACGCGGCGTGCGAGCTCGGCGATGTGGGGGAGTACGCCGCCCTCGCCGGCCGCCGTCGTGCCGAGCGGCAGGCGGAGGCTCGCGAGGCTCGATCTGGCGTGGATCGGTCGCTGCGACAACTGGTGCCAGGCGACGTGATCGCCAT
The DNA here is from genome assembly GCA_016185305.1 of Actinomycetota bacterium. Taxonomy (GTDB): domain Bacteria; phylum Actinomycetota; class Acidimicrobiia; order Acidimicrobiales; family Acidimicrobilacustridaceae; genus JACPNV01. The sequence continues at coordinate 43,846 of JACPNV010000006.1, read as the reverse complement.
TGGGCGCCGGCATGCCGTGGTCTTGTCGGTGTCGGAGCGCAAGAGCGGGTCGTTGCGCGTGCGCGTTGCCGACGACCAGAGCAACGTGCGGGTCGTCGGAACGGTCGACTTCACGTCGCCGCCCCCGTTGGAGGGAACCATCGACCTGCCGGTGCCGTTCCTGCCGGACGACGAAGCGTTCCGGCGCGAGGTCGTCAAGCAGTTGCGAGCACTGCGCTTGGCACCGGCCGCGATCCTTCCTGACGAGGGGGGCACAGCTACGCCGATTGCCAGCGAGCACCCGGTTGCTTCCTGCCCCGACCGTGACCGGCACGTGCAGGCCCTCCGCAAGCTCGACCGCACCAGAACGGAGATCCGCGACCTCCGCAAGTCGATCCGCGGGCGCACGGAGTCGCTGGCGCGCCGGTTCGATCGCGTGCTCGGTGTGCTCGAGTCCTGGGGCTATCTGGAGGGCTGGTCGCTCACCGGTCGGGGCGAGCAACTGGTTCGGATCTTCCATGAGAGCGACCTGCTCGTGGCGGAGTCGCTGGAGGAGGGCATCCTCGACGAGCTCGACCCGGCGGCGCTCGCCGGCCTGGTCTCGTGCTTCACCTACGAGCACCGCAGCCCTGAACCCGCGCCGCCACCGTGGTTCCCGAACGCCAAGGTGCGGCACCGCTTCGGCCAGATCGAACAGATCGTCGAGGAGATCAACAACGACGAGCGCGAGGCCCGGCTCCCGCTCACTCGGCGCCCCGATCCGACGTTCCTCCCGCTGGCCTATTCGTGGGCGGCGGGTGAAGAGCTCGACGACGTGCTCGAGGATGAAGACCTCTCCGGCGGCGACTTCGTCCGCAACATCAAGCAGCTCATCGACCTCCTGCGCCAGGTCGCCGACGCGTCGACCACCCTCGACACCGCGCGCGCGGCGCGGCAGGCCGCCGACGCGCTGTTCCGGGGGGTCGTGTCGGTGTCGTCGGTGCTGGAGCCCGCCGGCGTCGTGATCGACCGGCCCGCCGTGCCAGGCGAGGCCGTCGACGCGTGACGATCGAGAAGGGCGAGGACTGGGGGACGCCGGGCGCGCTGCCCGGCAACGGCATCATCTGCCGCACAGACCGCGACGCGCGGCACGCTGTTGAGGCGGCCCGTCGGAAGAACAGTCCCATCCCACCGCTGGGACTCGTCGGCGGCGACCTGTGCTCGACGCTGGGCGGCACTGGTGACGAGGCCCGGCTGCGCAGCGCCCAGGCGCGCACGTTTCCCGTCGACCTCGGCGCGGTCCTCATCGACGGCCGGCTGCACTGGTTCGTCGCGCACCTTGTCGCCCGCCGCTCGTGGCTTCGCGGTCGCCTCGTCGTAGCGATGAACGCCCAGTTCCTGGGCTCGTGGGACCTGGCGCCCCGAGGGCATCCCAACGACGGCCTGCTCGACGTCTCCGATGGCGACCCACCGTTCGGTCAGCGTCTCAAGGCCCGCAAGCGGTTGCCCACGGGCACGCACCTTCCGCATCCCGCGATCGACCACCGCCGCGTCGGCGCCTACCAGGCCGAGCTTCGACCCGAGCTCGATGTCTACCTCGACGGCGAGAAGCTCGGGCGCGCCAGAAACCTCAGCATCCGCATCGAGCCGGACGCTCTCACGGTGGTCGTCTGAGCCGCATGGCCGGCGGCTCGCGGGGGCAGGCCGGTGGGTACGCTGCCCGGATGGACCTGGTGGCTGCCAAAGAGCGATTGTGCGAAGAGGTCGACAAGAGGGCCAACGTGCTCCTGGCCGCGTCGCACGAGATCCACGCCCACCCCGAGCTTGGCTACGAAGAGCACTTCGCGCACGAGTTGCTGACGGGGATCCTCGACGACGAAGGACTCGAACCAGAGCGCGCCGCGTTCGGACTTCCGACGGCGTTCGCGGCGCGTGCCGGGTCGGGCGGTCCCACCATCGCCGTGCTGTGCGAGTACGACGCGCTCCCCGGCATCGGGCACGCGTGCGGGCACAACATCATCGCAACGGCCGGACTGGGTGCCGGTCTCGCCGCCGCCCAGCTCGCCACCGAGCTCGGCGGTCGAGTGCTGATCCTCGGCACGCCCGCCGAGGAGGGCGGAGGCGGGAAGGTCCGCATGATGCGCGAGGGTGCCCTCGATGGCGTCGACGCCGCGATGATGGTGCACCCGGCGGGCGCGGACCTGATCGGGATGAACGTCATCGCGGTGCAACAGGTCTGGGTCGAGTACTCGGGCCAGGCCGCGCATGCTGCCGCGTTCCCGTTCAAGGGCAAGAACGCGCTCGATGCCGCAGTGCTGGGCTACATGAACATCGCTGCCCTCCGCCAGCACATCCGGCCGGAAGAGCGCGTGCACGGCATCTTCACCGACGCGGGCGACAAGCCCAACATCGTCCCCGCGCACGCAGCCGCGCAGTGGTACGTGCGCGCCGCGACGCTCAAGCGCCTCGAACCGCTGAAGAAGCGAGTCTTCGCTTGCCTGCAGGCCGGCGCGACCGCGGCGGGCTGCGAGATGTCCTATGAGTGGAAAGATCCCGCCTACGCCGACATGCGCGACAACGAACCGATGATCGAGCGTTACCGGGCCAACGCTCGACGCGTCGGACGCGACCCACTCGATCCGAGCGGTCTGACCGCAGTGGTCGGCAGCACCGACATGGGCAACGTCAGCTACGCGGTACCCAGCATCCACCCGATGATCAAGGTGGCGCCGGCGCACATCAGCATCCACACCCCGGAGTTCGCGCGCTGCGCATCGGGAGAAGACGGCGACCGGGCCGTCCTCGACGGCGCCAAGATCCTCGCCATGACCATCGCCGACCTCTGGGCCGAGCCCGGGCTCCTCGACGCGGCGTCAGAGGCGTTCGCCACCCAGGCGGGCGAGTAGGCAATGATGACCGAGCAGTTTGGTTGAGCTGCGCGTTCTGTGCCATCCGCGGGGCTCGATTTCCGACCGCCTACTCTCCCGATCCGTGAGCATCTACGTCGCCGAGGAGTTCGCGCCGGAGGAAGCAGACGTCCTCCGGCGGTACTTCACGAACCTCGACGGCCCGGTGTTCGCCTTGGTCAACCTGCCAGAGGTGGTGAAGGGCGCGCTGTTCGCACGGTACTCGCGATCGCCGAAGAGCCTTCGCCGGCTGTTCCTCGACGAGTTCGTCAACGAGCTCGACATCGCCGGCGATGCCACCGTCGACGCGACTGTCGGCCTGCGGCGGGCTGAAGAGCTCTACGACCGTGTGTTCTTCGAGTACGGCGACGATTCGGTCGCGCAGCTCGGGGCGGTGCACCTTGCGTGCGAGCAAGCTTCGAACCTTCTCACCAAGGTGCTGGAGTGGGGACGGCTCATGGCCTACCTCGAGCAGTCCACGCGCTACATCGCGTACGACTCCCGCGTCGGGGGTCGCTACCGCTACTACCGCGATCCCGACATCACGATGTCGAACCTCGGCACCCGCTACGTGGGCGAGATGGACCGTCTCTTCGACACCTACGCCGAGCTCCTCCCGCCGATGCAGGACTTCTTCCGCGGCCAGTTCCCGAAGAGCGGCGAAGACTCTGACTTCGTGTACCGGCAAGCCATCCGGGCCAAGGCCTTCGACGCGCTGCGCGGCATCCTGCCCGCCGCGTCGGTCTCCAACGTCGGCATCTTCGGCCCCGGCCAGGCGTATGAGATGTTGCTGCTGCGGATGCGGTCGCATCCGTTGCCCGAAGCGCAGGCCTACGCCGATCTCATGCTGAGCGAGCTTCGCAAGGTGATCCCGTCGTTCTTGAAACGGGTCGATCTCGATGACCGTGGAGTGGCGTGGAGCAACTACTTCGCGGCCAACCAAGCCGCGATGGAAGGCATCGCCGAGCGCTTCTTCCCGCCGGGCGAGATCGTTCCGGACGAGGTGCCGGTCGTGCAGCTCGTCGACTTCGATCCCGATGCCGAGGTGAAGCTCGTCGCGAGCATGCTCTACCCGCACGTCTCGCTGCCCGAGGCTCAGCTCGAACAGCATGTCCGCAAGCTCACGGTGGCGGAGCGGCTCGAAGTGATGAAGGCCTATGCCGGCGAGCGGACGAACCGCCGCCACAAGCCCGGGCGCGCGCTCGAGCGCAGCTTCTACCGGTTCGACGTGCTCGCCGACTACGGCGCGTTCCGTGATCTGCAACGGCATCGCATGCTCACGATCGAGTGGCAACCGCTCACGCCGCATCACGGGTTCACGCGCCCCGCCACGGTTGATGCCGCAGGGCTCGGTGCTGTGTTCGACGGGGCGATGGCGCGATCGGCTGCTCTGTACGAGGCGCTGGTCGAGCGCTTCTCGCTGCCCCTCGCCTCCTACGCGGTGTCGCTCGCCTACAAGGTCCGTTTCGTGATGCAGATGAATGCCCGTGAAGCCATGCACCTGACGGAGCTGCGAACGACTCCACAAGGCCATCCTGCCTATCGCATCGTTGGTCAGGAGATGCACCGGCTGATCGCAGAGGAGGCCGGGCATCGCGCCGTCGCTGAGATGATGGCGTTCGTCGATCAGTCGCCCGAGCCAGGGCTGGAGCGGCTCGACGCCGAACGGCGCGCCGAGACGAGACGGCTCCAACGGGGGTCGTAGACGAGGGTCGAAAAATCGACCCGAGATTCACACGATGCCTCGTCGGTATGTCTATGATCCCGGCGCGGAAACGCTTCCTGTGGGCATCTGAAGGGAACCATGGCAGACGACGACGTAAGCGAAGACGACTTCGAGGAGGACGAGCTCGACGCCACGATCGACGCTGATGATCTCGAAGAAGAGCTCGAGGAAGATCTCGAGAGCCTTGACGCGACCGCCGTTGGCGGCGATGACGAGGTCTTCGAAGAAAACGAGGAGGAAGAAGAAGCAGTAGCAGCAGTGGCGGCACCACCGGCGACTGACCGTGCCCGCCGGAAGGCAAAAGAGGATGAGGAAGAAGTCGAGGAGGAGGAGTACGACGCCGACGACGTCGAAGCCGACCTCGACACCATCTTGAAGGACCGGATCGCCGCCGCCGACGACGAAGACGAAGACGAAGAGGAAGAGGTCACCGACAAGCGTTCTGGCGAGACTGCCGAAGGCGTGGCGCCGAAGAAGGCGAACGAGTTCACCTGCATGCAATGCTTCCTGCTCGTCAACCCAGCCCAGTTCGGCCGGCCCGACAACCCGCGGTGCCCGGTTGGCGAGGAAGATTGCCCGTCCATCGCGGTCGTCAAGAAGCTCGCCAAGAAGCGATGACCGACTGGGGGCGCAGCCCCCGGCACCTTGACGACTTTGGCGCCTGAAAGGGCCACCGGTACGCTCGGTCACGGACGTATGTGAGGGGAAGCGTGGAAGAGCCCAAGCCGCATCACAAGAGCCCGATCGACCACGCGCTCGACCTGTTCGTGTTCGCCCCGGTGGGGTTCGTTGCCGAGGCACCTTCGTTGCTGCCGCGGTTCGTCAAGCGTGGTCGTGATCAAGTCGCGATGGTCCGTGCCCTCGGCCTGTATGCCATCCACCGCGATACCGGTGCACTGCAGGATGTGGTCGAGCACCATCCGAGCACTCGCTCGACGCTGCAAGCCCTCGGGCTCGTACGGCACGCCACCAAAGCCGAGCGCCGGAACGGTTCCGGCAGGGCGTCGACCGCCACCCTGACATCGGTCCCCGACCCCGGCGACGCTGACGTGCCAACGCCCGTGCCGGTCGAGCCCGAAGGGTCCCAAGATCCCGGGGTCGATCCCGCAACCCTGGCGATACCTGACTACGAGAGCCTTTCCGCCTCGCAGGTCGTTCCCCGGCTCGAAAGCCTCACCACCACCGAGCTCGAGGCGATTCGCCAGTACGAGAACGGCAACCGTGCGCGGCGCACGATCTTGAACAAGATCGCTCAGCTGCAGGCGTCGTAGCCACGATGGAGTCGGCCCGCCCGGCCCACCATGCCGATCTCGCCGCGGTCGCCGAACTGGCCACGGCGGCGGGGGCCGAGCTCTGCGGCCAGCGTGGCGGGCTCGTCTACCTCGCCCGCGAAGGGCGTCGGCTGCCGCTCGTCGAGTCGCTGGCGGCCGCCATCGACGATCCCGACCAGCACGTCGCCGTGGGGACCGTCGACGATGTCATCGTCGGCTACGGGGTGGTCCGGCTCGAGCATATGCACACGCGCGAGGTTCTCGCAGTCATCGACGACATCTACGTCGACCCGATGGCTCGGGGCATCGGCGTCGGCGAATCGATCATGGATGATCTAGTCGCGTTCGCCGTCGGCAACGGTGCGATCGGCATCGACGCCACCGTGTTGCCGGGCATGCGCGATTCGAAGAACTTCTTCGAGACGTTCGGCCTCGTGGCGCGCGCCATCGTGGTGCACCGGGGGTTGCCATCGAGGTCGCGCGAGGACGGCTCGTCGTGACCACAACCGAACCTCGACCAGAGATCTGCGTGGGAGCGATCTGCGTGTTCGACGAGAAGCTGCTGCTGGTCCGTCGGGGCCACGGCCCGGGAGCTGGGTTGTGGTCACTGCCCGGGGGGCGGGTCGAGCGCGGCGAGTTGCTGGCCGAGGCGGTGCTACGCGAGCTACGGGAGGAGACCGGGCTGGACGCCGTCTGCGGCGCGCTCGTCGGCTGGGTCGAGCGTCTCGACGACGAGCACCACTTCGTCATCCTCGACTTCGAGGTGACGCTGCTGGATGGTCGCGAGCCTGTGGCCGGCGACGATGCCGCGGAGGTGCGGTGGGTTCCGTTGCACGAGGTCGCCGAACGACGCCTCGTCGACGGTCTAGCCGAGTTCCTCCACGACCACGCGATCATCGAAACGATCATCTGAGGGGCCGAGCGTCGTCGTCGCCTGGCGGCGGCACACCCCGCCGTCTCCGCGGGCGAGCCGCGGCGCAGGCCGCGGGGAGCTACCTGCCGGACCAGTTCGGGGGCCGCTTCTCTATGAAGGCAGTGAGGCCCTCGCCGAAGTCGGCCGTGCCGGCTAGCTCCATCATCGCCTCGTTCGAGCGCCGCAAGGCCGTCTCGTCGTCGGCGTCTTTGAGCTCGAGCATCAAGGCTCGGGTCTTCTGCACGGCCAGAGGGGCGTTCGCCGTGATCTGCTCGGCCAGCATGAGCGCGCCTTCGATCGCCGTACCCGGATCGGCGAGGCGGTTCACCAACCCCAGCTCGAACGCGCGCCGCGCGTCGATCGGGTCGCCGGTCAGTCCGAGCTCGAGCGCGATGTTGCGCGGAAGGAGACGGGGCAGCCGGAACAGCCCGCCGGCGGCGGCCACCAACGACCGCTTCACCTCGGGGATGCCGAAGCGCGACTCGGTGGAGGCGACGACGAGATCGCACGAAAGCGTGATCTCCGTGCCACCCGCAAGGGCAGGACCCTCGACGGCAGTGATGATCGGCTTCACTCGGGGGCGCGACACGATGCCCGCGAACCCGCCCTTGGCGGTCATCATCTCGCCGGCCTTGCCCGCGTTGATCAGCTTGAGGTCGGCACCGGCGCAGAAGAACTCACGCGTTCCGGTGAGGATGCCGACCCAGAGCGAGTCGTCTTCTTCGAGCCGGTCGATGCCGGCCTCGATGCCTTGGGCCACATCGCCGTTGACGGCGTTGCGCGCCTCGGGACGGTCGATCCGCATCACGAGGACGTTGCCTTGCACCTCTTGCTCTACCGTCACCGTGCCCCCCTGGGTGCTGATGGCGCGTCGCGCCTCGTTCGTTGTTTGACGTGCGGCACCCTACCGGCGCGCTCAGGTGAGAGCGAACCCGGTCAACGGCTACGGTGGTCGAAGCCGGGCGGGACGGCGCGCAATCCAAGATTCGCCGGCAGTCGGTGGGGAGGGTTCCTGTGATCGACGAAGGGCATCTGCGCTGCCCGTTCTGTGACGCCTACGAAGTGGATCGGCTCTACCTCGCGTCCGCCCACCTGGATTCGTGCGAGTGCCGCTCTTGCGGCGCGCGCTGGGACGAGGACCTCGAGACGGGTGCCTTCCGGGGACGGGCAGCCCGGACACCGGTGATAACGCGCGACTGAGCGTCGCCCCGGCTCGCGCGGTTGCCCCATGCGAATCCCCATCTTCGATCTCGACGGCACCTTGATCGACAGCGACGCGGCGCTGCTCGACGCGTTCGTCATGTTGGGAGTCCCGAGAGAGCTGATCACGTTCGGCCACGTGCTCGAAGACGAGTGTGCTCGGCTGAACCTCTCGGTCGACGAGTACCTCGACGCCTATGACGACTCTGCCGCCCAGCCCTATCCGGGTGTGGACGATCTGGTCATGAGGCTTGATCGCTGGGCCGTGTGCTCGAACAAGGACCGGCGGACCGCGGCGGCCGAGCTTGCCCGTCTGCGCTGGGAGCCAGATGTCGCGCTGTTCGCGGACGCTTTCGATGGCGGCAAGGAGCTCGGTCCGGTGCTTGCTGCCCTCGCGCTCGATCCGGCCGACGCGGTGTTCGTCGGCGACACCGACCACGACCGCCAGTGCGCATCGAGCGCCGGCACGATGTTCGCACTCGCCGCCTGGAACCCGCGGGCGCTTGCGATCGCACAGCCGGGCGAGCTCGTCGTCGCCGAGCCCCTCGGCCTCCTCGACCTCCTCTGACGCTCCGCCTGCGCTGTTCAGTCGCGTTCGGCAGGTGGTGCTGGCTTCGGGAGCGCGGGAGGAGGCGGGACAGGAGCCGAGGCGCTGGGCGTGGGTGCCGGCCGCGCCGGCCGGGCCGGCCGGCCGGAGCGTAACGCAGACGGAAGCGACTCGATGCCGAACAGCGCGGCGATCTGGGGAAGTTGCTTGGCGCAGCGCCGGACCGTCGACAGAAGCTGATCGGTCGCGTGCTCGGGGCGGCCCGTGGGGATGACCTGGTTGTGCACGGGCGACAGCGCCAGGGCGTCGACGACCGTCGCGTACCGGTCGGGACTGCTGTCGGCTGACAGGCCGGCCGCAGCGGCGTCGGCCAGGCGACCGGCTACGTCTGCCGGCAAGGGCGAGCCGGCCTTCGGGGGCCGAGAGCTGAGGCGAAGCGCCCGGACGACACGCCCATCGCTCAGCGTCGAGGTGATCTCCTCCAGCCACTCGTGGTGCTCGCGTTCCACCCGTTTCGGGAGACCTTCCCGAAGATCGTGGGCGAGCGCCCGGGTCTGCTCGTCGCGCGCCCAGGTGTCGGCGGCGTTCACCACCGATCGCAAGTCGCCGAGGTCGACCGAATCGAGCTGTGCGAGTGCGGCTTCGGCCCGGTCATGCCATTCGGCACCGCGCAGGTAGGGCAGCAGACGCTCGGCCAGCACGACCAGCTTCTCGGCATCGACCGGCGGGCGCCCCTCGGCCTTGGCGAGCTCGTTCAGCCGGTCGATCGTCAGGCGCACACCCGGGACCCCGCCCCGCAACACCTGCTCGGCAAGGGGCTGCTGCTCCTCGGAAAGCGCTCGCAGTGCCGCGTTTCGATGCTTCCGGCTCGCTTTCAGGCGCTTGGCACGTGGCCTGGTGTCGACCGGGCGCTCCGAGCCAGGGCTGCGTTCCCGGTGCCGGCCGTCGCCCCGCTCGCCGCGCTCACGGCGACCAGGAGCCGGACGTCCGCCGCGCTCGCGTGCTTCTCCGCGGGCTTTCTGCGCCGCACCGCGACGGCGGTCGTCGCGGTCTCGATCGCCACCTTCACCCCGCTCTCGACGCTCGCCCCGGCCGCCCTTCGGCGCGAGCGTGGTCGTCACACCCTGCTCGCGGCGGGGTGGGCCGATGATCTGCAAGCGCTGGGGCTCTCGTCGCGCCTTCTCGGGAGGGAGCACCGCGGTGATGACGATGCCATCGATGGCGACATCGGCATCCACCCGGAGCACGTCACCGATCTTGCTCTCGCCGGGCAGCAGCGAGCCGTCAAGATCTCCCTTTGGCTGCTTGGCTCCGGCGGCGCGCCATGTCCATGTGCCATCGTCTCGCTGGCTCGTCAACTCGACCTCAAGCCGGCGGGACATAGGAGAAGAACGCTACCGGCTCGGGTCAACCCTGGCGAATGGTCAGAACGACGTTCAGCTCGTGCGACACTCTGTGGCTCAGTGGTAAACAGTGTTAACCTCGCCGCCATGGCGAAACGACATCCCCTCACGCACCACCTGCTGTCCCGGAGGATGTTGCTGGCCATGATGGGAGGAGCCGGCGCCACAGCCATGGTGAACGCCTGCGCCCGTCCGGACGCCGCGGCGACCGGCGCCGGCGCGACCAGTCCGCGGCCGTTGCTGGGGGCGGCCGGTAGCGTCCCGGCGCCTGGCGTCGAGCCCTTCGATGCGGCGAGACCGTACTGGCTGCAGGGGAACTTCGCCCCCGTGACCGACGAGGTCGAGCTGACCGACCTGCGAGTGCGCGGCACGCTTCCGGCCGACCTCGACGGGCTGTTCCTCCGGAACGGCTCGAATCCCGCGACCGGTAGATCGCCGCACTGGTTCCTCGGTGACGGGATGGTGCATGCCGTACGGATCGAGAAGGGCCAGGCGCGCTGGTATCGCAATCGCTTCGTCCAGACGCCGATGTACCAGCAGCGAGCCGAGATGCTGGGAAGCGGTGCTCCCGGGCAAGCGAACAACCAGAGCAACGTGAGCGTGTTCGAGCACGCGGGGGCGGTCCTGACCTCCGGCGAGGTCGGTTGGCCCTACAAGCTCGACCCGGCCGATCTGTCGACCGAGCCGTACGACTTCGCGGGCAAGCTCACCACGGCGATGACAGCGCATCCAAAGATCGATCCCGTGACAGGAGAGATGCACTTCTTCGGGTATGGCTTCGTCCCGCCGTACCTCACCTACCACGTCGCCGCCAGCGACGGCACGCTTCGCCGGAGCGAGGAGATAGCGCTGAACGGCTCGTTCATGATCCATGACTTTGCGATCACCGACCGCGACGCGATCTTTTGGGTGCTGCCCGTCGTGTTCAGCCTCGACGACGCCATCGCGGCGGTGTCGGGGGCGAGCGGGAAGTTCCCCTACCGCTGGGATCCGTCCTATGGCTCGAAGGTCGGGATCATCCCGCTCGGCGGTCCCGCGTCGGCCGTCCGCTGGGTCGACGTCGACCCGTGCTTCGTCTTCCACGGCACGAACGCCTACCGGGACGGCGAGACCATCGTGGTCGATGTGTGCCGGCTGCCGTCGGCGTTCAAAGACGGCGCCGACCTCGAGCCCAGCGCGCTCCATCGTTGGACGTTCGATCTCGCCGAGCAACAGGTGACCTGGCGTGATCAGCAGCTGAGCGACGTCCAGCAAGACCTTCCGGGGATCGACCGCCGGTTCGTCGGGCGCAAGCACCGGTACGGCTGGTACGCGGGGTTCGAGAACGACGGCCCTGCTGGTTTCGAGTTCACCGGCATCAACCGCTTCGATCACCAGACCGGCGCGATGGACAGATGGGACCCGGGCCCGCACTACCGCGCCGGCGAAGCCGTCGTCGTGCCCCGGGGTGCGGCCGAGGGCGACGCGTGGGTTGTCACGTTCGCGTACGACCGCACCCGCGATGCGAGCGACTTCGTCGTCCTTGACGCCATGAACATGGCAGCGGGGCCGGTTGGGCGGGTCGAGCTACCCCGTCGCGTGCCCTACGGGTTCCACGGCTGGTGGGTCTCGTCGGGCACGACCTGACTCGGGAACGACTCGGCTCAGCGAAGCTGGAAGGAGTTGCGGAACCGGGGGAAGTCGGCGTTGGAGAAGTCGTTGCCCGCGGCGTCGAGGAAGTAGATGCGGTTGCCCGCGATGAGGCCGAAGATGTTCGACTCGACGTCGCCCTTCTTGACCGCGAGGAAGATGGCGGGCAGACCCGCGAAGGCTGACGAATCCCTGGCGGTGATGCTTCCACCTTCGCTGCTGATGAACCGGCCGGCCAGGGTCTCGAGCGTGCTCTGTGGATTCGGGAAGTAGTAGCCCGGCGGCAACTCGAGCACGGCGAGCTCGTAGGTGATGCCCTTGGTGTTTACCTTGTAGGAGAAGATGCCGATGTTCTGCCCGTCGATCTGGGTAGAGGTCTGCTCGAGCTGCGGGCTGCCGGGGAACTCCACGCTGTATCGGCCATTGGGGTCGACGAACGGCTGCCACACGAGCGGAGGTTCGGTCGTGGTCGTCGGTTCGGTGTTCGTGGTCGTCGTCGACCGCTTCGTCGTCGTCGACCGCCGCGACGTTGTCGTGTCGTCTTCGGTCGTGGTCGTCGGCTTCTTCGTGCTCTCCGTTGCGGTGGTCGGTGGCGACACGACTTCTTGTTCTCCACCTCGAGTCGCGAAGAACGCGATGGCTCCGATGATCACGACGAACGCGAGGATGGCGATGCCGACCAGCAGCGCGACGCGAGAGCTGTTGCCACCGCCCGATGGCGAGCCACCGCCGGGAGCCGCGCCGGGCGGAGGAGCACCGGGCGGCGGGTAGCCACCGGCAGCTCCATACCCTGGCGGGGCCGGCGGCGGGCCGCCCGGCGAGGGATAGCCCGGAGGCGGCGAAGGCTGTGGCTGGGCCGGTGGGGGATAGGTGGGCGGCGCCGGCGGCTGCGGGTACCCGGGCTGCGGCGGGTACCCCGGCTGCTGGGGCTGTTGCGGGTAGGCCGCGGTGGGATCGGCCGGCGGCTGACCGGGCGGTGGGAGCCCCATGGCGGGGGCGGCTGCACCGGCCGCGAACGGCGCCGCGCCCGGAACGCCGCCTTGGGCTTGGGGTTCGATCGGCACGGTTCCGGTCGCGGTCGTCCGCGAGGGCTCCGTGGCCGCGCCGCCGGGGATCGGAAGCCCGGCGGCGTGAGCCCAGCTCGTCACGGCCCAACGGGCCTCGTCGGTCGTCAGACCCCGTTGGGTGTCGAGCTGGTTCACGAAGCCGTCGACCTGATCGGCCGTGGTCGCCGTCGACAGCACGTCGAACACGCCGTACTCGACGGCGGCCACGGCAGCCTCGAGCTCGCGCGTCTGCGCGACGGGTGAGTTGGCGAAGGTGTGCTGGAGCAATGTCCGCACCCGGACGGGATCGCGCGCGATCCATTGACCTTGTTCTTGGACCAACCGCGCGAGCGCATGTTCGATCGCATCACGAGTCGGGTCAGGCATGGGATCTCCTCGTCGGCGGCAAGGCATTGTCGCACGTGTCCCGCGATTTGTTGTGGTCATCCTCAGGGCGGTGGCCTGCTCGCCCGCTCGCGCATCACCACGTGGGTGCTGCATGCAGCAGATCGTGCAGCTTCCGTCCGGGCACCGCACCAGAGAAGAGGTAGCCCTGGGCGAGGTCGCACCCGAGTCGGCGAAGCTCGGCGAGCTGGGCCGCCGTCTCGACCCCTTCGGCAACCACTCGTAGCCCGAGGGTGTGGCCGAGACCGATGATGGCCGCGACGATCGCGCTCCCGTTCGGTTCGCGATCGTCGTCGATCTGTTGCACGAAGCTCTGGTCGATCTTCAGCACGTCGACCGGGAAGCGCGTGAGGTAGCTGAACGACGAGTAGCCGGTCCCGAAGTCATCGACCGCCACACGCACGCCGAGGACCTTGAGGCGATCGAGAAGGTCTTGGCTTGCTCCGACGTCGCCCATGAGCACGCTCTCGGTGATCTCGAGGTGGACGCTCGACGGATCGATCCGTGTCGCCGCCAGCACGTTGGCGATGTCGTCGGTGAGGGCCGGCTCCGCGAGTTGGCGGGCCGAGAAGTTCACGCAGACGAACGGTGGCGCGTAGCGAGGGTCCACATCTCGCCACCGCGCAACCTGCGAGCACGCGGTGTCGAAGATCCAGGCCCCGAGCGGCACGATCAGTCCCGTCTCTTCGGCAATCGAGATGAACGTGTTGGGGTACAGCATTCCCCGCGCCGGATGCTTCCACCGGACCAGCGCCTCGACGCCGGCCGCACGGCCCGATGCCAGATCGATGATCGGCTGGTAGTGCACCTGGAGCTGGCGGCGCGACACAGCCCGGCGCAGTGCTGTCTCGAGTTGATGGCGTTCGACGGCCCGAGCCCGCATGCCGTCGTCGAAGACCTCGGTGCGATCGCGGCCGTTCGCTTTGGCCTGGTACATCGCCGAGTCAGCGTCGCGCACCAGGTCCGCGGGCGTGACGCCGTCTCCGCCGGAGAACGACACGCCGAGGCTCGACGTGACGAACACCTCGCTGTCACCGATCGAGAACGGCTGCGTCAGCGCCTCGGTCACGTTGTTCGCCAACGCCAGCGCGTCCTGTTCGTCTTCCAGGTCTTCTGCGAGCACGATGAACTCGTCGCCGCCCAATCGCGCCACCGTGTCGCCGGCCCGCACGCTGTGCCGTAGGCGTGTCGCAACGCGCAACAAGAGCTCGTCGCCGAAGATGGGTCCTTGCGAGTCGTTGATGACCTTGAAGTTGTCGATGTCGAGATACAGGACAGCGATCCGCGTGCCGTTGCGCCGGGCCCGGGCCAGCCCGACCTCCATGCGATCGAAGAGCAACGTGCGGTTCGGGAGGTCGGTGAGCTCGTCGTGCGTCGCTTGGTGCTCGAGGCGAGACTCGCTCTCGCGGAGCGCCTGCTCGACGACGACCCGTTCGGTCACGTCGCGCACGTTCGCCACGATGCCTTTCACCGCTGGCTGGTCGAGGCAGTTCGTGAACACGGCCTCGTACCACCGCCAGCTCCCGTCGGTGTGCTGGATGCGAGCTTCGGTCCGCACACTCAATCCGGGTGCCGACGTCATCTTCGAGTACTGGCGGACGACCTCGCGACGATCCTCCGGATGGATGTGGTCGACCATCGATCGGCCCACCATGTCTTCAGGGGGAAAGCCCCACAGCGCCGCGGACGAGGGCCCGGCCCAGAGCAGCCGGCCCGCCGTGTCGGCGACCATCACCGCGCCATCGGCGTTCTGCAAGAGTGCGGACAACCGCTCCTCGCTCTGCCTCAGCTCGTCCTCGGCGCGCTTGCGATCGTGGACGTCGCGAAAGCTGTTGATGATGCCGTGGACGTAGGGGTGATCCAGCAGGTTGACGCTCGTGCACTCGCACCAGCGCCAGTCGCCGTCCTTGGCCCGGAGGCGGAACGTGATCAGCATCTTGTTGCCCGCTTGGACCACAAGCGCCTGCGCGTGTTCCACGGCTTCGGCCACATCGTCGGGATGCACGAAATCGAAGCCGCTCTTGCCGAGCAGCTCGCCGGGCTCGTAGCCGAACATGCGCTTGATCGCGGGCGTCACGTACGTCATGACGTTGTTCTCATCGGAGACGACGATGGCGTCGTAGCTGTGCTGGACCAGCGCCCGGAAGCGCTCTTGTTCCGCGACACGGGCGGCCGACGCTTCGTGCTGGGCCGAAACGTCGCGATACCGGACGGCCACCGCGTCGTCGGCGCTGTTCGGCGCGAGCCGGGTCGTGGAGATCTCGAACCACCGCCACGAGCTGTCGGCGGTGCGCAGCCGGTACTCGGCCTTCACCTCTTCGCCGGGCCGATCGAGCATCTCTCGCCACGCTCGGTCAGCCAGCCCGACGTCGTCGGGGTGGACCAGGTTGGGACCCAGCAGGTTCCGGAGCTCGGCGGGGGAGTAGCCCAGCGCCCAGCGCACTGCGGGATCGATGTAGAGAGGGTGGCCGTCGGGATCGAGGACGATCGTCAGCTCGTTGGGGGAACGGGCCAGCGTCGCCCAGCGCGCGTCGCCGTGCAGGGTGGCTCGCTGCGCTGACTTCGCCGATCTGGCCATCGCGGACCCCCTCGTGCCAACGTCGTGGCACTCCCGCGGACGATGGTTCGTCTGGGCCCAGGGTAGGCGGGGCGCGCTGCTCGTGCCTCCGCTCACGCCAGAAGCGGTGGCATGCGGGCGCGCCGCGCCGCGCCGGCGCGTCCCCATCTCGACCCGAGCAGCGACGAGGCTGAGTCGCCGCGGCGAACAGTGCCAGACTCCGCAGATGCGCTTCATCGTGTACGGGGCGGGCGCGGTCGGCGGGGTCCTCGGGGGCCGGCTGTATCAGCACGGCCACGATGTCGTGCTGATCGCGCGGGGAAAGCACGGCCAGGCGCTGCGGGAGCGAGGGTTGGTGATCGAGTCACCGGCGGGCCCTGACACGATCGACGTGCCCGTCGTCGGCCATCCGAGAGAGGTCGACCTCACGAGCGAAGATGTCGTGCTGCTCACCATGAAGAGCCAGGACACGGCGGGTGCCGTTCTCGCGCTGTCGGAGTGCGTGGACGACGGTCTTCCGGTCGTGTGCGTGCAGAACGGAGTCGACAACGAGCGGCTGGCGCTGCGCCACTTCCGCAACGTCCATGGGGTCTGCGTCATGTTCCCGGCGACGTTCGTGGAAGACGGCGTCGTGCAGGCGAACTCGGCGCCGACCGAGGGCATCCTCGACGTGGGCGGCGTGCCGGCTGGGGTGGACAGCACGACCGAAGCGATCTCAGCTGCGTTCCGGTCTGCCGGCTTCGTGTCCGAACCGCGTGGCGACGTGATGCGCTGGAAGCACTGCAAGCTCCTCATGAACCTGGGCAACGCGATCGAGGCGACGGTGGGGAACGATGCCCGCGGCGCCGAGCTGTTCGCGCTCGCCAAGGCTGAGGGCCGACGTTGCCTCGAAGCTGCGGGCATCGCCTATGCGTCCGATGACGAGGATGCGGCACGCCGGGCCGGCGTCTTGCAGCTCACGCCGATCAGCGGCCGGCGCCGCGGTGGGGGATCGTCGTGGCAGAGCCTCGAGCGGGGGACCGGCACCGTCGAGGCCGACCACCTGAATGGCGAGATCGTCCTCCTCGGGAGGCTGTGGGGGGTCTCGACGCCTGTCAACGCTCTGCTGCAACGCCTCGCGAACCAATGCGCTCGCGAGCGCCGCGAGCCGGGGTCCCTGGATGCCGGAGAGGTGCTCGCGATGCTCGATCGGGCGGCTGATGCCTGACGTCGTCGACGAGCGCGCCGCGAGCGAAGCAACACCATGTCGACGGCGGAATGGCGGCAACCTACGAGCCAAAGCGTTGCTGCGCGGCCTGCCGGGTGACGCCGAGCGCCTCACCGATCCGGGCCCAGCTCACGCTGCGACTCCGGAGCTCGGCAACCTGCTCGCGCACGCTCTCGTCGAGGTCGCGCACGCACTTCGCGGCGGGCTCGAGGCTTGCGAGCAGCTCGTCGTCACCGAGCGACGGCCAGCCCGGGAAGCCTGCGGTCTTCTTTCCACGGAGGATGGCGTTGCACGTCTTCACGCACTCGTCGCAGATGTGGACACCGGGCCCACCGATGAGCTTGTCCACCGCGGCCGCGCTCCGGCGACAGAACGAGCAGTTCAGGTCGGGGACCTTCTTGGCCATGGTTTCCGCTCCATTCGTCAGTGGCCCGTCAATCTATGCTTGACGGGTGAGCATTGTCAAGCTCTGATTGACACATCGAGAAGGGCGACAGCGACGCGAAGGTCTTGTCGGTCTCGTGCCGTTGTACGCTGGCGGGGCGGCTGGATCCCTCGGACGACTGTTCCGGGGACGATGCGACGAAGTAGGGCAGTATGGCCAAAGGGACTCGAGCCAGAGTGCGGGACACCGCCGACCCGCGGTCGCTGGCCGACCAGTTGGTGCGCCTGGCGGCAGACGAAGACACGATGGCAGAGGCAGAAGCGCTGGTCTGCGGGCTGCTGGCGGCAGGATCCCTCGAGCCGATGCGCAAGGTGCTCGACGGACGCGACGACCTTCCACTGCTCGTCCGCGTCCTCCTCGCAGATGCTGCCACCCGCACGGCGAGCTGCTCGCCCGAGGAGGTGCACGAGCTCTTCTGCGAGGTCAACCAGCGGGGCCGGCCGGAGTGGCGCTTGTGGATCTCGGCCATATCGGCTGACTTCTCGCTCTGGCGCGGCGACCTGAACGGCGTTGCCGTCGCGCAGGCGGCGTTGATCGGTGCGGAGGAGCATGACCGGGGCCCGCTCCACGCGATCGCGCGTGGCCGGCTTCGCCGGCTACTCGGCCTGGCCACGCTGCTCGCTGGGTTCGGCCTTCGCGATGCCGCCGACGATCTCGTCGCGAGTGCGCAGGCCGACTTCGAGGAGGCGGGATGTGCGGAGGAGCAGGCGATCACGCGCGGCCTGTTCGCCACGGTGCTCATCCTCATGGAGGGCGACCCGGGCCACGACCGGATCCCCCTGGTTCGCGAATCAGTTGAAGAACTGCTCGCGATGGGCTCGGACCGCGTCCTCCTTGGTTGGGTGGCGCTGGGCTGGACGTCGGGCGTGAGCTTTGACTTCGCGACGGTGCGCGACTGCCTGGCCGAGCTCGATGCTGCGCCCGATGGCGCTGTCTGGCCGATCCTGCGCCATTTCGTGTCTGTGCTCCGCGCCGTGCTCGACCTCAACGCGAACGGACCGACCCCTGGCGTCGTCGCGACCGTGCTGGCGGAGTTCCGCGCGCTCAACAGCTCGCTGGTCGCCGGTCCTACCGCCGCGATCTATGTCGCCGGCGTGTTGCTCGACGCCGGTGCGATCGATGCCGCGGTCGAGGTGATGGAGATCGCGGGGCCACCCGACCCGAGCATCTCCGGGGTGACGGGTCTCTATCGCCGCGAGATCGATGCGCGCATCCATCTCCTGCAATCGCCCGGGCCCGCTGCCATCAGCACGGTCGAAGCCGTCGCGACCGAGCAGAAGCTTCACGACGCCCGGCTCGCCGGCGAGTTCCTGCTGCGCTGCTCGTGGGACTGCATCCGGGCCGGCCTCACCGACGACGGCGAGCGGTTGCGAGCCCGGGGCGAGACGCTCCTCGCGCCCGACGGTCCGCCAAGCTGATTGGCTGGCTGATTGGCTGACCACAGACGCACCTCGCAGCATCCTGCCTGACGCCCATAATCCTCGTTATGTAAAGTAAATCCGCGTACCGCGAGCCTCCGAGACGGGTTGGCAGGGGCACCGGATGTACGTACACTTCTGCCACCCACGAAGTACGTCACCTAGTGGTGGCACCGAGAAGGACCGAGCCATGCCTGCCCCGACCAAGGACGCCCGCTTGAATTTGCGGCTTCGTGCCGCCGATGACGAACTTATCCGCCACGCGGCCGCGGAGGTTGGCCAGTCGGTGAGCGACTTCCTCACCACGTCAGCCATCGAACGTGCCCACGAGGTCCTTTCTGACCAGCGCCGCTTCGTCCTGGACGAACGGACGTGGAAGGCGTTCACGGAGTTGCTCGACGAGCCGACGCGTCCGGACCCACGGCTGGTCGAACTGTTCGCCCGCCCGCAGCGCGTCACGCGTTGAGAACAACGCAGTCGTGCACGTCGCCCGATACGACGAGGTACGACCCTCCAAGGAGCAGCGTGCTGCGTTCTCCTGTGGCGAGCCATCGCTTGATCGATGGCTCGCGACACAAGCGCGGCAAAGCATGGACTCGAGAGACGCGGCAACCTACCTGCTTGTCGACAAGGACCGCGACGAGCAGCGGATCGCCGGCTACTTCTGCCTCTCCAGCGGACAAGTCGAACTCGCCGACGTCCCGCCGGGGATTGCCCGACGCGCTCCAGATCCCATCCCGGTGATTCGCATGGGACGGTTCGCAATCGATCAGAACTACCAAGGGCAAGGTTGGGCTGCAGATCTCTTGCGGGAGGCACTCCTCAGCACCGTTCAAGGCTCGAGGCTCATCGGAGCTCGAGCGATGCTCGTCGACGCGATCAGCGAACGCGCGGCCCAGTTCTATGAGAACTTCGGGTTTACGCCGTCCCCGTTGCATCCGATGCAGCTCCTGTACGACCTGCGCGTCGTGAGGGCCTCGGCTGGGCTCGACTGATCGTTGGCGCAACGAGCGGCGGGGTCGCCTTCGTCATGGAAGGACCCCGACCGTGTTCTGGTCACCGATGCATCGTGAGGTTGGTAGTCTCCCCCCGCCTGCCGAACCCAATGAATCACGAGGGGGACCTTGAAATGCCTACTCCACAGCCCGGACTTCTGACTGCTCTCGGTTCGCACCAGTGGTACGTGCACCTGAGCCGCACCGACGGTGCCGACCTTTCGGTGATCAAGAGCGCCCTCAACGACCTGCGCGCCGACTGCCAGGCACAGGGCGTGAACCTCGCCGTCTTGTGCGGCCCGTCGTTCCTTGCCGCGCTGACCGACGACGTACCCGACGACTTCTTGGACTACCCGGGCTACGAATCACCCGACGGGAAGGTCGCCAAAGGCACGCAGGAAGATCTCTTGGTGTGGGTCCACTCCGATCGCAAGGATCGCAACTGGGCGACCCAGTACAGCTTCCGGACCGCGGTGGCGGGCCACATGGCCGTCGCCCGCGAGACGATCGCCTGGGTGTACGAGAACAGCCTCGACCTGACCGGCTTCATCGACGGCACGGGCAACCCCGACCCTGACCGCGAAGTGGAGTGCGCGCTCGTGCCCGACGGGAAACCCGGTGCCGGCGGTGCGTTCTGCATCGCGCAGCGCTGGGTCCACGACCTCGACTACTTCTTCGGCCTCTCGCTCGACGACCAGCAGAACCTCTTCGGCCGCACGAAGGCCGACTCCAGCCGGCTCGACACCCAGGTGCCGACCTCGCACCTCTCCCATGTCGAACTGCGCGATGGTGCTACCGCCGACGCCAGCAAGCCCAAGCGAGGCGAGATGGTGCGCCGGTCGACGCCCTACGCCATGCCCGACGGCACGGTCGGCCTGTACTTCATGGGCTTCTGCCGCGAGCAGGCGCCCCTGCGTGAGCGGATGGAGGCGATCTACGGCATGAACGGCAAGCCCCGTGACGCGCTCACCGACTACTCGACGCCGGCTTCCGGATCGTTCTACTTCGCTCCATCGAAGGAGACGCTCGACGCCAGCCTCGGCGCCTGACGCACAAGCGCATCAGTGCGACGCCGGCCAGTTCGATCTTGTTCAGGCGTCGAGGGTGCGGGGTTCGATCCAGAGCGCGGCGACGGGACGGGCGTTGTCGAGGAGCCAGGTGAGCGCCTCGCGAACCTCCCCGGGTTCGGTCGAGGCTTCGAGATCGCGATCGACGTCTTCGATGGCGGCCTGGAGGCAGTAGAGCCGGCTCTGCAGCTCTTCGAGTTGGAGGCGCGACACGATGAGATCGTCGTCGCCGAGGCCGTGCGCGGCCGCGAGCTTGCGAGCCATGAACGCTTGCTGGCGACAGCCCTGCCGGCAGTAGACGCGAGGGCGGCCCCGGGGCGGCGGGGCGAACTCACGACCACACCACCGGCACTGTGCTCGCTTCTCGGGCACCTCCAGCCCGCTACGTCGTTTCGTCACGTGACAGAGTGTGCCGACTCGGCTGAGCGGCGGGGTGGATGCTTGACCAGTTCCCCGGGAAGGCGGGCGTAGACTGCGAGCCGACAAGCGAGCACGGGAGCCCAGCGCCATGGCCGAGATCGCCTTTCCTTACCGCGTCCCCAGCTTCGAGGACCACGAAGCGGAGCGCACGTACCTGAAGCAGCGCTTGGCGGCGGCGTTCCGCCTGTTCGGCAGGTTCGGGTTCAGCGAAGGCGTGGCCGGCCACATCACCGCTCGCGATCCCGAGCTCCCCGATCACTTCTGGGTCAATCCGTTCGGCATCGACTTCAGCTTGATCAGAGCGTCTGATCTGTTGCTCGTGAACGACCGCGGCGACGTCGTCAAGGGTGAGTACCCAGTGAACCGGGCCGCGTTCGCCATCCACTCCCAGATCCACGCCGCCCGGCCCGACGTGAAGGCGGCGGCGCACGCGCACTCCTTGCACGGCAAGGCGCTCTCGTGCCTGCGGCAGAAGCTGCTGCCGTTGACGCAGGATGCCTGCGCCTTCTATGGCGATCACGCGCTGTTCGACGACTACACCGGCGTCGTCCTCGACACCGAGGAAGGCAAGCGCATCGGCGCCGCGCTGGGCGACAACAAGGCAGTGATCCTGCGCAACCACGGCCTGCTCACCGTCGGGCACTCGGTTGACGAAGCGGCCTGGTGGTTCATCACGATGGAGCGTTCGTGCCAGGCGCAGCTCCTCGCACAGGCCGCCGGCCCGGTGTACCCCCTCGACGACGACGTCGCGTCACTCACACGATCCCAGGTGGGCAGCCATGAGGCCGGCTGGTTCAGCTTCCAGCCGCTGTACGAGCAGATCGCCCGCGCGCAACCCGACCTCTTCGAGTAGCGGGGTCGGTCGTGCCCGACGATCTACAAGCGGCCCGCGAGAAGCTGCTCCTCGAGCTCATCGACGCCGAGAACGAGCTCGACTTCGATCGGCTCGTCGAGGTCTTCCCGCACCCGCGCTACGAGCTGGTCGGTACGCACAGGGTCTACGACGGCCGCGAACAGGTGGAGCGCCATCTGAAGGAGCGCAGAGGTGCCTTCCCCGACTACCGCAGCGAGCTGATCGCCTACTACCACTCCCCCAGCGCGGTCATCGCCGAGGTCTGGATGCACGGCACCCATCTCGGCAAGATCGAGAACATTGTGCCGAGCGGCAAGGGCTTCCGCTGCCGCATGGCGGTCTTCTTCCTTTTCGACGGTGAGCGCCTCACGTGCGAGCGGATCTACTTCGACCAGGCGACCATCGCTCGCCAGCTCGCCTGAGACGACGCGCGTGGGGCGGGTCGTGCATCAAACGGCCGCCGCGCCCTGCTGGCGGGCGACGTCGATCAGGTTGCCGTGGGTCAGGTTGACCTCGTTGATGTGCAATCCCCAGCTCGGCACGTTCTTGATCGAAGCCGACAGGTCGCGCGGGTCGCCGGGTGTCGCTGTGATGAGGAGGTTCGTGGACCCGTCCACCGTCTTGCACTCCGCAGTCAGCGCGCCCGGATACTCGACCCATGGCGTCGTGTACGTGTTGGCCTGATCGGCGAGGATCGGGTCGATGGGTGCGGCGCCACCGCCGAGCGCGCCGGGATTGGTGCACAGCCGCTGGGTGCCGTCCGGCGCCCCGCCCCACCGCTTGGTGTCGGCCGGGGGTGTGTCGGCGGCCGTGCTGTTGAAACCGATCACGCATGCCGTCTGGGTCGGCGCCGTGCAGGCCGGGATGTTGGCGAAGCTCCCGCCCCGGTCCTGACCGGTCGCGACGTTCGCGAAGCCACCGAGCAGCATGGCCGACACCAGCTTGCCGCGGAGCTCGGCGTCGTTGTCGAACTCGTCTGTCAGGAGCTGCTGCAGTTGCCCGGACCCCTGCGAGTGCCCGATCAGCAGAACCGGCCGGCCCTGGTTGTAGCGGCTCATGTAGTACCGGAACGCGTCGCGGACATCGCCGTAGGCCATCGCCTGGATCTTGTCGCGGTCGGGTGAGGCGTAGCCCGACAGCGTGCTCTGCCGGTACAGCGGCGCGTACAGCCGGCACACCTCGCGGAACCGGGCCGCTTGGGCGCGCACCACCACGTCTTCGACCGCGGTGTCGGCCGCCATCGACTCGTCGTTGCCCGGACCGGTCGTGAGGTTGACGGTCGGGTACACGTAGAAGCAGTCGAACGCCGCGTCCGCAGCCGGCGGCGACTGCTTGACCTCGGTCGTGCCATCGGCCTTCACGACCGTGCGGTCGAGGTCGGCGCGGAGGCAGCGGTCGTCGGTCGCGATGCCCGGGCCGCACAACCAGTTCTCGCCTTTTGCGTACATGGGGCTGTCGAACCCGGCGTACTTGGCGACGGTGCCCCGGCGAGCCGGCCCGCTGGACGCGGTCGTGCCTTGCGCCGCCGTCGCGTTCGGACCGACCGGCCCGCCCGCGTCCTTGGTGCAAGCGGCCGCGACGACCAGCCACACCGCCACCACGACCATCACGATCCTCCGGCGCGCTGTCGTCATCGCCCCACGCTACCGACCGCTGCCCGGCTGCGACCGGCAGCTAGCGCAAAACTTGACCGTATGGTCAAGTTCGGGTCGAATGGTCAGATGGATTGGCCCCTTGGCTTCGGCATCTTCATGGCCCCGTTCCACCCGACCGGGCAGAACCCCACCCTGGCGCTCGAGCGCGACCTCGAACTCATCGGCCACCTCGATCGGCTCGGCTTCGACGAGGCCTGGATCGGCGAGCACCACTCGGCCGGCTACGAGATCATCGCCTCACCCGAGCTGTTCATCGCGACGGCTGCCGAGCGGACCAAGCACATCCGCCTCGGCACCGGTGTGGTCTCGCTCCCCTACCACCACCCGTTCATGGTCGCCCAGCGAATCGTCCTGCTCGACCATCTCACCCGCGGCCGCGTGATGCTCGGGGTCGGTCCGGGCGCACTGCCCTCCGATGCGTTCATGCTCGGCATCGATCCCGCCGTGCAGCGCGACCGCATGGAGGAAGCGCTCGACGTGATCCTCAGGCTCCTGCGCACCGACGAGCCGGTGACGCACGGGTCAGACTGGTTCACGCTGCACGACGCGCGCCTGCACCTGACGCCTTACTCGCATCCCCATCCCGAAGTGGCGGTGGCGGCGATGATCTCACCGTCAGGCCCCCGCGCCGCCGGCAAGTTCGGGTGCTCGTTGCTGTCCATCGGCGCGACCCAGCGAGCAGGCATCGATCTGCTCGGCACCAACTGGCAGGTGATGGAGGAGCGGGCCGAGGAGTTCGGGACGGTCGCGGATCGCCGCAGCTGGCGGCTCGTCGCGCAGATCCACGTGGCGGAGACCAAGGCGCAGGCCTACCAGGACGTCGAGTACGGGCTCGACAAGTACGTCGAGTACTTCCGCAAGGTTGCGGCGTTGCCGATGGTGCCCGAAGGGGAAGACGAGCACCTCGCCGAACAGCTCAACAACACGGGTGCCGCGGTGATCGGCGACCCCGACGATCTCATCGCGTTCATCGACGAGCTGATCGAGCAGAGCGGTGGCGGGTTCGGGACCTTGCTGGTGCAAGCCCACGAGTGGGCCGACCCCGCGGCCACCGACCGGTCCTACGAGCTGATCGCGCAGCACGTGTTCCCCCGGTACCAGGGCTCGGCGCGGCGACCGCACGAGTCGCGCGACTGGGTGGCTTCGCGCCGCGGCGAGATGATCGGTGCGGCCGGTGGCGCCATCATGAGCTCGATCCAGAAGCATCACGACGAGAAGGCGGCCAAGGCCGCCCTCGAAGCCGAGGTCGAGGCTGCTCTCTCCGAAGGCGCGACCCGGGACTGAACCGGCTCTGCGCCACGGGTGCGTGCTCGCGCACCGGCGAAGTCACCGACCCCAGACCGGGGCGCCGCGCTCCCCTACGATCCGTGCATGCAGCTCCAGCCCGCCCGAGTCGTCGCGGTGTGCGACGGGCAGACCCATGCTCGACCGGTGACCAGCAGCGGGTCGGTCGCGGTCGGGCCACTCGACGTCTCGGTCTCGCTGAGCGAACGCCGACTCGAGCTGTCGATCGGCAACGCCGAGTCGACCGCGGCTCGGGTCCGCTCGGTCGCGCTGGTCATGACGCTCGTCGACACGGTCGAACCCGTGCGGATGTTCCGCAACGGCTACCAGTCGTGGTCACCGACGGGTGTCGCGACCTTCGGCGCCGATCGCGATCCATCCACGACGCCTGGGGCGATCGAGTTCCTCCAGGCGGTCCACCACGCCGACCAGCTCCGCGCCGCGGAAGGTGAGTTGCGATCGGAGTGGGTGACGGTGCTCGCCGATGCGGCGCCGAACGAGATGGTGCCGAACGAGATGGTGCTGGTCGGGTTCGACGGCGGAAGCGAGCATGACGGCACGTTGCGGCTGCGGCGCGGTCGCGATGGGTCGATCGAGCTGTGGGTCGAGGCGTTCCTCGGCGACGCCGTGCTGGGCGAAGGCGAACAGCGCACGCTCCACGGCGCGACGATCGAGTACGGCGACCACGCACCGGGCTTGTTGCAGTCGTGGGCGCGGGCCGCCGGCCGGGCCGGCAGGGCGCGCGTGAGTGCTCCCTATCAGGTCGGCTGGTGCTCGTGGTACCACTACTTCCACGGCATCACCGAGGAGGCGCTGCACTCGAACTTGCACCGTGCCGCATCAGCGGGGTGGCCGTTCGACGTCTTCCAGCTCGACGACGGATTCCAGGCCGCGATCGGCGACTGGCTCGACACCAACGACAAGTTCCCGTCATCGCTCGACATGATCGCGGGCTCGATCGCGAAGGAGGGCTTCCGGCCCGGCCTGTGGCTGGCGCCGTTCCTCCTCGCACCCGACTCGCGCACCTGCATCGACCACCCCGATTGGGTCGCCCGCCATCGCAACGGCAAGCCGCTCCACACATGGTTCAACCCGGCATGGGATGGTGGCGCGGGCGGCATGATGTACTGCCTCGACACGACACAACCGGCAGTCGTCGAGCATCTGCGGTCGCTCGCGGCCGCTCTCGTGGAAGCGGGCTTCACCTACCTGAAGCTCGACTTCACCTTCGCGCCGTCCTGCGATGGCGTTTGGGCCGATGCATCGTTCACGCCTGCGCAGCGCGTTCGTGCCGGCTACCAAGCAGTCCGCGACGGCGCGGGGGCCGACGCCTTCCTCCTCGGTTGCGGTGTGCCGCTGGCGAACGTCGTCGGTCTGGTCGACGGCAACCGGATCGGGCAGGACGTCGCGCCCGTGTGGGCCCTCGACCCGGCGCGCGAGATCATCCCCGGCTACCTCGGCGTCGAGCCGGCGACCCAGCACGCGTACGCGAACACGGTGGCGCGCAGCTTCATGCACCGGAACCTCTGGCTCAACGATCCTGACTGCCTCATGCTCCGCGCCGAGAAGACGGAGCTGTCCAGCGACGCCATACGTACGTGGGCGAGCGCCGTCGGCATGTCGGGGGGCATGGCACTGGTGTCCGATGACCTCGCGCTGCTGGGCGACGAAGCCCGGGCGTTGCTCGACGAGACCGTCGCGCTCGGCCGGGTCGCCGACGGCGAGGCGGTTGCCGGCCGGCCGGCGGTCGCCGAGGATCTGATGGACACGCCGGTGCCCACGCGGTTCTCCGCGGCCGGCCGGACCCTCGTGACCGACCCCGTCCGCGCCACGTCCACGCTCGACTGACGGGGGCAGCCGGGGGCAGGCAGGCTCGACTGCCCCGGCTACCATCGGTCCGACAACTCACGGCCGCCGACCTGTGCGGGAGAGCTCCTGACGGCAACGGCGCCGGTCAGGACGCCGAAGGAGCAACCGCCCCGGAATCTCTCAGGCACCCGTACCGCACACCGAGGCCACGCTGGAGAGCAGCACGTGCGTTCCGTGGTGGAGCACGGCTCACCGAAGGGGAAAGCCGGTCCGCCGGTGAAGCTCTCAGGTCCCACGACAGCGAGGGTGCATCGCCGCAACCTTCCGCGAGAGGACCTCGACCGTGCCAAGCAACCCGACCGACCGGACCCAAGACCCCGCCCCAGCAGCCGGGCGCGACGGCGGCGAGGCTCGTCGCCCACCGTCTCTCCACGAGCTCGAAGGTGCGGACGAGTTCGTCGCACGGCACGTCGGCCCGTCCGCCGGAGACCAGGCGATCATGCTCGAAGCGCTCGGGCTGTCCTCGCTCGACGAGCTGATCGATCGGGTGGTGCCGCCGTCGATCCGGTGGGACAAGCCGCTCGAGCTCGGCGAGCCGGTCTCCGAGGTCGGCACCCTCGCTCGGTTGCGCGAGCTCGCGCAACGCAATCGCGTGTTCACGTCGCTGATCGGCATGGGCTACTACGGCACGTACACGCCGAACGTGATCCTCCGCAACGTGCTCGAGAACCCGGGTTGGTACACCGCGTACACGCCCTACCAGCCCGAGATATCCCAAGGCCGGTTGGAGGCGCTGCTCAACTTCCAGACCATGGTGTGCGATCTCACTGCCATGCCGCTCGCCAACGCGTCGCTCCTCGACGAAGCAACCGCCGCGGCCGAGGCGATGGCGATGTGCCACCGGCTCAATCCGAAAGGAGGATCGACGTTCCTCGTCGACGTCGACTGCCACCCGCAGACGATCGCGGTCGTGCAGACCCGGGCCAAGCCGTTGGGCATCGACGTCGCGGTCGAGCAGATCGGACACGAGGTCGCGGGCGAGGGCATCTTCGGCGTGCTCGTGCAGTACCCGAGCTCGTCGGGCGCGGTGCGCTCGCTCGAGCCGTTGATCGCGTCCGCGCACGACCGCGGCGCGCTGGTCGTGACAGGCACCGACCTGCTCGCTCTGTGCGTCCTGCGACCGCCGGGCGAGATGGGCGCGGACATCGTCGTCGGTTCGTCGCAACGGTTCGGCGTCCCTTTGGGCTATGGCGGGCCGCACGCTGCCTTCGTCGCGACCAAAGACGCGCACAAGCGAACGCTCCCCGGCCGGTTGGTCGGCGTGTCGATCGATGCCGCCGGCCGGCAGGCCTACCGGTTGGCCTTGCAGACACGCGAGCAGCACATCCGCCGCGAGCGCGCGACGTCGAACATCTGCACTGCGCAGGTGCTGCTGGCGGTGATGGCTGGCCTGTACGCGGCATACCACGGGCCTGACGGCTTGCGGCGGATCGCGCAGCGGACGCACCGGCTCACCACGCTGCTCGCGGCGGGCCTCTCTGCGGGCGACGAGATCGAGGTCGTGAGCGAACACTACTTCGACACCATCACGGTTCGGGTGGCGGGCCGCGCGGCGTCGGTCGCCGGCGCCGCGCTCGAGCACCGACTGAACCTGCGGGTCGTCGATGCCGACACGATCGGCATCTCGCTCGACGAGACATCCACCCGCGCCACCGTCGAGGCGGTGTGCGAGGCGTTCGGCCTGTCCGCGAACATGGACGAGCTCGAGCTCCGCGTTGACGACGCCGTGCCGGTTGCGTTGCGGCGGACCAGCGAGTTCCTCACCCATCCGGTGTTCAACTCGTACCACTCCGAGACCGAGATGCTGCGGTACCTCCGGAGGCTGTGCGACCGCGACATCGCTCTCGACCGGGCCATGATCCCGTTGGGCTCGTGCACGATGAAGCTCAACGCCACCACCGAGATGATCCCGGTGACGTGGCCCGAGCTCGCGGCGGTCCACCCGTTCGCGCCACTCGACCAGGCCGAAGGCTATGCCGCGCTGGTTCGCGAGCTGGAAGCGATGCTCGTCGAGATCACCGGCTACGACGCCGTGTCGGTGCAGCCGAACGCCGGGTCGCAAGGAGAATACGCCGGGCTGCTGGCGATCTCGGCCTATCACCAGTCGCGGGACGACGATGGGCGCACCGTGTGCCTCATCCCGGCGTCGGCGCACGGCACCAACGCGGCCAGCGCGGCGATGGCCGGCATGTCCGTCGTCGTGGTCGCATGTGACGACAACGGGAACGTCGACATCGCCGATCTGCGAACCAAGCTCGACGAGCATGGCGCCGACGTGTCGTGCCTCATGGTCACCTACCCGTCGACCCACGGCGTGTTCGAGGCGAGGATCCGCGAGATCTGCGAGCTCGTGCACGGCGCGGGCGGACAGGTCTACCTCGACGGCGCCAACCTCAACGCGCTCGTCGGCGTGGCCAAGCCGGGCCAGTTCGGCGCCGACGTGAGCCACCTCAACCTGCACAAGACGTTCTGCATCCCCCACGGCGGTGGGGGCCCGGGGGTCGGGCCGATCGGGGTGAAGGAGCATCTGGCGCCCTTCCTGCCGAACCACCCTGTCGTGGCCGAGGCCGGCCCGGCGAGCAGCCCGGGCCCGGTCAGCGCGGCGCCGTGGGGATCGGCGGGCATCTTGCCGATCTCGTGGGCGTACATCACGGCGATGGGCGCCGACGGGCTGCTGGAAGCCACCCAGGTCGCCATCCTGACGGCCAACTACATCGCAGCCCGGCTCGCGACCCACTACCCCGTGCTGTACACGGGCCAGAACGAGATGGTGGCCCACGAGTGCATCATCGATCTGCGCGGCATCACCCACGCCACCGGCGTGAGCGTGGACGACGTCGCCAAGCGCCTCATCGACTACGGCTTCCACGCTCCGACCATGTCGTTCCCAGTCGCCGGCACGCTCATGATCGAAGCGACCGAGAGCGAGAGCCTGGCCGAGGTCGACCGGTTCTGCGACGCGATGATCGCCATCAAGGGCGAGATCGACCAGGTCGCCGCCGGCCGATGGCCCGCCGACGACAACCCGCTGCGCAACGCGCCCCATCCTGCCGAAGACGTGCTGGCCGACGGCTGGTCGCGACCGTACCCTCGCGAGCTCGCCGCCTACCCGGTGCCCGCGCTGCGCACCGACAAGTACTGGGTGCCGGTCAGCCGCATCGACGGCGCCTACGGTGACCGCAACGTCATGTGCTCGTGCCCGCCCGTCAGCGCGTACGAACCTCACGCCGCGGGGTAGGTGCTCGAGATCGAGGGGGCGGCTTTGGGTCATGCCGCCTGCTCGCCGCGGCCCGATGTCCGCGGCGTTCAGTGCTTGGCGGTGAACGGCGGCTTGACCACCAGCGCCGGCACCGGCGTTCCTCGCACCTCTATCGCGAGCTCGTCGCCGATGCCGACATCGGGCGGCACGAACGCCAGGGCGATGCCGTGGCCGAGCTCGGGCGAGAAGTTGCCGCTCGTGACCGCGCCGACCGGTTCGCCGCCGCGGAGGACAGCCTGGTCCGCGCGTGGCGGCCTCCGGCCTTCGGTCGTGAGGGCCCGCAGCCGGCGGCCGATGCCGCTGGCCTTCTCCTCGGCCAGCGCCTCGCGGCCGCGGAAGTCGCCCTTGTCCCAGCTCACCACCCAGTCGAGCCCGGCCTGGAGTGGTGTGATGCCGGGACCGAGCTCGGGGCCGTGCAAGGGCAGCGCCGCTTCGAGGCGCAGCGTGTCGCGAGCGCCCAGCCCGGCCGGCTCCACACCGGCGGCGAGCACGGCGTCCCAGAACGCCGGCGCGTGCTCGGCGGGGATCGAGCACTCGACGCCGTCTTCGCCGGTGTAGCCCGTGCCGGCCACCGTGCACTCGATGCCGTTCCACTCGAAGCGGCCGACACGGAAGCGGCCGATGGACGCGGCGTCGGGGCTCACCGCCTTCAGCCGGGCGCGAGCATCGGGACCTTGCACCGCGATGATCGCCCGGGTCGCCGTCACGTCGTCGATCGACTCGCCGCCGCCCGCCAGCTCGGCCAGCGCGCTGGTGACCCGTGACGTGTTGGACGCGTTCGGCATCACGTCGAACGCCTGGTCAGCCACCCACCACACGATGATGTCGTCGAGCACGGAGGCATCGTCGGGGTCGAGCAGGTGTGTGTACTGGGCCCGGCCCGGCACCACCTTGTTCAGGTCGTTCGTGAGCGCGTGCTGCAAGGCGTCGAGCGCGCCCGGACCCTCGACCCGGACCGTTCCCAGATGGCTCACGTCGAACGCGACCGCGCCGTGGCGGCAGGCCTTGTGCTCGGCGAGCGTGCCACTGGTGTAGCTCAGCGGCATGTCCCAGCCCCCGAAGGGGACCATCTTGGCGCCGAGGGCGCGATGGGCGGCGTCGAGCGGCGATCGGCGGAGCTCTTCCTCAGTCATCGGCGGCGACACTAGCGGCCGATCCGCCGCGAACTGAGCGCCCGAGCGAGACGACGCCGATGGCGGCGACCAGCACGAGCAGCGCGAGGAGGAAGAGCCAGACTGCTGTGTCGATGGCGCGCTGCTTGGTCGACGGTTCGCACGTTCCCACCGGCGACGGACCGTTCGCCGGCACGTTCGTGGGCACGGTCACCCCGGGTACGCACTCATTGACCGGCACGGTCGCGGGCGGCGCCTGCGCTTCGGCGATCGGCGCGGAGACAGCCAGGCTGACGAGGACGACGCAACAGAGCCGCGCCATGCGTCTGAACACGCTGGCCATCATCGCGGCCCCCGAACCTGGCGACAAAGTGGGGCGGACATGCCCCGAGCGGCGCGAAGATCGCCGGGGTGGCGGCGAAGGCGGTCAGTCATTCATAGCCGGGACCTTCGGGGGGTGGAGCCATCGGGCCGAGGGCGGCCAGCTTGTCGACATGGGAGGCGGCGACTTCGACGTCGGCGCGGTCGGCTCCCCACCCGGTCAGCAGATCGAAGGTCAGCAGCCGCGCCAGGTGCGGCGCGCGGAACAGGTGCCGGTCGAGGGACGAGAGGTTGTCGACCAGCAGCACGCCGTTGAGCGCGGTCACCCAGAGCACGGTGCGCTCCTCGGAATCGTGCGGCTCGATGACGTCGAGCTCGGCGGCTGCCTCGAGCAGCACGCGGGCCGGTTCGAGCATGCGGTGCACGATCGCCAACGCCGCCGCGGTTTCGTCACGTGACGAGAGATCGACCCTGTCCGACAGGAGCTGCCGTTGCAGCGAGAACTCGTCGGCGAACACGACCGACGCCGCCGCCAGGAACGACGCGAAGCCCTCGAGTCGCACCAGGACGGCCAGGCGGTCGTCGAGCGCCTCGCTTCCGAGATAGGCATCCCACTGCGGCTGTGCGTTCGCGAGCGAAGCCCGGAGCGTGTCGACGGCCTGGGCCTGCAACGCCGCGACGAGCGCAGCCTTGGACGGGAAGTACGTGTAGATCGACCCGACCGCGGCATCCGCCTCCTCGGCCACCCGCTTGATGGTGATGCCGTGCAAGCCGACCTCGTCGATCACCCGGCCGGCCGCATCGAGGAACTTCCGCCGCTTCTTCTCCCGGGCTCTGTCGCGCCGGTCGTCGGAGACGAGGGCGAGGTGCGGGGCTGGTGGGGACGCTGATCGAACCACGTTCAAAGTATGAACATGGTTCAAGGTCAGATGGTGGATGGTCGGGCAGTGGATGGTCGGGCAGCGGATGGACCGGACGCGCCGCGACGAACGCGATCCGAGCAGCTCAGCCCAGCGTGGCCGCGAGGAACTCGAGGACGCGCGGACCGAGCTCGGCGTCCGCGGTGGCCGTGCCCGCCGGTGTGCCGCCGAACGCGACGGGCCCGCTCCAGGAGACTGCGGTCGGGAGGTGGCCCATCCGCAGGAAGTGACCGGCGCCCGGCCACACCTGCACGTGGTCGGCGCCGGCCACGCCCGCGTCGTCGCGCCGGGACTCGATCATCTCGGCCATGCGCGACGACGGCCAGATCTGATCGTCACCTCCCGCGAGGAGCAGCAGCGGGACAGCGATGCGCTCCGCCTCGATCGACGCGGCGGCCACCGCGTGCTGATCGTCGAGGGTCGGCGTGTAGGACAGGCCCATGTGCATGAGGGGCGGGTGCAACCGATCGCGGCGGCCGCGCGCTCGGAACGCTTGCTTGGTCATGTCGTCGTAGAGCTTGCGCGGGACCGTCGTCGCGGCCGGCACGGGCTCGCCGGCGAAGGTCCACGCCGACACGCCTTTCAGCGGTCCGCGGTCACCGAGGCCTTCCCAGGTGAGCGCGGACGGAGAGACCGCGACAACCGATCGCACGGGGAGATCGTCGACCCGCGCCAGGGTCGCGAGGAGCGCCTCGCTCCCCCGGGAGATGGCCATCGCCGCGACCTGATCGGCATCGACGGCCGGCAGCGAGGCAAACCACCGGACGCCGCGAGCGATCGTCTCCAGCGGGATCTCCTTCAGTTCGGGGGGAAGACCATCGCTGCCGAAGTAGCCGACGATGCCGGCGGCATAGCCGCGCGACGCCAGCAGCGCGGCGTTCGAGAACTGGCCGTCGAGACCCCCCTCACTGCCGCCGAACAACACGACCCCGGGGAACGGTCCATCGCCGGCTGGCAGCAGGAGCCGGGCGACGACACCGTCTTCGCTCACCTCTCGTACCGACACCTCGGGATTCGCCCCGCGCCAGATCAACGTGCGCGTCAAGGTCGCGCCGCCCGCCACGACCGCCTCGACATGCACTCCGGTAGCGTCAAGTGACGGAACGAAGAGGCTCGGGGTTGTGTCATCGGAGGCGAAGCGCATCGACCACAGCCAGCCGCTCGCGTCGACGCGGTCGTACGTACCGTCGAGCGGGGACATCGAAGCCGTGTCGACGATGCCTCTTTCGTCAGCGACGAACGATGCCTCGGACTTCCAGCGGTGGCCGAGGACATCGACCGTCGACGCTCGCAAGACCACCGACTCCCCCGCACCGATGCCCTGCACCCGCAGCGACACCGGTTCGTCGATCAGGGCCTCCGCGGGCACGATGGCGAGCTCGGCGTCACCGGTGCTGGGCTGATCCGAGGCCGTGGTCGGGGCGATCGGCAGATCCGGGCCGTCAGCCGGCACGTCGTCGGCGTCATCGGCGATGTTGCCGAACCAGTCGGGATACTTGATCGTCACGAGGATCGCGATGCCCATCAGCGTGAAGGGGACGACCCAGTAGAACGCGATGGACAGCGGCGAGCCCGCGTCTTGCATCGTCGCCGAGCCTTCGACGATCGGCGGGATCGTCGACACCACCGTCATGAGACCCATCGCCGCGGCCCACACCCACGTCAAGAAGTAGTTGACGTACCGGAAACCGTCGGTGTCCCAGAGCTCGGGTGGCGTCTGCTCCTCTGCGTACTGGATGGTGAACGGCTTTCGCATCGCCAACGACACGGCCACGATCGCGAAGAAGCCGAAGTTGCCGAGTGGCTGGATCCACTGCTCGATGAACTGCTTCTGCCCGGCGAGACCGATGGCGAGAAACAAGGCGAACACCGCAGTCGAACCGATCTCGAGGATCTTGGGGGTGCGATGCCGCGCCAGCGCCACGAGGTTGTTCGCGAGGCTCAACCCGAGCGCGACGAGCACCGACGTGACGAAGGACGCGTTGCCGACGAGGATCCAGTACACGATCCACGGCGCGAAGCCGGCGAAGATCCCGCCGCCGGACCGCGAGCTGCGACCGTCACTCGGGCTCGTCCGCGATCGCGCCGGCAGAGCTTTCGCCATGGCCCCTTTCCTAACACGTCCGGGGTCGGCTCTATGCGGGGCGCTCGAACAGACCGAGCTCGAGCAGGCTCGCACCAGCCTCGCCGGCGGTCGAGAGCCGCTGGCCGCCGGCGTGCTGGTCGGGCGAGTCGAGCCCGTACTTCACCAAGAGGTTGAGGTAGTCGCGCTGGTAGAGGATCTTGACCTTCACCTCAGGATGAAGCTCGTGCAGTCGGCGCACCTTGCGATTCTTCTTGGTCACCAGCTTCTGGCGCTGCGTGGTGATCTCGATGAACAGGTCGTACGCCGGGAGGTAGAAGTCGGGGCTGAAGGCCTCCGACGGCCGCCCGGCGTTGTCGCGCTCGAGCACGAACGTCGTCGGCTCGTACTGCCATTCGATGCCGTAGAAGTCGAGGAGCTTGGCGAACTGCCGCTCGGAGTTGTGCGCGAAGTCGATCGCTTCATGGGGCAGCATCGCCAGCAGCACACCGCTCAGGGCTCAGCCTCCTGTGGCGAGCCGGGTCGCGCCCGCCGCGCCGGCCGCAGCGGTTGGCGGCTTGAGCTCGATGATGCGGGCTTCGATGTCTTTGCTCACCTGGGCGAGCGGCAAGATGTTGAGCACGCCCTGGCCCCGCTTGACGAGATCGATGAGGTCTTCGTCTTTGCGGACCACGACTGACCGGCTCCCCTGGATCACGAGGTTGGCCGTCGTGATGTCTTCGCCCAGGTTGTCGCGGAAGTAGCTGAACACGTCGCGCACCGTCTCGAGTCGAATGCCCGCATCGAGCAGGTTCTTGATGATCCGCAGCTCCAAGAGGTCACGGTAGGAGTACCGGCGCCGGCTTCCGCTGCCGGCCGCGTCGACGAGCGACGGGCGGACCAGATCGGTGCGAGCCCAGTAGTCGAGCTGGCGGTACGTGATGCCTACGATCTCTGCTGTCCGTTGGCCGCTGAAGCCCTCGTCGTCGCTGATGCTGCGCATAGGTCCTGCCCCCAGTTCTCCACGGGTTGAGAGGGCTGACCCTCTGGTTGAGGGTGCGTCGCCTCGTAGCAAACTCGACCTGAAGGTGTGCTTCGGCGTCGAGAGGTCACACAAGCGGAATTACGCCGGTGTGACTGGTGGCCAGGGTAACCCCCGCAACCTTCGAGGTCAACGATCCGCGCTCGCCCGGGCGGCGTCGAGCGCGAGCAACTGCTCAGGGGTGCCGATGGCGATCAACACCTGGCCCACCTCCAGCACCGTCTCGGGCGGCGGGTTCGTGAGGAACTCGCCGGTCGGGTCGCGCAGCGCGAGGACGAGCGCGCCGGTCTGGTCGCGCACCTGCGCGTCGCGGAGCGAGCGGCCCGCGAGCGGCGAGCCCGGACCGAGATCGAACTCCTGCAAGCGGAAGAGAAGGTTGTCTTCATGCATCACCACGTCGAGGAACTCGGAGACGTTCGGCTGCAAGGTCATGGCGGCGATGCGGCTACCCCCGAGGAACTGGGGGTTGACGACGCGGTCGGCGCCGGCGCGCCGGAGCTTGGGTTCGGCGGTCTCGGTGCGAGCCCGGGCGACGATGAACAAGTCGGGCCGGGCCGAGCGCGCCGAGAGGGTGACGTAGAGGTTGTCGGCGTCGGTCGACACTCCGGTCACGAGCGTGCCGGCGAGACCGAGGCCCGCGGCTGCGAGGACCGCGTCGTCAGTCGCGTCGCCTTCGACGAACGGGACGTTGAGCTCGCGCAACTTCCGCTCGTCGTTGTCGACCACGACGACGTCGGCCGACGCGTTCTCCAGAACCATCACGATGGTGCGGCCGAGCCGGCCGCAGCCGCACACGATGGTGTGACCTTGCAGTGCCGCTATGTCACGTTGCATGCGCCGCCTCCACAGGTGATCGGTGAGCCGTCCCTCGATGAGCGTCTCGATGAGGATGGTCGTCGTGTAGATCACGATGCCGACCCCGAGGAGGATCAGCACGATGGTGAAGATCTTCCAGTCGGCATCGGCTTCGCCCTGCTCGCGAAAGCCGACGGTGCCCACCGTCGTGACCGTTTGGTAGAGCGCATCGAGGGCGCCGAGTCCGAGCACCATGTAGCCCACCGTGCCGAACAGCAGCACCGTGAAGATCAAGGCGAGGCAGAGCCGGGCGCGGTGCCATGGGTCGTCGCGGTGAGCGCGGGACGCGGCGCTCTCCCTCCCCGTCGGCCTGCGTGTCAACCGCCGCAATCCCTGCCCCTATCCAGATGTGGCGGCTGTCGGCTCGAGCCGTCAGGACGCGAAGTCGTCCGGGTTGACGCTGTCGAGGAACTGACGGAACTCGTCTACGACGGCCTCGCTGTCTTGTTGCTCGTCCTCGATGATCTGCCCGGCCTCGTCGAGGACACCCTCCTCGGCAAAGATCGGGCACCCGACCCGGACAGCCAGCGCGATCGCGTCGGACGGCCTGCTCGACACCGCGAGCGCACCGGCGCCGGTCTGGAGGTGGACCATCGCGTAGAACGTGCTCTCGACGAGCTCGGTCACGACGATCTTCTCCACGACCGCGGCCAGCTCGTCGAGAAACGTCTTCATGAGGTCGTGCGTCATCGGGCGAGGTGTCTCGACCCCGTCGAGTGCCAAGGCGATGGCGGTCGCTTCCGGCGGCCCGATGAAGATGGGAAGGACGCGCCGGTGCCCCGTGGACTCACGAAGGAGAACGATGGGTTGATGAGAAGGCACTTCGACGCGGACGCCGATCAGCTCCATCTCGATCATGCCTTGCACGTTATCGCGCGAGGTCGCCGCTTCGGTCTCGATCTCACGGGCCGCCGGCGGTCGCGTCGGGCGAGTAGAGCTGGCGCACGTACACATCGGGATCGGTGGTGAGCGCGGCCATCTCGCCCGCGGCGATGAGGTCCAGGTTGCGGTACCGGCCCGCAAAATCGAGACCGTAGCCGAGCACGAACACGTCCGGGACCTCGAAACCGACGAACGCGATCGGCAGCGGGAGGATCCGCCGCGCCGCCTTGTCGAGGAGGGTGCAGACCTCGAGCGACGCCGGTTGGCGCCGGCGCAGCTCGCCCAGGAGGAAGCCCACGGTGAGACCGGTATCGATGATGTCCTCCACGAGGACGACATCGCGCCCGGAGATGTCGCTGTCCAGATCCTTCACGATGCGCACCCGGCCGCTGTCGGGCTCATAGGAGGAGATGGCGAGGAACTCGATCGATACGGGTGTGGTCATGAGGCGAACCAGATCAGAGAGGAAGATGAGGCTGCCTTTGAGCACCGAGATCAGCACGACACCGTCGGGATAGCTCGCGCTCAACTCCTCGGCGAGCCGGCGCAGCTCGCGGCGCAGCTCGCCGCGCGTGATGAGGATCCTCGCCCCGTCGGTCAGCGCCGCTCCAGGTAGTCGCGCAGCGCGTGCCGCAACATCGCCTGGCGAAGGCTGTCGCCCAAGCCGACGAGCTCGTCGAGCATGGCCAACGCCCGCTGCCGGCTGTCGGGGCTGCGCTGCTTGAGGATCGGCATGATGACCTGTTCGAGGAACCCGGCCTCGCGCTCGGCCGCGACCTTGTACATGCGCAGATGGCGGGCCTCGATGCCATAGCTCATGAACGCGGCCGCGGTGCGGGCCACGATGAAGGCATCGTCGCCGTAGTAGCTCGTGTTGCCGAGCGGCTTGGCGACGATGAGCCCGTAGCGTTCGAGCTCGCCGACCTGGCGGGCGGTGAGGCCGGTCGCCTTGGCCAGCTCTTCGACCGAGAGGTTGATGCTGGTCTCGCCGGGATCGAGCACCGAGTCCTCTGATCGCCCGCCGGTGCTCGGGGGCGCGGTCGGCTTCGAGGGGGCGTCGACCGGCGGTGGTGGGGGTGGCGGTGGTGGCGCGGGCGGCTCGCTCGGTGCCTCCTGCGCGTCGTCGCCCGGTGGCGCGGGAGTGCTCGCCACCGGCTCGCGCACCTCCGCTGCGCCGCTTCCGTCGTCGCCCCCGCCTTCGCTGCTGAGGCCAGGATCAGCAGACCCGGCGCCATCGCGCTCGGCCTCTTCGGCCGCGAGCAGTTCGTCCAAGGGCACCTCTTCGAGCCGGTCTTTGATGACCTTCAGCGGCAGGAAGTGCTCGCGCTGCTGGCGGAGGATCCAGCGAAGCCGGTCGATGTCGGCGTCGTAGAACTTGCGGTACCCCGACGGGGTGCGTTCGGGATCGAGCAGACCCTGGCTCTCAAGGAAGCGGATCTTGGAGATCGTCACGTCGGGGAACTCGTCTTGGAGAAGGCTCAACACCTCACCGATGGACAAGTGCGATCGTTCGGTCACGGTACGGCTCATTGCTCCTGCGACGACCCCAAGAAGAAGACGAGCTTGAACTTGCCCACCTGGACCTCGTCGCCGTTGTGCAGCTCGCGTTCGTCGATGCGCTCGCGATTGACATAGGTGCCGTTGAGTGAGCCGGCGTCACGGACGACGTAGCCGTCGCCGGAGCGCACGACCTCGGCGTGGCGCCGCGAGACCGTGATGTCGTCGAGGAAGATGGTTGAGTCGGGGTGGCGGCCCGCGGTGGTCACGTCGTCCACGAGCGGGAAGCGGGTGCCCGCTTTTGGGCCGCGCTTCACCACCAGGACGCCGGCCTCGCCCACCTCGTCGAGGTTGAGGCTCACCTCCTCGTCGACCGGGTCGCCCGGTTGCGTGGGGTGGAAGGTGATGGTGGTGTGATCAGCCACTTCGCTCTCCAGCACCGCGCCGCATGACGAGCAGAAGTTCGAACCCAAAGGGTTCTTGTGCCCACAGTTGTTGCAGAAGACGTCAGCCACGGCGCTGCCCGCTCGCCTCAACCCTCGACCAACCGCCCGTAGGCCGAAGCGTCAAGGAGAGCGTCGAGCTCGGTTGGGTCGGTCGGATCGATGACGCAGATCCAACCTTCGCCGTACGGATCTTCGTTCAAACGCTCGGGCACGTCGGCGAGCTCGGCGTTGGCCTGGGTGATCGTGCCGGACACGGGCGCGTAGATGTCAGACACCGACTTGGTCGACTCGACCTCGCTGATCTTGTCCTTCGCCGCGACCGTGGCGCCGACCTCGGGAACATCGACGTAGACGACGTCGCCGAGCGCGTCCTGCGCGTAGTCGGTGATGCCGATCCTCACCTTGCCGTCCTCGACCCGAGCCCACTCGTGATCTGCCGAGTACCGCAGGTCGTCGGGAATGTTCATGCCCGGGAAACTAGCCGAAGATCCCTGGATGCCTCACACGGAGGGGTCGGGAACCCCCAACGGCCCCTCACCCCGTCAGCGATGGCGAAGATCACATCACGAGCTGGCGGATCCGGCGGACGTATTCCTGGGCGAGGCGGCGAGCGTCGGCGTCGGTGCCGGCTTCGGCCCACACGTGGGTGATCGGCTCTTCCAGGTCGGGCAGGGCCAGCGCCCACCCGTTGTCGTGGAGGACCTTGACCCCGTCGACCAGCTCGACATCTCGGCCCTTGGTCAGCTCCATCAGGCTGCGCATCACGGCACCTTTCTGCTCCCACGGCGTCACCACCGTCTCGTGGGCGAGATGCACCTTCGGCTGCATGGCGACGGTCTCGGACAGCTTCTTCTCGTGGTAGGCGAGCAGGTCGAGCATCTTCACGAAGCTGGCGGCGGCGTCGAACGCCGGCAGGAACCCGGGCAGGATGAACTGGCCGTGCTGGTTGCCGGCGAAACCGACGCCCGCCATCGTCGACGCCTCCATCAACGCCGTGTTCGAGATCTTCGTGGTCCGCACCTCCAGGCCCTGCTCGGCAACCAGCTTGGCGGCCGCGTCGGTGGTCGAGACCGGAAGCGCCACCGTGTCGCCGAGCACCTTGCCGGGCAGGAGGGCCAAGAACGCGAGCAGCGCCTCGGTGTCGGTCAGCAGGTGGCCCTCGTCGTCGACCAGCTTGAGGCGCTCGCCGTCCGGGTCGATGACCCCGCCCAGGTGCGAGCCCGAGGCCCGGACGAGGCTGGCGACGTAATCGGCGTGGCTGTCGAAGTCTTCCCCAAGGATGCCGGCGGTCGAGGCGAAGGGGTTCACGGCGAGGACCTCGAGGCCCAGCTTGGCCAGGACGTTCGGCATGGCGAACGATGCCGAGCCGTAGGCATAGTCGATCACGACCTTGAACCCTCGTGACCGGATGCGTTCGATCTCGACCGTCGACTCCAGCGCAGTGGCGTAGTGCTCGAGGGCCCGGGGCGCGAAGCCGATGTCGCCGATCTCACCGGGGAACACCCGGCGGAAGTCTTCCCGGCCGAAGAGACGCTCGATCTTGCGCTGCGTCTCCTCGGTGATGTCGAGGCCGTTCGAGTTGAAGAAGCGGATGATCACCGAGTTCGGGTCGTCCGCCACCAGACGCAGGGTGATGCCGCCGTCGACCGACGGCCGGCGGATCACGAAGCGCGTCACCGGAACCGACGCGACCTCGAGATCTTCCACGTTGATGCCCGCCGCGTTGAGCCCCGCCATCATCGCTCGCTTGAGCATGCGCGCCGAACGACTCGAGTCGCGGGACGTGACGACCGTCGTGCCCTTCTTGAGTGTGCTGGCGTAGGCCATGGCGACCTTGGCGGCGAACTCGGGTGTGACGTCGACGTTGGCGAGGCCGACGATGCCGTCGCGGCCGAAGAGGCTGCGTGCGCCGCGTGACTCCCACACGATCGAGGTGTTGACGATGGCTCCCGCCTCGACCGTCTTGAACGGGTAGACCTTCACCCCGGTCGCGAGGAGCGCCTCGTCGCCGATGAAGCACTCGTCGCCGAGCACCACGCCCTCCTCGGCCCGCACGCCCTTGCGGAGATCGCACGAGCGCCCGACGACCGCGCCACGCAAGCGAACGCTGTCGCCGAGGTACGCGTTGTCGTGGACAACCGTTCGCTCGAGCCCCGCATCGCTGCGCACGCGAACGTTGGTGCCGAGCACGCCGTACGGACCGATCGTGGCTCCGGCCTCGATGCGGCAGTTGTCGCCGATGACCGACGGGCCCAAGATGCGCGCCTCGGGATGGAGGTCGGCCCCCTCCCCCACCCACACGCCGTCAGTCAGCTCGAAGCCGGGGATGTTGACGCGCACCTTGCCGTCGAGGATGTCTTTGTGCGCGCTGACGTACGCGTCGAGCGTGCCGACGTCTTCCCAGTACCCGTCGACGACCGCGCCGAAGAGCGGCTTGTCGTCGGTGAGCAGCTTCGGGAACACGTCGCCGGAGAAGTCGACCGGCCGGTCGGGCTCGATGTAGTCGAAGATCTCGGGCTCGAGGACGAAGATGCCGGTGTTGATGGTGTCGGAGAAGACCTGGCCCCACGTGGGCTTCTCCAAGAAGCGCTCGATGCGGCCGTCGTCGCGGGTGATGACGATGCCGAACTCGAGTGGATTGTCGACGTGGGCGAGGCCGATCGTCGCCATCGCCTTGTTCTTGTCGTGGTCGCCCACCACGCGACCGAGATCGATGTCGGTCAGGACGTCGCCGGAGATCACGATGAACCGTTCGGTCAGGTGGTCCATCGCGTTGCGAACCGAGCCGGCGGTGCCGAGCGGGGTCTCCTCGGTCGCGTATACCATGCTGACGCCCAGCTCGGAACCGTCGCCGAAGTAGTTGCGGATGCTGTTGGCCATGAACGAGACGGTCACGACGATGTCGTCGATCTCGTGGGACTTCAGCAGCTCGACGATGTGCTCCATCATCGGCTTGTTCACCAGCGGGAGCAGCGGCTTCGGCGCGTTCGACGTGAGCGGACGCAAGCGGGTGCCCTCGCCGCCGGCCATGATGACGGCTTTCATGATCCCGCGAACCTACCCGCTCGATCAGGTGACGGGTCGCGCTTGGGCCAACTTGTGGAGTTGGTAGTTGCGGGTCCACTCGGGGATGTACCGCACCGCGGCGTAGTACGAGAGCGCTAGGCCGGGGAGGCCGAAGCCCCACGCCGCTAACGTGACCAGCGGGGCGATGCCGGCGGTGCTGGTGCCGGCGAGGAAGAGCGGGAACGCGAACATGAGGCAGAACGTTCCGGCCTTGCCGAACCAGGTGACCTGGACGGGCTCGACGCCCAGGACCGTGAGGATCACGGTGACGGTCGCGACCACGACCTCACGGGCCAGCACCGCGACGCAGAACCAGAGGGGGGCGGCGCCGACGGCGATGATGCCGCCGATGCCGACGAAGAAGAGGATGCGGTCGACGGTCGGGTCCATCAGCCGTCCCAGGTTCGATGCCTGGTGGAAGTGGCGGGCGATGTAGCCGTCGATCCAGTCGGTCGCGCCCAGCGCCGCGAGCAGCGCGGCCGCGGCGACGCGACGGTCCAGCGCGAGCAGGAGGTAGAGGTAGTACGGCAGGAAGAGCAACCGGGCGAGGGTGATGGCGTTCGGAACGGTCACGACGCGATCGAGATGATCAAGATGTTCACCCGGACGTGCCGCCGCAGGGTCGGTGCTCACCATCGACAGCCTACGATCTGCGCCGCTGGATGACCGTTACAGGAGGTTTGGACGTGCCGACCATCTTCACCAGGATCATCAACGGTGAGCTGCCGGGCCGATTCGTCTACCGCGACGACGTCTGTGTGGCGTTCCTGTCCATCAACCCGCTGCAGCCGGGGCACACGCTTGTCGTGCCCATCGAGGAGGTCGACCACTGGGTCGACGCGTCCCCCGAGCTCAACCAGCACCTGATGGCGGTGGCGCACAAGGTCGCCTCGGCGCAACAGAAGGTCTTCTCGCCGGCGAAGGTCGGGCTCATGATCGCCGGGCTCGAAGTTCCGCACCTGCACCTCCATGTCGTGCCCATCCGCGGCGTGCACGATCTGGACTTCGCCAACGCCGACAAGAACCCCGACCCAGCCGCTCTCGACGACGCCGCCGACAGGCTGCGCGCCGCGCTCGGCTGACGGTTCGCCGGGCGACGCCCCCCACCGGCGAACTGGGCCGCCGGTCGCGCCGGAAGCAGCGCGGCTGGTCCCCCGGTTGCGCGGGCACCGGCGAACTGGGCCGCCCGTCAGGTGACGCCGGCGGCGGCGCGCGCCAGCGCGAGCGCGTCGTCGAGGCCGCCGGGGTTCTTGCCGCCCGCCATGGCGAAGTCGTCGCCCTTGCCGCCGCCGCCGCTGATCGCCCTTGCTCCTTCGGCGATGAGCTCGCCCGCCTTGAAGCCGCTGTCCTTCGCGACTGCCGCGACCAGGGCCGCGCCTCCACCGTCGGGCGCACCGGCGAGCACGACGGCGCGCACACCCGGCTTGTCGCGGACCGCGAGCGTCAAGGAGCGCAGGTCGTTGCGCTCGAGACCGTCGACCCGCGCCACCACGACGCCGTCGACTGCCTGCGCCGCGAGATCGCCGGACTGGCCCGCCGCCAGTTGGGCCTTCAGGGTCTGCAGCTCTCTCTGCAGCTGCTTGCGCTCGGC
This sequence comes from Actinomycetota bacterium, assembly GCA_016185305.1. Taxonomy (GTDB): domain Bacteria; phylum Actinomycetota; class Acidimicrobiia; order Acidimicrobiales; family Acidimicrobilacustridaceae; genus JACPNV01. The sequence continues at coordinate 19 of JACPNV010000006.1, read as the reverse complement.
CGCCGCCCGCTCGGCCGCC
>JACPNV010000005.1 GCA_016185305.1 Actinomycetota bacterium | reverse complement strand
TTCGTAGATGTAGTCGCCGAGGAAGAAGACGGCATCGAGTGACTCCTGGGCAAGGTGCGTGTGCGCGGTGTAGTAGCCGCTCGTCCACGACTGGCACGACGCGAAGCCGAGCTTCATCGACGAGGGAGAGGCCACCGAAGCGGGCGCGGTACGCGTGTGCCCGACCGGGCTGATGAAGCCGCCCGCCTTGAACCGGTAGAAGTACCACGTGTCGGGAGACAGCCCCGTCGCGTCGACGTGCACGCTGTGCGCATGCTCGGCGACGGCGCTCAGGCTTCCCGACACGACGACGTTGGCGAACAGCTCGTCGGCCGCGACCTCCCAGTCGACGTTGATCGCTGCGGCCGGCATGCCGCCGCCGTTCAACGGGTCAGGAGCGAGGCGCGTCCACAAGACGACCGCGTTCGGCAACGGGTCGCCGCTCGCTATGCCCAGCGTGAACGGCGGACCCGGCAGCGGTGGCTCTACGGCCGACGCCCACCTCGGCGCGCCGACCGCGAACGCGGCCCCCGTGGCCGCCATGCTCCCCAGAAACGCCCGCCGCCCCATGATGCTCATGCGACTGAAGGTTAGCTAGGCGCGGCTTCAGGCGAGTGTGCGCACGCTCGCCCCCAACGCCGACCTCAGGACGCCGGGATGAGCTCGTCGAACAGGCTCAATTGCGGATCGGGCGGCAGCGGGCGCTCGTAGCGGTTCACGCCTGACCAGTGGATGTGGTCCATGAACACCCAACTGCGGCGGTGGATCGACGTCGGTCCGTAGCCCTGCAACGCGACCTTGTGGCGCGGGCACGGGTAGCCCTTGTTGAACTCGAAGTCATAGCCAGGGAAGTGCTGGGCCTCTTGCCGCATGATGCGATCGCGGGTGACCTTGGCGAGGATCGACGCCGTCGCGATCGACAGGCACGTGGCATCGCCCTTCACGATCGTGCGCGTGATGCCGCCGCCGACGAAGTCCCACTTGCCGTCGATCAGGACCTGGTCGGGCGCAACACCGAGATCCTCGATGGCGCGCCGGGCCGCAAGCCGCTGCGCTTCGGACATGCCGAGCTCGTCGCATTCGGTCTCCGACGCATGGCCCACACCCCATGCCACACACCACTCGGTCAGGCGATCGAACAACCTCTCGCGCTCGGCTTCGGTCAGCATCTTCGAATCACGCACGCCGTTGACGCGTCGCTCGCGCGGCACGATCGCCGCGCCGACCGTCAGCGGCCCGGCCCACGAACCCCGGCCGACCTCGTCGACACCGACGACGAACCCATGGCCTTCGTCCCAGAGCGAACGCTCCGCCTTCAGCCCCGGCGCCTTGGCCCGCAGCGCCTTGCGCATGGGCTTGGCCGTGCGGCCGGTGGTCGGGGTCACGACGCCGGTCACGACGCCGACAGCGCCGATCGGCCTGCTGCGGCGAGAGCCAGCACGCCGAGCAGCGTGCCGCCGTGCTCGACGACCGTCAGGGAGAGCTCGTCGCCGGCTTCGCCAGTCGGCGGTTCTCGGTTCCACGGCTGCTGGTTCACGCCGCCGATGGAGAGGACGCTGCCGGCCGCGCCGATGGACAGGATCGAGCCGGCCGAACCGATCGAGAGCAGGCTGCCGGCCGACCCCACCGAGAGAACCGACCCGATGCTGCCGATCGAGCCCACCGAACCGCCCGAGAACATCGAGTAGATGGACCACGCCGAGGCGTGCGACCTGATGGACGCGATCGACGACCGCGACTCGGTCGACCAGAACGAGAAGTTGCGCTCCGCGGCCCGAGCGAGCGGCCCGCTCGGCAACGTCCGGCGAGCCCGCGTGGCGAACCTGGGAAGCTGCCGCACCGCCTTGCCGGTCTGGCGGGCACCGTAGGCCGCCGACTTCCACGCCAGCGCTCCGGCGAGCTGAACGGGGGTTGCGCCGCCCAGACCGGTGCGGGCGTCCTTGTCGTTCTCCACGGCCGCAGTCATCGCGCCCGACCGTAGTGGCCTCGGCCGCGCTGCACCATGAGCGCGAACGAGGTGGCTCGGCGTGCGCTGGTCACGATCGGCCATTTCGTGGTCGACGAGCAAGCGCCTACTCCGATCCCGAGACTCGCTTCGCTCGCTCGTGATCGGTGGCCCCCTTCGGGGGCAGTGCAGCGAGCCGGTGGGCAGTTTCGAGTCGGTGGCCGTAGCGTCGGTGGATGCCTGACGAGCTTTCTTCTCGCTACAGCGATCTGTTGGCCGGCACGTATGACTGCGTGGACCGGATCGTGTTGAACGCGTACTTCTCGCTGGGTCATTCGCCGGGCGGGTTCCGGACGTGGTGGCGCCGCTGGCAGGGTGACGACGACGATTTGGACAACACGCACCTGATGCGCCTCGCGGGCCGGTTCGCTCGCCGTGTCCGGGGTTGGGCGAACGCCAACGGCGTGCCGGTCATCGAGTGCAAGGCCGGAGAACGCAAGCATCTCATCGCCCAGGAGCATCTCGACGCGGGTCCCGTGCGCTCGGGGGTGTTCTTGGTGCTGGTGGCGCGGGCGCCGGCCACGGTGTGGAAGGTGAGACGAGCAAACGCCGGTCACATCGTCAACATCGAGAAGACCTCGCAGTACGTGAACCATTACTCGTTCCACATCCTGGACCCGACGTGGGGTCACGTGACGATCAAGATGTCGGGTCACCCGCCGTTCGGAGCGCAGGTGATCCTGAATGGCCACGACTACGTCGCCGCCGCGGCCACCAGAGCCGGCGTCGGCTTCGGGAAGGAGGGCAACTGCTTTACTGTCGTACCCGAACCAGCGCGCCTCGCGCAGATCGCAGACACCGTGTCTCAAACCGAGACAGCAGGGCGACTGCGCGAGGTGTGCGACCGGTGGATCTACACCGCCTGCCTGTGTTTCGGGTTGGATCTCGCGGATCAAGAAGCGAGCCGCTTCGTCTATGACTACTCGATCTACCAGGTCGAGTACTCCCGCAACTTCTTGTTCCGCAACGGCGCGCAGATGCAGCGAACCTTCGAAGCCATCGTGGACCGGACACGCTCCCGGCTCGACGTCCCGAAGGTCCGCACCCTGTTCGGCGCCAAGGCCCGACCCCACCGAAACCGAGCCAGCGGGCCTCCACGACTCGAAGCCGTGATCGGGACACCTACCTATGACCTCACCAACTTCAAGGTCCACTTCGGTCGCTTGACGTTGAAGGCCTACAGCAAAGGCGAGCGTCGACGTCGCGTTCGTCCCCGACGGGATCCTCGACGAACTACCCGCCCCCTCCCAGCTCGGCGCCAGCCGCATCGGCGGCATCGACCTCAACAAGGCCCGGTCACGCCACACGCTCGCGGCCGCGCTCGCCCTCGCCGTGTCACCCAACGGCTTCACCGCGGGCGAGTTCACCGACAAGGTGCGAGCCCTCACCGGCTGGGCCGACCACAACTACACCGTCCGCCAAGGTGCCTACGACCTCCGCAAGCTCCGCGCCAAACACCTCGTCGACAAACCAGGCCGCTCCCGCCGCTACCACGTCCCTGACCAATCCGCCCGCACCATCGCCGGCACACTCGCCCTTCGCGACCACGTCATCGCGCCGATCCTCGCCGGTGTGCGCAACCCGCGTCTCGGCCGCAAACCGTCCACCTGGACCGCCGTCGACCGTGACTACGAACAACTACGGATCGACATGCACCAACTCTTCGAGGACCTCGCCATCGCCACGCCAGCCGCCGCATAGCCAACAAATTGTCGATCGCTCTTCCCAAGCGCCTAGTTGCCTGGGGCTGCGCCCCCACGCACTCTCCGCTGACGCTCCGAGCGCTCCCCATCACCGGCGGGCTCCCTGGCGGTCGCGCCACCGGAAGGCGCCTGCCACATCCCCAACAAATTGTCGATCCGTTGGCCGCAAGCGCCAAGCGCCTACTAGGTGACGTGCACCAGAGACTCGGTCGCGTAGCCCTCCTCATCGACCTCGGCCTCGCGCACGGTGCCGATCGGGCGGAAGCCGGCGCCGACCAGGGTGGCCACGTCATCTGGTTCGACCGCGGCCAGCAGGCCGCCCGACGTCTGCGGGTCGAACGCCAGAGCTTCCATCGCGCCCGCGACATCAGTACCGATCGACACGAGCGGCCCGAACGACGAGCGGTTGTCGACTGCACCGGACGCGCGCGCGCCGCTCGCGGCAAGCTGTTTGGCGCCGCGGTAGCACGGAACCATCTCCGCGTCGATGAGCACGCACACACCGGAACGCTCAGCCAGCTCGAAGACCGTGCCCAGCAATCCGAAGCCACTCACGTCGGTCACGGCATGGCAGGCCGCGCCAGCTTCAGCCAGGCGCGCCGCGGCGCCGCGGTTGAGCATGCGCATGCCGTCGACAACCCGCGCCTTCTCGTCGTCGCTGCCGCCAGCGAGGACGATGCCGGTGCCGATGGGCTTGGACAGCACGACGACGTCGCCGGGGCGAGCGCCCGCCCTGACGAGGACGTGATCGGGATGAACGAGGCCTTGCACCGCCAGACCGAAGACCGGTTCGTCAGCCCGGATGGTCTGGCCGCCGACCACCGCGCCGCCCGCCTCGGCCACGACCGCAGCCGCCGCCTTGAACATCGCTCTGATCGATGGGGCGGGAAGGTCGTCTGGAAACGCGGCGAGGTGGAGCGCGGACACGACCCGGCCCCCCATGGCGAAGACGTTGCTGCACGCGTGGGCCGCGGCGACCGCGCCGAACGCGGCGGGATCGTCGACCAGCGGCGGGAGCAGTGTCGCGGTCGACACGAGTGCGAGTTCGTCGGTCAGCCGCACCACCCCGGCGTCGTCGTAGGGATCGAGTCCGGCCAGGACCCCGGTCGGCTCGGAAGCGACGCCACCGAGCAACTCGAGGAGACCCGTGCGGCCCCACTTCGCCGCGTTGCCGGCCTCGGTCGCCCAGTGGGTCAGGCGGACGTCTCTGTGGCGCGACCGGGAGGCCGGCGCGGCCGCGCGCAGACCGGGCAGCTCGTCCTGCCGGAGGTCGGGAGACTTCTTCGACGCCGCACGCGCCATGTTGGCAACCCTACGCGCTTGCCCGCGCCCGATCGACGACCCGTCATCGACGTAGCTGCGCCCGCCGCACCAGATCAGATGCTTCAGACGTCTTTCCACGCGTAGGTGATGCGGTGGACGCCGGCCTGCACCGGCAACGACGGCGCGCCGGTCGCGGTGACCGTGCCGTCGGGGTTCGCGACCGGAAGCCTCTGGTTGAGGATGTCGCGCACGTCGTTGGTGGTGGCGATGTTCCACCGCGTGTGCGACAGCCAGACGTAGGGCACCAGGTCGGCGAAGATCTTGGCGACGTCCGCGTACGCGGCCTTGCGGTCAGCAAGGTTCGGGCTGCTCCGGCCCTTGTACAGCGCGGCGTCGAGCGCCGGATCGTTGATGCGCGCGAAGTTCAAGCCGAGCTGCCCTTTCGGCGCGGCGTTGACGCCGAGCCACCAGTGGGTCTCGCCGTCGGGGTCGGGCGCCGAGAACTGGCGGAACAGCACGGCCTGGTACTGCGCGGTCACCGCATTGAGGATGATCTTGGTCTGCTCACCGGTCTCGAGGGTCACGTCGAACCCGGCCTGCTTCCACTGCTCCTGGAGGGCCTGGGCGACCCTGGTGTTGTCCGGCTCGGGGGTCGTGCTGAACGTGAACTTGGGTGCCTGCCCGCCGTTCGCCGCCTTCCACGCGTCGACGAGGCTCGTGGCCTTCGCGAGATCGAACTTCGGGAAGTTCGGGTCGACGTACCAGTCGCCGTCTTTGGAGAAGGGACTGTCGGCGTCCTGTTCGGGCGGCGCGCCCGTGATGCTGTCGATCTCCTGCCGGTTCGTCGCGTACGCGAGCGCTTGCCGCAGGCTCTTGTCCTTGAGCGGCTCTTCCTGCACGTTGATCATGGCGAAGGTCTCTTCGTCCTCGCCCCCGCCCTGGAAGTACTGGATGTTCCCCGCGTCGGCCTGCGCCTTCAGAAGCTCGACCTTGTTGTAGTTGGAGTCGTGCATCACGTCGATGTCGCCGTTGAGCAGCGACGAGACGCGGCTCTGCCCGTCGGGGATGGGCCGGAAGGTGATCGAGTCGAGGTATGGCAGCGTCTGGCCCGACCCGTCCTTCTGCCAGTAGTCGGGGTTCTTGGTCGCCACGAACTTGCTGTCGCGGATGTAGTCCTTGAACACGAACGGCCCGGTTCCGATGGGCTGGGTCGAGGCCGCGGGATCCTTCGCCGCCGATCTGTCGAGTTGCTCAGGCGCCGGGATGAGACCGCCCTGCCCGGTCAGCAACGCCGGGAACGCCACCCACGGCTGGGTCATGTTGATGCGGATGGTCAGGTTGTCGACGATGTCGACCGTGTCGATGGGCCGCGCCGCAGGACCGGTCAACAGTGAGTTCTTGATCGCGAGCGTGAACTTCTTCGCGGCCGCGGAGTCGAGCGGCTGGCCGTTCTGGAACTTGATGTTCGGGCGACCCTTTATGGTCCACTGCTTGAAGTCGGCGCTGGGCTCGAACTTCTCCGCGAGGTACGGCTGGGGTTGCTTGTTCTCGTCGAACGCGGCGATCGGGTCGAAGACCGCGTTGGCGATGAGCAGACCGGAGATGGCCCACCGGTTGCTGGTCGGGTCGAAGCCGTCGGTCTCGGCCTCGATGCCGTAGGTCAGGCTGCCGCCCATCTTGGGCTGCTGGCTCTTCGCCGGGACCGACACGGCAACCTGACCAGCCCTGTTGGTCGTGTCGGTCGACTGCTCGGGAGCCGTGGTGTCCTTCGCGCAGCCCACCGTCGCGGTGAGTGTGGCCACTGCCGCGGCGGCCAGGACGAGTCGCATGATCGCGGCGGACGGCTTCGGTGACATGGAGATCCCCCTCCTCTGCGGCCACATGGCCTCCGGGTCCACGCCGTGACCCGGCAACACGGCAGCAACATACACAGTTGCGGGCACACGGAGAAGTCGCGCGGAACGCGTTCTCGTTCGCCCGCCCCGTGCCACGGACCCGACGAGCCGGGGCGCCGCCGGCCCGAATCCCGTGGAGGATCTGGGTGATGCTCGAGGTCGTGGCGGCGGTCGCGACCGCGAGCACGTGCTCGATCGAGTTGATGAACACCGGAAGATGCCGATCGAACGCATCGAGCAGCGGCCCCACATCTTGGTCCGCGGGCCGGCCCTGGTCGAGCGCGTCGAACGGCTCGTGACGATGGCGCACCAAGAGTGCTTCATCGCCAACAGCCTTCGTACCGATATCACCGTCAGACCGACCGTCGCGATCGTCGACTGACGCCTTCGGCCTTCAGCACAAGAACGAAGCTCGCCTTTGGCGTTGCTCGTGTGTGAACGGGAGAAGAAGTCTGGAGCGTGGGGCAGAATCAGCCCTTTGCGGAGGCGGAGATCGGTGGCAACATCCGGGGAGGCTCAACCGATGGGCATCGACGAAGGGGAGTCGAACCAAGGGGAGTCGAGCCACGGGTCGCCAGCGCCGCCATCGGAACCTGGGAGCCAAGCGGGAGATCGGGCTGAAGCCCAAAAGGAGACGAGCATGAGCGTCACCGATGTCGAAACGGCGGCGGCCGGGCGGGTTGAGCTCGAGGAAAGCTCCGCCCACGCGCCGCTCGCACCCACCACTCGGGTTGAGGTGCGCTCGAGCTTCGACCAGCGCTGGTCGACCGGCTTCGAGGTTCTGGAAGCAGCCGAGGACGGCTACAGGCTCCGCCGCCTGTCCGACGGCGCCGCGTTGCCGGCGACCTTTTCGCGAGACGACATCCGTCGCGAGCGCAAGCGCGGCCAGTGGTGGTATTGAGCCGACCCTGCGGGGCCCGGCACTCCCGCTAGTGATCGCCGCCGCTGGCCTCGATGGCGGAGATGAAGTCGTCGACGTCGATGGCGACCATCGTTCGCGTCTTGAGCGTGCCCCGGGCGGTGAGCTCGGTGGCGATGCGGGCCATGGTGATCTCGTCGGGGGCTTCGATGATGTTCAGGAAGTCCCACTGGCCGAGCAGGGCGAACTGGTGAAGGACCCGGGCGCCCATCGACTCGACCTGCGCGTTGACCTGCTTGATGCGGGCCGGGTTCTCGCGGAGGGTTGCCGAACCGTCGGGACCCAGCGTCGACAGCATCACGAACTTCGGCACAGCTGACACCCTAGTCACCCCGCGTTCGCCGTGTTCCGGCGGGGACGGATCGGGCCGCTACCGTGCCGGCTCGACCTTCGCGACGATGTCGAGCTCGTCCGGCTCGGGCACGCCGCCGAGGAACGCGATGAGCATCTCCCTGGCAACCTCTTCGGAGGTCAGGCGGAGACCGATGGCGAGCACGTTGGCATCGTTCCACTTGCGCGCGCCGGCCGCCGTCTCGGCATCGGTGCAGAGCGCGGCACGCACACCGGCCACCTTGTTCGCCGCGATCGACACACCGGTGCCGGTCCAGCAGCACACGACGCCGCGCTCGGCCCGGCCCGATGCGACCGCCTCACCCACTCCCCTGCCGGCGTCGGGCCAGCTGATGCCTTCACCGACGACGTCGACCTCGTGACCGCCGTCGACCAACGCCGCCTTGATCGCGTCGGTCAGCGCGGTGCGCTCATCGGTGCCAAAGGCGATGCGCATCTGACCAGTATCGCAGCGCGGAGACGTCGAGCACCCCGAGAGCTTGCCACCTACGCTCTCGGGCATGCCTTCTCCGAACCCGACTGCTCGTGAGGTGATCGTCGTTCCGCACACGCACTGGGATCGGGAGTGGTACTCGCCGTTCCAGACGTTCCGGATGAACCTCGTCGACTTGGTCGACCGGCTGCTGCCGCTGCTCGAGAACGATCCCGGGTTCGCCCACTTCCAGCTCGACGGGCAGATGGCGGTGGTCGACGACTACCTGGAGATCCGGCCGCACGAGGAGGCACGCCTGCGATCGCTGGCTGCCAGCGGCCGGGTCTCGATGGGTCCGTGGTACATCCTCATGGACGAGTTCTTGGTGTCGGGCGAGACGATGGTGCGCGACCTTCGCCTCGGAATCGAGAAGGCGGCTGCGTTCGGCGGGGCGATGGCGACGGGCTACCTGCCCGACATGTTCGGGCACATCGCGCAGATGCCCCAGCTCCTGCGCCAGTTCGGCTTCGAGAACGCGGTCGTGTGGCGGGGAGTCCCGGCCGTCATCGACACGAACGCGTTCGAGTGGTCGGCGCCGGACGGCTCGACCGTGCGGGCCGAGTACCTGCTCGACGGCTACGGCAACGGCGCCTTCCTGCCTGACGACGCCAAAGAGCTCGTCGCCATGATCCGCCGCTACCTCGCCATGTTCGAGACGTTCATCTCCGCGGAGGCACCGATCCTCTGGATGAACGGCACCGACCATCTCTTCCCGAAGGCGTGGTTGAGCCGCGTGATCGCCGAAGCGAACGAGATCCAGGACGACTTCTCGATCCGGGTTGGGTCGCTGGACGACTACGTGGCCATCGCACCGACGTCCGGCCTGCCGTCATGGACCGGCGAGCTGCGTTCGAGTGCTCGGTCCAACCTGCTGATGGGTGTGGCGTCGAACCGGGTGGATGTGAAGCAAGCTGCGGCCGCCGCCGAGCGCGTCCTCGAACGGGTTGCCGAGCCGGCCAGCGCGCTGTTCCTCCCGCCAGAGCAGTGGCCGCAGACCTTCCTCGACGAGGCGTGGCGCCACATGATCTGCAACGCCGCCCACGACTCGATCTGCGCGTGCTCCGACGACGAGGTGAACCTCGCGGTCGTGCACCGGTTCCAAGAAGCGCGCCAGATCGGTGACGGTCTCAGCTCCCGCGCCGCGAAGGCTCTCGCGAAGTCGATGGCGAACGCCGGTCCCGTCGTCATCAACACGACGTCTCGGGCGCGTGGCGGCGTGATCGAGCTGGTGCTGCCCGGCCACGACGAGATCGCCGGAACGCAGCTCGTCAAGAAGCGGGGCGGGCCCGAGACGGCGAGCGGGTTGAGGCGCGCCGATGTCGCATCGCTCGCGCTCATGGCGATGAACAACATGCACGAGCTGTACGACGTCACCATCGACGAGGCCGACGACGACGAGCGCACGCTCAGCATCGACCTGCACATCGATCCCGAGGGGCGCAGGCCGAAGTACGCGGGCGACGCGGCCGACCGGGTCATGGCGCTGGCCGGCGAGCTGCCGGACGGGCCGACGACCATCAGCCTCGTCCGCCCGCAGAACCAGCGGGTGCTGGCGTACGCGAGCGACGTGCCAGGGTTCGGTTGGTCGCGGTGGTCGCCGGGAACCTTGCCGGTCGACGAGGTATCCGTCGGAGCGACAGACGACGAGACGATCACGATGCGAAACGGGTTGGTCGAGGTCGTCGTCGACGCGTCCACCGGCCTGTTCTCCGTCAACGGGCTCGAAGGCTTCGGGACGATCGTCGACGACGGCGATTCTGGCGACACCTACAACTACAACCCACCGCTCGGCGACAAGGTCGTGCGCGAGCCGGCGTCGGTGTCCGTGCGCGTGGTCGAGCGCGGGCCGGTGCGTGCCCGGGTGGAGGTCGAGCGCCAGTACGTGTGGCCGCACCGGGTCGTGAAGCAGCAGCGCGTCGGCGAGCGCGAGGTCGCCACGGTGACGACGATCGAGGTGCGGGCCGGGTCCGCGTTGGTCTGGGTCACGACCGAGATCGACAATCGGTGTGAAGACCATCGCGTGCGAGCACACGTCCCGTTGCCGTCGCCAGCGACGGTGTCGCGCGCGGAATGCGCCTTCGCGATCGTCGACCGGGGGTTGGAAGCGGAGGGAGGCCTGACCGAGCGCGGGCTGCCGACCTACCCGTGCCGGCGGTTCGTGCAGGCGGGCGGGTTGACGGTCGTGCACGACGGCCTGCTGGAGTACGAGCTGATCGACATCGACGGCTCGGGTCCGGGCGCGGCGGCGTCGACGCTGGCGCTGACGCTGCTGCGCTGCACCGGCGTCATCTCGCAGGGGCCGATGACCTACCGCCCCGCGCCGGCCGGGCCGATGACCAAGACACCCGGGGCGCAGATGCTGGGCAGGCAGGTCTCGCGGTACGCGATCGCCCTCGGCGGCGACCGCAACCCCTACGAGCTGGCTGACGAAGCGTTCACGCCGCTGCTCGTGCACCACGCTCGGGGCGGGGGCTCCCGCGAAGATCGTGGCGCCGCGCTGGCGGTGTCGGGCGCCGAGGTGTCCGCCGTGGTGCGCGAAGGCGGGCAGCTCACGATCCGGGTCTTCAATCCGACGGCGGCGCCGACCGACGTGCACATCGACGGTCGCCGCGGGTGGCTCGTCGACCTTCGCGGCCAGCTCGTCGAGGCATTCGAGGGATCGTTCTCCCTCGATCCGTGGAAGATCGCGACAGTGCAGCTCGCCGAGCTGTAGCCGGTCTGCCGTCGTTTGGATCTGCCCGACCCGCAACCGGCGACAGGCACGTCAGCCATCGCCATCTGGCATCTCCTCTGGCGCGGGCGCCGCCTCGTCCCCGGCGCGCTTGCGCTGGGCGGTGCGGCGGGCGGTCTTGCGCTTCGCCTCGCGCTTGGCTTCCTTCTCGGCCCGGTCGGCTTTGCGCTCGACATCTTGGGCGACCCGCTTGACCTTGCGGCTGGCTTCCTCGTTGGCCTTGCGAGCCTTCTCCTCGGCCTCGGTGAGGGCAGCCTCCACCTTGAGGCGGGCTTCCTTCTCCACCTGCTCGACCTTGCGCTTGGCTTCCACCTCGATCTCGTCGAGCTTGCGCTCGGCCTCGGCGTCGGCCTCTTCGGCCCGATGCTGCCCCTCGTCTTCGAGCTGGTGCAGGCGCCGGGCAGCCTCGATGTCGGTGAGCAGCTCGACCTGGAGGCCGGGATCGATGTCCGCCTCAAGCACCGCGTCGGTCAACGCCTCGTACTCCTCGGTGGTGGCGTCCTCGGCATCGGCGTGCTCCTCGCGGAAGACCTCCGAGAGCTGGCCGTCGAGGTCGAGGCTGCCGACCGCGTCGCGCTGAGGCTCGCGCTGGCGGAACAGCCGCCGCTCGAGCATGAACTGGCGGCGCGCCAGACGCCGGGCCTGGGTGCGGGCCACCCGAGCGTCGTCCTCGTTCGACGCCCGGCGAAGCGTCCACAGCGGGATGCGGCCGAGGTCTTTGAGGTAGTGCGACCTGATCGATCGGATGAAGAATTCGGGGTCGTCTCCCAGCGCTTCGCGGAACTCGGGGCTGATCACCACCGCGCCGGGGTACGCCACGGCCACGATGCGGTGGGCGAGGTTGACGACCGGCCCGTACACATCACCATCCCGTTCGAGCACCCCGCCGATCGCCAGACCGACGCGGACGTCAGACATCGCTTCGTCTTCGCGATACTGCTCGGCGAGCTGCATGGCGATGAGCGCGGCATCGCGCGGATGGTCGGCGAGGAACATGACCTCGTCGCCGATCATCTTGACGACACGCCCGCTGTGGTTGGCCACCACGTCGTACGCGATCGTCTCGAACCGCGACACGACCGCGGCCAACTCCTTCTCCGGAAGCTGCTGGGTCTGTGCGGTGAAGCCGACGAGATCGGCGAAGCCGATGCTGACGCCCTCGGTCGACGTCTCGCCCGCCGCCCGCATGATGCGCCGCCGGGCAGCCGCGCCCAGATGCCGGCGCCATACGAACTCCATGAGCTTCGGCATCATCGGCAGCAGCTCGGCGGCCCGACGCGCCGCGCCGACGAGATCTTCCTCGTGGTCAGCATCGGTCGCCGGCGCGTCACCGCCGTTCGCGCTCGAGATCGCCTCGACGGACTCGGTCACCGCGCGCTCGATGGCCTCGATCTGCGCGGTCGCGATGCGCGACAGCGAACTGCCGATCACCCTCGCCATCTGCTGCGCGAGCAGCGGGTCGAGCGATCCTTCCTCGATGAACGGGAGCACGCTGTCGAGCATGTCGAGGTCGGACTCGCTGAAGAGCTTCTCGCCCGGCCTCGGGTCGGGGAAGCCGAGTGCTCGCCAATAGGCGCGGATCGACTCGATGTCGAGCCCCGACATCTCGGTTGCCTCCTCGAGCGTGTAGATCGCCGGATCCATGGCGATCAGTCGCTCGAGGGCAAGCAGGTGGAGCGACCCGGATTGTGCCGCGCTCTCGATCTCGCGCTCGTCGACGCCGGCATCACGCAGCAGGTGCGCGAGGACCGCCATCGCTTCTGGCAGCGCGCCTGTCGCAGCCGCGGCGCCTTCCGCGTCGGGAGGTTGCAGGTCGCCGGCCACGTCGTCGGTCACGAACCCGATTCTCGCCCGCGACGGCTCGGGCTGCGAATGCGCCGCCGCAAGCCGCGTTGCTGCGGCGCCGCTCATCTGCCGCCTGCCGGCTTCGCCGGATCCACACCCGCCTGCTCCTCCGCGCTGGCGAGCGGCTGGGCCGAAAGTTCCCAAACGCCCGGATCGACAAGAACACAAGCAAACAGAGCGGCCAACCACGGCCAACTACCACCGCCTCCAGCTCTGCCGACTCCGACGCCACCACTACATCAGGACCCACCTAGCCGAGCTCTAGTCGGTCGTCCCGACCGCGACTCGCTCGACCGGCGAGCCTCGAGCAGTTCAGCAGGCGTACTTCGTCGTGACAGGATCCATTCGTGTCGCGTTCGGTGACGCCGACTCCGCCGACGCTGAGTGGGCTGAGACGGGTTCTGCCGCGGTATGGAGCCCGCTTTGACCGCACGCTCGCCGCCGCACGTGTATCCATCGGAGCCCAGTGCGATCCGGGGAACCCACTTCACGCAGTCGCGTTGCGAACATGGCTGAACAAGTGGGCTCTGCCGCATCCGGGTGCCGCCGATGGGTGAACCAGACCCATTTGTTGAGTCCCTCGCTGAGTGGTGGGCTGCAGCCGGTGCGCTCCTGCCGAGCGAGTCCTCGACGCTCACTGCTCTCCGCGACGACCAACTTGATGACATCGCCGGTGCCTACGGAATGCTCGAGCCCAGGACGGCCGCAATGAACAAGGTCGGGCACAGGCGCAGCTTCGGCCCCACAGCGACTGCGAAGATCCTGTACTTCGTACGGCCAAAGAGCGTGACCGCCTGGGCGTTCGGGACAGGAAGCACCAACATGAGCGCGTCCTTGATGGTGTCCTTCGCCACCAGTGGCAGCCGAGGTCCCGAGCGAGGGCGGGCGCCAAGGTTGACTTCCCACTCGCCGGCGGCCCGGACACGACAACGAACAACGCCTCAGCCACAGGGAGATGGTCGCCCGGTTGGACAACCACCGCCACCCGGCGTTCGGGGGCGGTCCAGCGCGCCAGCCGGTCGCGATGACGCAAGCCCTCGGCGCTGAGCCCCAGCGAACGGCCCGTGAAGTCGCTCTGCCTCAGCGAGGTCCGTACAACGCGGTGCTGCTGGGGCGCGACCGCGACTGCGGGCCATCACCGCTCGCGCGGCGGCAATTCGTCGGCTGCCGCGAGCTGCGAGAACTACAACTCTCGGTGTGATCGAGATCCCGCCGACGCTGCGCAAGGCGCGCACGGTCGCGGGCGAGACGGCGTGGCTCGACGCCCTGCCCGACCTCGTGGGCGAGATGGCATCGCGGTGGTCGCTCGAGATCGGGCGCTCGCTCGACGGCCTCGGGGTGAACGCGCTCGTCGTCGAGGCGACGACGACGGAGGGCATCGCCGTGGTGCTCAAGGTCGCACCGCCCGGCGATGCCGAGAAGCTCGCGCACGAGGCAACGGTCCTGCGGCTCGCCGAGGGTGAGGGCTGTGTTCGCCTTCACGACGCCGACGTGGTTCGCCGTGCCCTGCTGCTCGAACGGCTGGGGCCGTCGATGTACGACCTTGGTGTGCCACGCCGGAGGCGCCACGAGCTCCTTCTCGATGCCGTGCGGCGCGTGTGGCGACCCGTCGACTCGAGCGTCGGTCTGCAGAGCGGCGCGAAGAGGGCGCGCTGGATCGTCGGACGGCTCGAGCAGCTCTGGGTCCAGACCGACCGCGCATGCACGGAGCGCGTGCTCGTCGATGCCATCGCATGCGCCGAGCGGCGCGCCGCGGCCCACGAGGACGGCCGCGCCGTCCTGTGTCACGGCGACCTCCACGAACTGAACGCGCTGCGGGCCGACGACGGCACGTTCAAGCTCATCGATCCCGAGGGCGTGGTGGCCGAGCGCGAGTTTGAACTGGGCGTCATCATGCGCAACGCGCCGGGTGAGGACGATCTGCACGAGCGCGCCGACTGGCTCGCCGCAACAACCGGATGCGACCGCAGCGCCATGTGGGAGTGGGGCACCGCCGAGCGAGTGCTGTCCGGGCTGTGGTGTCGCCTGATCGACTTCCAGCCCCACGGCGACCGGCAGCTGGCCGACGCCGAACGCTTCTGCGCGGCATGAGGGATCGAGGTCGACGAGATCGTTCGCAACCAGGCGCGCGTCGCCAGCGCGGCCGAATGGGTCGACGCCGTCCACCGGGATCTACAAACGGAGCGAACCCCGCTGAGCGCCGCGGAGTCCCGCAGAGCTGCTGGACTGGGCGGTGTGAAAGACGTTCACTGCCGCCCGGCCGGGGTTGAGGACCTTCCCTTTCTCGCGACGATGCTCGGCGAGGCAGCTGTTTGGCCACCGGACAAGCCGACGCCCACCGCGGACGAGGTGATGGCCGATCCGCGGTATGCGCCGTACCTCGCGGGATGGCCGAGGCATGGCGATCACGGACTGGTCGCCGAACAAGACGGACCGGTCGGCGCGGCTTGGTACCGGACGTACACAGAGGCGACTCATGGCCATGGCTTCGTCGCTGACGATGTGCCCGAACTGTCCATTGCAGTCATCGCCTCGCGTCGACACGAGGGGATCGGGCGACGGCTTCTCATCGGCCTGATCGAAGCCAGCGTTGCCCAGGGATGCCGAGCCCTGAGTCTCAGCGTCGCCGAGAACAACCCAGCGCGTGGCCTCTACGAGTCGGCTGGCTTCGTCCTCGTCGAGAAGCATGGACACACGTGCGTGATGGTGCGAAACGCCGCCGGATAGGCCGAGCGATTCGTTGGATGATCGGCGCTCATGAGTGGCGTCGAGCGTCGCAAGAGGTACGCCCAGTGCCGGCACCCCTGGCACCTGTCGCCGAGGTGCCGTGGGTAGCGAGGGTGCCGGGGGGCCTCAGAAGTTCGTCCCGACTAGGTCATCGAGGTCGCCGAGGACTCGGCGTCCGGGGTCGCATGCAACGCTGTCGAGATGACGGGTCGCTCGTCGACGATCGCCGAGGAATCGATCACCGCCCTGCGTCAATCGCTTGGCGTGTTCGCGGGACTTGTTCGCCAGCGCCAGGTGGTCGAGGGTTGGTCGGCTCAGAGCAGCCTTCCGGGCCTCACCATCGGGGGAATCGCCGGGCATGTCGTGAGCTTGATGGTGGGCTGCTGGGCCGCATCGAGGCTCGAGAAGCCGAGGTCGACACCATCCCCTACTCGGATTGTTACGGAGCCGCGCTCACAAGTCACGAGATGCATGCAGGCCTCATCCAAGTCGGAGAGGAGCTCGCGACGCGCGGTCCGGTCAGGCTCGCGTCGGATCTCGAGGCGATCGGCGAGCCGCTCGCATGGAGTCTTCGAGCTGCGAGCACAGACCTCGTGGTTCCGCTGGCCTCGGTCCCACGCGCAGGTGTCCGTTTGGATGACTTCCTCAAGACCCGCTTCGTCGAGATCATCATCCATGCGGACGACATCGCAGTGAGTGTCGGGCTCGACACCCCGGACTTCCCTGCGACCGCATGGGCAGCCGCCGCGGCCGTCGTGTCGGACACGACAACGAACGAGGGAGAGGGAGCCGAATTCGTGCTGGCCTCCAGCCGCCCCGGTAGGCACCGTTGAAGGACCAAACCGAGGTCCTTCCCAGCGAGGCGCAGAGCTTCAGGTCAGGCGCCCAAAGGTTCCGTGCTCGGGTCGCCCTCGTAGAACTCCGACGGGTTGTGGAACCCGGCTGCCTCGAGCACCGGTTCTGATTCCACAGGGTTGAACTCGCGCTGCACGACCGCCAACACGGCACCGAGTTCCGCGGCGGCGTCAGCGGCCTGGCCGGCGCGGGACGGGTCAACGTCCCCGAGCAGACAGACCGGGCCGCCGGGGTCGTACACGGGTGGAGCTGGCCCGATCAACGCATCGACGTCACCTACGGTGACCGGACCCCACGTGCTCGCGTCACCGGCCGGTGACAGCTCCTTCACCCACCATCGCGCGCCGACCTCCAAGCCGAGGGCGATCATCATGCTGCGCTTCGGCTCGTCACGGCGCGCTGTGACCACCCGCAGCACCTGCTGCTGTGACGACCGTGCAGCCGACCACACAGCCAACAGCAGCTCCCGGCCGTCGACTGCCCACCGGTCGTCGCCGTCGACCGCGAAGTCATCGACGAAGCACCGGCCTTCGTGCGGGTACGACAACGCGAAACCGGCATCCGTCCGAATTGCCACGGCACCCTCACGGGCGGCCGTCGAGCGCATGAACTGCGCGTGGCCCGCCGTGATGTTGGCGGCGGGTCGCCAGAACACCGGCGAGAACTCGGCGTACCGCTCACGACGCTGCTGCATCAACGTGGCAGCCCAGTCGAAGTCGTCAGCGTGCATCGGACGGATCACACGAGCATCCTGGCGCACGACGCAGGCCCCTCGGGCGAATGCGATGCCGCCTGCGTGCCATCCATCCCCCACCCCCGGCATGCCGGACACCGCTTCTCTCGCTCCCGAGACCTGTCCCCGAGGTGCCGTTGGATGCGACCCTTGGACGGTGTCCCCGGAGTTCGGCGCTGGTGTTTGACGACGGATCGGCCCGCGCCCCTCCCCAGCCACCCGCGTGCGGAGCGGTGTCATGCAGGGCGGCCCAGTAGACGGTCGAGGTCGGCACGGGGGACGCGGAGAGTGCGGCCGATCTCGATGCAGGGGAGTCCGGTCCTGCCTCCGGTCACGCGCCACTGGCGGGCTGCGGCGTAGGCGGCGTTGCGGCTAATGCGCAGGATGGCTGCGGCCTCGTCGATGGTCAGCACCTCGGTCGAGGCGTCGGTCTCGGTGGCGGGCACGGTGAACTCCTCGGTCGTCGGCTCAAGTGGTGGTGCCCTCGTAGGCCCCCTGGAGAGGCCGGACTTCGCGACGACGTCAGATCCCGACCGCTCGGCCGATCGCGACCGGCTGGTCAGCAGGATGCGCAAGTTCCCAGGCGGTCAGCTCCCCGGTCGAGCGGTGGGGGCGTTCAGCGACCGCGAGATCGGCGGGGGCGGGCGGAACCCGCGGCAGCGGCCAACTACAACCGCCTCCAGCTCTGCCGACTCCGCCACCACTACATCAGGACCCACATAGCTAGGAGAACGACCCGCCGTCGGGCTGGTCGCGATCGAGCGCGCGCTCGGCCGCGCCCGCCGGCACGCTCAGGAGCGCCTCACCTTTGGGGGCGCTCGCTGACCAGCTGGGGTCGAGCCCCGGCACGGTGAGGGTCACCGGCTGGTCGATGCCATCGTGCAGCGACAGGTCCCACAGAAGGGCCGGGCGATCGCCGTGCCATCGCACCGCGTACGACACCGAGCCGAACGACGTCGGAGCGTCATGCACCTCCAGCCCCTGCCCGAGCCAGCGCTCGGGCCACACCGTGGCCAGCGCGAGGCTTCGATCTGCGGTCTCGCGCACCAGCAGGTCGCGGGCGAGCAGGAGGAAGGCGGCCGTCGCGACGATGTCGTGCCCCGAGCCGACCGTTCCACCACCCCGGGTCGGATGTTGGGCTTCGGGCCACGCAACCGTGGGCGACGCGTGGGAGAGCAGCCAGTCGAGACGATCCGTCGGCGTCCCGCCGAAGGCGAGCTCGGCACGGCCGAGCATCGCCGTGTGCCGCGGGCTCGCGCCGGCGGGACCGATGCGGCGCAACACCGCCCCGTCGACCGTGTGGTGCGCAGCGATGGCGCGCACCGTCTCGGCGGCGCCCGCCAGGTGAGCTTCACGCGTCATGGGGAGCGTGAGAGCGTCGAGGTTCGCGATCGTGGCCTCGTCGGCGCCGCGCGCGAGCGTGGACGGCCAGACTCCGTCAGGAAGCTCGGCGAGCGCATCGGACAGCGCGGACCGCAAGTGCTCTCGGAAGCCGGCCACCTCCGACGCGCCGTCGTGCTGCGCGAGAGCGACGAGCAGTGCGGTCGCGTCGGCCAGACCCTGCAACGACCAGGCTGCGTCGCGCACCCACACGCCGGGCGGGCCGGCGCCGGGCGGGCCCGCGCCGGGCGGCAGGAATCCGCGAGGAGCCGAAGGGCCCTTGCCGAAACGTCTCGTTCCCGTGCGCTTTCGGTCGATGGCGTGGGCGGCCCGGGCCACGGCGAAGGAGAGCTCGTCGCCTCCGACCACACTCCGGAAGAGCTGCCAATGGCGCCCGGCGGCGTGGAGTGCAGCGCCGTTGGCGTCGAACCGGCCATCGGCACCCGCGAACCAACCATCGTTGCGCTGGCGCTCGGGCCACGACGACAGGATCTGCTCGGCTTCGCTGGCCAACCCGAAGACACCCAGCGCTTCGATGACAGCAGCCGCATCCGCGAAGTCCATCGGCGCCGCCGGAACCGACGCGAGGTCTTCCCCGCCGTGGGCGAGAAGCAGGTGGCGCCGCGCGCTGTCGATGGCGGCGGCCAACCGCTGGTCGGGAACGTCGACCCGGATCCCTCGCTCGCCTTGGATGCGCCAGCCTGACGACACCTGGGTTCCGCTCGGGAGCGCCGACTCGGCGATCTCGATCGCCGGCTCGGGACGAAGGGGCAGTGCCACTCGCAACACCGCCGTATGGGCGAGGGGGAACACGAGGGCGGCTTGGACGAAGCCCTGCTCATCACGGATCTCCTCCTTCAGCGACTCAACCGCGAGCTCGGTCGCCGCCCCGGCGAGGACGGTGTCGGCGCAATCGCCACTCATGAGGGTCGACCATGCGGCCCGTGACGGGCGCTTCGGAAGGTGCAATGCGGCGTTGTGGTTCACGAAGACCACGCGACCCTCTGGACCGAGGCGGATGCTCTCGATGGTCGCGACGCCCGTTGGATGCCAGGCCCGAACGCCGAGGGCGATCGCGACCGGAACGGCGGTCGCGTTCTCGACCTCCACGACCACGAGCTCGTGGTCACCGGCACGCGCACCATAGGCGCGATGGAGCACGTCACCCCCCGGGATGCGCATGGACGTCTCGACAACCGGCGTGTTGTCAATGAGTCGTTGACGAACGGCGGCTTCCCGGGACGGGAGATGCCAACGATCGTCGGCGCCGACCCACCAGTCGAGCGACCAACCCCCCTCGACCGGAGTCACGAGGCCGCGCGGATCGACCGTGGCCCGCCGCCACGATCCGAGGTTCCCGACCTGGGTCCAGTCGCGGTTGGTGATGTTGACCGGTTCGGCGAGCAGCCCACCGGGCAGCGCGAGAGACGGTCGATGTGCCATCGCGGAGACCGGAACCGGCACGAAGTCGGGACTCTTCGGGTCGAGTTGCCGCTCCAGCCAGAACGGGAGGACCCAGCGCTCAGCCATGCATCTCGGACCGCGACCGCCGGCCGAGGAGGCCCTTGTAGGCCTCGGCTGCGGGCCGCCCCTCGTTCAAGACGGCGTACACCTCCTCGGCGATGGGCATCTCCACGCCATGCTCCTCCGCGAGCTGCATCACGACCGATGACGTCTTCACGCCCTCGGCCACCATGTTCATCTCCGCGATGATGTCGTCGATGTTGCGGCCCTTGCCCAGCTCGACACCGACGTAGCGGTTGCGGCTCTGGGGGCTGATGCACGTCGCCAGCAGGTCGCCCATCCCGGCCAGCCCCGAGAACGTGATGGCTTCACCACCCATGGCCAGGCCGAGCCGGGACAACTCGGCCAGCCCGCGCGTGATGACCGCCGCCCGCGTGTTGTCGCCCGTGCCCAGGCCGTCGGCCATGCCCGACGCGATCGCGATCACGTTCTTGAGCGCACCGGCGAGCTCGCACCCGACGACATCCGGGTTCGTGTACACGCGGAACAGGTTCGTGGCGATGATGTTCTGCATCTCCTCGGCCACGGTCTTGTCCGACATGGCGATGACCGACGCAGCAGCGTCGCCGGCAAGGATCTCCTTAGCCAGGTTCGGCCCGGTGAGCACCCCATACGGATGACCCGGCAAGAGCTCGTTGACGATCTGCGTCATGCGAAGTCGCGTGCCCTGCTCGAGCCCCTTGGTCAGGCTGATCACCGGCACCCAGGCACGCAGGTGCTTGGTCACGTTTTCGAGCGTCGCCCGGAAGCCGTGCGACGGCACGCCCATGATGAGCGTGTCTGCACACGAGACCGCCTCGCTGAACGACGCGGTCGCCCGCACGGCGTGATGCAGCTCGTGACCGGCGAGGTACTTGGAGTTCTGGTGCTTCTCGTTGATGTCGTCGGCCAGGCTCTCGTCGCGCGCCCAGAGGACGGTCTCGGTGTTGTGCGCGGTGAGGTGCGCCACCGTGGTTCCCCACGAGCCCGCCCCGATGACAGCCACACAGATCCGCATGGCCCGCACGATAGTGACCGGGTGAGGCGTGCGCCTGGGGCGCCTCGCCCGGCAAAACGATGAAAGGATCTCGCGATGGCCGCTGCCGCCTTCTGGTCCCTCGTCGGCGCGGGCTCGTTGCTGCTGGGGTCGATCGTCGCGCTCCGGTGGCACATGTCCGAGCGAGCCATCGGCCTGATCATGGCCTTCGGCGCGGGGACGTTGATCAGCGCGGTCGCGTTCGAGTTGACGATCGACGCCTACAAGGAGGGCGGGCGGTTGCCCTCGCTGCTCGGCTTGGTGTCGGGTGCGCTGGTGTTCTGGGGGCTCGACGAGCTGCTCGAACGGCGGTCGGCGAGAAACGGCGGCATCGACGTCGGTGAGGCCGAAGCGGCCGTCGGAGCGACAGCCACCGGTGTCTCGGGGCCGTCGCTCGTGTTGGGGGCGTTGCTCGACGGCGTTCCGGAGTCGGTCGCCATCGCGATCACGTTGCTTGGCGGCGGCACGGTCGGCTTCGCCATGGTGACCGCGGTCTTCTTGTCGAACATCCCCGAGGGGCTCGCCGCCACGGTGGGCCTCGTCGAATCCAAGATGGAAGCCGCTCGCATCATCGGAATCTGGCTGATCGTCATCGCGATCTCCGTGGCCGCGGCAACGTTCGGCTACGTGCTGCTCGGCTCGGCGTCAGGCGCCTCGCTCGCGTTCATCCAGACGTTCGCCGCAGGCGCCATCCTCACGATGCTGGCGAACACGATGATGCCGGAAGCGTTCACCCACGGCGGGCGCCAGGTCGGCCTGCTGACGGTGGCCGGCTTCATCCTCGCGTCCGGCCTGGCCACGTACTCGGCGTGAACCGCCCGCGTGGCGCGAGACGACGAAGAGCAGGCAGCAACGTGACCGCTTTCCGGCACGCGACGACGCGGGTTCTGTCGTGGGGCGCAGGCTTGTCCGATGATCCGCGGCGCTACCGGGCTCACTCCACCGCTGACGGGCTCAGTTCCATGTGACGATCGGAGAGGTCAGGCGAGACGCCGTGAACATCGATCTGAGCACCATCGCGCGTGGCTCGAAGGGTGAACGCGCCGGCGACCACACCGAGCCCTGGCGCCCACACGTCGAGGATCCAGCGGAACGGGACCGAGACGTGCAGCCCGCCGTGTTCTCGCCGAACAGTGGCGTCGTCGCCCGGCTCGATCATGTCGACATGCACCGGTACCGCCGCGTCGTCGAGCCATTCCCGCACCGCGCACACGACCCGGCCATGGAGGGCGGCGTGGAGCTCGGCCCTCCGGCGGCTCGCTTCGTCGTCGCCTTCGGCGAGGCGCGCTCCCCAATGCGCGGCCACGTGGGCGCAGAGCCGGCGGGGCAGTCCGCCGCCGAGACCGAGGAGCTGCATGGCGCCGGCGACATCGTCCGGGTCCGAGGATCTGCCTCGCGCGCCCGCAACTGCCTGGGCAGCGAAGCTCTGGCTCATGCCCGCCGTCAACCGAGCCTGGCGCGGCATCGACGCCGCCATCGCCGTGCCCGCCGCCCCATAGGAGAACCAGCCGGTCGCCCGACCCCCCGCGGCTCGACCCCCCGCGGCTCGACCCCCCGCGGCCATCCGCATCTCGTCGGGGACCCGGACCGCGTCCGACGGCCCTCGGGATGCCAGCACGAGCACGCGCAGGTCGTGCTCGTGACGGGCCCACGCGTCGAGCACAGCCAGGCAGGTGTGGCGATCGCCGCCGAGCGCGGCGAGGGTGCGGTCACCTTCGGCATCCTCGTGGTCCGCGGCGGTCAAGGATCCGTCTCGCCATTCCAGATGGTGTATGGCGTCGCCGCATTCGACCGCAGCATGCGCCGGCGAGAGGCCCGCGAACCACTCGGCGGTCACGCCCGTTCCTCCCCGATCGGGATCGTGACGACGGCGCGGTGCGCCGACCCGGTGGGCTGCAGCATGAGGAGCTCGGCCGCGGGGTCGAGAGGCGGCCCGAACTGGACGGTGGAACGGCAGTAGTCGTCGCTCCCGCTGGAGCCGGTCATCGTTCCGAGGTAGTGGTTGCCGCGGTCGTCCTCGGCCCACCACGACAGCGACTCTCCACCGACCACCGGCCCCCACCCGCCTGGGCCCAAGGCGTGCCCGGGCGAGACCGCCACCTCGACCGCGAATGCTTGGGCGGACACGATGAGCGCGTCCACGCGCACGTAGGCACCGTCGATGGCGGGTGTGGCCGCACCGACGACGATCGTGCGGCCGCCGTCGTTGCTGTCGTGGTACCCGGGGAACGGGTTGCGAGACCGGCTCATCACCGACCTCCAGCGGGGTGGCAGGTCGGGGTCGGTGGCGTTCCGGCCTTGCATGGCCGACCCGACGGCGCGGACCTCCTTGATGGCCCGGTCCTCAGGCTGGATCGCTCCGCACGCGACCAGCACCGAGATCACGTCCTCGATGCTGTCGGGGTTCGCGAACCGAGGCCCCGGTCCACTCGATGCAAGGAGCTGCCGGAGGTGACGCTCCGCAGGCGTCGACGGCTCGAGCTCCTCGATGCGGACCTCGACCTGTACGGGGTTGTCGCGAAGGTCGATGCGGGTGCCGTCCAGCTCGATCCATGCCGTGGACGGCGACAGCGCCGGCGCACCCGAGAGCTCACCGCGGTACCCGTTGCTGCCACCACCGCCGCTGAAGAAGGTCGGCATCGCCGTGCCCCGATCGTCTCTGACCACCGGCGCGATGTTGCGCATCCCGAAGCCGCCCGGAGATCGGTCGGTAGCGGTGATGTGCATGGCCGTCGAGGTATCGCCGAGGAGGACGTGATGGACCGTGATCGAGCCCCAGGAGGTCTCGACGGTCTGGCCGCTGACGGCGACACGAGCCGGCGGGAACGGCGTCCCCGAGGGCTGGGGCCCGCGACCAACGCGGAACATCGCACCGCGTGATCGCTGGTCACCCCGAAGAGACATCGCGATCTCGTAGTCGCGGGTGATGGTCTCCGCGGTCTCGAGGGGGAGAGCGTCGACGGCGACGAGCGCGGAGGCGGCGTCGGTGGTGGGACTGCTCCACCCGACGTTCTGGCGCGGGTTGGGACCTTCGAGGATCATCGCTTCGCCCGCGAGGCGCAGGTACAGCTCCGCGTCGAACGCCGCCATCGGGCGAGCGTTGCACGCTCGGCCCGACCTGTCGAGCAGCATCCGGCGGGCTCGGCCGGCGCGCACACGGCACAATCTTCCGATGACCGATCAGGCGTCCGTCGTCGAAGCGTTGGGTGTGGCCGTTGCTGCACGCGTTCCTGTCGTCCTGTGGGGTGCGCCCGGCACGGGGAAGACCTCGGTCGTCCGGGCGATGGCCGACGCGTCCGGTTGGCCGTGCGAGACGGTCATCGCGTCGATTCGCGAGCCGTCAGACTTCGCCGGCCTACCGATCATCAACCGTGACAACGGCGCCGGCGCCAGCGTGGCGTTCGCACCGCCGCGGTGGGCCGAGCGGCTCGCGGTAGCCGACGCCGCGCTGTTGTTCTTCGACGAGATCTCCACCGCACCGCCCGCCGTGCAGGCCGCGTTGTTGCGGGTCGTGCTCGAGCGGACCGTCGGCGATCTGACCCTGCCGGACGGCGTCGCGGTCGTCGCGGCCGCGAACCCGCCCGAACAAGCCGCTGACGGCTGGGACCTATCGCCACCGCTCGCCAACCGGTTCTGCCATCTCGACTGGAGCATCGACGCCCGCCCGCTCGCTGATGGGCTGTCCACCGGGTGGGCGCAGCCGCAGCTTCCCCACCTCGACGCGATGTGGGAGCAGCGAATCGCCATCCCGCGGAGCTGGGTTGCCGGGTTCGTCACCGTCCGACCGATGCTCGCACTCGATGTTCCCGACGACGCCGCCACCGGGGGCCGCGCCTGGCCCAGTCCTCGCACGTGGGACATGAGCGCACGACTGCTCGCCGCCTGCGACGCGGCCGGCGCGTCCGATCTCGCCCGGTCGATCCTCGTCCGGGGCGCGGTCGGCCACGGCCCCGGCATCGAGTTCACCACGTGGCTCGCGGAGGCCGACCTCCCTGATCCCGAAGCGCTGCTCCTCGATCCGGATTCGTTCGACCTCCCCGAGCGCGGCGACCGTGCCTACGCCGCGCTCACGTCGGTCGCCGCCGTCGTCGTCGCCAACCCGACCGCCGACCGCTGGCTACGAGGATGGCGGGTGCTCGACCGGGCGCGGCAGGTCGCCCCCGACGTCGCGGCCACCGCCGCCCGATCGCTGGCGCGGTGCCGACCCGCAGGCGCCGCGGTCCCCGACGAGGCCAAGGCCTTCGCACCGATGCTGCGCGAAGCCGGCCTGCTGTCCTGAGCGCATGCCCACGGATGCAGACCTTCTCTCGAAGATGGCCGCCGCTCGCCTGTGGGCCGCGGCCCAGCAGCCCTACCTCGCCAGCGCGCTCTTCGCCGCTCCGGTCCTGCTCGACACCGAGTGCGGCACCATCGCGGTCGACCGGGCGTGGAACATCCACGCCGACCCCGCGCACGTCGATCGCTTCGAAGCGCCGCAACTCGGTGCTCTGCTCCTGCACCTGATCAGCCACCTGTTGCGGGCCCACGCCGACCGTGCCCAGCGCGTCGGTGTCGAGGAGGACAACCAGCGCGAGTGGTGGAACCGCTGCGGCGACGCCGAGATCAACGACGACCTCGCCCGCACCGGCATCCTTCCTCCCGTCGCCGCCGACCTGCCGTTCGACTTCGGCGCGAACGTGGGCGAGCTGGTCGAGGCCTACTACGAGCGACCGGCGGCCGGACCACGGCAGTGGGACTGCGGCTCGGGTTGTGACGACGGCGACCGCCCATGGGACTGCGACGGCCTCCCCCACGACCAGCGCCAGCTCCTCCGCCTCGACACCGCCGCCGAGATCCACCGCTGCCATGCCCGCGAACCCGGAACCGTTCCCGGCGGATGGCTCCGATGGGCCGAGACCCTGCTGCCGGCACAGGTCGACTGGCGCCGCGTCCTCGCCGCGCACGTACGCCGCGAGCTGGCGAGCACTGCCGGCCGTGTCGACTACACCTACCGCCGGCCTTCGCGCCGGCAGGACACCGTCGCCGACGTCGTGATGCCGGCGCTGCACCGGCC
This sequence comes from Actinomycetota bacterium, assembly GCA_016185305.1. Taxonomy (GTDB): domain Bacteria; phylum Actinomycetota; class Acidimicrobiia; order Acidimicrobiales; family Acidimicrobilacustridaceae; genus JACPNV01. Next base: position 66,877 of record JACPNV010000005.1, on the reverse strand, counting down.
GACGCCGAACGTCGCGATCGTCTGCGACACCTCCGGCTCGATGCACGACGAGCTCCTCGCCCGGGCGCTCGCCGAGGTCGAGGGGATCCTCACCCGCGCCGGTCTCCGACAGGGCAACGTGCGAGTCCTCGCCGTCGACACCAACGTCCACGCCGTCACCCGCGTCACCCGCGCCGCCGACGTCGCGCTCGCCGGCGGTGGCGGCACCGACATGGGTGCCGGCATCGCCGCCGCGACCGAACTCCGCCCGAAACCATCGCTCGTGGTCGTGCTCACCGACGGCTACACCCCCTGGCCGGCGCAAGCACCCAAAGGCGCAAAGGTCATCGTCGGGGTCCTCGAACAGCCCGGCTGGCCCCCGGGCTGGGACCCCCCACCATGGGCGACGACGATCCCCATCGGCCCCGACCTGCCCGCCTCAGCACCGCCGGCATGACCGAAGTCTGGCTCTCCCCCGTACACTGCGCCCGATGCCAGCGCGTGCCGCGGTGCTCGTCCCCGTCAAGGCGTTCTCACGGGCCAAGGTGAGGCTGGCGCCTGCGCTCGACACGATCGCCCGCGCCGGACTCGCGCGGAGGATGGCGACCTGGGTCGTCTCGGCCGCCCAGCCGTTCCCGGTCTACGTGGTGTGCGACGACGACGAGGTCGCGGCGTGGGCCACTCAGGCCGGGGCCGGCGTGATCTGGCGCCCTGGCCGTGGGCTCAACGGCGCGGTCGCCGACGGCGTTGACGAGCTGGCCGCGCTCGGGTTCACGCGGGTCGTCGTGGCTCACGGCGACCTTCCTCACGCTCGCGACTTCTCGGCGGTGGCGGACTTCGACGGGGTGACCCTCGTACCTGATCGGCGCGACGACGGCACCAACGTCGCGTGCGTGCCCTCGGGGTGCGCATTTGGCTTCGCCTACGGGCCGGGCTCATTTCGCCGGCATCAAGCCGAGGCCGCGCGGCTCGGGCTCGCGCTGCGCATCGTGCGCGAACCGCGCCTGGCGTGGGACGTCGACTCGCCCGCCGACCTCGACGATCCCGACTGGCTTCCCGTGGCGGAGCGGCACCGGCTCATGTCGCCATGATCTCGCCATGATCTCGCCATGATCTCGTCGACCAACCTGCCGACCCCTGCGCGCGCCCTGGCCATCGGGGCGCATCCCGACGACATCGAGTTCCAATGCGGCGCGACGCTGGCCAAGTGGTCCGCCGCAGGTTGCGAGGTGAGCCATCTCGTCCTCACCGACGGCTCCAAGGGAACGTGGGACGCCGAGGCCGACACGCGCGAGCTCGTCCGGACCCGCCAGGAAGAGCAGCGAGCCGCGGCGCTCTCGCTCGGCGCGACAGGCGAGGTCGTCTTCCTCCATCACGAAGACGGCGAGCTGCAATCCGGATTGGCCGAGCGCGATGAGGTCGCGTACTGGATCCGCAAGCTGCAGCCCGATGTCGTGCTCGGGCATGACCCGTGGAAGCGCTACCGGCTGCACCCCGATCATCGGCATGCCGGCTGGCTGGCGGTCGATGGCATCGTGGCCGCGCGCGATCCGCACTTCTACAAGGCGCACGACGTGGCCCATCACCGGCCAGGCTCGCTCTTGCTCTTCGAAGCCGATGCGCCTGACCATGTCGAAGATGTCACGGGGTTCGGCGAATCCAAGATCGCCGCGCTGCTCGCGCATCGCAGCCAGCATGTGTCGACGATGTCCATCGCGGCTGACGACGACGGCACGCAGCTCGAGGCGTTCGGCGACAAGATCCTGGCCCGGCTCGCCGCGGCGGGTGCCAACGCCGGCTTCCAGCTCGGCGAACGCTTCAAGCTGATCGACCAGCTGTGACGCCGAAGCCGAAGCCGGCGCCGAGGCTGACGCCCCTGGCGTCCGAGTACGTCTCTGCACTCGAGATCGCGTTCGAGGCGAACCGCAACCCGGAAGCGGCCGTGCCGATGAAGGCGTACATGCGCGATCAGTTCGACTACATCGGAATGCCCGCCCCGCGGCGCGGCGCGGTGGTCCGCGACGCGATCGCCGGGCTGGGGCTGCCCGACCAGGCCGACCTCGAATCGCTCGCACGGTCGCTGTGGGCTATGCGCGAGCGCGACTACCAGTACGCGGCGTGCAGCATCGTGCGCCAAGGGATCAAGCGGGTGGACGCATCGTTCCTCGCGACCGCCAGGCTGCTCATCACGACCAAGCCGTGGTGGGACACGGTCGACGAACTGGCGCACCACGTCGTCGGCCCACTGGTGCTCGCCGATCGTGCCTTGGCTTCGGTGATGGACGAGTGGATCGGCAGCGACGACATCTGGCTGGCGCGCACGGCCATCATCCACCAGGCGCGGTTCACGTCCGAGACCGACACCGACCGGCTGTTCTCGTATTGCCTCGAGCGGGCGGGCGACCCCGAGTTCTTCATCCGCAAGGCGATCGGTTGGGCGCTGCGCGACTACAGCAAGATCGACGGCGCCGCGGTGCGGCGGTTCGTCGACGAGCACGACCGCGAGCTGTCGGCGCTGTCGAAGCGCGATGCGCTGAAGTGGCTCGACCGCCGGGCCGCGCGCGAAGGTGCGTGACCGATGCTCGCCGACGGCACCTACGACGCTTTCGTGATCGACGCGACCATCGAGGGCGCGGGGCCGGAGCGCATCGTCCACCTCGAGCTCACGATCACCGCCGGCGAGCGCAAGGGCGACGTCATCGCCGTCGCCGCGGCGGGCATGAGCGGCGACGAGTTCGACCTCATCGGCATGCCTGCCACCCTCACCGTCTCCGACGGCTCTCCCCGGGTCATCGTGGGTGCATGAACGAGCCTGCGAGGTTCGTTGGCGCTCAAACTAGAGAGCCGACCAGGAGGACCAGGCCTGGGTCGGCCAGCTACCGACTTCTCCGCCGGGAACTCTGCCTGCCGGCCTACGGACGAGGAAGCTGGTCCTCGCCAATCGCTCCACCTGGGGGCAACTTCGAGAAGTCGAACCGATCGAGCTCCTGTAGAGGAATCACACCCCAAGGGTTGGCCCAGTAGGCAACGAGTTTGCCGGCGGCGTCCACCACCGGAAAGACCTCCGACTTGTCGCGAGCTGTCGGGGCACCAAATGCCTGGCCGGAGATGTAACCGGTTTCCTGACCGAGTGACACCGGCACCCGACCCTCGGCCACCTGCCGGTGGAAGTCGTCCAAGGCCTTCCGCTGCTCGGGTGACAGGCCCGGTTGGTCGTTCGGCGGAAGAGGTTGCCGCCTTCCATCCGGGCCCAGAGGCCAAGCCTGGTCGACGATGCTCTGGCTGCCGTCCGTCGCTCGTGGGACCTCATCCGGGCGGGTTTGTGCCAAGCTAAACCCGAAGCCCACCCCGACCGCGCCGAACACCGACAGCACGACCGTGGCTATGGCGAGCAGGCAGCGTTTGACTGTGACCAGCGGCTGTTGCGATGTCATCTCCACCCCTCCGGGCTCGCTAATGGATAACCGTTGGTGCGGGCATTCCCATTTATATAGACCGTATTCCAGGATATAGACACGAGGGTATCCCGACAATAGTACACTGCTCTACTCCAATATCCGACCACGTTCCAGCTACTACTAGCGTTCCAGACCTGACCCGTAACGCCCGCGCACAACACCCAATCACCGCCGCTCCAACGGGTCAACATGTATGACGCCGCACCGAGGTACCCGCGGCCACATAGTAAGCACCTCCACAGAACCCGTAGTAGCGGGAGCGGGAAATCGCATAGGAAGCGGCCGTCGAGCTTCCCGTCCCTGATGCGTCAAGAGCTGACTCGCCGGACGCACATCTATAGGCGACAGGTGGTGGCACGCTTTCCACGTAATATACATACTCGCCACTGGTCTGATAGGCTGCATAAGCCGGGTTTGCGAAGACAAACAACACCGCTGCGCCCACCATCCCGGCCACTGCCTTTCGTGCGAGCCGACGCCAACGAGGTCGGGCAACCAGAGCGGTGTACATCATACCCAACCTTTGTACATCATACTTGGCACGTCCATAACGGCGACCAAACACCCCCCCTTCAGGACGTCAAGCAGTCTACTCCGCTCCCGAGACTCGCTTCGCTCGCTCGTGATCGGTGGCCCCTGCGGGGCAGTGTTCCGAGCGGGGTGACATCACGGTTTCACGGATCGGGCACAGGCACAACAAGTTGTCGATCCGTTGGCCGCAAGCGCTTACCATCTCGCGATCTCGGGCACGCCAATCGCCGCCGGCGCCACCTGGGTCAGTTCTTCCGGCCAGGACGCGGGCCACTTCAGACCATCACAACTGGCCAAAGTGGGGCCAGATCAAGGTGTCACACCCAGGCGTGGGACATGCGGGTCGGGCACGATGATCTGGCGATCCCGAAGCTGCGCCCCGGCACTACGCGGGGCGGTGACGATGTAGCCGGCCGCGGCAATCGTCGACCTCAGCGGCGAGTGCCGATCCCGGGCGACGTGCTGTACCCGTGGGCGAAAACGACGATCGGACATGGTCGACCCGTTGTCGGGTACCAGACCGTGGCGGGGACGTCTCGGCCGGCCCGCGCACCCACGCCACCGCGCGCTGGTGTCCAGCGTCCGCCGGCGAAGACCGGCAAGAACCAGTGCTGACCGGCAGGTTGCGAACCGCACGTATCGCCCGCGGCGCCGGGTCAGGCGCTCCGCGTGCTCCCGAGCGTCCACCGGCACCCGAGCCCGACGCGCGTGCCGCGGCCGGCACTGCGGCGAGCACCCACACGGTCGCGACGGCGGCGACGATCGAACCCAGAGTCGAGGTCGCCGGCCAACCACTTCCGAGATGGCACGCGCTTCCGCGGACGCGACCGCCCGCCTGGCACACTCAGACGATGGGCGCTCGATGCGAAGGCGCACGGTCGCCGATCCACGTCGCCGGCGTCGACGCTTGTGCCGGCGGATGGATCGTCACGACCACCGGCGCGCGCCGCTCCCGAACGTCGGTCCGCGTCGCCGCTCGTTTCGCCGAGATCGTCGAGGTGGTGGACGCCGGCCTGCTCGACGCGGTCGGGGTCGACATGCCGATCGGGCTCGCCGATGCCGGACCGCGAGCCTGTGACCTCGAGGCCCGAGCCCGGCTCGGGCCGCGGCGCTCATCGGTGTTCGCCGCGCCCCCACGCCCGCTGCTCGCCTCCACGACGACGCATGAACAAGCGCTCGCGGCTTCCCGCGCCATCGACGGCAAAGGCATCTCCAAGCAGACCTTCCATCTGCTCCCGAAGATCGCCGAGGTCGACGCGGTGATGACACCCGCCCGGCAACGACTGATCTTCGAGTGCCATCCCGAATCGTGCTTCCGCTCGCTCGCGGGCCGTCCGTTGCTCACGACCAAGCGCACCGCGCTCGGGCAGGACGAGCGCGCCTCGCTGCTTCGGTCGCACTTCCCCGACGTCGACGAGCTGCTCCGGTTCCGTCCCCGCGGCGCCCGCATCGACGACGTCCTCGATGCGCTGGCGAACGCTTGGGCGGCGCGGCGCTGGCGCCGGGGAACGGCGTCGATCATGGGCGACGGAGCGAGAGACCGCCGCGGCTTGCGCATGCAGATCGTGGCGTGATCGCACCAACGATCCCGGCTCGCCCGATGCCCGAGCGCGTTGGCCGTGGCAAGATCAGGGGACGGTCACCAGCGCAGGGAGAACACCATGCAGAGACTCACCGGCCTCGATGCCACCTTCCTCTACATGGAGACGCCGACGTCGCCGATGCATGTGTCGAGCTTGATGATCCTCGACCCATCGACCTCTCCGACCCCGTTCAGCTTCGACAAGCTCCGCAAGCTCTACGTCGACCGCCTCCACCTCGCCCCGCCGTTCCGCCGCCGGCTGGTCGAGGTGCCGTTCGACCTGAACCATCCCCTCTGGATCGAAGACCCCGACTTCGATCTCGATTGGCACCTGCGCCACATCGCCGTGCCGAAGCCCGGGACGATGAGCGAGCTGCAAGACCTCGTGGCGCATCTCATCGCCATGCCACTCGACCGCAGCCGCCCGCTGTGGGAGCTGTGGCTCATCGACGGGCTCGAAGGTGGCTATGTCGCGACGGTGTCGAAGGTCCACCACGCCGCCATCGACGGCGCGTCGGGGGAAGAGCTGCTGCAAGCCATCCTCGACCTCACGCCCGAGGTGGAGGACAAGCCCGAGCCGGGCGAGCCGTGGCAACCCGACAAGGTGCCGACCGATACCGAGATGTTCGGCCACGCCCTCGTGTCGCTCGCGCAGACGCCGATCCGCGCGATCAAGACGATCCGCCGCACGACAGAGGCCGCGCTCCGCATCCGCAGCGAGAACCGCCAGCCCGACGTGACGCCACCACCTTCGCCGTTCTCCGCGCCGCACACGTCGTTCAACGCCACGCTCACCGCCCATCGCAGCCTCGGTACCGCCACGCTGTCGCTGCCCGACGTGAAGATGGTGAAGAACGCGTTCGACGTGAAGGTCAACGACGTGATCCTCGCGCTGTGCGCCGGCGCCCTCCGCAAGTACCTCGACGCTCGCAACGAGCACCCCGACAGCCCGCTCGTCGCCATGGTGCCGATCTCGGTTCGCACCGAGCAGCAGAAGGGCGCGATGGGCAACCAGGTGTCGTCCGCGCTGGCCACGCTCGCGACCGACGTCGACGACCCGGTCGAGCGCCTGCGGGTGATCCACGACGGGATGAACCAGGCCAAGGTGCAGCAAGACGCCATCGGCGCCGACACGCTGCAGAACTGGGTCGAGTTCGCGGCGCCGGCGGTGTTCAACCGCGCCGTGCGGCTCTACTCGCGGATGAAGATCGCCGACCGGCACCGGCCCCTGTTCAACGTGACCATCTCCAACGTTCCCGGCCCGCCGTTCCCGCTCTATGTGGGGGGCGCGCGCCTGGTTGCCTGCTACCCGATCGGCCCGATCTTCGACGGCGGGGGACTCAACATGACAGTCATGTCGTACATGGACAGCCTCGACTTCGGCCTCAACGCCTGCCCGGAGCTGCTCCCCGACATCGACGCCGTGGCCGACGGCCTGCACGCCTCGCTCGAGGAGTTGAAGAAGGCCGCCGATGCCGCGACGGCGTGACGGCGTGGGTCCCAGCTCACGCGGCCCGGGGTCTGCGCGGCTCGCCCGCTCGCCGCCAGTCGATGCTCAACGACGCGATCAGCCGACTCCTGGGTGAGAGCAGGGGTCTTCGGCCGTAGCCGTCGTCGAGGGTCCAGCCGTCGTGGGTCTTGCGGTCATGGCAGCAGCCGCCGCAGAGGTGGTCGAGGTTCCTGAGGGACGTCGGCGAATGGTCCGGCGTGAACGATCTCAGGGGGCATTCCAGAGAGCGTCGATCGGAACGGCGGCGAGTCGGTCACCGAAGGGAGCAGCGTCGGTCCCGCGGTGGAGCACGACGCCGCCCAGAAACTGGTCGCCGAGGCGCTCTTGGAGGAGATGCAGACCTTTGAAGTCGCCGCGGCGCACGGTGGTGGTCGACTTGACCTCGATTCCGGCCACCTTTCCCCCTCGCGTCTCGAGGACCAGGTCCACCTCGGTACCACCGCGGTCGCGGAAATGGAAGAGCTCGGCCTGAAAGTCGGCCCAGGCGAGCTGCTTTCGGATCTCCATGGCTACGAACGTCTCGGTGAGCTGACCGACCGACGCGGCCCGCGAGGCGAGTCCTGCCGCGTCCGTGCCGAGCAGATCCGCGGCGAGACCGGAGTCGACCATGAGGAGCTTGGGGTGGCGCGCCACCTTGCTCGTCAGGTTTCTCGACCACGCTGGCACGCGCTGGACGAGGAAGAGGTGCTCAAGGTGGGCCAGGTACGTGCCAACGGTGCGGTAGGGCAGGCCCGCGTCGTTGGTGAGGTCCATGACGTTGAGCTCACACGCGGTGCGAGCGGCGCAGAGCCGCAGCAGTCGGGGCATCGCTTCCAAGCGCTCGACGTGCGCGAGCTCAGTGACCATCCGTTCGAGCACGGTGGTCGCGTAGTTTGTGAACCATGCGCTGCGTCGCCGCCCAACACGGGTCAGCGGTTCCGGATAGCCGCCCGCGCAGATCATGCTCGCGTAGTCGTCGGGGCGGAGGGTGCTGTCGCGCCAAGCGCTGGGTTCCCAGGCCAGGAGCGCCTCGAGAAAGCTCTCCCGGTTGCCCCGCAGCTCCCCCGCCGACAGCGGCCACAACTCGACGAGCTCGACGCGTCCGGCGAGGGCGTCAGCAAGCTCGACCGTGGACAGCAGCCGGGTCGACCCGGTGAGCAGGAAGCGTCCTGGCCGGCGGTCCCGGTCCACGGCAGCCTTGATCGCAGGGAGCAGGTCAGGAACGCGCTGGACCTCGTCGATGACCAGCAGACCGTCGCGGTCGACGAACCCACGCGGATCCGCCGACGCGGCCTCGCGCTGCACTTCGTCGTCGAGCGTGACCACCGTCGACCCCGGGCGTTCGCGGGCGATCTGGCCCACGAGCGTGCTCTTGCCGACCTGTCGAGCTCCGTTGACGGCTACGACGGGCGTGTCGCCGAGTGCGGCCTCGATCCGATCGGCGACGAAACGTGGATGGAGATCTCTTGCCATATCGTCCACACTGTACCGCCAATTCGTCCGCACGTTGCTGCCAGAACGTCTCCCCCCGTTTTCCGAGGGGGGCGGATTCCAGGACTGGTGAGGTTCGTGACGTGTCGACCCAGCGGAGAAGCGCCTGTTGGAGCGCGCCGCCGAGGCGCCCCATGTGTCGGCGTCGGCGTTCTTGCCCCCTCCCAGCGCCGCGGCCGCCTTCCCCGAGGCGCTCGCCGCCCCAGCGGCGGTGAACCAGCGCCTCGCCACGGCGTTGCAGCGGCCTCGGAAGTTCCGCTGGCTTGACTGAACTTCGCCAGCCCGAGCCGCTCGACCCCGAGGTCCACGAGCGCTCGGCGTTCGACTCCGGCGAGCCGGAGCTCGATGAATGGCTGCGCCGCTACTCGACCCCAGAACCGCCGGCGGAACACCGCGGCGACCTGGGTGATCGCCGATGCGGACGCCGTGGTGGGTGCCTACGTGAGCGTGCCGATGACCAGCATCGACCGCAGCGCCGCGCCGTCATCGCGAAGCATGCGCCTGATCCGACTCCGGCTCTGCTGATCGGGCGTCTCCCGGTGGACAGGTCCCTCGCCGGGCGGAGCGTCGGAACGGCGCTCGTCGCGCACGTCCTCGCCACCGCCGTTGAGGTGAACGAGCCCCTCGGCTTCCATCCGTTCGACCCTGCAGACCTCGACAACTTCGACCTGTACCTGCTCAGCACCGAGATCGACTCGACGCTGCGTTCCCTCGGCTGATGCCCGCTGCTACCCACGGCGGATGCTAGGCCCCCGGTTGGGGTCTGCTTTCTGCCTGTGAGGTTCGTGAGGTCGCTCGGGAGCCGGGAGGGTCGGGCCGGATGGTCAGCGGCCCGCGGCGCGAAGGTCGGCTGGCGTCCACGCTGGCCAGTCCGGCGGAACGGTCGCGTGCCCGTCTACGTACACGGCGACGAGCCGGTAGGGCTCAGTCGCCTTGGCGTTGTCGTACACGCGGGCTTCGTCGACCAGGACGATCGCATCGGTCAGGTGCCGCCAGAGCCGCTTGAATCGTTCGCGCACCTTGTTCTCGGGAACGTCGTGTCCCCCGTTGGCGAGTCGGTCCGCGACTCGCGCGACAGCGAGCTCCTCGGAAATCAGCATGATGTGCAACGTCACGCGGTACCCGCATCGGGCTGCCTCGCGGAGCAAAGCCACCTTCGACTCGTGCGAGAACACCGTCTCGGCGACGAAGGACCGGCGCGACTGCAAGAAGCGCGCCCGGGCCGCGGCGGCAAGTTCGGCAGCCTCGTATGCGTGCTCCATCGCCGCACCTGCCCAGCGGTCCGCGGCGATCAGGTCGGCATTCACGAACTCGAGGTGCGTGACGGGGCGCAAGACCTTGTCGTAGAAGGTCGTCTTGCCCGCCCCGTTCGGACCGGCGAAGACATGCAGGACCGGATCGGACACGTGTGTCAGACGGTGTCCGAGCGATCCTCGCCGGCGTGGCGGCGAACGACCCGGCCGTCGTCGTCGAGCTCGACGTAGGAGCGGCCCTGCTCGGTGAACTCTTGCGCAAGGTCGAGGACATCTCGTCGAGCTTCGATCCGTTCGACCCACTCCGCCCGAACCACGGCTTGCTCTTGCGCGCTCAAGGCGTCGTAGGCTCGCTGCCCGGCGAGAACCTCGGCGATCGCGCGCTGCGAGATGCTGTCCGCCGCCTCGATCTCTCTTCCGATGCGCGCCCAGTGGGTGATCTGCTGCGCCGCGCTCCGGCTCATCATCGGGCCGATGACCTTGGCGGAGGCGTAGAGCTCGTCATCGATGCGGGTGGGTGATGTCGTCGCCACGGCGAACCTCCTTGCCGGGACTGTAGCAGACTGCAACAGATTCCTGCGGTCTCGGGGTGCCGCTTCTGAGCGACCCAACCTCTCTGCCACCAACCCACGCAACTCGGCCACACAACCCATGCCGCCATCAAGAACGGGGGCATGACAATGGCGCCCGCTCGACCCTTCGGCCGTGCCCTCGGCACCGGCCGGCGGCCGGACCAACCAGCCGTCCCCCGGTACAGTCGCGCGGGCCATGGCAACGATCGTGCTTGCCCCGTGCCCGCGAGCTGCGGCGTGCAATGCGGCGCGTGACGGCGCGGCTCGCTCGCCTCGCGAGCGCCAGATCACATGAGCTCGCCCGCGGGGCGCGAGGGTCCGACCAACGAGACCAGGCCGCTGTTCGACTTCAGCGGCTTCGAACCGTCGCCGGGCGAAGAAGCCCGACGGGCACGGCCGCGGCGGCACCAACCAGCGGGCCGACCGGCTCGATCGCCAGCGCCGGCGGCGCTTGACACCGAAGCAGGCGGCGAGCCCGAGCTCACCGACGCCTTCGACCCGGGCGCGCTCTTCGCGTCGAACGTGTTCGAACACCAGGCGGTCGTCGCGGCCCGGGTCTCGGCGCGCCTGGCCCGCGAACCTGCGCTCGATGGCCTTCGTGGCGTTGCCATCATCGCGGTGCTGCTGTTCCTGGCGGACGTACCGCTGGCCGGCGGAGGCTTCCTCGCCATCTCGACCTTCCTGACGCTCACCGGGTTCCTCGTCACCCGCAACCTGCTCAGTCGGTTGCTCAACGACGAGCCGTTGCCCTTCGGCGAAGCCGTGCGCGTCCGGCTCGAGCGGCTGCTCCCGATCGCCGTCCTCGGAGTCGCCGCCGCCGTCGCCTACACGGTGGCGGTGGGCGACGTGGGACAGATCAACGACCTCTTCGGCGATGTCGTCACGTCGTTGACCTTCACCGCCAACTGGCGCGACATCGCGCAGAGCCAGTCCTACCTGTCACTGCTCGCAAGCCCGTCCGCGACCCGGCCCTACTGGAGCCTGGCCGTCGCCGAGCAAGCCAACCTCGTCGTGCTGCTCACCATCTTGGGCGCGACCGCTTCCGCGCGGCGAGGTCGAGCAAGGCGGGAGGGCACGAACGCCGCAGAAGCCGTGCGATCCTTCACGCTCGTTGCCGTCATCCTCCTTGTCTTGTCGATCGGCACCACGCTCGCGTTCGGCTACTCCCAGTCGCGCATCTACTTCGGAACCGACACCCGTGCCTCGGAGATCCTCCTCGGCGCGCTGCTCGCCGTCGTGGTCGTGCACCGTCCCGCGCTGGGCTCGTCGAGGTTCGCGCCGACGGTCGCGCTGATCGGTTCGATCGGGGCAGTCGCGCTGGTCGCGCTGTGGCTGGTCACGCCGATCAGCTCGCCCTGGGTGTACTCGGGCGGACTGATCGCCTACGCGCTCGTGTCCGCAGCGGTCATAGCCGGGTGCTTGGTGCCTCGAAGCCTCCTGGCGACCGCGCTCGCCATCCGACCGCTGCAGGAGGTCGGGAAGCTCTCGCTCGGTCTGTACGTCTTCGCCCTGCCGGTCATCTTGTTCCTGAGCCCCGAGCGGGCTCGCCTCCCGGCGGCCGTGCTGTTCGCGGTGCGGATGGCCGTCATCGCCGCCCTCGCCGTCGCGGCCCACCGCTTCATCGAGGTTCCGGCCCGCGACGGGCGCCGCCTCTACGGGTTCACGCCTCGCGCCGCGATCGGCGGGACGATCGCGGTGATCATGTTCACGACGATGGCCACGGCGAACAACGCGCCGGCGCCGGCGATCGATCTCTCCCAGCCGTACACCGCTGCCGGCGTTGCGGTCGGCAACGGCCCGGCCACGGTTCCCGTGTTCGCCGTGTTCGGCGACTCCACCGCCATACCCATCCAGCGGGGGCTGACCAAGTGGGTCGAGTCCACCAACCGGGCCGTGAGCCGGCAGGGACGCTTCGCCGTTGGTTGCGGCGTCGTGCCCGGTGGCGCGTGGCAGCTCGGTGCCACGACGGGCGACACGCCAGCGAGCTGCGCTCAGCTGCAACAGGAGTGGTCCGACACGCTCGAACCGGGCGCGCCCACGTTCACGATCGTCACGCCCGGCCTGCTCGAGTTGGCCAACCGTCGCGTCCCGGGAGACGACCAGTGGCGGGCCATCGGTGTGCCCGAGGTCGAGCTGTACTACCTCGAGCAACTGCTCGCCATCTCCGACACGCTGTCGAGCAAGGGCGCCAAGGTGGTGTGGCTGACGATGCCGCCGGTGCTCGCGGGCACGCAGTACGACGCCCGGCCCCAACTCGGCCAGGCGTCGGATCCGGCCCGGGCGGCGCGGCTCAACGAGCTCATCGCCAAGGTGGCCGAGCTGCGACCCGACAAGGTGGCCGTCGTCGATCTCGCGGGCTGGCTGGCGACCCGCGACCCTGACGGCCGGCTCTACCGTCCCGATGGTGTGCATCTGAGCGACGGCGGCGGCGCCCTCGTCGCCGAGGAGCTCATCGGTCCTGAGCTGTTGAAGCTGGCCGGCCTCGCCGGGCCGGGCGAGGCGGTCTGCGCCGCTGTCCGCACGTTCGGTCTCAACGAGCTGGCGGCGTCGGCCGCCGCCTTCCGCACGCGGAGCCAGGGCGAAGCGGTGTTCAACGAGCTGCAGGCCGCGGGCATGCAGGTGCAGACACTCGAACCGGGACTCAACAACGAGGTCGAGACCCGCCTCGCCTACTGGTCGAGAGCGCTCGGCCTCGACTCGGGCGACGACACCGTCGCGACCGCGACCGAGGCCGGCACCATCGCGAGCGCGAACCCGAACCGACTACCCGAGACGGCCGAGACCGCGCAGGCATCGCAGACCATCCAGGCCTACGTGACAACCCGGTGCGGCTGACTCAACCGTCGAGTGCGTCGCGCAAGCGGCGGGCGACGGCGGCCGCGTGCTCGTCGTCGTCATAGGTTGTGCGCGGCCAGAAGAAGCCGCGCAGGCCGTCCTTGCGGTTGCGCGGGACGACGTGGACGTGGAGGTGCGGCACGCTCTGGCTCACCGTGTTGTTGACCGCGACGAACGACCCGGCGGCACCCAGGCCGTCCACCATCGCCGTCGCCAACCGTTGCGCCGCGGAGAACAGGGGCCCGACGAGCCCGGCGGGCAGCTCGGGCAGGGTGACGTGATGGGCCTTGGGGATCAGCAGCGTGTGGCCGGGGAACAGCGGCCGCGCGTCGAGGAAGCCGAGGAGCTCGTCGGCGTCGAGGACGACGTGTGCCGGCGTCGTGCGGTCGACGATGGCGCAGAACGCACACGACTTGGTGGCAGGCACGGGCAACACTCTTGCGCGCGTGTTGCCGGCAGGTGAACTCTCCGCACCATCCACCGGTTGGTGAGACGAGCGGTGTTTCATGGTCGGCGGTGACCATCCCTGCACCACGCTCGAACGGGAACCGTCGGCCAGATCTGATGCGGAGCCGACCCTGCCAGTGATCAGCCCGTGCACCGTGGTGCCTGACCCCGAGGGCATGACGTGACCGACGTTCTCCCGCCCATCGTCCGTTCCGCGCGCACCGAGGAGGCGAGCACCAGCTCTCCGATCGCTCGCCGAGTCGTGCTCGACACGTCGGTGCTCATCTCCGACCCCGACTCGGTGTTCGCGTTCCCCGACGCGGACGCGGTCATCCCCCTCGTCGTCATCGAAGAGCTCGATCAGCTGAAGAGCCGGATGGACGACGTCGGCCGGTCAGCCCGCGAGGTCATCCGCACGCTGGAAGACCTGCGCCAAGCCAACGGTGGCGACATCCGGCACGAGGTGACGTTGCCGGGTGGCGGCACGATCCGCATCGAGACCAACGGTCTCCTGCTCGACGAGGTGGCGTCGAAGGGCCTCGACCCGCGGCGGCCTGACAATCGCATCCTGGCCGCGGCGCTCGGGCAGCGATCGCACACCGGCGAGACGACGCTCGTCGTCTCCAACGACGCGGCCCTTCGCATCAAGGCCGCCCAGGTCGGTCTGATCGCGATCGAGCACCAGCGGCTCGGTCGGCGCGACGCCGATCAGGTGCGGTCGAGCGGATGGCTCACGGCGAGCGTGTCCGGCGAGCTCATCGACCACCTCTACCACGCTCCCCAGGGCATCGCGGTTTCCGATCTCGGCTTCGACCACGAGGCGCTCGCGTGCCTAGAGGTCAACGAGTTCGCGGTGTGCCAAGCGGGAAGCCAGTCCGCCCTCATACGGCGGCACGGCGATCGGCTCGTCACCGTCACCCGCGCACCTGAGGCATGGGGGCTTCGGCCGCGGTCCAAAGAGCAGCAGTTCGCGCTCGACCTGCTGCTCGACCCCGCGGTCACCGTCGTCGCGCTCGATGGCATGGCTGGCACCGGCAAGACGATCCTCGCCCTGGCCGCCGGGCTCGAACAGGTGATGGAGTCGGCGAGCTACGACAAGCTGTCGGTCTACCGGCCGGTCGTGCCAGTCGGTCGCGCCGAGCTCGGCTTCCTTCCCGGCGACCTCGAGGCCAAGCTCGACCCGTGGATGACCGCGGTCCACGATGCGCTCGTCGCGCTGACCGACACCCGGAGCCATGCCGACGCACGCGCCGTTCTCGACGAGATGACCGCGCGCGACAAGCTGTCGCTGGAAGCCGTCACCTACCTCCGGGGCCGCTCGCTCCACGGAAGCTTCATGATCGTGGACGAAGCGCAGAATCTCGAGCCCACGACGCTGAAGACGATCCTCACCCGGGTGGGCGACGGCACCAAGGTCGTGTTCACGGGCGATACGTCCCAGATCGACGCGCCCTATCTCTCCGAGCACAACAACGCCATCGCCGTGCTGATCGATGCCTTCGCGGGCGAGACCTGCTTCGGCCACATCCGCCTGACCCATGGCGAGCGCAGCGAGGTGGCATCTCTCGCCGCCGTCAAGCTGTAAGACGGCCAGCACGTGCGCACCCGGCCTACGATGACCGGCCAGTTGTTCCCGACAGCCCCGCCATCCGGCCGCGACGCGGAAGCGAGACTGGTGATCCGAACGCGGCCGCGGCTCGGCCGATCCACCTCCTCACCTCCGGGTCGTCCTGGACCCGACCTCTTCGCCGCCTCGGGGTCGACCCCCTCGCTGGCTCGTGACGATCGGTGAGCTCGGCCCGCACCAAGCTCACCGAGCTGGGCACCGCGCTCGGCCTGTTCTACGAGCCGTCTCACGCGTGGCCCGGAAGCATCGAGAACCTCGAGGTACCCGGGATCGCCGCCGAAGAGTGGCGCCCGGTCGTCCTCCCGATCGTCGCGACTGGGCACCGCGACCGCGATCTGTTGCTTCGAGCACTCGACAACGGCCGCACGTTCTGAACGGTCGTGCTGCGCGGTCGCCAGCCCGAACACGTCGAGTGGGTCGGCGGTACCCAGGCCGTGTGGACGTCCGATGTCCCGCGCGATCTCACGGTCGATCGTGTCTACTTCATCCAGGCCAAATACGACTCGACGTGCGTGCTGAGCACGGCGCCGTCCACGTTGGCGGACGAGTTGCTGGCCGGCGACGGCTCGCTCGGCCGGACGTCGTGGTACGAAGAGGTCGCGCCACGCGAGCTACAGGCGTACTACGAGGCTGTTCGAGGCCGGCACCACGTTCAGGACCTGCCCCGTGACGTCCGCGATGTCGAGCCCGAACATCGCGCCGTGCTGAAGAAGGTGATGCGAGCTTCGATCGCCGCGACGGCCAAGGAACAGGCCTCCTATGACGACCTCTGCCGGGCCGTGTCGGAGGAGACGGCCCGGCGGTGGCGGCGCCGGCTCGACGCGGCCACCGCCCGCCAGCGAGTGGAGATGCTCTTCCGCATGCTGCGGATCGCCGGCGGCCCGTACTGGTTGCTCGGCACCAGAGGCACCCGCCCGGTGCGCCTCGTCGTCGACGACACCCAGCGGTGGCGGCAGCGCTTCGAGCTGCGCCGGTTCACCGTGGCGGACGCGCACGCGGGGCAGCCCCAGGTCAACTGGCGGGCCGAGGTGCACGACCTCGCCAACGGCGACCGCACCTTCGTCGACGGCTGCTGCGAGCTGCGGTGGTCGCATGGCAAGTTGCAGGGCAACCCCGAGTGCAAGGTCCAGGTCGCCACGCCCCTCGCCGAGGTTCCGGGCTACGAGCCCTTCACCTGACCGGGGTCGTTCTCCAAGAACGTGAACCTGGCGTCGACGGGTCTTTGGCCGGGACGCCAGAGCATCGCCCCGCGGACGCTGTCACACCCCGCCGGCATACTGATCGAGGTTCGCGATCCCTTTGATCCCGCCGAGCCCGGTCTGGTGGCCGGGCCGGCGACGCCTGATCGCCTCGAAAACACTCGATCGCTGACGACCTGCGCCGACGACTGCGCCCGGCGATCGCGACGAAAGGACCCACCATGTCCACGTCCGTGCCCGAGGCGCAGCCTCGCGCCCTTGACCATGACCGGCTCGAGCAACTCGCGCTCGTGCTCGTGTCCGATCTCGACGCCAGCCCCGACCCGGCGCCCGAGGTCCTCGCCGTTGGCATCTTGCCCCCCGAGCCCGACAAGCTCGCCGTCGCCATCAGGCCACTCGAAGGCGCCGACCCGGTTGCGAGCATCATCGGCTTCAAGTCCCCCGCCGACTGGCTCGCGACGGGCATCGTCGCCACCGGCCGGTGGTCAGCGATGAGCGACGCCGAGGCCGCGTCCGGCACCATCGTCCGCCGATCGCGCCGAAAGCCCGAGGGACGGATCCGCATGGCCCACTTCGTGACGCGCGCCGGCGCAGTCCTCGCGGTCATGAGCAAAGACGGTGCCCGGCCCGAAGCGCACTGGCCTGATCCGGGCGGCCAGTACGGCCGGGCTGATGACGTGTGTCGCCGCATCTTGGGCGTGCCCACGGCACCACCCAACCGCGATGTGCGGGAGCTGTGGGCGCTCGTGTGGTGCGACGTCATCGTCGAGCGAGTGCTCAACGGCGCGCCACCCGCCTGGCCCGAGATCGCCAGCGCGCATCCCGCCATCGGCCAGCTCGGCACGATCGACGCCGCCACCACCGCGTGGGCGGTCGACAACCTCGTCGGGGTGGGCGACGAGTACGCGTCGCTTCACCCGTGGGACGAGCTCCGCCAGCTCTGCGCGCGCAACGAGTGGCCGGTCACCGGCATCGACCCCGAGCACGCGGCGTGGATGGACGACGGCATGTTCAGCCGGTGGGCGGCCGAGCCCTACCCCGAGCTGTCCGAGATGCTCGACGACCTCGCGGTGCTCCTCCCACCCGAGTCCGCGTACCGGGTGTGGCGCACGGTCGACGCTTGGGGCCTTCCGTGAAGTGCTCGTCGCCGGCTGGCGGCGCGCGATCAGCCGGGCGGGGGGACGGTCGTGGTCGGTGCCGGCGGCTCGGTGCTCGACGGCGCCGCCGGGCCCGCACCTGGGTCCGGCACGACCGTTGTGGTCGCAACCAGCGTCGTGGTCGTCGTCGGTGGAGCGGTCGTGGTGGTCGACGTGGTCGTGAGGTCCGCTTCGGTGAACACCGGGTGGGGCCCCACGGCTGGCGGCGCCGGCAGCTTCGCGCCTGGCCCGTCGATGAACTGCCGTTGCATCAGGAACTGCTGGTTGGGGGCCAGCGTGCCCCAGTCGTACAGCGAGCCACCGATGGCGCCCACGTCGAACAGGGCGCGCGCGTAGGCGCGGATGTCGTCGTTGGTGATCTCGTCGGCGATCCCGCCCACCGGCGCGACCACCGCGTCGGGCTTGCCGAGGTTGTTGCGCAGGCGATCGACGCTCTCCTTCACGTACTGGTAGCCGTCGCGGTACTTCTCGGTTCGCTGCGACCAGTACGCCATCGGCATCCACACGTCGTAGATGCCGGCGAGCTTCGCGTAGGGGAAGTCCGGCCAGAACCGCTTGTTGATGACCTCGAGGTGCACCGCGGTCAACGTGACTGCGGCGAGCGGCGTGTCGCCGATCTTCGAGCGCACCTTCCGCGAGTACAGCACGAGCGCCTCGTTGCGCTTCTGCGGGTCGGGCTCGCCCTGGGTGTACTCGATGTCGGCCGCGATGCCGTCGAACTGCTGCTCGCCCGCTCGGAAGTCGACGATCTGCATCGTTCGCGCCACGTCACGGTCGACGTCTTTGAAGTCGGGCAGGTACCACCCCACGACCCGCATGTCGAGCGCGTGGGCCTGGGTCAAGAACTCGCCGAGCAGCTTCTCGTCCACGATGCCGTCGGGCGATTCCTCGTCCCAGCGCGTGGCTTGCAGGTAGATCGTCTTCACACCCCGCCGTGCCATCTCGCTCAGATCGGCCGGCGTGATCGCCGGCGAGCCTTCCGTGTAGTTCGGGGCATAGTCGAACACGTCGATCCAGGTCCCGAGGCCGCCGTAGGGCACCAGGTCCCGCGGGTACTGCGGTCGCAGCGTGGTGGCTGGCCCCCCGACGCCGATCTGCGACGGTTGGGGCAACCCGTTCGCCTGCTCACCGGTCGTGCATCCTGCGAGCAAGACCGAGAGCGCGAGCACGACCGGCACAACCGCGGCGATCGATCGGAACCACTGTCGCGGCGGGGAAAGGAGCACGGGTGGCCACCGTAGTCAGCGGGGCTCGCGCCATCGCGTCACGCCGCGGTGCGAGACTCCTCCCATGCCCGTACGAGCGGTGATGGGGGTCGACTCGTCCACTGGTGGGCGGCACTTGTGGCGGCGGCCACCCAGGCGCGCGCCAGTGCGGGGTCAGTCGAGGTGGCCGCGATCTCGGTCGCCGGGCAGCAGCACGGTCTCGTCGCGCTCGATCGTGACCGACGCGTGCTCCGCCCCGCCAAGCTGTGGAACGACACGGAGTCGGCCCCGAACGCAACGGCACTCACCGCTGGGCGCGAAGCCGAGTGGGCCGAAGCGGTCGGCTCGGTGCCAGTGGCGTCGTTCACCATCACCAAGCTGTGCTGGCTCGCGGAGCACGAGCCCGCCAACTTCGAGCGGATCGCGACGGTGCTGCTGCCCCACGATTGGCTCACGTTCCGGCTGAGCCGGCGTCTCGTCACCGATCGTGGCGACGCGTCAGGCACCGGCTACTGGTCACCCGCCGATGATCGCTGGCGCCCCGAGCTGCTGGCACGCGAGCTGCCGGCCCGCTCGGGCGAAGCGTGGGCCGCGTGCCTGCCTACCGTCGCCCGGCCCACCGAAACGGTCGGCCCGTTGCGCGCCGCGGAAGAGCTCGGCCTCCCCCGCACCGCGATCGTGGCGCCCGGGACCGGAGACAACATGGCCGCGGCCCTCGGCGTCGGGTTGCGGCCTGGCGATGTCGCCGTCTCGATCGGAACGTCGGGAACGGTCTTCGCCACGAGCGACCGCTCCCCCGCCGATGCGTCGGGCGCGGTGGCGGGCTTCGCCGACGCGACCGGACGGTTCCTCCCCCTCGTGTGCATCCTGAACGCGACGCTCGTCACCGAGGCCTTCGCGCGCCTGCTCGCGGTCGACGTCGGCCAGCTCGACGACCTCGCCCTGGTCGCGCCGGCCGACGCCGGCGGCGTGGTCCTCGTGCCCTACCTCGCCGGTGAGCGGACACCGAACCGACCGGGCGCGACCGGCAGCGTCTCCGGGCTGCGAACCGATGTGTCGCGCGAGGCGCTCGCTCGAGCCGCCTTCAACGGCGTGGCTTGCGGCTTGCTCGATGGGCTGGACGCACTCGCGCGCGCGGGGGTGGCGACGACCGGTGGACGCATGATCCTCGTCGGCGGCGGTCGGAGGTCGGCCGCATACCGGCGGGTCGTCGCCGACCTCTCCGGCCGGCCGCTGACCATTCCCGCCCCCGATGAGCTCGTCGCGCTCGGCGCGTGCATCCAGGCCGCGGCGACCCTCAGCGGCGACGACCCGTTTGCCGTCATCGACCGCTGGGGAGTGCGCCGGGGAACGTCGGTCGAACCTGACCTCGCCGTCGATCGTGCGTCGATCCGCTCCGCCTACGCGGCCGCCGCTGCGCCGCGGCCGGCCGGAAATGATGGAAAATGACTGAAACATATTGACAGGACGGGGACTCTCCATCAGGCTGCCCCGGTGCAGCCGAACGTGTCCCCAAAGCGTCCCCTCCGCCCGACCTACCGGCTCGGCGCCGTCACCGCCGTGCTCTTCCTCGTTGCCGGACTGGCGATGTGGGGCCTGGGCGCGGGCCCACCGGTGGCGATCGCCGAGGTCGTGCGCGGCTCGGGCTTCCAGGCGACGGTCCTTGGCTGGACGAGCTGGTATGGCAGCTATGGCCTGGGCGAGTTGGGCTGGGGGTGGTGCATCGATCATGGGCTGAAGGCACCCGACGCCGCGTACGGCTACGTGCCCACCAGCGTCCCCGACGCGTCAGAGGACACGAAGGCCGCGATCTCCTGGGCGGTGACGGCCAACCCGTTCCCCGATCCCGTGACCTCAGCCGCCATGATGCTGGTCGCGCACGACCTCATGGGCGCGCAGTACCCGATGGGCCGCATGAACGTCGACGCGCTTGGCCTGGGGCAACTCTCCGGCTTCGGTGGAAACGAGGGTGCGGTCATCGCCAAGGCCCGCGAGATCAAAGCTGGCGCGCTCGCCCACGCCACCCTGCGCGCCCCGTTCCGCTTGACGCTGGAAGCCGAGAACGTCGGCGCCGGCCAGCGTGGCCGGTTCGCCGTCCGGCTGACCGACGCTCGGGGGACCGGTGTCGCGGCCGCGCCCTTGTGGCTCAGCGCGTGGGGGGCGACGATGCTCGACCGGCCGGCCTCGACCGACGCGACCGGCCGGGCGTTGGCCACCTTCGTCGCCGGTTGGGACAATCGCTTCTCGGCGTTCGCGTCGGTGGCCGATCCCAGCTTGCGCGCGTTCGCGCCCACGACGGCGGCGGCACAGCGCATCGCGCAGCCGTCGAGCCTCCGCGTCGAGGGAACCGCCCAGTTCCGCCCGCCCACCACCACGACGAGCACGGCGAGCACGACAACCACCACCGCGCCACCCACCACGACGACCATCCCACCCACGACGACCATCCCACCCACGACGAGCACGACGAGCACCACGAGCACCACGGCGCCACCCACGACGACGACCATCGCGCCCACGACGACCACCTCGACGACCGTCGTCGTGATCCCGCCGACGACCGGGCCCCCGCCAACCGAGCGCGTCCCGTCGACCTCAACCTCCATGCCGACGCCGACCACCGAGACTCCCGGATCGAGTTCGACAACGTCGACCTCGACAACGTCGACCTCGACAACGTCGACCTCTTGGTCGACGCCCCCGCCCGCGTTGCCCCCCGAGCAGCTCCCGCCGGCGCGGCCGGTCAGCTCGGGCCGGCCGTCCCTGCCGATCACCGGGCTGCGCTCCGCGTCCGCCTTCTTCGGTGGCATCGGGCTCATCGTGTGCGGAGCGACCCTCGTCGGCATCGGCCGCCGTCGCCGGCACCGGCGCCAGTGGCAGGAACGTCCTTGGCTCCGGGTCCGGTAGCGTCGGGCCGACACCGAGACGGAGGACCTCGCCATGGATGTCAAGGCGACGCACACGTTCGACCATCCGATCGAGAAGGTCTGGGCGATGTTCTGCGACGAGAACGCGCACGTCGCGAAGTTCGTCGGGATGGGCCACCGCGACGTCGAGGTGCTCGACTACTCCCTCGATGGCGGCAAGGCCACCATCCACGTCCGCCGGGTCGTCGATGTCGACCTGCCCGGCTTCGCCAAGAAGGTGCTGAAGCCGACGAGCACGGTCGAGAGCACCGACCGGTGGAACGACAACGGCGACGGCACCTACGGCGGAACCTTCGAGGCGGACGCGAAGGGCCAGCCCGTCGAGGTCAAGGGAACCACCAAGCTCACGGCGACCGGCGACACCACGACGCTCTATGAGGTGAAGGCCATGCTCAAGATCCGGGTGCCGTTGATCGGCGGGAAGATCGAGAGCTGGGCCAAAGGCGACATCGAGCGACAGATGCAAGAGGAGTTCGATGCCGGCGACCGGTGGCTCGCTGACCACTGAACGACGCATCCGTCGATCGAGCGCTGCGCCAACCGGGTAGTACCGTGGTCCAACGCCGAGGTCGCGAGACACGGCAGGAGAATCGGGAGGGAACCAATGGTCACTCGGAAGGCGATCCATGCCTATCTGTCGCCTGAGGCGCACGACGCCTGGCACGACTTCGCGGCAGAGAACGGCGTGAGCGTGTCCGGTCTCATCGAAGCTGTGGCCCAGGACTGGGCGCAGGGCGAGGGGGCCGGAGACACCGAATCCGACACCGCGGAACGCCTTGCCAAGCTGGCTCGCAAGATCGACGCCCAGCGCCGGCGCCGGTCACGCTCCTGAGCGCGAAGGCCGCACCGGCGGAGATTCGCCGGACGTGGCCGGGAGTTGGTAGCAATGGCGCGCCATGCCACCAGCACACCGCTCGACGCACAAGCGATCGGAGTCGACCTCGTACGGGGCCGCGATGCTCATCGCGGTGCTCGGCGGCTTCGCCGCCGCCCTGATGGTCATCGGGCTCGGGTGGGCGCGAGCCACACCGCTCGTGGCGAAGACCGACGTCGACCCAGCGGCGAGAGCCACGGCGCAGGACGAGCTGACGGCGCCGAAGGCTGTCGTGCTCGGTGCCGTCGAAGGCGTCACCGAGTTCCTCCCGGTCAGCTCGACCGGCCACCTGCTTGTAGCCGAACGGCTGCTCGATGTGGGGAAGGACCCCTCGACCAAAGACGTGGCCGACGCGTACACCGTCGCCATCCAGGCCGGCGCCATCCTCGCGGTGCTCCTGCTCTACTGGCGCCGGCTGTGGTCGATGGTCGCAGGGCTCGTCGGCAAGAGCGACTCCGGCCGCCGGGTGCTCGTGGGGGTCGTCGTGGCCGCCATCCCCATCGCGATCGTCGGCCTCGCGTTCGAGAAGAAGATCAAGGAGCGGTTGCTCGAGCCCGGCCCGGTGATCATCGCGTGGCTCGTCGGCGGGGCCCTGCTGCTCGTGTACGCCCGACGATGGGATGAGCATCACGAGGGGACCGAGCTCGACGCCATCACGATCAAGCAGGCAGCGCTCATCGGCCTGGCCCAGGTGCTGTCGCTCTGGCCGGGGACGAGCCGGTCGCTGGTCACCATCGTCGCTGGCCTCGCCGTCGGGCTCAGCCTGGCGGCCGCCGTCGAGTTCAGCTTCGTGCTCGGCTTCGTCACCCTCGGTGCGGCGACGGCGTATGAGTTGGTCAAGAACGGCCCCGCGATGATCGACACCTACGGCCGGGTGAATCCCCTCATCGGGCTTGTCGTCGCGTTCCTCGCCGCCGCCATCGCCATCCGCTGGATGGTGAGCTATCTCCAGCGCCACAGCATCGCCGTGTTCGGCTACTACCGCATCGGCGTCGCCGTGCTGGCCGGCGTGCTCCTGCTGGCCGGCCGGATCTGATCGGCAACGAGGAGCTACCGAAGAGCTACTGGTTGTCGAGGTCGTCGCCCATCGTGGTTCCCGTGCCGCTCGGTGCCGTGCCCGCCGGTTGGGACCCGCTGGTCGTCGGTGGGCCGTACAGATCGGCCATCAGCTTCCGTCCGATGGTGGTCGCGACGGCCTGACCGTTGGGCGCCGAGCCGAGGTTGGTCCAGACGACGATGGTGACCTGCTCGACGGGATCGTAGATCACGATGTTGTTGAATCCTGGGAGCTCACCCGTGTGCCCGAACATCGTTGCGAACTTGGCGATGCCGAGACCGTACTTGGGTGCCGTAGGCGGTGCGTTTGGCGCGGTCGGCTGGGGACTGTCGAGGCGCAGCTTCTGCAGCTCGGGGTTGAGCAAGGTCCCGTTTCCCTGCGCCTGGGCCCAGATGGCCATGTCGTCGGCCGTCGAGATCGCTTGCCCGGCGGCCCATGTCCACGACGTGTTGTTGTCGGTCACGTCGTAGGGTTTGAGCGTCCCCGCGTACGCGGCGGCCTGCTGGTCTTCGGGGAGGGCGAGCGACTCCATGGTCTCGACGTTGGTGCCGAACTGGTAGCTGTTCGGATACGGCCGTTCCATCACGGTGTTGTCCGCCAGGGGGAACGTCGTGCGGGTCATCTTGAGCGGCGTGAAGAGCCGGTCTTGGAAGATGGTGGCCAGCGGCTTACCGTCGAGCTGCTCGGCGATCAGGCCGAGCAGGACCGTGTTCGTGTTCGAGTAGTGGAAACCCTCGTCCGGCGGGAAGTACGGCTCGCGCGCGAACGCGATCCGAAGCATGCGGTCGGTCGTCCACACTGCCTGCGGGTCTTTGTCGATCGACTCGTTCAGCTCCAATGACTCGGAGTAGTTGTAGAGCCCGCTCCGCATGTTCAGCAGCTGGGTGATCGTGATCTTCTGGCCGTTCGGGACATCGGCCCGGTACTTCGACACCGGGTCGTCCAGCTTGAGCTTTCCCTCTTGGACGAGCTGCAGTATCACCGTGCCCGTAAAGGTCTTGGTCACCGACCCGATGCGGTAGCGGTCGTCGATCGTGACCGGCGTGCTCCCGCCGTAGGTCGTGTTTCCATACGCCATGCGCAGCTCACCCTGGGGTGTCTTCACGATGGCGACCGCCGCTGGGCTGAGGAGCTCCTTCGCGGTCGTCTCGACGGTGGCCTGCAGCTTCGCCCTGTCGAAGGTGATGTTCGACGAGACCGATGTCGGCGAGGTTCGACTCGTCCCCGATGTCCCTGTCGCTCCGGTTTGTTGCGAACCCGTCGAGCACGCGCTCGCCAAAAGTGCCCCGCCGACGACGGCCACTGCGATCCTCCGCATCAACGATCTTCCCGCTCTCGGCGCCGCGCGCCGGGCGGAGGGCGGAGGGCGGAGGGCGGAGGGCGGAGGGCGGAGGGCGGAGGGCGGCGAACCCGACCCGCTTGCCCGCCGCTCCAAGTTGTGACGGATTTCACGCGAACCCACCGCCGCGTGCGCCCAAGTGAAGGTGTGAAGCCATGCACACGCTGCTGGGGCCAAAGCACGGCGACTGCAGGCCCAGGACGATTGACGCGAGACCCACGACCCTCCTGCCGGAGCGTTTGTGCATGTTCGTCAACCATGCTGGGAACCAGGCCGGCCGAGCGGGCAAGATCAGGCGGTGATCCATCGGCGGGGCGACCAGCCTCGCGCCTGGTCGTCGGCTCGCGGACGCGACAACCCGGGCGTGCCCTCGCGTGGCCTCGCGCGTTCCGAGTTCGAGGCGGCGTACGAGTACTGCGTCGGACCGATCTACCGCTACGCCCAACGGCGGCTCGGGCCGAGCATGGCCGAGGAGATCGCGGCCCAGACCTTCGCCGAAGCGTGGCGTACTCGCGACCGCTACCAGTCCGACCGGGGGACGCCGGCGGCCTGGCTCTACGGGATCGCCGCGAACATCATCAGGCGGGACCGCCGCGAAGAAGCCCGGCAGCTTCGAGCGTTCGCGGCGAGCGGCACCGATCCGGCCTGGGTCGTCGAGGACGCCGATCGGGTCATCGAGCGCCTGCGTGCCGGCGACGAGTGGCCCAAAGTGGCCGACGCGCTGGCCGGCATGAAGCCGACAGACCGCGACATCATCACCTTGTACTGCTGGGAGGGACTCACCTATCGCGAGGTCGCCGACGCGCTCGACCTTCCCATCGGTACCGTTCGTTCTCGACTCAGCCGGGCCCGCACACGGCTGGCCGCCGCCGTCGGTCGAAGCCAGGCCGGCCCAGAGGAGTAGATCGATGGACGAGCTCGACGCGTTGAGGGACTTCCGTTCCGGCGGGCCCGACCTCGACGAAGCCACGAAGGCGAGGATCCGGGCCCGTGCCTTCGGCACGCCGATCGGGGGCAGTGACGACGAGAGGCCGAGCCCGGGCGTCGGGGCACGTGAGCCCGCACTCCACGAGGTCCCCGAGTACGCCCCCGCCGCGCCGCCACCGCACCCCGGCCGCCGCCATGCTCGCTGGCTGGCGGCGGCCGCGGCGGTCATCTTGGTCGTCGCCGTCTCGCTGTCCTTCGCGATCCGGCGCTCCACAACCGAGACGGCGGGCCCGGCCTCCCTGACTGCCATCGACGACCTCGCTTCGCGTGCGGCGGCGCAGCCGGACCGAGACCTCGCGCCCGGCGAGTACGCCTACGTCGAGACGGTCACCGGCACGCTGACCACCGCGGCGAACGGCCTGCCGTCGTTCGTCGTGGCGCCCGAGCAACTGTGGCTGAACCGCGACGACAGGGGGCGGGAGCTCCGTGACGCCTCGCGCGTCGGCGTTCCGATGACCGGGCCCAACATCCAGACGCTTGGGGGCCAGACCCGTGACCTCGCTCCGGGTGTCGGCGGGCAGTTCGGCGGGCTCACCTACGGCGAGCTGCGCGGCCTGCCGGCGGGGGCCGACACCTTCATCACCGATCTCATGCGATCGCGCCAGATCTCCGACCCGGCGGCGCTGGTGCCGGCGCTCCGGCCGCTGCTGGCGTGGCCGACCATCACGCCGGCGGCCCGGGCGGCCGCCATCAGAGCGCTCGCGCGGCAGGGCACGCCGCTCGGCGCCGTTCGCGACCATCAGGGCCGGCCCGGCGTGGGCATCGCCGCGCCGGTCGGTGAGGATGGCCAGGCCGTGTTCGTCTTCGACGGGCAGAACGGCGCGCTGCTCGGCGAGTTCACGGTTCCCCGCGGCTCGGCGCCTGACCCCGCGCTGGCGACCTCGTGGTACGACGTCATCGCGACGGGGTTCGGCACCTCGTTGCCGGCCGGGTAGAAGTCCGTGCCAGGCTCGGGCTGTTCGTGATTTTTCGGAACCGGTGGCCGCGAGCGGGCAAGAAGGGGTTGGGTCCAGCCGGCGGTGGCCGCTCACCAGCCCGCAGCGGGTGAACCACCAACGGTCATCCCGGCCACCCGAGTTTGTTCGTTTTTCGTTCGTTCGTTCTTGGAGGGACAACATGCATGCCCGAAACCCTGTCCGCGCCGCCGCACTCGCCGCCGTCGCGCCATCCATCGTCGTCGGGATCGGGGGCCCAGCCCGAGCCGCCGAGCAGCCGAACCCCCAGAAGGCAGCCACCAGCCCGGGGAGGTACTGCACGACGCGGCTGCTGAGCCCGGCCGAGCTCGACCAAGGAGTGAAGTCGGTCGTGAACTGCTCGGAATCCTTCACCGATGCCATGGCACGCGCGGGCGTGAGGATGGATCCGAACAGCACTCCCGACGCCGTCTTCGTCGACGGCGTGCAGACCAGAGATGCCTCGGGGTGGGTGGCGGTCCACTACGACCCCTATGGCGGGAGCGCCCAAGGGCTCTACGTCCTCGGCACCACGTGCGAGGGCGGCGGCATCAGCTTCAATGCGGGGGACTACTGGAACGACAAGATCTCGTCCACCCGCCACCAGAGCTGCGGGACGATCAAGCACTGGGACGCCAACAACTACACGGGTCCGGCCGAGATCACCACCGGTGGCAGCGGCAACCTCAGCAACCTCGGCCCCATGAGCGATCGCGTCAGCTCGATCCGCTACTACACGCCCGCCCAATGACCATCGCCGAGCTCGCCGGTCTCGACGAACGAGCCCGGCGGCCGCCGGAGTACGAGCAGCTGCTCGCCACCATGTCCGACCTCGTCGGGCGCGACCTGCGCCTGGCGCGATCCGACCAACTCCTCGTCGACGACCTCGGGTGCGATTCGCTCGCGATGGTCGAAGCCCTCGCCATGCTCGACGCCGTCGGCGCGGAGGTGCCCGACGATCTGATCGCCGGGCTGCGCACCGTCGGCGACCTCCACCACTACCTGCACAGCCTGGCCAACCCGCAAGCGGCGAGCGCGCCACGCGCGTATGTCGAGCTCGAGGGACCCAACGTCCGGCTCGGTCCGGTCACCCAACGGCACTTCGACTGGCTGTACACGGTCTGCTCGACTGGCCGCCACCTCGTGCGGTTCCGGTTGCGGGGCCAGACACCGTCGCCGGAAGCCTTCCACCGGTTCCTCTGGGAGCACGTGCTCGCCCAGTTCGTCGTGAGCACGCAGGAAGGCGAACCCGTCGGCCTCGTCACGTCCTTCGAGCCGAACCATCGCCATCGCTACGCCCACCTCGCGGCGGTGGCCGATCCCGCCCGCAGTGGCGACGGCCTCGTGCTCGAGGGAATGGCCGTGCTGATCACCTACCTGTTCGCGCAGTTCGACCTGCGCAAGCTGTACGCCGAGTCACTCGAGTCGAACTTCGCACAGTTCGACTCGGGCACCGCGCGTGTCTTCGACATCGAAGGCCGGCTGCGCGCTCATGAGTACGTCGACGGTGCGTACCAGGACTTCATCGTGGCGGCGATCTGGCGGGATCAGTGGCGGACCCACCACCAACGGATCCTCGGCTCGGCGCCACCCTACTAACCCTCCCAAGGGTGGCGCCGCGCCGGACCCTCGCCCGGGAAGGCGCAACACCATGACAAGCCCCATCGCTGACGCCTCGCCCTCGGCGGGCGTCGTTCTCGACGTCGCCGTCGCGTCGGCCGTGGGGTTGGTCGTGGGGTTGGTCGACGACGATCGGCGACTCCAACAGTTCGCGACCCTCATCGGGCTGACGACCGAGGCGATCGAGCGGCACGGGGGTGAACGGCTCCAGCTTCGCAGCGACGGCCTGACCGCCTGCTTCGAGCTCGACAGTGCCCACCGGGCGATCAACAGCGCCATCGCGGTGCAAGAGCGCCAGAAGCTCGCCAACGCCGCCCGCCAACCCCGGCTCGGCATCGGTTTGGCGGCCGGACCGGTGCGCCGCCTCGAGCCCGATGGCGCGCCGGTCGGTGCCACGGTCGATCGGGCGCGATGGCTGGCGATGATGGCGAACGACGGTGCCGTGCTGGTCGACATCGACACGGTGTCGTCCGCACCGCTCCATCAGATCCGTTCGGCGGCCGGCGCTGCCGGAGGCCGAACGGCGCTCGGCTACCTGAGCGAGCCGTGCTGGCTACCGGCCTCGCCCCAGGCACCGATCCGCTACTACGAGATCGTGTGGGACGTGACGACACGAGGATTGCGTCCCGACGCGCTCAGCTCGGCCGCGCGGGCCGCAGATGCATCGTCGTCGATCACCGTGCCCGAGCCAGACGTAGGGTCTGGTTGGAAGCTCGGCTGGCTCCGGAGCTGGAACAGCGAACGGCAGCACGGGCTCATCGTCGCCGACGACGGCGAGCTCTTCTACGTCGACGATCGCTTCCTCGCCGGCGACGAGGTGCCGCCGGTCGGCGCCGAGGTCCGGTTCCGGCCCCGGCCCTCGCTCATCGAGGGCAAGAACCGCGTGGCAGCCATGGTGGTGACGGTGGGGGAAGGAGCGGGCGGATCGCCGGAACCGCCGCAGGCTCGAACCGGCGATCACGCGCAGGACACGGGCGCGCTCACCTACGCCGGGAGCACCCGCGGCGACGGCGAGGAATGACCTCGAGCCGGCCTCTCGAAGTTCGCGGGCGCGTCAGGCCGGGCGGAGCTCGGTGAGCTCGACGGCGTTGTCGTACAGCACCTTGCGGCGATCGCCGGGAGCGAGCGCCTTGGTCTCGGCCACGTAGTCGAGCGGCGCCGGCATGCCCTCGATGTGGGGCCAGTCCGAGCCGAACACGACACGGTCCGCGCCCATCCACGCCACGACCTGCTCGACGTCGTCCTCCCAGAACGGGTTGATCCACACGTGCCGCCGGAAGAGGTCGACGGGGTCTTCGCCGAAGTAGCCCGGCGCCTTCTTGTCCATCGACCGGAGCTTGCGGAACAGATCGCCGAGGAACTCGGCGCCGTTCTCGACCGACGCGATGCGGAGGTTCGGGAACTTGCGGACATGGTTGGCGAGCATCAACGACAGCAGGTAGTCGTGGATCGCTTGCTCGATGCCGAACATCTTGATGGACGGCTTCCAGCCCCCCGCACCGCCGCTCTTGAAGTCGGCCGCGAAGCCATCGGGCGCGTAGCCCTGCGATGATCCCCCGCTGTCGCCCGCGTGCACGACGACGGTCACGCCGGACTCGTTGACACGGGCCCAGAACGGATCGAACCGATCGTCGAACGGCGAGTGGCGACCGGTGGCCGTCGTCGGCGCGGCCGCGCGCATGACGATGAGCCGGGCGCCCTTGCCGAGCGCCCACTCCAGCTCGTCAACCGCCCAACCCGCATCGGCAAGCGTGAGATAGGGAGCGGTGAAGATGCGGTCTTCATGGTTGAAGCCCCAGTCCTCTTCGAGCCAGCGGTTGAACGCCCCGAACGTGAGGCACACCGCCTCGGGATCGTCACGCAAGGGCTCTTCGTAGATCATGCCGAGGGTCGGGAACATCCAGCAGCCCGCCAGCCCCTGGTCGTCGAGCGTGGCGGCGCGGGCGTCGGGTTCGCGGTATGCAGCGCGGATCGGCTCGCGATCTTTCAACAGGTCGAGCGGGTTGACGTTGTTCGGGTTGCCGCGGAAGTACTCGTGCATGCAGCCCGGCTTCGCGATGGGATCGAACGTCGGGTTGGCGACGGCGTGGCTCACCCGCCCACCGAGCACGTGGTACTTGCGCCCGTCGATCTCGCACCACTGCACGCACCGCCGCCCGAGCGCGGGGTCGAGATGGCGGGTGAACGCATCGAGCGCCTCGTAGTAGTGGTTGTCGCCGTCGAACACGGGGTGCCCAAGCTCGAGGTCGTCGAGTTCGCTCATGGGCAGCAGGCTAGAACCCGTTCTCGCCGGTCACCCAAATCGCCGACTGGGCCTCGGCCCGTACGTGCTCACGAGGTCGCGCGTGACGACCTTGCCGGCATCGTTGCGGGGGAGATCGTCGACTGCGACGAAGCGGGCCGGAACCTTGTAAGGAGCGAGGCGCTCGCGGCACAGCGCCTCGAGCGCCGCATCGTCGATCGGCGAAACGTCGCGAGCCACGACGAACGCCCACGGGACCTCGCCGAGCCGATCGTCGGCGACCGCTGCGACCGCGACATCAGCGACGGCGGGAGAGAGCCGAACGACCTCCTCGACCTACCCTGGGTGCATCTTGAGGCCGCCGCGGTTGATCATGTCGGACAGGCGACCCTCGAGCCAGACGAAGCCGTCCTCGTCGAGGCGGGCGACATCGCCGGTACGGAACCAACCGTCGCTGGTCAGCCGATCGCTGAGCTCGCTCCCGTCGGCGTAGCCCGCGCTCATGGCCGGCGTGCGCACCTGCAGCTCACCGGCATCGTCCTCATCGCCGCTCGCCACGCGCACCGCGACACCCTCATGCGGCCGTCCGACCGAGCCGAGCTTCGTCGCCCCGTGCTCGCGCGAATCGGCCGCGTTCCAGCCGATGATCTCGCCGCCGATCTCGGTCTGGCCGTAGCTGTTGAGCACCGCGATGCCGAAGCGCTCGTTGAAGCGGCGGGCCTGCAACGGCGAGAGGGGCGACGAGATGCTGCGCACGAACCGCAACGGCGCGAGATCGGTGATCGACGGATCGTCGGCAAGCATCGTCATCGCCGCAGGCGGCAGCACCGTCGAACGGATGCCGAAGCGCTTCACCAACGACAGGAACACCGACGTCTCGAAGCGCTCCATCAGCACGACCGGCGCGCCGACTCGCATCGCGAACAGGACGTTGTAGATGCCGGCCCACAGCGAGAGCGACACGGGGATGAGGTTCGGCATGGGCGGCTTCGCGGGCGCGCCCGATCCGGCGCGGGTCGCTCGCAACTTCGCGAGCACGCCATCGAGCAGCGTCAGCACGCCGCTGTGCAACAAGAGGACGGGCTTGGGTCGCCCGGTCGTGCCGGACGTGAACTGGATGAGCGCGACATCTGGATCGTGGTGGGCCGGATCGCTGCCGCGGTCGACGAGGCCGCAGGCGACGTCGACCTCTCGAAGGACAGCCACCGGGAGGTCGCGGAAGCGGCCCTTCCACTCGGCGGTGGTGATGGCCGCGGCCGGACGGACCGACTCGACGATGTTGTCGACCTCGGGCGGCGTGAGCCTCGGGTTCACCGGCACGTACACGGTGCGGTGGCACCAGACGCCGAACAGCGCGGCGACGGTGTCGGCATGGTTGGGCAGCATGACGGCGACGGGTTCACCGGTGCGGACCCCGAGCGCGGCCAGCGCGGCGGCGATCTGGTGGGCGCGGTCCTGCACCTCGCCGCGTGTCTGCATCTCGTTGCCGGCATGAACCAGCGCGTCGTCGCGCACGCCACTGAACAGCAGGTCGGTCAGGCTCACGTGATGGGCCGCCAATCCGGGTCGCGCTTGTCTGCGAACGCGGCGGGGCCTTCGGTCTGGTCGGGATGTCCCCACATGGAGACAAGCTCGTTCGCACCTGCCTTGCAGGCCTCGGTCAAGCCCGACTCGAGCGCGCCCCACAATGCTCGCTTCGTCGCGGCCATCGCCGCCGGCGAGTTGCGGGCGATCTTCTCGGCCAGCTCCTGCGCCGCTGGGCGCAGGTCTTCCGGCGGATCGACGATCTGGCTGATCATGCCGAGCTCGTAGACCCGCGCCGCCGAGAGCCGCTCGTAGCGACCGACAAGCGCCATCCGCATCACCGCTTCAACCGGCATCTTGCGAAGCAAGCCGATCGCCTCGAGGGCCACCACCTGGCCGATCGAGACGTGTGGATCGAAGAACTCCGCATCGGACGCGGCGATGACGATGTCGGCGTCGGCGACCCAGTGGAACGCGCCGCCGGCACAGATGCCGTTGACCGCGGTGATGACCGGCTTCCAGACGTGCTGGTGCCACGCGGTGAAGTGCAGATCGAAATCTTCCACCGACTGCCGGTAGCGCTCCATGCCGACGCCATCGCTCGCGATCTCGCGCACGTCGACACCCGTCTGGAACGCTCGCCCCGCACCCGTGTGCACGATCACCCGCACTGCCGGGTCGTGGTCGAGCTCGATCCACGCGTCGGCGAGCTCGTCGCGCATCAACGCGTTCATCGCGTTGAGCTGTTCGGGACGGTTGTTGATCAGCCAGCCCACGGGACCCTGCCGCTCGACGATCAACGTCTCGTAGCTCATGCTGGTCTTGCTCCTGCAACTGGGCGCCATTCGGCTTCCCGCTTCTCGGCGAACGCGAGCGGTCCTTCGGTCTGGTCGGGGTGGCCCCACATGCCGACCAGCTCGGCCGAACCGGCCCGGCACGCATCGGTCAGTCCCCGTTCGAGCGCGCCCCACAGCGCTCGCTTGGTCGCGGCCATCGCGGCGGGCGAGTTGCGCGCAACCTTCTGTGCCAGCTCGCGAGCAGCGTCGCGGAGGCGTTCGGGAGGATCGACGACTTCGCTGAGCAGGCCGAGCTCGTACGCCCGCCGGGCGGGCAGCCGCTCGTGCGTGCCGGTGAAGGCCATGCGAGCGATCGCTTCCATCGGCGACTTCCGCACCAGCGCGACCACCTCGTACGCGGTCACCTGCCCGATGGACACGTGCGGGTCGACGAACGTGGCATCCGAGGACGCAATGACGATGTCGGCATCGGCGACGAAATGCAACCCGCCGCCGGCGCACGTCCCGTTGACCGCGGCGATCACCGGCTTCCACACCGCGTTGTGCCACGCGGTGAGCTTGAGCTCGGCATTCTTCGTGCGGCGCGACTGCTCTCGCAACGCGTCGCGGTTGCGCCCGAGCTGACCGACGTCGAGTCCGGTCTGGAAGCTCTGACCTTCGCCCGCGTTGACGATCACCCGAACTGCAGGATCGGTGTCGAGCTCGCGCCACGCCCGCTCGAGCTCGTGCAGCATGCGCGCGTCCATCGCGTTGCCACGATCGGGGCGGTTGAAGATCAACCAGCCGATCGGCCCCTCCCGCTCGACGATGAGCGTCTCGTAGGAAGGATGCTCGCTCACGCTCGGGGCACCTCGCGCCAGGGGACGTCGTTCCACGGGTCGGGCTCGCGGGGCAGGCCGAGCACCCGCTCGGCGATGACGTTCTTGTTGACCTCCGTCGTCCCGCCTTCGATCGTGTTGGCTCGGCTGCGCAACATGCCCTTGACCTCGAAGGGGAGCTCTTCTCCGCTCCATGCCATCGCGCCGGCGCCGAGCAGATCGGTGGCGAGCAACTGGATCCGCTGGTTCAGCCCGCCCTGGTGCACCTTGCCGATCGAGCTCTCGGGACCCGGCGAACGCCCGGCCTTCAGCCCGGCCCGTACACGCTGGTTGGTCCATTCACGGATGCGCTCTTCGCTGTAGACCCCCATCAACCGCTGCCGGATCGCAGGCTCATCGGCACGACCGCGGTCTCGCGCGACACCGAACAGGCGAGCGGTGCCCGAGCCTCCGATGTGATCCACGCCGCCGGAGCCCGAGCCCGACACCATCTGACGCTCGCCCGACAGGGTTTCGTTCGCGACGCGCCAGCCTTCTCCCCGCTCGCCCACCCGTTGCGAATCGGGCACGCGCGCGCCATCGAGGAACACCTCGTTGAAGTCGATCTCGCCGGTGATGTGGCGCAGCGGTCGCACGACGACGCCCGGCTGGCGGAGATCGACCAGGAAGTAGGTGATGCCCCTTCGCTTCGGGACATCGGGATCGGTGCGGGCCAGCAACACGCCGTAGCCGGCCAGGTGCGCCCACGTCGTCCACACCTTCTGTCCGGTGACGACCCACTCGTCGCCGTCGCGCTCGGCGCGGGTCGCGAGCGACGCGAGATCGGAGCCGGCACCCGGTTCACTGAAGAGCTGGCACCAGACCTCTTCGTTGCGGACGATGGGTGGCAGGTAGCGCAGGCGTTGCTCCTCCGTGCCGTGGGCGAAGAGCGCGGGCGCCACGAGGTTCAGTCCCAGCGGGTTGAGCCGACCGAGGTTGTAGGGGCGCAGCTCGGCGTCGATGGCCAAAGCGATGGCAGAGCGAACACCGAGGCCGCCGTACTCGACCGGCCACGTCGGCGCGACCAGACCGGACGCACCGAACGTCGGATACCACTGCTCGTACTGCTCACGGCTGCGAACCTCGCGGATGGCTGCACTGCCTCCCCGCTCAGCCGCGTCGCGCCATCGCTTCGGGACCTCGTGCTCGACCCAGGCTCGGGTGATGGCTCGAGCGTCGTCGACCGGCGTGGTCCCGTCGATGGCGACGCGGTCGGTGGTCACGATGATCATCGCCCCGTGAAGTCCGGGTCGCGCTTCTCGCGGAACGCCTTCAGCCCTTCACGGAAGTCGTCGCTCCGTGACGACAGCTCCAGGGCGAGCGCTTCGTTGTGCAACTGCTCGTCGAGCGTCTCGCTCTCGGCCGCGTGGAGCAGCCACTTGGTGAGGCCCAGCGCGACCGTCGGTCCGCCGGCCAGTTGCGCCACGATCGACTCGCACTCGCCATCGAGCTTGCCCGCGTCGACGGCGCGATGGACCAAACCCCAGTCAGCGGCCTCGCGTCCGGTCAGGCGCCGGCCGAGCAGCAACAACTCGCGAGCCCGCACCGCGCCGACCCGCCGGGGCAGCAGCCACGTGGCGCCGCTGTCGGGCGTGAAGCCGCGCTGGCTGAACGGTTCCCAGAACGTCGCGTCACTCGCGGCGATGGTGAAGTCGGCGGCCACCGCGAGCTGGAAGCCGATGCCGGCCGCCCACCCCTGGACTCGACAGACGATCGGCGTCTGCACCGAGCACACCAACGGCACCAGGCGGTGGGCAAGGGTGGGGACTCGCCGCTGGATGCTGCCCACGCGCGGGCGCTGCTCACCGCTCGCGGCGTTGCGGGCAACGATGTCCGCGCCGCCGCAGAAGTGCTCGCCCGAGCCGCGGAGCACGATGGCGCGCACGCTGTCGTCGGTGGAAGCCGCCTCGATGTTGTCGATGAGGCCTCGCATCATCTCGTCGTCGACCGCGTTGCGCTTGTCCGGCCGGTCGAGCTGCAACCGCAAGACGGAGCCTGACGCCTCGACCCGCAGGCCATCGACGGACACGTACCGGGTCACAGGTCCCTCACCCCGTCGACGCCCACCTGCTCGAACCGGGCCGCGATCACGTCGAGAGCCTGCTGGAGATCGCGGCCGTCCCCGGGCGCCGCGGGCAGCCGCACGGGCCCGTGCTCGCGGCTCGGCAGGAGGATGGTGGCGTGACCGGGTGTCGTCACCTCGCCCCGCTGGTTCTCGGCGCACAGTTCGAGCTCGACGGCGGGCCGGTCGCCATCGGCGACGAACTTGCGCGTCACGGTGCCGCGCAGCCATTGCGAGTCGCCAACGTAGTTGAACTGCCGGAACTCGCAGTCGAGCTTCCAGAGCCAGGCATCGTCGCCCATCCAATCGGTGCACAGGTGGACGAGCCAGGTCTCGCGCATGCGGCCGTAGTCGAACGTCGTGGGATTGCCCGAGCGCTTGGCAAACTCCGGGTCCCAGTGCACGCGCTGCATGACGTCGGGAACGTTCTGGTCGTCGCGATGGAAGAACCGCGGGATGCGTTGCCGGTTCTGCGCGCCCAGCCGCAACGGCCGCACGCCATACAGACCCATGCCCATCCCGACATGCCAGCACACGATGTCGGTCACGGTGAGGGGGCCCTTCACCATCGGGCCGACCTCGTCGCCCTCGTCCACGTCTTCGAACCAGCGCGGCTCGCTCCCCCGCGGCTGCTCCCTGAGGTACTGCGCTTCGATCTCGTCGATCTGCTCGTCGGTGTAGTGCGCCAGCTCGACGTCGTCGTACTTCTTCCGTTGGCGCGCCTTGATGCGCTCGGTTCGGATCATCAGCCGGTACTGTGCCGACAGCACGGCATCGTCGTCACGGAACACCTGCCCCGTCCACTCGTGCACGGCGCGCTCGGCGAAGTCGCTCGGCTTGTCGAACACCCCGACCAGCGCGTTCCGCCGGGCGACGCGCCGGTGCGGCCGCAACGGCGCCCACCACTCGCGGGCGCTGGCGGCGTAGAAGGCGTGTACGCCCCGCAAGGGATCGCCCTTGAGCAACGCCGCGTGCTCGGGTGGCAACTCGCGCACCTCGTCCTCACCGATCAGCGTGTCGCCCCCGACCAGCGGTGGCGGTGCGATGCACCCTTCCCATCTCGTCTTCGCGCCGTACTCCTCGTTGCTCCATAGAGGGTTGTCGTCGCCGTATGCCTCGGCCACGTGGCGGAAGGTGTCGAGCGTCGGGTCGACGTAGTGCGGCGGCAACGGGTGTGGCTCGGCGATGCCGATGCGAGCATGCAGCCGCTCTATCGCGTCGTCGGTGATGGTCGCGAGCTCAGCCACGGCGGAACGCAGCCTCGATGATGGCGTGGAGCTCGCCCAGTGGCAGACGTTCGGTACCACCGTTGCCGTCGGACATCACTGCCGGGTCGGTCGACTGGTACGCAGAGACAAGCCCGCTGAACAGGCGGGCCAGCACGACCGGGTCGCCGGCGCGGAGCTCGCCCGACTTCTGCCCGGACGCGAACAGGTCGGCCTGGATCTGCATCGCGGCGCGGAAGTTCTCCGCGATCTGGTCGGCCGGGGCCAGATCGGGGGCAGGCTGGTTGATGCTCGACGTGCGCAGGTACAGCCGCCCGAAGTGCCTGTGCTCGCGGAAGAACTCGACCTCGTAGTCGACGAGCGCATGCATCCGCTCGGTCGCCGTCCCCGCGCCCTCGACCACCGAGCGCATGCCCGGCACCATCTCTTCACCACGACGCAGCAGCACGCTCACGAACAGATCGTCTTTGTTCTCGAAGAACGAGTAGACCGTGCCGACCGAGAACTCGGCCCGCTCGGCGATCTCCTTCAACGTCGTGGCGTGCAACCCCTTGGCTCCGAAGATCTCCTCGGCCGCGTCGAGGAGCTGGGTCTTGCTCAACGCAAGTTGCTGCTGCCGGCGCTGCTCGCGGCGGCTCACGGCCGGTTCTTCGGTCGCCGCCTCAGTTGCCACGGCCAACCGACCTGTTCGTGTGGTCGTTCGAGGGCCACTGGGGCCGGTGGTAGCCGGCGAAGCCGAGCTCGCCGTCGCGCAGCTCGCGGATCGTGAGGAAGTCGCCCTTGTAGCCCTTGCGATCGGACGGACCGAACTGTATGTAGGTGGCCGGGCCGCCGTTGGTGGCAGGCATCCAGCGGATGCGCTCTATCCCCTCCTTGACCCAACGAGGCTCGGGGATCGCAGCATTGGCGATGCCGTGGATCGCGACACGCGCCGTGTCGTACGCGAGCGCGACCACGACGTTGCGGGTGCTGCGGCCGAAGCGCGTCTCGAACCGCTCGATCATCGCGTTGTAGTTGGGGTTGGCGCCTTCCTCGCCCAACTGGTCGATGCCGTGCCAGCCGTCGAGCCCCTCGGCCCATCGGTTGCTGTTGGAGTAGAACATGAACGCCGTGCCCATGATGCGCGGCGGATCCCAGCGCAGGGCGCGGAACGCATCGGCGAAGTGGAACGTCGCGTAGCCGTAGCCGCCGTAGTACAGGCCCTCCGTCCCGAGGTCGCGCATGGACGCGAGATCCTCTTGAAGACCGACCGGGTTGGGCTCGAGCTTGACCTCGCGGGTGATCGTCAGCCCGAGCTGGCTGGCGGTGTCGCGGAAGTAGTCGGCATAGTCACGGCCTGACGAGCCGGCTTCCCAGAACAGGCCGACGCGCTGCAGGCCCTGCTGCTTCAGCCAGTGCGCGCACATCGCCCCTTCGGTGGGGATGTCGCCGTTGGCGACGGTGAAGCAGCAGTCGCTCGCGAACTTGTGCGCGCCCGTCCACCCGATGCACGGCACCCCGAGCTGGTTGGCGGTGTCTTGCACGACGAGCGAGTTGTCAGAGATGAGCGGGCCGAGCACGACCACACAACCCTGCTCGACCAGCCACCGGTAGCCCTCGATCACCTTGCGGTAGTTCTCGCGCGGCAACCCCCGAGCGTCCGCGATGACCAGTTGGACCGGGCTGCGCGCCCACACGCCCTCGTTCAGCGCGTCCTCGATGGCAAGAATGGTCGGGTCGATCCAGTCCGCCAGCAACTGGTTGAGGTCCATGTCGATGAGGACGCCGATCTTCACCGGCTCGAACGGGTCGCCCTGGGTCGCCACGCCGCGGGTCGGCGGGTAGATCGTGATGCCCTGCACAGCCCGGTCGCTCGCCGCGCCGCCGCCCTGCCACCAGGTGCTGCCCTCGCCGCCGGGCCCTTCGAGGTGGGCCATGGTGCCGTGCTCGACCGAGCAGACCGCCCGGTCGGGCTGGGCGATGCCGGGGTCGACGGGTTCGGGGAACATCCGCTCGACGTAGGGGTGCTCCGGCTCGGTCAACGGTTCGCTGCTCCGATCTCTCTCGCTCGTCTCGCTCGATCTGCGTACCACATGCAATCGACTGCACGTGTTGTTCACTTCGGTGAACTGTAGTTCACTATTGTTGATCCGGCCGCGGGAACGCAACCCGTGCCTCGATATCCAGGAGCCGCGCCATGCACGCCGAAGACCTCATCCTCGTCAGCGTCGACGATCATCTCGTCGAGCCACCGACCATGTTCGACGGCCGCCTCCCCGCCAAGTTCGCCGACCAGGCACCCAAGGTGCATCGCAAGCGCGACGGTTCCGACGTCTGGATGTTCAACGGCGCCAAGATCCCCAACATCGGCCTGAACGCGGTGGCCGGCCGCCCGAGGGAGGAGTACGGCATCGAGCCCACCGCCTTCGACGAGATGCGGCCGGGTTGCTGGGACATCGACGACCGCGTCAAGGACATGAACGCCGGCGGCGTGCTCGGCTCGATGTGCTTCCCGTCGTTCCCTGGCTTCAGCGGTCGCGTGTTCAGCGCCGCGGACGACAAAGACCTCGCGCTCGCGGTGCTGCGGGCCTACAACGACTGGCACGTCGACGAGTGGTGCGGCTCCTACGCCGGCCGCTTCATCCCGATGGGCCTGCCGGTGTTGTGGGATCCGCACCTCGCGGCCGCCGAGGTGCGCCGCCTCGCCAAAAAGGGAGTGCACTCGCTCACCTTCACCGAGAACCCGGCAACGCTCGGCCTCCCGAGCTTCCACGACCCGCACTGGAACCCGCTGTGGCAAGCGCTGTGCGACGAAGGTGTCGTGCTGTCGATCCACCTCGGCTCGTCGGGTCAGCTCGCGGTCACGTCGCCCGATGCGCCGATCGACGTGATGATCACGCTGCAACCGATGAACATCTGCGCGGCGGCCGCCGACCTGCTGTGGTCGCGCGTGATCAAGGACTACCCGGCGATGCGGATCGCGCTCAGCGAAGGCGGCACCGGCTGGATCCCCTACTTCCTCGACCGCGTCGACCGCACCTATGAGATGCACCACCTGTGGACCGGGCAGAACTTCGGCGATCGCCGGCCGAGCGACGTGTTCCGCGAGCACTTCCTCACGTGCTTCATCGCCGATCCGGTCGGCATCCAGCTCCGGCACGCCATCGGCATCGACAACATCTCGTGGGAGTGCGACTACCCGCACTCCGACTCGTCCTGGCCCGACGCGCCCGAGGAGCTGGCTCGGGTCGCCGCCGATGTGCCCGACGGCGAGCTCAACAAGATCAGCTACGAGAACGCGTCCCGCTGGTACTCGTTCGACCCCTTCGCCCACCGCACCCGCGAGCAGTGCACGGTCGGCGCCCTCCGGGCCGAGGCCGCGGGGCACGACGTCTCCACCCGCAGCTACGACAAGGGCCGCTTCACCCGCGCCACCAAAGGCGCCGACCTCGGTGCCCTGGCCGCGAAAGCGACGGCGTAGGCGCAGCCACTACTTCTTGTCGTAGGTGATGCCGCTGTCGTCGGCGTCCCACGCACCCGCCGGGCCCTCGTCGCGCAGCTCGCGCTTGAGGACGCGACCGACGGGGCTGCGCGGCAGCTCCTCGCGGAACTCGATGTAGCGCGGAAGGGCGAAGTAGGGCAGCTCGTCGATGCACCAGCGGAAGAGCTCTTCCTCGGTCAGCGTCGTCCCCTCTGCCAGCGTCGCCGTGATCTTGAGGTCATCCTCGGTCAGCTCGCTCGGCACCGCGTGCACGGCGACATCAGCCAGCGCGCCGTGACCCATCAGCACCCGCTCGACCTCGAAGCTCGAGATGTTCTCGCCCCGCCGGCGGAGGTAATCCGCCTTGCGGTCGACGAAGGAGAGATAGCGATCGTCGTCCACCCGCCCGATGTCGCCGGTGTGGTACCACCAGTTCCGGCTGGTGCCGACGGTCGCCTCGGGCCGCCCCCAGTAGCCCTCGAACATCACGTGCGGCCGCTTCGGGCGCAGCACGATCTCGCCGTCGGTGTTCGGCGCCAGCTCGTTGTCGTGGTCATCGAAGATGCGAACGTCGAAGTACTCGTCG
This sequence comes from Actinomycetota bacterium, assembly GCA_016185305.1. Classification (GTDB taxonomy): domain Bacteria; phylum Actinomycetota; class Acidimicrobiia; order Acidimicrobiales; family Acidimicrobilacustridaceae; genus JACPNV01. The sequence continues at coordinate 25,541 of JACPNV010000005.1, read as the reverse complement.
TTGAGAACCCCGGCAGCATTGGGCCGGTTCTCGACCCCCGGCGGCTGCCAGGACACCAGGCTCGCCTCGGTCAGGCCGTACGCGCCGCTGAACGTGTCGACACCGAATCGCGACCGCAGGACCTGGTCGACCTCGACCGGCAGCGGCGCGGCGCCGATGAGCCGGAGCGTCGTGTTCGCTTCGGGCCCGCCGGACATCGGCATCTCGGGACGGTCGACGTCGTGCGCGAGCAGGTAGGCCATCGTGCCGAGCGTCGAGGTCACGGTCGCGCCGACGCGGTTCATCTCCGGCCAGAAGTTCGAGACGGAGAACTTGCGGTAGATGGCCGCCCGGCCGCCGTAGACCAACGGGCCGAGCACGGCGGTCACGATGGCGTTGAAGTGGAAGAGCGGCAGGGGCGTCCACACCACGTCATCGGCGGTGCGCCGCCAGCACATGCCGATCTGTCTGGCCAGCGCCTCGTGGTAGTTGTGGCTGAGCATGCACCCCTTCGACGGTCCGGTCGTTCCACCGGTGTAGATGAACGTCGCGAGGTCGGCGGGGCGCGCCGGGCGTGAAGGGGCCGTGTCGTCCGCGCCGAGCAGCGCGTCCCACGTGTGCATCTTCACGCCGGCGACCTCACGCGCCTCACCGACCACGACGAGATGTTCGAGCGATGCCACCTGAGCGGCGACACGCTCCGCGCGCTCCGCGAGGTCCGCTTCGACGATCAACACCTTGGCGCCGGAATCGTCGAGTTGGTGGCGGAGGTACTCACCCTTGTAGGCGGTGTTGATCGGCACGGCGATGGCGCCAGCCCGGATGGCACCCCACCACGCAAGCGTCGCCTCCGCCGAGTTCTCGACGAGCGTCGCGACCCTGTCACCCGATCGCACACCGAGCTCGACCATCGCGTTCGCGAGACGCGCCGCGACCGAGGCGACATCGCGGGCGGTGAGCTTCGTGCCGCAAACATCGAGGTACTCGCTGTCCGCGTCGGACTCCAGCCGGCGATCGAGCAGCGCGGTGATCGTCGACTGCCCGCTCCTGATCCAGACGTCGCTCATCTTCGTCACCACGCTCCTCCCACGTCTCACCCGAGCACGTCTCACCCGAGCACGCTTCGCCCGAGATCGCCGAGTGCGATAGCTTTCCCCAGAAGTGAATCAGAGTTTCGCAGAAGTGAACGACGGTTCGCAATGTTGCATCCGACGGAACAGGATGGCTGCCCGAATGTCTGACCAAGAGCTGTACTGGGACCCCTACGACGTAGAGATCGACACGTCGCCCTATGAGACCTGGCGCCGCCTCCGCGACGAGGCGCCCGTCTACCGCAACGACCACTTCGACTTCTGGGCCTTGAGCCGCTTCGCTGACGTCGAAGCCGCCCACCGGCAGCCGCTGCTGTTCAGCTCGAGCCATGGCACGGTGCTCGAGCTGATGACCGACGAGCCGAAAGCCGACGCGCAGATGATCTTCCAGGACCCGCCTGAGCACACCCGCTTGCGCTCGCTCGTGTCCCGGGCCTTCACGCCTCGGCGCGTGAGCGCGCTCGAAGCGCGCATCCGCGAACTGTGCCGCGACTTCCTCGAACCGCACCGCGAGCGTGGCGAGCCCTTCGACTACGTCCAGCAGTTCGCAGCCCGGCTCCCCGCGATGGTGATCGCCTCGCTGCTGGGTGTGCCGATCGAAGATCAAGAAGACATACGGCACAACATCGACCGCATGTTCCACCTCGATCCCGAGAAAGGGATGGTCAACGACGTCTCGGTCGATGCTGGCGCGCAGCTCTACAGCTACATGTCCGGTGCCATCAACGAACGGCGCGCACGTCCTCGCGACGACATGCTCACCGACTTGATCGAAGCCGAGATGGCCGATGACGACGGCACGGTGCGCACGCTCAACGCGCACGAGGCGACGATCTTCGCCCTCCTCCTCATCAGCGCCGGCACCGAGACGGTGGCCCGCCTGCTCGGCTGGGCCGCGGTCGTGCTCGACGCGCACCCCGACCAGCGAGCCGAGCTCGCCGCCGATCCGGCCCTCATCGCGAACGCCGTCGAAGAGCTGCTCCGCTACGAAGCACCCTCCCCGGTGCAGGGACGCTGGACGACCGAACCGGTCGAGTTGCACGGCGAGGTCATCCCCCGAGGCAGCAAGGTCTTGCTCCTGACCGGGTCGGCCGGCCGCGACGAGCGCAAGTATCCCGATGCCGATCGGTTCGACATCCACCGCCACTTCGATCATCACGTCACGTTCGGCTACGGCATCCACTTCTGCCTTGGCGCCGCCCTGGCGCGGTTGGAGGGGCGCATCGGCATCGAGGAGACGCTCGCTCGCTTCCCGACCTGGACCGTCGATCACGACCGCGCCACCCGGTTGCACACGAGCACCGTCCGCGGGTGGGTCAACGTGCCGATCGAGGTCTGACCACGCCCGGGTGACCGGTTCCCGAGCCCGTCGCAGGGTACCCTCGTTGCGCGAACGAACACCGGGGGGTGGCGGGATGCGTACGGGACTTCGATCACCGAGACGAGCGCCGGCGCGCACGGTGATCACCGTCGCCACGTCGGTCGTGCTCGCGCTGGCCGCACTGGGGTGCAGCAGGGCGCCTGACACCGCGCAGCAAGGCTCGGCGTCGGCGCCATCACCGGCCGGGCCCAAGCCCGGCGGGTCCCTCGTGTACGGCATAGGCGACGAGTCGACCGGGTGGATGCCCGCGACCGACCGCTGGGGGCCCGGGCCGATCAACGTCGCCCGGGCCCTGTTCGACCCGCTCGTCGTCGTCGGCGACGACGGCCAGCTCCACCCATGGCTCGCGGAATCGTTCACGCCGCAAGATGGCAACAAGACGTGGCTGATCACGGTCCGGAAGAACATCAAGTTCCACAACGGTGAGCCGGTCGACGGGAATGCCGTGGTGTACAACCTCCAAGCCTTCAGGACCTCTGCGCTCAGCGCGTTCGCGTTCAAGCCGGTCACCAACATCGAGAAGCTCGACGACTACACGGCCAAGGTCACGCTCGACCAACCGTGGGGGAACTTCCCGGCACTGTTCACCGGCCAAGCCGGCTTCATCGTCGCACCCGAACAGCTCAGGACGAACAACAACGAGAAGCCGATCGGCTCGGGCCCGTTCATGTTCCAGAGCTGGAAGCGCGACTCTGAGCTCGTCGTGGCCAAGAACCCCGACTACTGGCGCACCGACCCGCAGGGCCGGAAGCTGCCGTTCCTCGACCAGGTCAAGTTCCGCCCCACCCCGGACGAATCGAGCCGAGCGGCATCGCTCGCCGCCGGCGACATCGACGTCTACCACACGAGCTCGTCGAAGGGGGTGGCGCGTCTCGTGAAGGGCAACCTGCCCGAAAACACGAAGGCGTTGTTCGATGAGAGCCAAGGCGACGAGCTGATGGTCGTGCTCAACACACAGACCGGCCCCGCCACCGACCTCCGGCTCCGCAAGGCCATGCAGTACGCCACCGATCGCGATGCCCTGGTCGCCCAGTACGACGATGCCTACGAGGCGGCCGATGGCCCCTTCTCCACCAAGAGCCAATGGTGGAGCGACTCGGGCCAACCGAAGGTCGACCTCGACAAGGCCAAGGAGCTCGTCGCTGAGTACCAGAAGGACAACCCGGGACCAGTGAGGATCACCGTCGCTGTCACCGCATCGACCGACGGGCTCGAGGCGGGTCAGCTCCTCCAGAGCCAGTGGGCCGCGGCGGGGATACAAGCCGACATCCAATCCCAGGAAGTCACCAAGTTCTCGCAATCGCTGGTCGGCGGTGGGTTCCAGGCCATCCTCTTTCCTTTCATGAACGGCGAGGATCCCGACGTCAACTACCACTTCTGGACGGGAACCAACATCGGGACCGAAGGCAGCATCAGCCTCAACTTCCCGCGCTGGTCCAACGCTGAGGTCGACCAGGCGCTCAACGCCGGGCGGGCCGAGACCGACCCCGCCAAGCGAAAGGCGGACTACGCCATCGTCTGGAAGGCCTGGGCGGAGAACGCCCCCTACATCTTCCTGTACCACACCACGTGGGCCATCGTGTATCGCGACAACGTGTACGGGCTCGACGAGGTGAACCTGCCCGACGGCCAGGGCAAGCAGCAGAAGATCTCCTGGGGCACGGTGAACCTCTCCAACACCTGGACCGACAAGACCTGACCCACTTTGACGGTGCTGGCCTGCCGGGCACCCGGACCCGTCCCCAGGTAGGCTGCCAAGACGTTCACGACAACGAGCTGCAACTTCTGGTCTCGCTTCGAGAAGGCGACGGGTTGGCGATGTTGACCGAGCCGGAACCGTTGTCCACCGACATCAGGCGCACGCTCCCGGGGGTGGCCGCTCACCTCGAAGCTCTGGACGAAGCGGCGGCCGTCATCGACGAGGCCGATGAGCTCGCCCTGGCCTGCCATGTCCACCCCGACGGCGACGCTCTTGGCTCGATGCTCGCCATGAAGCACCTGTGCGATGCGCACGGCACACGGGCGGTCTGCTCGTGGCCCGATCCCTTCGTCGTCGGCCCCCACTACGACTTCCTCGAGGCCGCCGCCTACGCGGTGCCACCGTCGGAGGTCCCCGCCCGTCCCGAGGTCATGCTCACCTTCGACCTCGGCCGGTTCTCGAGGCTCGGCAACCTCGAACCGACGGCGCGCAACGCGGCCACGTTGATCGTGCTCGATCATCACCCCGACAACGAGCGCTTCGGCGACATCAACCTCGTCGACCTCGGAGCCGCAGCCACGGCGGTCGTCGTGCGCGACCTTGCCCGCGCCTTGGGCTGGAAGCTCAACCGCGACAGCGCCATGTGCCTGTACGCCGGATTGGTCACCGACACGGGGCGGTTCCGCTATCCCAACACGACCAGCGAGGTCTTCCACCTCGCCGAGGAGCTGGCGTCGTTCGACCTCCCGATCGCGCGGATCGAATGGGAGCTGTTCGAGAAGCACCGGTTCGCCTACCTCCGGCTCGTGGGGCACGTGCTCGAGCGCGCCCGGCTCGATCCAGAGCTGGGCCTCGCCACCACCTGGTGCACGACCGGCGACCTGGCCCGGTTCGGCGTCGCGTTCGACGAGACCGAGGGCTTGATCGATGTGGTTCGCCAAGCTGCCGAAGCTGAAGTGTCCTGCGTCGCGCGCGAGGCCGCCGGCGAAGGCACGCGGGTCTCGTTGCGCTCGACCGGTGCGATCGATGTCGGCGAGATCGCTCGCCGGTTCGGGGGCGGCGGCCACTGGTTCATGGCCGGCTTCCAGAGCGACGATCCGATCGACCAGATCCTTGCCGAGGTCGAGCGCGCCGTGCGCGAGGCACCCCCGGTCCACACGGCCGACGCCTGACCGGCACTGCACCTGTCCTGTCCCCGGCAACACACCGTCTCGTCGCCAGGAAGGGGGCCAGGGGGGTCAGGGGGTCGAGTCGTCGTGTGAGCGAGCCCACTCCTCCTCGCGGTGTCGCAGCACCTGGTGGAAGTCGGTGGGCTCGGCTGGTTCCTTGACGGCCGGCGCGGGCCGCCGACGCTCCCGAGTCAGCGCCAAGGCCAGGATCCATGCGACGAAGGAGATGGAGACGATGAAGAAGCTCGGGGGAAGGTTGAACATGGCGGACAGCACGAGGCCCATCACGACCGACCCGAGCGCGATGGCGGTGCCGATCGCCGCGACCCCTCCCGGCCTTGCGGTGATGGCGAGCGCGGTGGCGCTCGGGGTGACGACCAGCGCGAACAGCAAGAGCGTCCCGACGACCTGCACGGCCATCGTGATGACGAGGGCGAGCAAGACGAGGAACACGACGCCGAGCGCCCGCACCGGGATGCCCTTCGCTTCGGCCACATCGGGGTTCACCGACGCGAAGGTGAGGGGCCGCGCCACCGCCGCCATGGCGAGCACGAGCGCCAGCGTGAACCCGCCGAAGACGAAGAGCTGCGGTGGTGAGATGGCCAGCAGGTTTCCGAAGAGCACGTTCGTCACGTTGGCCGAGCCCTTCGTGGTCAGCGAGCTGAACAGCACGCCGAGTCCGGTCGCGAAGGCGAGCACGGTGCCCGTGGCTGTCTCACGCTCGGACAGGCGCCGGCCGAGGAACCCCATCGCCAGCGCGCCACCGATGCAGAACACGGCGAGCCCGAGCGTCACGGGCGCGCCGATCAGCACCGCGCCCGTGGCGCCAGGAAAGCCGATGTGCGCGAGCGCGTGCGCCGCGAACGCCTGCCGGCGGATGACGACGAAGTAGCCGAGGAGCCCGGCGGCGATGGCGACAAGCCCTCCGCCGATCAACGCGTACCGCATGAACTCGGCGCCCAGCACCTCGACCCAGTTCGGCTGGTAGCCCGCACCGGCAAGCACGTTCGCAGGTAGCACCATCACCGTCGTCGCCATCAGGTCACCCGCTCCGCGTGAAGAGGTCGCCCTGCGCGCTCCGCACCACCTTGACGGGCGTGCCATACAGATGGGTCAGCAGCGTCTCGTCGACGACCTCCCCGATGTGGTCGTAGTGCGGATGGCCGTCCATCAGATAGATCGCGCTGCTCAAGACCGGCAGCAACGGGTTGAGATCGTGGGCCACAACGACGATCGTCACCTCGCGGTCGCGGCGAAGGGCACCGAGCAACGAGACGATCTCGTGCTGGTTGCGGACATCGAGGTTCGCAAGCGGCTCGTCGAGCAGGAGCAGATCGGGTTCGCCGACCAACGCCTGCGCGATCGCGGCCCGCTGCTGCTGGCCGCCGGACAACGAGGACATGCGCCGCCCGGCCAAAGCGACCGCGCCCACCGCGACGAGAGCGGCGTCGATGCGGGCGCGCTCAGCCGGCCTGAGGCGACCCAATCCCCAGCGATCGCCCGCAACGCCGAAGGCCACGAGGTCGCGCTCCCGAACGGCGTCGCCCACCGTCGCGGTGTAGTTCTGGGGCACGTACCCGATGCGAGGGTTGCCACGGCGCGGCGGTTCGCCGAACACCTCGATGTGCCCACCAGACAGCGGGACGAGCCCCATCAGCGCCTGCAGCAGGGTCGTCTTGCCCGAGCCGTTGGGACCGATGACGATCACGACGTCGCCGAGTGGGACCGACAGGTCGCCGTGCGACCAGATCACGCGGCCCCCGCGAACCACTGACGCCTTCTCGAGGGCGAACGCGGGCCCGACCGGCGACATCGTCTCCTCCTACCTCTCCGAAAGGGCCTTCCGCAGCGACCGGAGCTGCGCAAGCTGCCAGTCCGCGAACGACGAGGTGCCCGACGGGATCGTCTCGGTCACGTTCACGATCGGAACCCGTGCCCGGTCGGCCGCCGACCGGAGCTGCTCGGACACCGCGCCGACCGTCTGGGTGTTGAACACGAGCACCGCCATCTTGTTGCCCTGCAACGCCTGCTGGAACTGGTTGACGTCGCCGGGTGAGGGTTCTGAACGGTTGGCGACGGCTCGCTGATAGCCGTCCGGCGTCTGGTTCTGCAGGCCGACCGCGGAAGCCATGTAGTCGAAGATGGTCTCGGTCGCGCCGTACGGCGTGTCGACAGCCAGCCTCGCGATGCTCTGGATCTCGTCGAAGTACGGCTTCATCGACCGGTTCCACGCGGCCGCCCGCTGATCGAGATAGGCGGCGGCCCCGGGGAGCAACTGCTTCAACCGCTCGGTGATCGTGTCCGCGACCCTCTGCACGTAGCCCGGGCCGTACCACAAGTGCGGGTTGTCGCCGTCCCGCTTCCCCGTGACATCGCCCGCGTTCACCACCGACGGCTTCGTGGCCAGCGCGTCGACCGCCTTGGTTGCCCACCCGTCATAGCCGAGCCCGTTCATGACAACGAGCTCGGCCTCGCCGAACTTGGCGCTGTCGGCCGGCGTCGGCTCGTACTCGTGCGGGTCGGCGGACGACCCGGTGATGATCGTCGACACCTCGCCACACGCGCCCGAGAGCTGCGCCGCGATGTCTCCCCACTGATCGACCGACACGACGACCGGGATCGCGGCGACGGGACACGGCGGCGCGACCGTCCCGCCACTGACCGGTGAAGCGGTCGGCGCCACCTTCGACGCGCAGCTCGCAGCGACGAGCGCCACCCCGGCGGCAGCAGCGGCGAGCGCGAGGCGGCGCATCAGCGCGCCACCGTTCTGGACCGGCTCTCGACGACCACGGAGAGAAGACTATCCATTCTGAGAATGATTTCCAGAACAAAAACCAGAACGAGAACCAGACTTCTCGAGAGGCCACCAGGGCGGCGGTACACTCGCCCCGTGCGCGACGATCTCCACGCCACGGCGACCCGGCGCCTGCGCCGCGTCTCGCAGCGCTACACGTCGGGTCGGCGCGTTCTCGTCGAGGTGCTGGCCGCGGCCGAGCACCCCTTGACGATCCCCGAGATCGTCGAGCTCGATGCTTCCCTCGCCACCAGCTCGGTCTACCGCAACCTGGCGGCACTCGAGCAGGCCGGCATCGCGACGAAGATCGTCACCTCCCAAGAGCACGCTCGCTACGAGCTCTCCGAAGACTTCGGCCACCATCACCATCACCTCGTCTGCATCGACTGTGGCCGGGTCAGCGACTTCACCCTTCCCGCCGGCGTCGAGCAGGAGCTCGACGCCGCCCTCCGCCGAGCGGCCCGCAAAGAGGGCTACGTCCACGACACGCACCGCCTCGATCTCACCGGGACGTGCCCTGAGTGCCAGTGACCGGCCTGGGGCGGTCGAGGGCGGGCCGGTCACCAGGTTGCGCATGGTTCCGCTCGGCGGGCGGGAAGATGCGCACGCTGGATCGGCGATGCCCGTGCACTGCTCCGAACGATCGGCGGCCACGCCGTCGCCGCGGGTTTCTCCTGGCGGGCAGAGGGTGCCGAGGGGTGGGCCAGCGCCCATCGATGCGATGGCAACAGACCGCCGAGGACCCACGGAAACGACAACAGAGCCACAATTCGTTGGCTATGCGGCAAGCGCCGGCCGGCGGCGACCCCCAGGGAGCCCGCCGGTGATGGGGAGCGCTCGGAGCGTCAGCGGAGAGTGCGTGGGGGCACAGCCCCCCAGGCAGCTAGGCGCTTGATCTCCTCGTAGAAGTTGTTGAACGACTGGCCCCTGTCGGACGCGGCGCTCGCCACATCTCCGACACGCCGTCGATGCTGCTCCGCGAGCGCCTAACGTTGCTGCACCCACCGCCGCAGAAGGACGATCGCCGATGATCCACCACAGTCCCCTCCCCGATGTCGAGATCCCCGAGCGTCCTCTCACGACGTTCGTGTTCCGCGACGCGAGCAGCCGGGCGGGCAAGGCAGCCCTCATCGACGGGCCCTCGGGCCGGGTGGTCACCTATGGCGAGCTCGACGATGCGGTTCGGCGTCTCGCCGGCGGCTTGACCGCGAAGGGGTTCGGCCGCGGCCAGACGCTGGCCATCATGGCGCCGAACATCCCCGAGTATGCGGTCGTGTTCCACGGAGTGGCGATGAGCGGCGGCACCGTCACCACGATCAACCCGACCTACACCGCGGAGGAGGTGCAGCATCAGCTCACCGACGCCGGTGCCACCATCATGGTCACCATCCCGATGTTCCTCGAGACCGCGAAGAAGGGCGCCGAGGGCACGAAGGTCGAAGAGCTCTACGTTCTTGGCGAGGCCGACGGCGCGTTGCCTTTCGCATCGTTGCCGGGCGCTCCGCTCGCCGAGCACGCCGAGGTCGCCGCCGACGACGTGGTCGTGCTCCCCTACTCGTCCGGCACGACGGGCCTGTCGAAGGGCGTCATGCTGACGCACCACAACCTGGTGGCCAACATCTGCCAGGTGGTCGAACCGGCTGACTTGGTCGAGGGCGACACCGTGGTCGCGGTGCTCCCGTTCTTCCACATCTACGGCATGCAGGTGTTGATGAACTGCGGGCTGTCCGCGGGCGCCACGATCGTGACGATGCCGCGCTTCGACCTCGAGCTGTTCCTCCAGCTCCACCAGGACCACGCCATCACCCGATCGTTCGTGGCACCCCCGATCGTCGTCGCCCTCGCCAAGCATCCGATCGTCGACAGCTACGACTTGTCGGCACTCGAACAGGTCTTCTCCGGTGCCGCACCGCTGTCCGCCGAGCTCGCCACCGAAGCAGGCAACCGGCTGGGGTGCGAGGTCGTGCAGGGCTACGGCATGACCGAGCTCTCGCCCGTGACGCACCTGACGCCGAAAGGCCAGTTCAAGCCCGGCTCAGTCGGAGTCACCGTGCCGAACACGGAGTTGATGATCGTCGAACCCGCGTCGGGCGACTCACTCGGGGTCGACCAGGACGGCGAGGTGTGGGTGCGCGGCCCACAGGTCATGAAGGGCTACCTCAACAACCCCAGCGCCACCGCGTCGACCATCGACGACGACGGCTGGCTGCACACCGGCGATGTCGGCCGGGTCGACGGTGACGGGCACCTCTACATCGTCGACCGGCTCAAAGAGCTCATCAAGTACAAGGGCTTCCAGGTCCCCCCGGCCGAGCTCGAAGCGTTGCTGCTGACGCATCCCGCCGTGGCCGACGCTGCGGTCATCGGCCTGCCTGACGACGAAGCCGGTGAGGTGCCCGTGGGCTTCGTCGCCCTCAAGGCCGACCAGAGCGTCACCCCCGACGAGATCAAGGCGTTCGTCGCCGACCGGGTCGCGCACTACAAGCGGCTCCGCGAGGTCACGATCGTCGACACCATCCCGAAGTCGGCGTCGGGCAAGATCCTCCGGCGAGTGCTCCGAGACCAAGCCACGGGCTGAGCCTCGAATCGCTACCGGGCCACCTTCACGACGGCATCGCCGGCCGAGATCCGCCCCGCCTCGGCGACACGCGCGTTGAGCCCCCGCAGGCGCAGCCGCGAGCCCTCGGGAGCGTTCACGAACCGCAGCGCGTCAGCCCCGAACCGCTGGCTGAACTTCGCGCAGCCGGTGTGGGGCGCGGCCGTCACTTCGATGACCGCGTCGCCGATCTTCACGCGCGAGCCGGCGGGGAGGTTCTGGTCAGAGAGGTCGAAGTCGACGTAGAGCTGATCGCCGGCCAGCGCCCAGCGCTGCTCATCGTCGCCCGCGAAGAGTGCGATCGCACGGGCGTTCATCACCGTGAGCTGCCGGTCGGGCTCGGCCGACCCGTCCTCGGTCCGGCGGCTCCCGCGAGCGAACCAGCTGTCGCCGACCAAGCCATGTTCGACGGACAGATCACCGGTCGAGCAGACTTCCCTCGCCTCGGCAACGGGCCGGCGCACGATCAGCTCGAGCACACCTTCATCTACCGGCGACCGCCGGATCTGCTCGAGGCCTCGCAGCAACTCGTCCACCGTTGGGTGCAGCACGGCCGCCATTGTCGGCCAACCCGCAGGCGTCGGGCCAGGCGATATCGCGTGAGCGGAGCAGCTCAGGGCACCGCAGAGAGCATCGGGTCGGCTGGCGCACCGTCCTCGGAGCCTTCACCGTCGTCGTCGACCGCACGGGGCTGACGGCGATGCGCTATCGAGAACATGAACGCGCTCAGCACCGCGGCGACGATCGACGCGGCGATGATGCCGACCTTGGCCTGGTCGCGCATGGCCAGGCTGTCTTCGAAGGCGAGCTCGGTGACGAACAGCGCGACGGTGAAGCCGATGCCGGCCGCCATCGAGATGGCCAGCATCTGCAGCTTCGTCACGCCCGAAGGAAGCACGGCGATCCGCAGCTTGGCGGCGAGTGCCGTGGCGAAGAACACGCCGACGGTCTTGCCGGCGACCAGTCCGAGGAACACGCCGATCGTGATGCGCGACGACCACGCCGTCGTCAGTGCCTCGCCGTTCAGCGGGATGCCGGCGTTGGCCAACGCGAAGATCGGGATGATCAGATAGCTCGTCCACGGGTGGAGGATGTCGACGAGGCGCTGGTCTATCGGCACCGTCTCCTGGATGTAGAACGCCGCGGAGCGCACATCGGCCGCGGTGAGATCGTTACGGTTCTCGAGCGTGTCGGCGATGACCTCAGCGTCGAGCTCGGGTCGCAGGGCAAGCGTGGGCGTGAGCAGCCCGAGCAACACTCCGGCGACCGTGGGGTGCACACCGGACTCGTACATCGCCAGCCAGATGCCCACGCCGACCGCCAGATAGACCGGCAGGTAGCGGATGCCGGCTCGCCTCATCAGGTACACGAGGCCGAGCCCCGCAGCGGTGACGGCCAGCCACCAGTACTGGATGCCCCCCGCATAGAAGACGGCGATCACGAGGATGCCGCCGAGATCGTCGGCGATCGCGAGCGTGAGCAGGAACAGCTTCAGGCTCGGGGGGCACAGCTTGCCCAGCAACGCGACCACGCCGACCGCGAACGCGATGTCTGTGGCGACGGGAATGCCGAAGCCACGGCTGGCTGCGGTCCCACCGTTGAGAGCCAGATAGGCCAGAGCGGGCACCAGCATGCCGCCGACGGCTCCCAGCAGCGGCAACGCCGCGGCTTTCGGGTTGCGGAGCTCGCCGTGGACGAGCTCGCGCTTGATCTCGAGACCGGCGACGAAGAAGAAGATGGCCATGAGGCCATCGTTGACCCAGGCGACAAGGGACTCGTCCAGCGAGAACGAACCGATCTCGAGGCGAAGCTCGGTGCCCCAGAAGCTCGCGTACGAGCTGGCCCACGGCGAGTTGGCCCAGACCAGCGCCACGACCGCGGCGGCGAGCAACAGAGCCCCGCCGGAGGTCTCGATGGCCAAGAAGCGCGTGACCGGCCTCCCGACGAACCGGGCGAGCGCCCGGTCGCTACCGAGCCAGGTGTGTTGATGATGGGGTCGGTGCATGCGAGACGGAAACGGGTCGAGAGACGAGTACGGAAAAGATGCGGAAGGCTCGGCATCAACGATGATGCCGAGCCTTCCTTGGAAAGGGAAATCGCCGCGCCGGCTACGAGCTGACCGTCTCGCGGTCGCTGATCGTCGGCGAGCCGTCGGCGTCGGGGTAGCTCTCGTGCGAGCTCGACCACTCGGGGTACGCGAGCGCGCCCATCTCGGGCAGGTCGAGACCGGCGATCTCGTCGTCGCGGTCAGACCGGATGCCGCCCTTGGTGACCGAGTCCTGGATCTTGAAGAACGCGTAGGCGACACCGAAGATGACGGTGCAGATGACCACGGCTCCGGCGATCTGGCTCATGAGCTGGCCGGCACCGCCGCCGTAGAGGATGCCGGTCACGCCGGCTGCCTTTCCGTCGGGGAGCAGGTTGTTGTACGTGAGGTTCCATCCCGATCCGGGGCCGAACGCATCCACGCCATATGTGCCGTTGGCGAAGATGCCGACGGCGAGCACGCCCCAGATGCCGCACACGCCGTGTACGGCGATGGCGCCGACCGGGTCGTCGATCTTGAGCCGGCGCTCGATGAAGAACACCGCCTCGACGACTGCGACGCCCGCGATCAGCCCGATCACCACGGCCCCCCACGGGTCGACGAACGCCGCGGATGCGGTGATGCCGACGAGCCCGGCGAGCATGCCGTTGGCCATCATTGCGGGGTCGGGCTTGCCGGTGCGCATCCACACCCAGAACATGCAGATCACCGCGCCGGTGGCACCGGCGATGGCGGTGTTGGCGGCGACGATGGCGAACTGACCGTCGTTCACGTTGAACGTCGAGGCGGCGTTGAACCCGAACCAGCCGACCAGCAGGATGAACGTGCCGAGGAACGCCATCGGGATGTTGTGGCCGGGCAGGCCGCGCGGCTTGCCGTCCTTGGTGAACTTGCCGATGCGGGGACCGACAGCGCTCAGCCATCGAGCCTGTCGGGATGGTTGCCGTCGTGTCCATGAACGCCGTCATGTACAGGAAGAAGCCGAGGATGGCGCCGCTCTTCAGCAGGTTCGCGCCGTCGACGGTCCACAGGTCGGTGCCGCCCCACCACAGGAACGTCCACGACCCCGAACCGATCAGCGACTTGCCGATGGCCGCGTTGTAGCCGAACGCGAGTTGGGGCGAGCCGGTGACGGCGAAGCTGAAACCACCGAACGCGAACTGGTAGCCCAGGAACAAGAAGCCGAGGAAGCCGAGCCCGAAGATGGCGAAGTTCGTCGCCACCACGTGGGCGGCGTGCTTGCCCCGGCAGAACCCGGTCTCGACCATGGCGAAGCCGGCCTGCATGAAGATCACCAGGACGGCGCCGATGACGATCCAGAGCAGGTTCGTCGACTGCGCGATCTGGACGAGGTTCTTGTCGAGTGTCGCATTGTCGGGCGGTGCGACCTCCTGCGCCAACGCTTGCGCCGACCAGAGCAGCACGGCGAACAGCGACAGGACACCACCCGCGATAGCGCGGCGCTTGAACTTGCGCTTCGCCCGAGCGATCGGCTCCTGATCTTGAGATTTGCTTCTGGACAACACGTTGCGGAATGACCTCCGTTCAGCGGGCATGGCCCGAACCTCATCGCTGTGGGCATCGATTTCGATTGATGCTGATGCGCTCATTCAGACCGCCTCCACATCGCGCTCGCCGGTGCGCACGCGCACCAGCCGGTCGAGGGAATATGCCCAGATCTTCCCGTCGCCGATCTTGCCGGTCTTCGCCGCCTCGCTGATCGTGTCGATCACCTTGTCGGCGTCGGACGTGTCGCACACGACCTCGATCTTCACCTTGGGGATCAGATCGACCGTGTACTCCGCGCCCCGGTAGGTCTCGGTGTGCCCTCCCTGGCGCCCGAATCCCTTGACCTCGGTCACCGTCATACCGGTGATGCCTATGCCCTTGAGGGCATCTTTCACTTCATCGAGACGGTGCGGCTTGATGACCGCAACCACCGCATGGACCATTGCTCCTCCTCCTCGCCCAACGGCCAAGCACCGATCCGCGAAGGAACCGGCGCCAAGATGCGCGACGAGCGCTGCGTTCGGGGGACAGGGCGACCGCGCTGTCACCCATCAGGCGGATGAACGCCACCTGACCTCGGGCAACCTACGAAGAGGGCATTTCACGGACATATATCGTCCATTACGGCTCGGGGGAGAAAACCTGACGCATTTCTTACCGCCGGGCAGCGACCGCCCGGCTCCTGACCGCCGCGCTCTGCGGAAAGTCGTTACTCTTTTCGCAGCGACTCGTTCAATCGGTGGAGGAGTTGTGGCCCGAGCAGCACCTCGGAGCCTGAGGGGGGCACTCATGAAGAACACCTCGCGACCGCATGCGCAGAACGGGAGCGCGACCCTCGCGTTCGTCTTGTTCCTCGTATTGCTTGCCGGCGCGTGTGCCTCGAAGGGGGGCGACAACCAGGCAGCTCCATCTGACACGACCCCGGCGGCCAACGCGGTGGGCGCGGTGCGGTCAGGGCCGGCCGACGGCGCCGTCAAGCAGGGCGGCAAGGTCACCTACGGCATCGACGGCGAACCGGAGGGACTCGACCCGACCCGCTACGCCTTCTCCCAGGCGGGCCACGCCGTGGCGTCCGCGGTGTTCGACTCACTTGCCACCATCGACGAGGACGGCAACGCGGTCCCCTACCTGGCGTCCGCGTTCGAGCCCAACGCCGACTTCACGTCATGGACGGTTGTGCTCCCGTCGGGCGTGATGTTCCACGACAACACGCCGCTCGACGCCGACGCGCTGATGACGGTCTGGGATGCCTATAGGGCATCGGCCATCACAGGGCCGCCGTTGAAGGCTGTCGTCGCGTCGTATTCGAAGCAGGACCCGACCCGGGTCGAGGTCAAGCTCAACCAACCCATGCGATCGTTCCCGATCATGTTCGCGACCCAGATCGGCTACGTACCGGCACCGGCGATGCTCAGCGACACCACCCTGGCCAAGAAGCCGGTGGGGAGCGGGCCGTTCATCTTCGAAGCACAACAAGACAGCAAGTTCTGGACGTTCAAGAAGAACCCGAACTACCGCCAGAAGAACTTGCCCTACCTCGACGCCATCGAGTTCCAGCCGATCCCCGACAACGACGAGCGCAACCGCAAGCTCCAGTCCGGCGACCTCGACGTGCTCCAGACGTTGGGCGGCCCGCAGATCCTCGAGCTGCGCACCCGCCCCGACCTCAAGAAGGTCGAGAACCAGCGTGGCGACAAGGCGCATCTCCTGATGAACACGACCAAGGCGCCCTTCGACAACCTGACGGCTCGCCAAGCCGTCGCGTACGCCACCGATGCGGCGAGATACCGCAAGGAGACCTTCGCCGACGTCGCCGCGCCGGCGAACAGCCCTTACGGCCCGGGGCAACCGGGCTACCTGGCCGACAACGGGTTCCCGACCTACGACCTAGCGAAGGCCAAAGAGCTCGTCCAGAAGTTCACGACCGAGACCGGCAAGCCGCTGGAGTTCACCTTCCTGGCGGTGAACGACGCCATGAACGCATCGGTCGCCCAGACGTTCGCGTCCGGGTTCGAGGCCGCCGGCATGAAGGTCACCGTCACCCAGATGCCGCAGATCAACCTGCTCGCGAACGTCGCGACCGGGAACTACGAGCTGAGCCAGTTCCGCTTGTACGGCCAGCCGAACCCCGACGCCGATGTCACGTTCTACTGGAGCAAGACCATCGTTCCCGGCATCTCGGTGAACTTCCCGCGCTTCGCTAGCCCCGAGATCGATCAGGCGATCGTCGATGCGCTCGGGTCGGCCGATCCGGCCAAGCGCGCGCAAGACTACGAGAAGGTCTCCAAGACCATGGCAAGCGCAGTCCCCGTCGTGTGGCTCGGCCAGCTCACCTGGATGGTTGCCGCCAACCCCCGGGTGAACGGCATCTACGGCGCCATGAACGGCTCGATACCGACGGTCGGGCCGAAGATGTGGATCCAGAGCCTCTCGGTCAGCAGCTAGCCCGAGCCCGCGAGCTTGACCGAAAGAACGTTCCCGCAGGTGATCCGGGGACGCCCGCCGCGCCGAAGAGGGAAGACGGCCCGCAGCACCACGAGAAGCCGTGCTCTCGTTGGGGTCCCCGTGCGGGGGGGGACCTCGCTAGCCTGACCAGGAACGATGACCACCCGACCCCCTCGCCCCGACAACGAGTTGCTCGACGACTTGGCCGCCTACGCAACCGACGCGCTCGACGACGACGAGCACTTGGCGGTCGAGGCGACGCTCCTCGCTGACAACGGAGCAGCCGCGATCAGCGCCGCCTTCCAGTCCGCCGCGGTCGCCTATGCGACGGCGACGGCACAACCCGATCTGCGAACCGAGGCTCCGCCGGCGGAGCTGCGGGCCCGGGTGCTCGATGCGGCGTTCGACCGGCGGGCGCCGATCTCGACCGTGGCCGCCGGCGTGGTCGATACGCACATGATCGAGACCGAACGGCTCGAGCTTCTCGTTCGTCGCCTGACGCTCGAGCAGTTCTCCCTCCCGCTCGACCCGCCGGAGTTCGCCGGCTGGACGGTCCGAGACCTCGTGGCCCACTTGTGCTCGAACGAAGCCTTGCTGGCGCAGGTCGCCGGCGCTCCCATCGACGTACCCGAGCGCGACAACAGCAACGACACGCGCACTGCCGCGGTCATCGCCCGCCACCAGACGATGACCATCGACGAGTCGATAGCGGAGTACCGAGCGGCGCGGCTCGCCGTCGACCGCACCGTGCGCTCGCTCGTCGAGCACGCGCTCGACGAAGAGATCGAGTGGTGGGGCATGCCGATGCGGCTCCGCGATGCGCTTGTCCTCCGCGCCTTCGAGACCTGGACCCATGCCGACGACGTGCGCCGCGCCGTCGGGCTGGCCGCAGCGCCACCATCGGCACCGGTGCTGAAGCGCATGAGCAGCGCGGCCGTCGAGTGGATGCCGCTGGCGATCTCGACCACCGGCAAGGACTACCGCGACCGTTCGATGGTCATCGACCTGACCGGCCCCGGTGGCGAGCGCTACCACATCGATCTCAGCGGCGCCGGGCGCTCGCTCGAAAGCGTCGAACCCGACGCCGTGCTCCGCATCGACGCCGTCGTGTTCTGCCAGGCGATCGGCAGCCGGGCGTGGCTCTACGAGGGCGAGCTGCCGATCGAAGCCGAAGGCGAGCGCGGGCTCGCCGAGGATCTCATCGCCAACATCGACGCACTGGCCGTCCTGTAGCCCTCCGCCTCCGAACCGGGCCGCCCAACGCGCTGCAACCGGCGCGGCGCGACCCCCAGTTCGGGCCGTTTCTGGGCGCATCCCAGATGGGCCGGCCACCGCGCCGGAAACGGCGCGCGGGCTGGCCCAGTTCACTCGGTCAGTCGTCGGCGTAGATGCCGAAGCGCTTCCAGACGCGCTTGGAGGCGAACGTGATCAGACCGAGCTCGCGGCAGAGGCGGCGTACCTTGCGCACCGCGTCGCGGGTGCGCTCCATCGCCTGCGGGTTGTCGCGGTAGGCGTCGCGCAAGACGTCGGCCGGGATCGCGAACTCCTTCGCCATCGAGCGCGGCGGCGCCAGCATGATCTGGGCCATGATGCCGAGGATGATCGGCGCGCCGAAGGCGAGCACCTGCTTGCGCCACCACGGCAGCGTGGGCACCTGGCGCTTGAGGTAGTGGCGGGCGAACGAGAGGTGGCGAGCCTCCTCGGTGACGTGGTGGCGCACGATGATCTCGAGGATGGGCGGCAGGTCTCGCCCGGACCGGAGCGTCTCGCGCTGCACATGGTCGATCGGGTCTTCGCCGCCGAGCACGAAGATGAAGAAGAGCTCGGGGAACGTGCTGCCGAACGGGATGACACTCTGGGCCAGCAGCTTCAGCCACAGCGGCATGCCCGAGATGTCGAGGTTCGCATTGGCGTTCGTGCGGTCGACGAGCTCTTGGAACATCATCCCGTGGTGCGTCTCTTCGGCAACCTCGTGGTAGACGTAGCGGAAGCTCGGGTCGTTGTTCGCAAGGCGGAAGAACGTGTACTCGAGCAGCCCTCGCTTGAGGACGTTCTCGAACTGGCCGCCGACCTTGGCCGCGCTCGCCGCCCGGTACAGCCCGATGCGCGACCGCACCGCCATCGGCTGAGCCTTGTACCAATCGGTCGCGCCGAGCGGATCGAACTCGACGAGCGCCCAGCGCGGATCGTCGGGATCGACAGCGAACTCAGGGTCGTCCCACGGGATGTCCGCGTAGGCGTCGTAGTGCTTGGCAACCGACTGCTCGGAGAGCCGGCGCACGAGCGACTCGAACCTCTCGCGTGAGGTGCGCTCGGCATCGACGACGAGCTCGTCGTCGACGGTGCCCAGGGTGGAAGGCGGTGCGGTGGCATCGACGAGGGTCATAGCTCCTCCAGGGGGTTGACGGCGTCGAAGTAGACGCTCAGCATCTTCACGACCGCGAGGACTTCATGGGCATCGGTCTCCGCGGTCGGGAGACCGGTGAGGCGATGCATCGACAACCCGTCGAGCACCGCGAACAGCAGCTTGGGTACGGCCGCGTTGAGTGTGGAATCGAGCCCTTGCAGCCCGCTCGGGAACAGGTCGTGCCAGGCCGCCGCAACCTCGTCTCGCAGCCGGTTCTGCACGCGTGCGAGGTGGGGGCGGAGCTCGTCGTCGGTACGGGCGGCGACCAGCAGCTCTTGCCAGGCGTAGGCGGACGGGCCGCAGAAGATGCCCCACAACAGATCGATGGCGGTCTGCACCCGCTCCTGCCCCTCGTCCAGCCCACCGAGGGTGGCACGGAACTCCTCCACCCGCAGCTCGAGCACGCGTTCGGCAGCCGCCGCCACGAGGGCGGCCTTGGTCGGGAAGTGGTGGAGCTGGGCGCCACGGGACACGCCGGCCCGCTCGCACACCATCGTTGTGCTTGTTCGGGCGTAGCCCAGCTCGGCCAGGCAAGCCACGGTGGCATCGAGCAGCTTGGCCTGGGTGGCGGCAGATCGCTGCTCCTGCGTGCGCCGGCGGACGCCGGCGGCGATAGTCGCGGGGGCCTCAGCCATGGGGTCGTTGTACCCGATAACAAACAAACAGTCAACCCTGCATGTTTTGCGACACGCCCCTCGAGATGGCGGGTACGTGTGCACTCAGCTCGCCGTGCGGAAAGCCGTGGCCGGGTCGACCTGGAGGACGCGGCGAAGCGGCAGCAGCGCGCCGGGAGCACCGACGGCGATCGCGCCGGCCAGCGTCAGCGCGATGGCCCGCCATTCGATGACGAGCGCGATGTTGGGCACGGCCCAGCCGATGACCCACGCGAGCACGAAGGCGCCGACGGTCGCCATCGCGGTTGCCAGAACGACCGACCACAGCGCTTGGGTTGCTACCGCCGTCACGAGTTGGCGCCGCGTCGCGCCGAGCGCCTTCACGACGCCGTAGTCACGCAGCTTGGACGATGTCACCGCGGACAACGAGAGCGCCACCAGCGCCAGGGCAATGACGAACCCGATGGCGATCATCGTGCGGACGACATCGGTGTAGAGGTCTTGCACGAACGCGACCTCCTCGGCCGTGAAGCCCTCGCGGGTCTGGATCGTGACGTCGGCAAGCCGCGCCGCGAGCTGGGTCCGCAACTGTTCTGGGTTCACGCCCGGTGCGGCGCCGACGAGGAGGTAGTTGGCGCCCGGTCCGGCCAAGCGCGCGAAGTCGTCCGCCAGGACGAACGACGCCGTGTTGCCGACGCTCGTGAGGCCTTCGGTCAGACCGCTCACGCGCATCGGCTTCCCGAAGTACTCGACCGTGTCTCCGATGCGCACGTCGAGTTGATCGGCGCCGGCCCGGTCCAGCACCACCTCGCCGCGACCCGGCGCCCGGCCCGTGAGTTGCGGCGGTCCGCCTCGACCGGTCGCTGGGTTGTAGCCGAAGAGGTAGGTGATCAACTGCTTGCCTCGGGCGTCGATCGTCGTCGTCATCTGGCGCAATGGCTCGACCCACGCCACCCCCGGGGCGTTCCGTGTCGTCTCGAGCGCCTCGGCCGGCACATTGCTGATCGACATCTGCATCGTCCGGACACCTTCCTGGGAGACGAGGATGTCGGCTTGCAGCGACCGCAGGTACGCCGTCTCCTGTTCGGTGAAGCCGGCGAACACCGCGTTCATGAGGAGCACCATCAACAGGCCGCTGCCGATGCCCAGCATCGCCAGGGCAAAGCGCCGGCGGTCTTCGAGGAGGTTCCGGCGAGCGAGGGGAACGTTCGTCTTCATCGTCGGCCTACGCACCCCGGAACACCATCGCTGGTTCCATCGCGTTCAGGCGCCGGGCCGGGACGACCGTCGCGACCCCGCCCATCACGACCGCCGCCACCACCACCCGCACGACGGCTGAACCCGACGTCGAGATCTCGAACTGCGGCCGCAGCCAACCGAGCACCTGCACGCCGGCGAGGAAGAAGACCGCGCCGACGGCGAGGCCGCCGAACGCCAGCACCAGCGACTGGGCGAGCACGATCCGGTAGAGGCGTCGAGCGTTCGCGCCGATCGCCTTGACGATCCCGTACTCGCGCCGCCGCTCCATGATCGCGGTGTAGATCGTGAGCGCGATCACCAACGTGCCCACTGCGAACGCCACCGAGACGACGAGGCCGAGCCCGGCGCTGTAGGCCTGCCCCTTCAGCGCCAGGTCGTTCCGTTCGATCTCTGCTCGCGTCAGCGAGTGGATCCCGGCCGACGCCAGGGTCTGCTTCAACGCGTCCGGGCGATCGGTGCCGACCAGGATGAAGCTCGTGAAGCCGGGCGCCTTCAGCATGACCTCGGACGCCTGGCGTGTCATGAACACGAACGACGCCATGAACATGTCCGCGTCGCCGGCGATGCCCACCACGACGAAGCGCGTGCCGAGCAGCTCGAAGGGGCTCCCCAAGGCGAGGCTGCCCTTGCGTGCGACCTCGCCGCCGACGGCAATCTCACCATCGCCCGCCGGCGCGCGCCCGTCGAGGATCTTCCAGGGCCCGCCGGGCTTGCCCGGTTCCCAGCCGACCACATAGGCCGGCACCCGGTTGCCCCGCAGCACCGGCACGGTGAAGAACCCACGAACCGGCGCGGTCCAGTTCACGGCGGGTTGCTCGCGGACCTTGGCCTCGGTGCCGGCCGGGATGTTGCTGAGCGAGCCGAGGAAGCTGTTGGTGCCGGGCTGGGCGACGTACAGGTCGGCACCGGACTGCTGCTCGTAGACCGTGACCCGGGCGTCGATGCCCGCCGAGAGCCCGTCGAGGAGCAGGATCAGCATGAGCGCCAGACCGACGCCGGCGAGGCTCGCGAGCAACCGGCGCCAATCGGCGAGCAGGAGGCGCCGTGCCAACGGCACCTCGCCGTCTCGAAGCCGCACGCCTCCTGCCACCTGGTCCCCCTCGTCGTGTTGATCTGCGGCGCTTCGCGTCGCCCGGGGGAAGCCACCGTTGACCTGGCCACCTCCGTCCCTCTATTATTCACTCACCGGTGAGTGAGTCAAGGGCAACGCGGCTCACCGGGACACGGGCAACACGGGCAACACGGGCAACACGGGCAGGGATCGGAGATCGCCGTGCAAGCGCTTCCGTCGAACGGCGCGCCTCGTCCATCCATCCGGCAGGACTTCCTCTTCGGCGTGGGCGATTCGGGCTTTCAATCCGAGGGTGGCTACAACGGGCCGGGCGAGCCCCAGAACAACTGGGCCGACTGGGAGGCCAGCGGGCGGGCCACGCCCTCGGGCATCGCCAACGAGTTCTGGACGCGGTACCCGGAGCACTTCGATCGGGCGCTCGAGGCCGGCTGCAACGGGTTCCGCATGGGTGTCGAGTGGACCCGCTGCGAGCCTTCGGCCGGAGCGATCGACATCGGCGCGCTCACGCACTACTCGCGCATCCTTCGCGTGTGCTGCGAGCGCGGCCTCGAGCCGGTCGCCGCGCTGCACCACTTCACCCACCCGGCATGGCTCGGCGCGGACTTCTGGCTCGACGACGACGCTCCGGCCAGGTTCGCCCACTGGGTCGACTCGATCGTTCCCTGGCTGGCGCCACACTGCAGCCGGTGGATCACGATCAACGAGATCAACGCCTACGCCATCGGGACCTACCTCATCGGCTACTTCCCGCCAGGCCATCGCCTTCGCCGGCGGCTCGCGGCGAAGGCGATGAGCAACATGCTCGCCGGGCACGTGCTCGCGTACGAGGTCATCCATCGACACCAGCCCGACGCGATGGTCGGTACGAGCACGTACGCCTTCTGGAGCTACGACGCCGACCGCCTGCCGATCGACCTGCTGCTGTCGAGGTCCGCGGGCGTTCGCCGAGGCGATGTCCATGACTGGCTGAGCGATCGGCGGATCGCCTATCACCGAGCGGTTCTGGAGGGCGTTTCTCCTATGGGTCGGCTGGTGGAGTCGGCTATCCATCACGGCGTGCAGAGCTTCCTCCATCGGAATCGAGCATGGGCTGGCGCGCTCGATGCGGTCTTCACGAGCACATGCGAACGACCGCTCGATGTCGTTCAGCTCAACTACTACGACCCGCGGCTGTCGAACTATCTGCGCATGCCTGGGCGCGACCGGTGTGGCGCCCGCCGGTGGGGTCCCGACCCGAAGCACTGGGAGCAAAGGCCCTCACCTGAGCATCTGCTGGCGTACCTCCGCGCCAACGACGACCCGAGGCTGCCGATCTGGATCCTCGAGAGCGGTCTGTGCAACCCCGTCACCGGCGGCGTCGCCCACGAGCGACCTGACGGCTGGACCCGCCCCCGGTATCTCCGCGAGCACCTGGGCGTCCTGCAGCAAGCCCTCGATGCCGGCATCGACATCCGTGCCTATTTCCACTGGTCGCTGTTCGACAGCTACCAATGGGGCGAATACGAATCCTGCTTCGGTCTCCACGGCGTCAAGCGCGAGGGCGGCACCTGCAAGTTCCTCGAGACCGACTCCATGGGCGCCAACAGCGGCGCCGCGTACGGCCAGCTCATCGCGACGCTTCGACACGCCGGTTGAGGACGGGCACGGCGCGCCCTCCGGGCCGTTGCCGGCGTGACCCTGGCCCTGACCGCACGAAATCACCAACGTTTGCGCCGGAGCCGCGCGAAACGAGCTCGGACCGACCAGGGAGGGGTCCGAGCTCGATCTCGCACGGTTCTGCCGGGGCGGGAGCCTCCGGCTGACCCGTAGGGGGACTTCTGGCCGCGGTCGGTCGCCAGCTAGACGCCGAGGCCGTAGTTGGTGCAGGTCGCCTTGAAGCCGGGCGTGTTCGGCCCGAGGGCGTTCAACACGTTCTGGATGGCTGGCCCGTCGAAGACGATGCCGATATGACCGACATTGTCGTTGGGGCATTGGTTCTGGATGGTGATGTTCTGCACGTTGGGCCCGCTCAAGAACGCGTTGGTGTAGGGCGTCACCACTTCGTCTTTCGTCGTCTGGATCACGACGTACTTCGGCCCCGGAACGGTATCGCCATCGGCGAACAGCGCCGTCTGGAAGGGTCCATTCCGCTCCTGCTGCACGAGCGCCGGCGCGGTGAACGTGCCGAACAGGTTGAGGCCGGTCATGATGCCGAGCTGCTCACCCATGGTCACCAGGCCGCTGAGGTCGGTTCCGTGGTTGCTCGGCGAGAGGCCGACGAGCATGCGGACCTTCGACGCACCACCGAGCCGCTTGATGTAGTAGTTGGGCATCATGCCGCCCTGCGAGTGCCCGACCAGATCGACCTGCGGGGCCCCGGTCGACGACCTCACCTTGTCGACGAACGTGCCGAGCTGTGCCGCTGACTTCGCGATGTCGTCGAGCCCCGACGCTCGCTGGTCGAACGACAAAAGGTTGGCGCCATAGTTCAGGGCGTACACGCAGTAGCCGGCGTTCTTCAACGTCGGCGAGATCGCCGCCCAGTTGAAGCCCATGTTCTCGAACGTGCCGTGCACCAGGACGACCGGGCGCGGACGAGCGGCAGAGGGTTTGCAGTTCCAGTCGTTGGCGCCCGGTACCTGCTTGGGCGTGAACGCATAGGCCCAGAGCGCGTCGCCCAGCCCTCCGACCTTCACGGCTGCGTTGGCTTGCGTCGACCACGCGAGCACGCTCAACGTGGCGACGGGAACCAGCGCTGCCGCCACGGCTCGTGCGCGGAAGCCGCGGCGCGGTCGCCTCTCGTTCGTTTCGGATCGCCTGCATCCTCGTCTCATGCGCTCCCCTCCGGCAAGGTCGCGGCCAACCAGCACCAGGACGGGCGCTTTGCGAGCGCCACGTCCACGCCCGGCGGTCTGCCGTGGTGCGGGTTGTCCCGGTGGTTGCGTCTCAACCACCTGGTTCATTTATTCACCCATGGGGGAATAAGTCAAGCGGTTCTCTCGCTCGCGGTCACCTGCTCGGCCAGATGGTCGAGGGCCGTGCCCGCGTCGCGGTGGCGATCGGCGCCGAGCTGGTCGTCGGGGATCAGTCCGCGGAGCCTGGCCGGGAGCGGGAAGTACTCGTCTTCGTCGGTCACCCGCAGGTCCTCGATGCCGTCGAGCGGCGCGAGGCGTTCCAGCACCTCCCGAACGAGCCGTTCAGGGACCGAGGCACCCGCCGTGACCCCGACGACGCCACCGAGCCCGTCCACCTGCGAAAGGCCGTCGACCGTCTCGATGCGAACGACTCGACCACAACCGGACTCGCGGGCGACGCGTTCAAGTGCGTTGGTGTTGGACGACGTCTGGGAGCCGATGACGATGATGGCATCGACCTTCTCGGCGAGGGCCTTCAGCGCCGTCTGCCGGTTCGTCGTCGCGAAGCACAGGTCACTGCGGGCCGGTGTCCACACATCGGGGAACCGCTCGCGCACCGCGGCGCGGGCATCAGCCCACTCCCC
>JACPNV010000079.1 GCA_016185305.1 Actinomycetota bacterium | reverse complement strand
TTGCGCATCTCCTCGCTGAACACCTCGCCCCATGAGGCCTGGTCGTCGCTCTCGGCCAGGTCGGCCGCGATCGCGTCCAGCTCGATGTCGGCTCGCGCCGAGCCGTGCACCTTGGCGACCGACGCGCTCGCCTCCTCGCGGCGGGCGCCCTTCATCAACCAGCGCGGCGACTCGGGCATGGCGAACATGATGATCGCGAGCAATGCTCCCGGCACGATGGCAAGCCCCAGCATGATTCGCCAGCTGCCGCTCGGCGTGAGCAGATCATCGACGATGTACGCGATGAGGATGCCGATGGTGATGGCGAGCTGGTAGGTCGACACCATGCGGCCGCGGTTTTTGGCGTCGGACATCTCGGCCGCGTAGAGCGGTGCCGCGACCGATGCCACGCCGACACCGAAGCCGACCACGAACCGGCCGAGGACCAAGATGGTTGTGCCCGGCGTGAACGCCTCGATGGCGGCACCGGTCATGAACAGCACGCCGGCGATGACGATCGTGCGCTTGCGGCCCAACGAATCGGCGAGGATGCCCGCGACCAGGGCCCCGGCGAGCGCACCGAGCGTGACCCAACTGGTGACGACCTCCTCCATCGTCGACGACAGGTTGAACTCGACCTTGATGAAGTCGAGCGCGCCGGAGATGACGCCTTGGTCGTAGCCGAAGAGGACACCCGCGAGGATCGTGATGACGGCGACCAACGCCATCCACGCGCCGAACCGGCCGAAGACCAGCTTCCGGTCGCTCTTCGCGATCGATACCGCCATGGCTCCCCCGATCTGCCGTCGCCGGCGTTCCGGTCGCCGAGGTTATCCGCCTTGCGGAGCGGGCCAGGTGGACCGCAACGGGGGTGTCACCTGGATGCGCGCTCGTTCCAGACCTGGACCGTCGAGTACTCGTGCTCCCAGCCGAGGATGTTCATCGTCGCGGTGTCGAGCGGGAACCGGCGCCCCTCGATCGCGGCGAGCTCGCACCACCGGGCTGTGAGCACGCGCAGCATGTGGCCATGACCGAAGAGCGCGACGTCGCCGCGGGTTGCTCTCGCTCGCTCGATCACACGATCAGCGCGAGCCGCGACGTCGGCGATCGCCTCGCCGTTCGGGACCGGACCGTCCCACACCGTCCAGTCCGGGTACGTCTCGCGGATCTGGGCCGTCGTGAGACCCTCGAAGTCGCCGTAGTCCCACTCCTTCAGGTCGTCGGTGATCTCGGCTTGATCGGCAAGGCCCACGAGCTCGCACGTGCACCGCGCTCGTCGGAGCGGGCTGGAGAGCACGAGCGCGAACCGCCGGCCGCCCAACAGCTCGGCAGTGGCCCTGGCCTGTTTCTCACCTTCAGGCAGCAAGGGGAGGTCGGTCATGCCGGTGTGGCGCCCGTTCTTGCTCCACTCCGTCGCGCCGTGGCGAAGGACGAACACCTGGTGACGGGACGTCATTCCGCCCGCATGGGGCCCCGCCGCCATCAGGCCGGCGGCTCTTCGGGCCAGGCGTGGTAGTACTGCACGAGTCGGCGGGCCTCGGCTGGCCCCCACGTGCCGGGCTTGTAGGTGTGGACCGGGTCGTAGGTGGAGAGGATCGGGTCGACGATCCGCCACGACTCCTCGATGCTGTCTTCACGAGCGAACAGCGTCGGGTCGCCGATCATCGCCTCTTCGATGAGCAACTCGTAGGGCTCGGGGCCGATGTCGCGGCGCTCGGCCGGCGGCGGCGCGAGCGTGATCGGTTCGGCGATCATGTCGTCTCCTGGCCGCTTCTCCAACCAGCTCAGCGCGGCGAAGCTCTCCGGCTTGGCCTCGATGCGGATCATGTTCGGCGGGTGCGGGCTGCCGTCGTCCAGCCAGAGCGGCCGGGGCGGTGGCGCGAACACGATCGTCATCTCGGTGACCGTTCGGTGCAGGGACTTGCCCGCGCGGAGGAAGAAGGGCACCCCTCCCCAGCGCGGCGACGAGAAGTTCAGGCGAAAGGCGCCGTAGGTCTCGGTGTCGGAGCCGGGTTTCACGCCCTGCACGTCGCGGTAGCCGTCGTACTGGCCGCGCACGTAGTGGCCGGGATCGACCGGAAGCGCAGCCTGCAGCACCTTGGCCTTCTCGTCACGAAGGGCTCGAGCGCTCTCGTTGACCGGCTGCTCCATCGCGAACAGCGCGACCATCTGCAGCAGGTGGTTCTGCATGACGTCGCGGAGGGCACCGACCGAGTCGTAGAACGCGCCGCGGTCTTCGACACCGAACGCCTCGGCCATGGTGATCTTCACGCTGTGGACGTACTGGCGGTTCCACAGCGGTTCGAGGATGGCGTTGGCGAAGCGACTGATGAGCAGGCTGCGCATGGCTTCCTTGCCGAGGAAGTGGTCGATGCGGAAGATGGCTGACTCCCAGAAGTGCTGATGCAGGCTGTCGTTGAGTGCTTTGGCCGACTCGAGATCGCGGCCGAAGGGCTTCTCGATGATGAGCCGCGCGCCCTTGTTCAGCCCGACGCCTGCCAGCCCGCCCGCCACCGTGGCGAACAGCGAGGGTGGAACGGCGAGGTGGAAGATCGGGTGCGCGGCCTCGCCGACCTGCTGTCTCACCTTCTCGAACGTCTCGGGCTTGCTGTAGTCGCCGGCCACGTACTTGAGCAGGGGAGCGAGGTCGTCGAAGGCCTTCTCGTTCCAGGAGTCGGGCTCTTCTTCGCGGATCGAGGCCTTGGCGTGGTTGACGAGGTCGTCGTCGTTCCAGTCGTCGAGCGCGACCCCGATGACCGGAACGTTGAGCAGGCCCCGGCGGTGGAGGCGGTACACCGCGGGGAAGAGCTTCTTCTTGGCCAAGTCGCCCGACGCGCCGAACATCACCAGCGCGTCCGAGCGCGGCCGGTCGGCGGGCTCGACGATGTGGGGCTTGTCCTT
The DNA here is from genome assembly GCA_016185305.1 of Actinomycetota bacterium. Taxonomy (GTDB): domain Bacteria; phylum Actinomycetota; class Acidimicrobiia; order Acidimicrobiales; family Acidimicrobilacustridaceae; genus JACPNV01. Next base: position 129,312 of record JACPNV010000079.1, on the reverse strand, counting down.
GGGCTTGAGTGCCATCCTTGCCTCCAGGGTCTTCGGGTCGCCCGGTCTCCGCCCGCGTGGTGGTGCGAATCTAGACCCCGAGCACCCCGCTCGCGTCGGTGTGCAAAGTGGCATGCTGACCGCATGGCGCCGCTCATCGAGGACTACGGGCTGATCAGCGACACCCAGACGTGCGCGCTGGTGTCGGAGTCAGGCTCCATCGACTGGCTCTGCATGCCCCGGTTCGACTCGGGCGCGTGCTTCGCTGCTTTGGTGGGCACGCCCTCCCACGGCCGGTGGCGGGTGCGGCCGGTCGGCGATGTCACCTCGGCGGCGCGGCGCTACCGCGGCGACACCCTTGTCCTCGAAACGGTCTTCACGACCGCGACCGGTTCGGTTGCCATCATCGACTTCATGCCCGTCCGCGAGGGCGCCATCGATCCGCCCGTGCTCGTGCGCCTCGTGGAAGGACGCGAGGGTCGGGTCGAGGTGGGCATGACGATCGCTGTGCGATTCGACTACGGCAACGTCGTTCCCTGGGTGCAGCGCACCGACGACGGCATGTGCGCGATCGGGGGCGCCGACGCACTGACGATCCGGGCCCCGATCCCCTTGGAAGGCAAAGACCTCACGACGGTCGCGGTCTTCGATGTTGCAGCCGGCGAGCGAGTGCCGTTCACCGTCTTCTGGCACCCTTCGCACGTCGCGGCGCCGGCCGACATCGACGCCGCGGCAGCGCTCGACGAGACAGAGGCCTTTTGGAACGAGTGGTCGTCGCGTTCGCAGTACGACGGTGACTACGCCCAAGAGGTCAAGCGCTCGCTGCTCACGTTGAAGGGGCTGACCTACGGCCCGACCGGCGGGATCGTGGCCGCGGCGACGACCTCGTTGCCCGAGCAGCTAGGTGGCGTCCGGAACTGGGACTATCGCTACACGTGGCTTCGTGACGCGACGTTCGCGTTGAACGCCCTGCTCGACGCGGGATACGTGGAAGAGGCCGACGAATGGATCCACTGGCTGCGGCGGGCGGTCGCGGGGAGCCCTGGCGATCTCCAGATCATGTACGGCGTCGGCGGCGAGCGCCGCCTCACCGAGCTCGAGCTTCCGTGGTTGCCCGGCTATGAGAGCTCCGCGCCGGTCCGCATCGGCAACGGTGCGAGCGGGCAGTTCCAGCTCGACGTGTTCGGCGAGGTGCTTGACATGCTGCACACCGCGGCGACGATGGCCGACCGGTTCGAGAGCTCCCACTTCACGCCAGACACGCACAATCTGGTTCGTTCCATCGTCGAGCACGTCGAGCGCGTCTGGGTCGCGCCCGACGACGGGATCTGGGAGATCCGCGGGCCGCGCCGGCACTTCGTGCACTCCAAGGTCATGGCATGGGTCGCCGTCGATCGTTGGGTCAAGATCATCGAGCTGCTCGACCTCGACGAACCGGTCGACCACTGGCGTGATCTGCGAGACGACATGCATCGCCGCATCTGCAAGAAGGGCTACAACACTGGTGTTGGCGCCTTCACGCAGTACTTCGGCAGCAACGAGCTCGACGCGAGCTGCCTGATGATCGGGCTCGTCGGGTTCCTCCCACCGACCGATCCTCGGCTGATCGGCACCATCGAAGCCATCCAGCGCGACCTCGTGGTCGACGGCTTCGTGCCGCGGTACAAGACCGATGTCGAGGCGGCGGTCGACGACGAGGCCGGACAGCGGCAGGCGCGCGCCAAAGGGGCCGTCGCCGAAACCCTCGACGGCCTTCCTCCGGGTGAGGGATCGTTCCTGCTCACGACCTTCTGGCTGGTCGACAACCTCGTGCTGCTCGGTCGGCACGACGAAGCACGCCAGCTCTTCGAGCGGCTGCTCAGCCTGCGCAACGATCTCGGTCTCCTGTCAGAGGAGTACGACACTCGCGTGAGCCGGCTGGTGGGGAACTTCCCGCAGGCGTTCAGCCACATCGGTGTCGTCAATTCGGCGGCCAACCTGTCGCGCGATGCCAAGACCTCGGTCGGGCCGATCGTTCGACGTGCCCGAGTGGTGCCGGCCACAGCCGGGAGCTGACCTTGTCCGACGTGGCCCGCACCGAAGCGAGCGAGAGCTGGTTCGTCGAGCACCCGAACCGCTGGTTCGCGGTCGCGCTCGCCGCCATCGCCGGCTACGTCGACGCCTTCGGCTTCCTCGTCCTGTTCGGCGCGTTCGTCGGCCACATGAGCGGGAACGTCGTTGCGGGCGTCGCGCAGCTCGGGTCCGGCCTCGGGCTCGTCACCTACGAGCGTCTGCTGGCGATCCCGGCGTTCGTGCTCGGGGTCGCGCTCGCGTACACGTTGATCGAGGCGTTCCGGCGACGGGCCTCCCGGCGCGAGACGTCGGTCGTGCTCCTGCTCGAAGCGTCCCTGCTCGTCGTGTTCGCCGTCATGGGCGCGCTCTTCTCCGACGAAGCCGGCTACCGGCCCGACACCTGGCGGCTCTACATCCTCACGGTCGCGGCCGCGATGGCGATGGGCGTGCAGACCGGCAACCTGCGACGGGTCGAAGGCGTCCCGTTGCACACGACGTTCATCTCGGGCGCACTGACCGCACTGACCGTGAACGCGGTGGGCAACCTGTTCGCTCGCCTCGACCTCAAGCGCGATCCGGCGTCGGCGAAAGCAGCCGAACGGTCGCGGACGACCGGCCACGCCGTCGCCGTCGTCGCCCCGTGCCTCGGTGTCTTCGTCGTCGGCGCGTTCCTCGCTGCCATCCTCGAAGCCCGCACGACCGGCCCGGCGAAGTTCGCGGTCGTGGCCCCGGCCATCGCCGCCCTCGCCCTCCTCGCCTACTTGATGCGCGACGAAGCCGCCTGATCATCCCTTCTGGAGGGTCGAGCCGTCGACGGCGACCGCGTCGGTGTCGAGCAACGCGAGCTGGGACTGCTCGCCGGCGAGGTAGGCATCCCAGAAGTCGACGGTCGTCTTCTGCACGAGCTCGTCGTACTGGGTGCGCGGCTCGTTCTCGAAGGCGAACGCGTGGAAGCAGCCGGTCATCGTCACGAGGTACTTCGGTGGTTGCGCCAGACCGAACGCACGCACCGCGCTCGACGCGTACGGGAGGGTCGGGTCGTTGTCGCAGTGCATGATGAGCAGCGGCACGCTGCGATCGAAGGCGTAGTCCTGCGGGAAGGGGAGGAGCGCTCCCGCCATCACGATGAACGCCTTGAGCCGGGAGTCGAGGCAGCACGGGTTGAAGCCGAGGCCATAGGTGGTCGCGCCCCCGAGCGACAGTCCGGAAGCCCCGATTCGTGAGGGATCGACGCGCCCGTTCAGCGCGTCGCCCGGCGTGGTGGACGCGGCGAGCACCTGGTCGAGCACGAACGAGATGTCCTTGGGTTGATCCCACACGTCGAAGTTGTTGGCGAAGCCGTTGGGCGCCTTGCTGTTGGTGAGAGGGAACGCCGGCGCGGCGACGACGTAACCCGCCATGGCCCACGCCGACAGCAAGTTGGTGAACTTGTCGGGGTGGCCGTTGGAGCCGTGCGAGAACAGGATCAGGGGCCGCGGCCCCGGAGTGGTGGGGTAGTAGATCTCGGTGACGAGCGTTCGTGACGGCTGCTCGGGTGTGCCCACCACGTCGCCGACCGTCTTGCCGGCCGGTGTCTTGCGCGACGGGTCGACGAAGGTGCGCTGCTCGCGGGTGAGCTCGTTGGGCCGCCCCGTCAACACCGAGGGCGCCGTGGTGGTCGTGCTCGCGGGCGCCGAGGTGTCGCTGCTGGCTGGCCCGCCCGAACCTGGTCCCGTCGTGGCCGGCGCGCACGCGGCCAGCGCCAGGATGAACGCGATTCCCATCGTCACCGCGGGGGCCGTGGTCGTCTGGCGCGGGCTTCGTTTCCCTGTCACGGCCCAGATCCTCTCACGCGAGCTTGAGCCCGCTTCAGCCCAGGTTGTCGCTGAGCTTGTCGGTCGCGGTCTGGACGATGTCGGCGGCGTCTTGATCCAACGGCTGGTCTTGCGCGATCACGACGACCGTGGCGGCCCGCCCGACGCGCACGAGCGCCACCCCGAGGAAGACCTCGACGTCGGAGGTCAGCGTGACGCTGAAGCCGACCCGAGCCTGGCCCATCTTGCCGAAGCTCCAATCCTCGACCGCCGTCTCGACGTTGCGCCCTTCCCTCGCGAAGTCGTGGCTGAAGCCCCGCTCGAAACACGCGCGCACGGCGTCGGACTTGGCCTTGAGGTCGTCGAGCTCGGCCTTCGCGGCGCTGTCGTCGGCCATGAAGATGACTTCGTTCGCCACCCGACCGTACGGCTGGGTCTGTTCGAACGTCGGCGAGGAGGCCCTCGTCAGGCTCGGCGTGTCGGCGTCGTTGAAGAGGTCGCCGAGCTCGGGGCAGTCGAAGCTGCTGCCGCTCTTGGTGTTCTCGGTCGTCGGGGTGGTCGGTTCCTCCCACTTCGAACCGGGCAGGTCGTCGAGCGAGAGGAGCGCGGCCGTGGCCTTCTTCTCGTCCTTGCCCTTGTCGAGCTTCGGACCCTGACTCGAGGTGGACCCCTGATCGTCCGAGGTCGCCTCGGTGACCAATCCCGTCCCGGTCTTGCTGGGACAGCCACTGAAGAGGAGGGCCGCGGCGACGACGAGCGCTGGGAGGACAAGGATGTGCCGCGGGGGCTCGCGCCTCATGGGACGACCGGCTCGCCGTCCTTCACGACCAGGTACTGCCGATCGGGGTCGTCCTGTGGCTCACGCCGCGCCTCGCCCGCGGCGATCTCTGCCGGATCGCCCCGCAACGTCACCGCTCCGTCCGGCGCGTACTGGACGATGTACGCGCTGCGCACGTCCGCGGTGCGGTTCGGCCCCGTGCGGTGCGGCGTGAGTGACGAGAAGACGACCACGCTGCCCGCGTGCGCACCGATCGGCACGGCGCCCGGCGACGTGTAGACCGCCTGGTCCCTGTACCCGGCGCGGTCGTACGACTCGACTTGGTCCGCGGTGAGCGTGGTGAACGGCCCGCGACCGGGCTCGGGTGTGAATCCGAGGTTCCACCGATGGGGTTGAACGGGTGTCAACTGGGGGCCTTCTTCCGCCGGACTCTGGTGGCGGGCGCCGTGACCGGCACCGGTTCCCCCGACGGTACCAAGGCAGGTGTGAGGTAGCTGGCCAGGAACCGTCGCTCGTTATCGGGGGTCCGGTGGATCGGCCCTTCGACGGTGAGCAACGACAGGATCGAGCGCAGGATCCATTCCGATGCCTCGGCGAGGTCGAGGTCGGCTCGAAGCAGTCCCGCCGCCTGGGCCGGCTCGAGATACGGGCGCAGGTCGTCGGCGATGGCGTCGAAGAAGGCTTTCGACGCGCCCGCGACCGTGGCTGCCACGCTGGGGCCGTCCTGGCGCAGGAGCAGTTGCAACTTCGCGTTGTTGCGGATGGTGGCGAGAAGGTACGCCGACGCGTCGACGATGGCCGCCGCGAGCTCGCTGGGCGTCCGCACCGACTGCACGAAGGCGTCGAGGTTGACGTCGAACGAACGCTCGAGCTCGCGCAGCAGGACCTCCAGCATCAGCTCGTCACGGTTGCCGAAGTAGCGGTAGATGGTTGCTCGGGAGACGCTGGCCTCGGCGGCCACGTCCTCCAGTGTGGTCTTGGCGAGCCCGAACCGGTCGATGCACCGTTCGGCGGCGTCGATGAGTCGCTCGCGGGCCGCCGCGGCGTCGGTCGGCGCGGCATCTCCCCAACGCAACCTCGTCATGGGGCGGGAGGTTAGAGGATGCGACGTGGGCGCCAGCGGGTCGCACCGTCGGCGAGTGATGGGCTGAAGTCGACCCATGAGGTCACGCCCTCTATGCGGTCGCGCAGCGGGGGTGCAGCTGGGTAGCGATCGAAGATCGCCTCGACCTTGCGCTTCATGCCCGCGCGCCCTCGCCAGGTGAGGAAGCCCAACCTTCCGGCATCGTCGACGTGCCAGCGGGGCTCGTCGAGGTCGAAGTCGTAGGGGTGGCAGTACAGCCCCGCGCCTTCGCGGGGCGGTGAGATGCGCAGCAGCATCGCCATCGACCATGTGGGGAGCAGGCGCAGGCAGGTGCCGCCGAAGGGCACGCGCCACGACCCGAACCCTGGGCAGAACAGGCCGAGCTCGACCACGCCACTCGGCCAACGGAACGGTTTGCTTGGCGCGCCCGGGAAGCTGTGCAGCGGGCTGCGGCCGGGGACGATGCTCGAGGTGTAGACGAAGCCCTCCTGTGCGAGGATGTCGGTCGTCCACATCGTGCCGGGAACGATCGACGCCGTCGGCGCCCGGAAGCCGACGACCTCCTGGTCGCTCAGGTCTTCGAGCACCGCCTTGCCTCGCTTCACCCACTGCTCGAAGGTGGTGGGGTCGAGCTTGGTGAGCTGGACGTGCTTCCAGTTGTGGAGGCCGATCTCGTGACCCCGCGCCGAGATCTCTTTCACCAGGCCCGGATGGTGCTCGCCGACCTCGCCGACGACGAACATCGTCGCGGTGATGCAGCGCTCGTCGAGCCAGTCGAGCAGGTCGTAGGTCAGGTCGGGGTAGCGAGCGGGCCAGTCGGCGTGCGGCGGTCGGTGGTCCTCGATGTCGAGGGTGAACGTGAGGTCGGCTCGCCGGCGCACCAGGACGAGCGTACCGGCTCACCCCGGCGCCCTCGTGGCGCACCACCGTAGGATGCGACAGGAATGAATGTCCGCGTCGTCAGATCTTCCCCCTCGGCTCAACGGCAGCCGCCCCACCGACCGCGACAGCTTCTGAGCCTCGGCGGCCGGCGAGCCCGGGGTGGCGGGGTTCCGAGGCGGGCAGAGCCATGACCGCGCTGCAGCCGGGCGCCGCCACCATGACCGTCGTGTTCACCGACCTTGTCGGCTCCACCGCCATGCGCAGCGCGCTGGGCGACGACCGGGCCGACGCGCTCCGCCGCGAGCATGACGACGTGCTGGAGCGGCTCATCGATGAACACCGGGGCGTGGTCGTCAAAGGAACGGGCGACGGCGTCATGGCGGTCTTTCACGCTCCGAGCGACGCGATCTCGTCGGTCACTGCTATCCAGAACTGGTTCAGCCGACGCAACCGCCGGGCCGACGTCTTGCTCTCGCTGCGAATCGGCGTGAGCATCGGCGAGGTTCGCGTCGAGAGCGACGATGTGTTCGGGACACCCGTGGTCGAAGCCGCCCGCCTGTGCGCGAAGGCCGCCGACGACCAGATCCTGGCGTCCACCTACGTCAAGGCGCTGGCCGGGTCGCGGAGCCCGGTCGGCTACGACGAGGTGGGCTCTCTCGAGCTGAAGGGCCTCAACGAACCGCTCCTGGCCTACGAGGTGCGGTGGTGGGAATCCGGTGCCGCTCGGCCTCTGCCCTTTCCGGAGGTCCCCGCGCTGACCGAGGCGTACCCCTTCGTGGGTCGCAACCTCGAGCGGTTCGCCTTGGTGGAGGCGTGGAGCCGGGCCCGCTCCCGCCGGGGCCCCGTCGTGTTCGTCGGGGGCGAGCCGGGTGTGGGCAAGACCCGGTTCGCCGTGCAGTTCGCTCGATCGGTCCACAACGAGGGCGCGATCATCCTCTACGGCCGGTGCAAGGAACAGATCGCGCCGCCCTACGAGCCGTTCGTCGAAGCACTTCGCTCGCATGTTGCCCAGCTTTCCGATGCGCAGCTCGCCGACAGCCTCGGTGCGAACCCGGGTGAGCTGGTCCGGCTGGTCCCCGAGCTCGCGGGCCGCGTCATCCGCCAGCCTGCGCCCGAGGTCGGTCCCGACACCGAGGCGTTGCGCCTGTACGACGCCGTGGCTGGCTGGCTGGCGGCCGCGTCGAAGGCCGAAGCGATCGTGCTGCTCATCGACGATCTCCAATGGGCTGCCGCGTCGACGCTGGCGATGCTGCGGCATGTGCTCCTGACGACCGATCCGATGCGAGTGCTCGTGCTCGCGACCTACCGCGAGCGCGACGTGTCCGACGGGCACCCGCTGGCCGCGCTGATGGCCGAGCTCCGCCAGAGCGCCCGTGGGGTCGAGCAGTTGCGTCTTGGTGGTGTCGACGAACCCGACCTGCGGCGCTTGCTCGGTGGCGCGCTGGGCGACACGGAGACCGATGCCGCTCTCGTACCGTCACTCGCGAGCGCGCTCCACGAGCCGACGCGTGGCAATCCGCTCCATGTCGAACACGCCCTCCGCTACCTGCACGAGACGCGCCAGCTCGTCGAAGACGGTGGCGTCACGAGGCTAGCCGTGGCGCCCGAGCTTGCCGCCCTCCCGCCGAGCCTCCCCGAGCTTGTCACTGAACGGCTGGCGAGGCTCGAAGAGGTGGTGGCATCCACCCTGCGCGTGGCGTCAGTTCTTGGGCAGGAGTTCGATGTCTCCGTGTTGCGCTCGTTGCTGGGCGTCGACGAGCAGACGCTCATCCACGCGACGAAAGCGGCGATCGATGCCGGGTTCCTTGCCGATCTACCGGCCGACAACGCGCTGGGCTTCAGCCATTCGGTCATCCACGATTCGGTCCTGGAGTCGACGGCGATCAAGTGGCGGGTGGCGGTGCACCGTCGGGCCGCCGATGAGATCGAGCGACAGGCCGGGCAAAACCAAGACCGTCACGTCTTCGAGCTCGCGCATCACTTCATCGAGGCCGCGGCCGACGGCGACGCGACCAAGGGGATCGACTACGCGCTGTCCGCGGCCCGCGCGCTGTCCGACCACCTTGCGTTCTCTGACGCGCGGCGGTGGTACCGCACGGCTCTGCGGTTGTTGGAGGCGAGCAGTGTCCGTGACGACGTGCGCCGTCTCGACCTCCTCATCGGGCAGGGCCAGACCGAAGCGCTCGCGGGGAGGGAAGCTGCGTTGCAGACGCTGACCCGAGCGGCCGACCTCGCCCTCCGCCTGGGTGATTCCGCCGCCTTGCTGCAAGCCGCGCTCGCCGTCCGGGTCGAGCCGATGTTCACGCCGCCACCTCGCGACGATCGTTACCTTCGGATGCTGCAGAACGCGGTCGAGGTGGCACCGGCCAACGATCGATCGACGCGTGCCCGACTCTTTGCGCTGGCCGCGTTCGAGCTGTCGTACAACCCGCCACCGGCCCAGGCCGCCACGCGACCGACGTTTCCGACGGATCCTGTAGCCGTCGCGAACCAGGCCCTCGAACTCGCCCGGTACGAGCCTGATCGCCGCGTCCTGCTCGACGTCCTGCAGTTGCGCATCCCCAGCATCGAGTCGCCCGATTCGGCGGCCGAGCGCCTCGAGCTGAGCCGCGAGCTACGGGCGCTCGCGAAGCACCTCGACGAGCCGCTTGCCGAGTTCCGGGCCGTGCACTTCGCCATCCTCTGCAGCCTCGAGCTCGGCGACCTCGGGTCGGTCGACGCGCTCATCGCCGACGGCCGGGCGTTGCTGCGTTCGCTTCACCTTCCCATCCCGTCCTACGCACTCGCAGACGATGACGCGATGCGGGCGCTGCTCGTCGGCGATCTCGCGGAGGCCGAACGCGGGGCAGAGCAGCGGCGCCAGCTCGCGCTGGTGGTCGGTCGCGCCGACCGACCCGAGCACCTCGCGTTCGAGTTCTCGCTCCGCCTGCAGCAGGGGCGCGCTTCTGAGATCGGCGTTCTCGCCGACCGGCTCGCGGTGCAACCCGCCGGCTGGCTGGGGTACACGCGGCTGTGCGTGCTGGTCGAGGCGGGGCGGGTCGACGAGGCGGGCCAGCACTACCGCGAGGCGGCCGAGAAGGACGACGCGGCACTCGAGACCCTCGATCGCACGCGCGCCGTGGCGGCGTCGAACCTCGCCTTTCTCGCCGCGCTCTTCGGCGACGCGGCCGGGGCTGAGCGGTGGTATGCCGCCCTCGAGCCGTACGCGGACCAGTTGCCGCGAGGAGCGACCGTGCTCCACTGCGGCGCCCATCATCTCGGGATGCTCTCCGCGGTGCTCGGCCGCACCGATGAAGCGCACTCGTGGTTCGAGAGGGCCGTGCGGGTCCACACCAGCGCGAGCGCGCCCCTGCTGGCCGCCGAGACTCATCTCGAGTGGGCCCGGTTCTGTTCCGCAGCGAACGACGTGGCGCGTGCGAGGGAGCTGGCCGAAGCGGCCCGGGCAACCGCCGTGGAGTACCGATCGAGCGGCATCGAAGGCCAGGCTCGAGCGCTGCTCAACGCCATCGGCCGCGGCGAACGGCGGGAGACCCGCAACTTCACCTCCCGACCCACCTGAAGCAGATCGGTCGCGCGCCCGCTGGCGCGCCCGCGCCGATCAGCCGCCGTACGCCAAGGTCGAGCATCCCGCGTTGGCTTGTTGGGCCAGGCCGTTCGTCGGTTCGAGGTAGCCGGTGCTCACGTGGAAGTTCCACGTCCACGTCTGGGTCTCGCCCGGTGGATGGTTCACGGCGGTGAACGTGAAGACGTCCGGGTTGCCGGTGGGCGCGGCCGAGTACTGATCGGCCGTGCTCGATGCCTTGAACGGCCAGTTGAGATTGGGGTTGCTGAGGCAGACGGCGCGGCGGGCGACGAACACCGAAACGACATCGTTGGGTGTGATGCTGGGCGCGGTTGTCGGCGGGGGTGTGGTCGGCGACTGGACGGGTGGTATCGACGGTGCAGTCGTCGTGCGCCGCGTCGTCGTGGTCAGTGGCTCGGTCGTGGTGCTCGACTCGGTGGTCGATGTCGTCCGGTTGGTGGTGCTGGTGCCGCCGGCTGGCTTGTCGTCGGTCCCCGCGGTTCCCGATGGCCTGACGAAGTCGGTCCGCGTCTGTGGGTTGTACAGCGTGAAGTTGTTGATGATCGTCGTGGACTGCTGCACGACGACGATGTTGGTCACGCTGTAGCCCGGCCAGCTCGGCCCCGTGTAGCGCGGCGCGCTGATCGGCGTCGGGGGCGTGAGAGGATTGCCGCAGTTGCACTTCACGCGCGGGACCCCGTACTCGTCGACCAGCACGGCGGTGCCCGCCTGCAGGACCGCGTTGATCGTCGTGGCGCGCCCGTTGGCGAACCCGTGGTTGGTGACCCGCGTGTCCGAGCGCAGCAGCACGGGGGTCAGCTTGGACACGTAGGTGCGGATCTGACTGGTGGAGATGCCGAGCACCGACGACCATGCCGCGGCCTTGTCCGGGTTGGCCTCGAGGAACGTGACCATCCTGTCGGGGTCGCAGTAGGAGACGTTCTGCGTGCCGCCGTAGAGGCCGGGTTGCGCGGCGGGAAGGCTCTGGATGCCGCCGGACGAGCCACCCGACGGTGCCCCGCCGCCTGATGCGACGGTCGTGTTCGTGCTCGGCACCGTGGCCTCCGGCGGAGACGCGGAGGCAGCCGACGCGGTGAACGGATCGGGTCCCGGCTCGTTCTGCGGCGAGAGGAAGATCTCCGACGCGCCCGCCGCGTCGTTGCGCGTCAGGACGACGGCAAGCGCCGCGCCGACGACGAGCAGCACGAGCACGGCGGTGATCGCGAAGACCACGGGCGCTTTTGATCGAGACGGACGCGGCGGCGGGGAGCTGGGTCGTCCGTACTGGCCCGGACCCATCGGCGGGCCGCCGGGGGGCGGGGCACCGGGGTACTGGCCCGGGTAGGGCGTGGGCGGCGGCTGCGGGTGGCCGCCAGCGGGTGGCCCTGCTGGAGGGTACGTCGGAGGGCCGGGCGGTGGGTACGAGGGGGGAGGGACGGGCTGCTGGGGGACGGTCGGGTCGGACCCAGCGCCGAGAGGCGGTTGGCCCGGACCCGAGATCGGGCGTGTTCCCGAAAGCTCAGGTTCGCCCGGTTGCTGACCCCACGTCACGCCGATGGTCCTTTCCCGCTGCCGACGGATCCTTGCCGTCCCGCTACCTGGCAAAGCATAGATGCATCCGTGGCGAGGTGCGTCAGGGCGTCGGCGGGGGTGTCCTCGGCGAGCGCCGCGGAGATGGCGCGGCTCAACCCGAAGTACGAGATCCGCGTGAGGACGCTCGAAACGGGCTCGAGAGTGTCAGCCGGCGCTGCTCAATGCGGCGCCTCCGCGGCCTGGATCTCGTACTTGGGGTTCAAGCTCGCCATCTTCCCGCGGTGCTCGCCGACGACGCCTTCGATGACCAACCGCGTCCCGGTCGTGACTCCCGCAAGCTCGCGCCGGCCGAAGAAGACGACCTGCATCGCTCCCGTGTCATCGATGAGCGTGAGCTCGAGAACGGCCACGCCGGACCACGGCTGGACGCGCACGGAGTACACCTTGCCCGCGATGCGAACCCTTTGGCGGTGCTGGACGCTGGCGACCGGGACACGGTCGGCGGGCATCTCCATGTCGCCGATCTCGATGTGGGGCACATCCTTTGCCTTCGCCCTGGCCTTCGAGCTGCGTCGGCCCTTTCCGTTCCCGTCCGCGGGCACGCCGGCCGGGGTGACGAGTCGAGGCTGCACGCCCTTGGCCCCAAGGTGGTAGGGCACGATGGTGACGTTGCAGTGCGGGAGGTCGTCGAGCACCTTGGCGATCGAGTCAGCGGTGCGGTCGTGCAGGAAGCGATGCCAGAAGCGGCTGTACTCGCGGCGGGGAAGCAGCACACTCACCTCGGTATCGCCGCGAGCGAGCTGGCGGGCAACCACATCGGCGGCGGCCCGCTCGATGCGGCGGTCAGGGCACTCGACCACGTCGAGCGACAGCCGCGCGAAGCCGAGCTTCCCCCAGGCGCTCGTCAGCTCTCTCGTCCGCAGGGGATCGAGATCGAAGTGGACAGCGATGAGCTCGTCGGGGACGAGCGCTCTCGCGTACTGGATCGCACGCGCCGATGCCATGTCGAGCTCGTCGATGAGCACGAAGACGACGTGGCGATCGAGGATGGGTGCCTCCGCCGCGCCATGGGCGTCCTCGACCAGCTCTTCCCGCTCGCTCTGGTACGCCTTGTTCAAGCGGAACAGGGGGAACACCAGGATCGGGATCAGCACGATGATGACCCATGCGCCGCTCGTGAACTTGGTCGTCGCGAAGATGATGAGCACGACGCCGGAGAGGAACGCGCCGATCCCGTTGATCAGGAGACCGCGGCGCCATCCGCTCTCCTTCTTCTTGATGTGATGCTTCGCCATGCCGGCTTGCGACAGCGTGAAGCTGAGGAACACACCGATGGCGTACATCGGGATCAGCCGTTCGACCCGGGCCTGGGTGACGATCAGCAGGACGATGGCCGCGGCCGAGAGGGTGACGATGCCGTTGGAGAAGACGAGGCGGTGCCCGCGCTTGGTGAGCTGCTTGGGCATGAAGTTGTCGCCGGCCTGGAAGCTCGCCAGGCGGGGGAAGTCGGCGAAGCTGGTGTTGGCGGCGAGCACGAGGATGAGCATGGTGCCGGCCTGGAGCGCGTAGAACAGGACCTGGCCCAGGCCGCTGCTTCCGTACACGAACTCGCCCACCTGGGAGATGACGGTGGGTGTCCCCGACTCGAAGGGAATGGCGTTGACCTTCGAGGCCAGGAACGACAGGCCGAGGAACATGACACCGAGAAGGCTGCCCATCACGACGAGCGTCGTCCGTGCGTTCTTCCACGACGGCTCCTTGAACGCCGGCACGCCGTTGGAGATCGCCTCGACGCCGGTCACCGCGGCGCCGCCCGAGGCGAAGGCGTGCAGCACGAGGAACAGCGTGGCGCCGAAGAACAGGACCCCGTCGGTGCCCTGGCCGCACGGGACGGCGCCCTCGATACCGCACGAGGGTTGCTGCTCGAGCGCGCCACCGATCATCTTCACCACGCCAACCGTCAAGAGCACGCCCATGTTGGCGATGAAGAAGTACGTCGGGATGGCGAACGCTTTGCCCGACTCCTTGACACCTTTGAGGTTGCCGGCTGCGATGACGATCACGAACACGATCGCGACCGGCATGATCCATGGCTCGAACGCCTCGAAGGCCGACGCCAGCGCCGCCGCACCGGCCGCAGTGGAGACCGCGACCGTGAGCACGTAGTCGGTGAGGAGCGAGACCCCCGCGATCTGGGCCCAGAAGATGCCGAAGTTGTCGCGGGTGACGATGTACGCGCCGCCCGCGGACGGGTACTCCTTGATGGTCTGCCGGTACGACAAGATCAAGAAGCCGAGCACGATGAGCATCGCGACCGTGATGGGCACGACCATCGAGAACGCGAACACGCCGATCGCCGGGATGAGCACTCGCAGGATCTCTTCGGTCGCGTAGGCCGACGACGAGAGGTTGTCCGACGCGAACACGGCCAGCGCGGTGGGTTTGCCGAGGCGCTCGTGGGCCAACCGGTCGGTGAAGATCGGCGGTCCGAGCACGCGCTTCTTGAACCGATAGGAGACCGGTTCGGGGAGATCGACCAAGTGGTCGTGCGCCTTGGGTGCCGGCACCGCGGATGTGGTCACGCCCGGCACCGGAGCCGCATCTTCGAGATCCGCTTCGGTTTGCACCGCCCTAGTCAACACCGTGGGCTCCCTGGGCGTGAAGACGGCGTGATACCGGTGCGGGGCGCGACACCTCCAGCGGCGCGAGCTCCCGCCCGGTCGGTGCGCTCGCAGCGTTTGGTCGCCGCGCCAGAGGTCGTCATAGGATGCGCCTTCGTGTTCGGGCACGAGGAGGTTCCGCAGGCGTGCATGTCGTAGTCGTGGGGTGTGGCAGGGTCGGTTCTGGCCTCGCGAACACGCTCGAGGGCGAGGGCCACACCGTCGCGGTCATCGACAAGCAGAGCAAGGCGTTCCGCCGCTTGCCAGACGACTTCGGTGGCAAGACCGTCGTCGGCGTCGGGTTCGACCGCGACAACCTGCGTGCGGCCGGCATCGAGGAAGCCGGAGCCCTGGCCTCGGTCACCAACGGCGACAACTCGAACATCCTCATCGCCCGCGTCGCGCGAGAGGCGTTCAACGTCGAGCGCGTCGTGGCCCGCATCTACGACTCTCGCCGGGCCCAGATCTATGAGCGGTTGGGCATCCCCACCGTCGCCACCGTGGCGTGGACGACCGAGCGCGTGCTCCGCAAGATCCTCCCCGACACCCACGCCGTCGAATGGGTCGACCCGAGCGCCAAGGTGTGCGTCGTCGAGCGCTCCGTCCCCGCGCACTGGGGTGGCACGCTGCTCACCGAGCTCGAGGTGCCGGGCATGTCCCGCCTCGTCGCGCTGAGCCGGCTCGGCGAGGCGGCCTTGCCCGACCAGAAGCAGGTCGCGCAGGAGGGCGACGTCGTGTGGATGGCGGTGGCCGGCGATCGCATGGACGAGTTCGACGAGTTCCTCGACCTCCTGCCCGAGACCGGAGGGCATTGATGCGCGTGATCATCGCCGGCGGCGGCAACGTCGGCACCTACATCGCCGGCGAGCTTCACAACGCCGGCCATGAGGTGCTGGTCGCCGAGCAGGACCCCGACCGCGTGGCATGGGCTGGCCGCCAGACCACGCTCGCCGGCGGCATCACCTGGCTGGAGGTCGACGCGTGCGAGGTGTCGCAGTTCGGCAAGTGCAAGCCCGAGACCGCCGATGTGGTGGTCGCGGTGACGGGCGACGATGAGGACAACCTCGTCGTCTCGCTGCTCGCCAAGCAGGAGTTCGGTGTCCCGCGCGTCGTCGCTCGCATCAACAACCCCAACAACGAGTGGATGTTCAACGAGACCTGGGGGGTCGATGTCTCGGTGTCGACCCCGCACCTCTTGACCGCCCTGGTCGAAGAAGCGGTGTCTGTCGGCTCGCTCGTGCGGATCCTGTCCTTCGAGGGCGGGCATGCCCGGCTGGCAGAAGTGAAGCTCGCCGACACCTCCCCCGCCATCGGTCATGATCTCCAGCACCTCGAGTTTCCCCGTGGCAGCACAGTGGTCGCGGTCATCCGCGAAGAGCACCTCGTCGTCCCGCGGGGCGACACGGTCTTCCACGAAGGCGACGAGGTCATGGTGCTCGTCACCGACGACAGCGAAGACAAGGTGCGAAGCCTGCTCGTCGGCTGAGCCGAGATCGGAACTGGGCCGTCACGCGCGCTGTTCGTGGCACGGTTGATGGCCAGCTCGTTCAGGTCGGCCTACGGCTCGGTCTTGTTCTCGGCTTGCTTGGCGACAGCGGCGGCGGCGGCTTTGGCGGCATCCACATCGCCGACGGCGCGCCCGAGGACGCGGTCTTGTGCTGCGGGCGAGGGCGAAGCGGCGGTCTCGAGCGGCGCCCAGTCGGCGCCGAGCTCGTAGAGGAGCGGCACGCCGGTGGGGATGTTCACGCCGACGATCTCGTCGTCGGAGATGCCTTCGAGATGCTTGACCAGCGCACGCAGGCTGTTGCCGTGGGCGACGAGGAGGACGGTCCTGCCGTCGGCCAGGTCGGGAACGATGCCGTCGTACCAGTACGGCATCATCCGGGCCACGACGTCTTTCAGGCACTCGGCCGCGGGCAGCAACTCCGGCGGCAGGCCGGCGTAGCGCGGGTCGAACCGGGCGTGCCGCTCGTCGCCCCACGCCAGCGGCGGCGGTGGGACGTCGTAGCTGCGCCGCCACCTCATGAGCTGCTCGTCGCCGTACTTCTCGCGCGTCTCGGCCTTGTTGCGGCCCTGCAGGTCGCCGTAGTGCCGCTCGTTCAATCGCCACGACCGCCGCACCGGCAACCACAGGAGGTCCATCTCGTCCAGCGCGAGGTGTGCCGTGCGGATGGCGCGGGTCTGAAGCGACGTGTGCATGACGGCGGGACGGATGCCCGCGGCGAGCAGATCGCGCCCGCCCCGGCGCGCTTCGCTCGCTCCCTTCTCGGTGAGGTCGGCGTCATACCACCCCGTGAAGAGGTTCTTGACGTTCCATTCCGACTCGCCGTGACGCACGAGGACCAACCGATAGGTCATGGCTGGAGTCTGTCGCCCGGCACACAACCCGTGCCAACTCCTGCCGCATCAGCTGCTGCCTGGGTTCTGTAGGGTGACGACCCCTGGACAACGGAAGGAACAGGTCATGGGTCGTCGTCTCCTGCTCGCCGCCGCCGTGATGGTGGTTCTCGCGGCGGCACCGGTCGGTGCTACCGAGCAACCCGCGTCGAAGGGGGGTTCGGTGCCCGAGGGGCCCGCGACTCCCAGCAGCCTGGGGGTCCCGACCGCGACACCGTCGCGGTCGCCCCGTTCTTCGACCCCCGGTCCGGCGAGCAGCATGACCACGGCGATCAACGCCGACGGCCGTCTCGAGGTCGCCCGCTTCAACGGCACGATCCTCGAGCATGCCTGGCAGCTCTCTCCAGGCGGAGGCTGGTCGCCGTGGGAAGCGCTGCCGGGGCCGGTGGGTGCGCTCGAACCGACGATGATCCAGAACAGCGACGGCCGGCTGGAGGTGTTCGTGGCCGCGACCGGTGGCTCGCTCGGGTCAGGTGTCGTCCACTCGTGGCAGCTGACCCCCGGCGGCGGGTGGTCGTCGTGGGAGTTGCTCGCGCCGGGCGCGTACATCGGCCCAAACGTCGGCCGCAACCAAGACGGCCGGTTGCAGGTGTTCCTTCAGGAAGACACCAACGAGCCGCTGACCATCATGACCATGGCGCAGCAGTGCGCGGGTTGCGGCTGGGGGCAGCTCGCGCCGCTGTCGACGCCGCCGGTGTCGGCGAGCTGGGGGTTCCTCACCGTATGGCTCGACCGCAACGCGCTGTTGAACGTCGTGTCGTGGTCGACGCCCAACGGCGGGCTCTGGTTCCGCCAGACCGCACCCAACGCTGGGTTCGCCCCCCAGCCCCTGAGCGTTCCCGCTCTACCCGTCGGGTTCCCGGCGGGGCCGCTCGGCGCGGCGATGAACTCCGATGGCACGATGCAGCTCTTCGTGGTGGGCAGCGACAGGAACCTCTGGACCATCCGCCAGTTCGCACCCGGCGGTGAGTTCGTCCTGTGGCTGTCCCTCGGCGGCGACTTCCCGACCGAGTTCAACAGCGTGCTGGCCGCCGCGAACGTCGACGGTCGCCTGGAGGTCTTCGTGACCGGCTTCGCGAACGGCGCGACGTCGCACGTGTGGCAGACCTCGCCCGGCGGGAGCTTCACGCCGGCGTGGACGGCCATCAAGGGCACGCTCGACCAGCCTGATGCCCAGGCCGCGATCCAAAACGCCGACGGCCGGCTCGAGATCTTCGTCGCCAACCTCTTCGGGGTGGTGTTCAACGCCTACCAGATGGCGCCGGCGACCGGCCCCTGGTCTTCCCTCGCGCGCCTGAACTGACGGAACACCGGAAGAAATCCCCTTCGCGAAGTTGATACTGACGCGCTCAGGTTTTATCCTGCAAGCACGCCCAGGAACGGTGCGGCAGGTGCTCGACCTTGCTAGCCTCGCCGGTCGTCCTCGCAATCCTCGATCCTTCCCAGCAGGAGACCTTCCATGCCCAAGGCTGTCGGTATCGACCTCGGTACCACCAACTCCGTCGTCTCGGTCCTCGAAGGCGGCGATCCCGTCGTCATCCCGAACTCTGAGGGCTCACACACCACCCCGTCGGTGGTCGCTTTCGCCAAGAACGGCGAGGTCCTCGTGGGCCAGATCGCCAAGAACCAAGCGATCACCAACCCCGATCGCACCATCCGCTCGGTCAAGCGCGAGATGGGCACCAACTGGAACATCGAGATCGACGGGAAGAAGTACAACTCCCAGGAGATCTCGGCCCGCACGTTGCAGAAGCTCAAGCCGCCGAGAGCTACCTCGGCGACACCGTGACCCAAGCGGTCATCACGGTGCCCGCGTACTTCGACGACGCGCAGCGCACCGCCACCAAGGAGGCGGGCCAGATCGCGGGCCTCGAGGTGCTCCGCATCATCAACGAGCCGACGGCGGCCGCGCTCGCCTACGGGCTGGAGAAAGAAGACACCGACCAGACCATCCTCGTGTTCGATCTCGGCGGCGGCACGTTCGACGTGTCGATCCTCGAGATCGGCGACGGCGTCTTCGAGGTGAAGAGCACCCATGGCGACACCCACCTCGGTGGTGACGACTGGGATCAACGCGTCATCGATTGGCTCGTGCAGCAGTTCAAGAACAACCACGGCAGCGATCTCACGCAGGACAAGATGGCGATGCAGCGGCTGAAGGAAGCGGCCGAGAAGGCCAAGATCGAGCTGTCCCAGGTGCAGCAGGCGCAGATCAACCTGCCGTACATCACCGAGGGCCCTCTGCACATGGACACATCCTGCTGCTCGACTTCACGCCGCTGTCGCTCGGCATCGAGACCAAGGGTCAGATCATGACCAAGCTCATCGAGCGCAACACCACGATCCCGGTGAAGCGCTCGGAGGTCTTCACGACCGCCGAAGACAACCAGCCGTCGGTGGAGATCCACGTGCTGCAAGGCGAGCGCGACATGTCTGCCTACAACAAGACGCTCGGCAAGTTCCAGCTCGTCGAGCTGCCTCCCGCACCTCGGGGCGTTCCGCAGATCGAGGTCACCTTCGACATCGACGCCAACGGCATCGTGCACGTGTCCGCCAAAGACCGGGCCACGGGCAAAGAGCAGTCGATGACCATCACGGGCCAGTCCTCGCTCAGCAAGGACTCCATCTCCCAGATGATCAAAGACGCCGAGGCCCACGCCGAGGACGACCGCAAGCGCCGTGACGAGGCCGAGTCCCGCAACCGGGCCGAGAACCTCGTGTACCAGACCGAGAAGCTCATGCGCGAGCAGGGTGACAAGCTGTCGGGCGACGAGAAGAACACGGTCGAGACGAGGCTCGCCGACCTCAAAGAAGCCCTCGGTGGTGAAGACATCGACGAGATCAACTCCCGCACCGAGATGCTGATGAACGCCAGCCAGGAGTTCACCCAGAAGCTCTACCAGCAGGCCGCCGAGTCCGAGCAGCAGTATGCCGGCGGCGGTTCCTCCGGTGGCGCCACGGGCGCCTCGGCCGGCGGTGCCGACGGCCCGAGCGACGACGAGGTCATCGATGCCGAGATCGTCGACGATGACGAGGGCAGCAAGAAGTGAGCGAGCCAGACCCCGAGCAGGCCGAGGCGCTCACCGAGGAAGATCCGGCTGAAGCCGACGTCGATGATGCCGAGGTCGTCGATGGCGAGGTCGTCGATGGCGAGCTGATCGACGTCGGCGCCGTCGAGGAGGAAGAGATCTTCGTCGACGGCACCGTTGGTCGCTCCGACATCGCGGCTGAGCGCGACGAGTACAAGGAGGCCTTCCTGCGTGTGAAGGCCGACTTCGAGAACTACAAGAAGCGCGCCGACAAGAACCTCGCCGATCGCGTCGAACGAGCGATGGGGCAACTTGTCACGCAGCTGCTCCCGATCCTCGACGCGTTCGACGCCGCGCTCGACCACGGCGCGGCCGAGGTCGACCCCATCTACAAGACGATGCTCGACACGCTCGAGCGCGAGGGCCTCGAGCGCCTCGACCCTGTCGGCGAGGCGTTCGACCCCACTTTGCACGAGGCGGTCATGCACGAAGAAGGCGAGCCGGGCGAAGAGCCGTCCGTCGTCGCCAGCTTGCGCATCGGGTACGCGTGGAAGGGCAAGGTCATCCGGCCCGCCATGGTCAAGGTCAAGGGCTGAGCACGCAACACCGGGCAGAGACTGAAGGGAGGTGACGACATCTCATGGCCCCCCAGCGTGAGTGGTTCGAGAAGGACTACTACAAGACCCTCGGCGTCGCCGATGGTGCGACCCAGAAGGAGATCACCAAGGCGTACCGCAAGCTCGCGCGCGAGTTGCACCCTGACGCCAACCCGAACAACCCCGACGCCGAAGAGCGCTTCAAGGAGGTCTCGGCCGCCTATGACGTGATTGGCGACGAAGCCAAACGCAAGGAGTACGACGAGGTCCGCAAGCTCGGCCCACTCGGTGGCTTCGGAGCGCCGGGCGGTCCGGGCGGCTTCACCTTCAACGCGGAAGACGTCAACCTCAGCGACTTGCTCGGCGGTCTCTTCAACCGGGGCGGCGCGCCGGGCCGGCGCGGCGACGGCATGAGTCGCGGCACCGGTCCCCAGCGGGGCGCCGATCTCGAGACCGAGCTCTACCTCTCGTTCCGCGACGCCGTCGAGGGGGTCACGACCGCGGTCCATCTCACGAGCGACGCGCTCTGCTCGGTGTGCCACGGCAGCGGCTCCAACCCGGGCAGCGTCCCCGTGACCTGCCCGACGTGCGGTGGCCGCGGCGTCATCGATGAGAACCAGGGCTTCTTCTCGTTCAGCACGCCGTGCGCCGACTGCGGGGGCCGCGGCACCAAGATCACCGACCCGTGCAAGAACTGCCGCGGCACCGGCGTCGAGCGCCGACCCCGCGAGGTCAAGGTACGCATCCCCGCGGGAGTCAACGACGGCCAGCGCATCCGGCTGAAGGGTCGGGGAGGCCCCGGGCGCAACGGTGGTCCCGCCGGCGATCTCTTCGTCATCGTGCACGTGAAGGCCGACGATCGCTTCGGTCGCGACGGCAAGAACCTCACCCTCACCGTGCCGATCACCTTCCCCGAGGCTGCGCTCGGCACGAAGCTGCGCGTCCCGACGCTGGACGGCGATCCGGTGACGCTCAAGATCCCGGCTGGCACCAGCTCGGGCAAGGTCTTCCGCGTGAAGGGGCGCGGCGTCGAATCGAAGAAGGGCGCAGGCGATCTCCTGGTGCGCGTCGAGGTCGCCGTGCCCGCCAAGCTGTCGAAAGAGCAGAAAGAAGCTGTGGAGGCGCTCGCGGCCGTCACCGATGCGTCGCCGCGCGACCACCTCGGCGTGTGACAATGAAGCAGCCATCATGAACGCGATGCGGAGAACCAAAGCGGTCTATGTGATCTCGGTCGCGGCCGAGCTCGCTGGAGTCCACCCGCAGACCCTCCGCATCTACGAGCGCAAGGGTCTGGTCGAGCCCGAGCGCACACCCGGCGGCAGCCGCCGCTACAGCGACGACGACCTCGCCATCCTCCGCCGGATCCAAGAGCTGACCGACGACGGTCTCAACCTCGCGGGTGCCAAGCGCGTGCTCGAGCTCGAAGAGCGGATCGCCCGCCTCGAAGCCGAGCTCGCCGAGCTCCGCGTGAGCGCCCACGAGGCGGTCGAGCGCACCCATCGCCAGTACCGGCGCGATCTCGTCCCCCTCAGCCAAGAGATCGCCCTCTACGGCGACGCCGCCCGCCTCCTGCGTCCCGATCGTTAGGCGGACAGGCCGCTCGCCAGCGGCAAGAAGTCGGACCACCAGCGGTTGGGCGCGACCTGCCAGGCGTGGCGGATGGTCTGATCGCTGGCCAGCACGAACACCTCGAGGCGGCCGTCGGCGTTGGCGATGACTGCGGGTGGCCCGGCGTAGGTGCTGTATCCCATCTGCTCCCAGCCCGACCAGCCCGAGTTGGGTGCGAGCTGGTAGACGTGCCACAGGTGGTTGTCGGCGCCGACCGCGAAGACCTCCAAGCGGCCGTCGCGGTTCTTTCCGACGGCCGGCGGTTGGCTGAACGTGTTGCCGCCGAGCGGCTGCAACTCGCTCATGGCCGAGCCGGTCTGGAAGCTGTGCCACAAGCGTTGGTCGGTGCCGAGCACGAACACCTCGGGGCGGCCGTCGGCGTTGACCGCCGCGGCCGGCCGGCCGGCGGCGTTCTCACCGATGGCGGTGAACGGGAGGAAGGCGCCGTTGGGCGTGCCTTGCACCGCGGTCTGCCGGTCTGGGACGGCGCCACCGAGCAGGGCCTGCTCCGCTTCGTGAGCCTGCGCGAAGGGCGGCGAACCGGCGAGGCCCCCGATGGTCTCGAATCCCGACCAGTAGCTGGGTGAGCTCGGGTCCTGCCACACGTGATAGGTCTTGCCGTCGTTGCCTCGCATGAAGACCTCGAGCCGCCCGTCCTCGTTGCTGATGGCACTCACCGGAAGTGCCGGGAACGACCCGCCCAGGCGGGTGAGGTCCGACCAGTAGCTCGGCGAGCCGGGGTCTTGCCAGATGTGGTGGACAGCGCCGTCGACGCCGATCCCGAAGACCTCGAGTCGCCCGTCGCGATTGCGTGCCAGCGGCCCGGTTGACCCGGCGGCGTCCTGTGGCTTGACCGAGTACTTCGGTTGGCGGTTGCGCGCCTCGGCGCGAAGCCAGGGGAGCCAGCCGTACACCGGGTCACCCGGGCAACCGGTGGGGCGGGTGTCGCGGTGGCCGATGACGGCTGGGAAGCTGACGATCTGGCCCGCGGTGAAGTACTCGTTGTCGCCGGTGCACTCGACCGTCGTCCATCCGGCTGCGTCGATGTCGTACCGCTTCAGCTTCCACGCGAGGACCTCGGCGTCAGCGTTCAACATGGCGGCGGTCGGCTGCGCCGTCGTGAAGTCGCCGAGGTTGCAAACCGCGAACGTTCGGGCGTTGAAGCCCAAGGCGTGTGCACCGAGGAACGACTCGTCGATCCCGCCTTCTCGGCCCTCCCAGATGTTGCCGTACCGATCGACGAGGAACTGGTACGCGATGTCCCACCACCCCTCGACGTCCATGTGGTACGCCTGGATCGATCGGAGGATCGAAGGCACATCCGCGGGGCCATAGGCGTTCGAGGTGACGCTGTGGTGCACGATGCCGACCCGGATCGTGTCCCAGTAATCGACCGTGACGGCGGGCCGAGCGCCCCACGCCGACCTGGGGATGATGGTCGGCGTGGGCCCGTTGAGGGCGGCGGTCCGGTAGCCCTCCGCGATCAGCTCCTGCCCGCTTCTCGCGGCCAGGCCGGAACGATCGCGGGCAAGGTGCACCCGCACCTCGCCGGTCGCCACGCCGCGCACCTGGTAGCCGGTCGCGTCTGTGACCCACGAGAGATCTGATGCGTTGGCGCCGTGGCCCGGGCGGATCGGCCGCCACTCGCGCCAGCCCGAGCCCCCCAGAACCCGGAGCTCGGCCCCCGAGCCGTCACGCAGATCGGGGACGGACGCGCCGATCATCGAGAACGGTTCGAGCCCAGCCTCACCCAGAAGGCCCGGTGCCGCGTCCGGCCCGACCCAGGGCGCCGCGGTCCTGGTCTCGATGATCCCGGTCGCGCTCGCCCCACCTTTCGGTGCGGGCGTGTTCTGGTCGGCGATCCGAGCGGCTCGGGCCACCGCCGGGCCCGCCGCGGTCAGCGACAGCGCCGCGGTCGCGCCGGCGCCGAGCACCGCCCGCCGCGACACGCGAGCGGTCGGGGGTCGGTGTTCCGTCACGCACTCACTCTGCCACTGCCAGCGAGAGGGCAAAGTCACCCTCGGGATCGGTCATCCAGCGATCGAGTCGCAGACCAACCGATGCGAGCTCGGCTTCGACCTTCCCCCGGCGGAACTTGGCCGAGATCTCGGTGCGCAACTCCTCGCCGGCGGCGAACGACACGGTCAGATCGAGGTCTGCCACTCGCACGGTCTGCTCGACCTCGGACACCAAACGCATCTCGATCCACTCCTCGTCGGTGTCGAAGAACGAGCGATGGGAGAAGGCAGACAGATCGAAGTCCGCGCCTAGCTCGCGGTTCACCACGCGCAGGACGTTGCGGTTGAACTCGGCCGTGACCCCCTGGCTGTCGTTGTAGGCCGCTTCGAGCCGATCGACGTCTTTCACGAGGTCGGTGCCGAGCAGGAACGAATCACCCGGGCGCATGCCGCCGGCAACCTCGCTGAAGAACTGCTTGCGGCCGGCGGGGTCGAGGTTGCCGATGGTCGAGCCGAGGAACACGATCATGCGCCGACCCTCCTGCGGGATCGAGCCGAGGTGGTGATCGAAGTCGCCAACGACCGCGTGGATGGCGATGCCGGGGTACTCGGCAGCGATGGCGTCGGCCGCCGATTGCACCGTCGCCTCGTTCACCTCGAACGGTATGAAGCGGCGGAGCCGGCCGGAGGAAGCGAACGCGTCGAGCAGGGTGCGGGTCTTGTCGGATGTGCCAGAACCGAGCTCGACGATCGTGTCGGCGCCACTCGCGCTCGCGATGCTCGCGGCCTGTGCTCGGAGGATGCTCCGCTCCGTTTCGGTCGGGTAGTACTCGGGCAGCCTGGTGATCTGGTCGAACAGCTCGCAGCCGCGGTCGTCATAGAACCACTTCGGGGGCAGCTCCTTGGGCGACGACGCCAAACCTTCGCGCACGTCTTGGCGAAGCGCGGTGGCGATGTCATCGGGGCCGAGCAGGACGTCGAGCTTCATTCGGTGCCGACGATCCGCCGCCTGCCGCTTCGCGGACGGCTGGAGCCGGTCGGGCTGTCCCGGGCTGGCGCCCTCCGCACGTGCGGCGCTGCGTCGATTCGGTGCCATGGGGGTTCTCCTACGAGAGGGGCTGGAGGTCAGGGTCGGCGTCGCGCCGGGCGATGACGAGGCTCTCGCCGGGCACGTCGGTCCAGTGGGCGCCGTCATCGAGGGGTTCTGAGGCGACCAGCGTCGCTCGACCGTGGGGCGTTGCCGACGACGAGACGAACAACGAGTCGCCGGCACGGCTCGCCACGACCTGGTCACCGTCGGACACGAGGAAGTTCAGCCGGCCCGCCGAGATCGAGCGGATCTCGGCGATGGTCTCTCGCACGGCGAGGTCGAGCGGAGCGCCCTTGTCGATACGGTCGAGCAGCATCGCAAAGGCGACCTCGCTGTCGGAGCTTCCGAGGATCTGCGAGTCGCGCTCGGTGCTCAGCGCTCGCCGCAGCATCGTGCCCACACCGGACCGGAAGCCGTCGATGAGCCCGTTGTGGGCGAACACGTAACGGCCCGAGAGGAACGGCGCCGTGCCGGACTCTTCGACCGGCATGCCCGGCGTTGCGTCGCGTACGGCCGCGATCACGCAGCTCGACGACAGCAGCGGTGCCATCTCGCGGAAGTTCCGGTCAGCCCACATCGGCACGGTCGTGCGATAGCGGGCGGGTTCCGGGCGGACCTCGAGGTCGTACCACGCGATGCCCCACCCGTCGGCGTTCACGTTGCCGAACTGCTGCCGCCTCGGTGCCCACGCCTGGCGCTCGAGCCCGAACGGCGGCGCGAAGATCAGTGCGTCGACCTCGACCCGCGGGCCTACATAGCCCAGGAACCGGCACATGGCTACACCCGCGTGGGGCCCCGCCACCCCACGCCCCTTGGTCGCGTGCATGACCAGCGTCCGGCCGGCGGAGCGGCCACCGCACTTGCCCGCGCGCGTGCATGTGGTTTCACGCTGACCTCGCGCCGCGGAACCCGGAGAAGATCTGGCGGCGGATCGGGAAGTCCCAGTTCCGGAACGTGCCGCGGACCGCGAGGCGGTCGGTCGCCCATGAGCCGCCGCGCAGCACCTTGTACTCGGGACCGAAGAACACCTCGGAGTACTCGCGATACGGGAACGCCTCGAAGCCGGGGTACGGGACGAAGTCTGACGACGTCCACTCCCACACGTCGCCGATCATGCCCTGCACTCCGTAGGCGCTGGCGCCGAGCGGGTACGCGCCGACCGTCACGGGACCGATGTGGCGCTGGCCCAGGTTGGCGTGCTCGACCGTCGGCTGCTCGTCGCCCCACGGGTAGCGGCGCTTCGTGCCCGCGACCGGATCCCAGGTGGCGGCCTTCTCCCACTCGGCCTCGGTGGGCAGCCGCTTGCCGGCCCACCGCACGAACGCGTCGGCCTCGTGCCACGACACGTGCTGGACCGGCTCGTCGAGCAGGTCGCCGAGCGCGAGCCGCCGGCCGAAGCGCAGCACGGTGAAGCCTTCGCCGCCCGGCCGCCAGAACTCGGGGTGCTCGACGGCGTTCTCGTTGCGCCACTGCCAGCCCGCGGCGTTCCACAGCCGCTCGTCGTCATAACCGCCGTCGGTGATGAACTCGAGGAACATGCGGTTCGTCACCGGCAGGCGGTCGATGAAGTAGGGCGCAACCTCGACCTCGCGCGCGTCCCGCTCGTTGTCGTAGGCCCACGGGTCGTCGCTCGTCCCCATGATGAACGCGCCCCCGTCGATCAGCACCTCCTCAGGCGTCAAAGGATCATTGACAAACGGACGAGGAGGCCCGGCGCCGGGAGGAGCGATCGCCCGCTCGCCCCGAAGCTGGTGCGTCGCGAGCAGCGTCTCGCCGTGCTGGTGCTCGTGCTGGAGGACCATGCCGTACACGAAGCCCTCGCTGAGCAGGCGGGCCGACCGGTCGTCGCCCGGCTCGTCCCGCCGCCGCACGTCGGCCCGCCGCAACACGGCGATGGCTTCGTCGCGCACCTTGGCGTCGTACGCCCGCGCCTCGCTCGGCCCGAGGAGCGGCAGCGACGGCCGCGACCAGCGCGGGTGCTCGAACGCGTTGTAGAGGTCGTCGTAGGACGGGTCGATCGCCGGCCGCCCATCGAGCTCGCGCAGCAGCCACAGCTCCTCGAAGTTGCCGATATGGGCGAGGTCCCACACGAACGGCGACATCAAGCGCGACACCTGCTCGGTCTGCTCGCCGTCGGTGAGGCAGTCGACGAGGGCCAGCGTGCGCGCCCGTGCCCGGGTGAGCTCGGCTTCGATCAAGGCATTGTCGATGGGGCGCGCGCTCACCACCGGCTCGCCCCCACCGCGAGGTCCTGGAAGTAGTGGATGGGGGACTCGCGGGTTGGCACCAGTTCGCCGCTTCGCATCCACGCGTCGCGCCGGTCGTCGGCAGGGCACCGGCCGCGGGCGATCCAGCGCTCGTAGTACGCCGCGACCGCCTCGGCCGAGAGCGACGACCCTCCCGTCCGTTCCAACGATTCGATCGCGACCTCGAAGCAGGAGCGGGAGGATTGCGCGAGCGCAGGATGGCCCAGCCCGAGCTGCGCGGCATCCACCCACAGGTCGGTGGTGCCGGCGACTGCTCGCTCGGCTCTGTCGCCGGCGCGCGCATCGGTGAGCAACGCATGGGAGACCGCCGCCGCAACGCGCCAGAACGGGGTCGGGAGCGCGTCGAACATTCGCAACTCGAACCAACCCTTGGGCCGGACTGGCGGGAACAGCGTCGTGAGGTGGTAGGCCCAGTCGTCGCGCGTCGGCCAGCCCAGCTCGTGCCCGCTCGCCAACCATTGACCGAACGTGAGCGGCGTGACCGGCGAGCGGAAGTCGTTGCCGACACGGATCAGCATGACCCGAGCATCGAGGGCGTACTCCACCCAGCGGGCGACCGGGTCGCCGGTCGTGGGGACAGGCGCAGCTCGGGAAGGATCGAGCTCCCACCACGCCTTCAATCGCGACGACTTCCAGCCGGTCGACGTTCCTCGTGCGAACGGCGAGTTCGCGAACGACGCGATGAACGTCGGGCCTAGCGCGTTGGCCAGGCGCCACCGGCTCTCGGGTTCGTCGTCGTGACCGAGACCGATGTTGATCTGGATCGCGGCGGTGTTGCACATCATCGTGCGACCCGCGTGGCCCGTACCGTCGAAGAACCGCTCCATCTCCCGGTAGCGCGGCGCGGTCACGATGCGCTCTGGTGGCCTGAGCGGATCGGCGCCCAGCGCGACAAGATCGATGCCTCGCGCCATGCACACTTGGTCCATCCGGTACAGGTCGGTTGCCGCCGCCTCGCACGCGGCGTCGAGCTCGTCGAAGCACAGCGTGCTCACCTCGAGCTGCCCGCCCGGTTCAAGCGTGAGCTTGCTCGCCCGCGGCAACGGCTCGAGGTCGGCCATGAGGGATGTGGCACGCTCGAGCGTGAGGCGCTCGAAGCCGGCGGTGCCGGTCAGGAACTCGAGCTCGATCCCGATGCCGTTGCGGTCGCACGCATCGCAGCCGGGATCGTCGTGGCGCCCGAACACATGGTGAGCTACGTGTTCGGTCGCGTGGGCGAACGTGAGGGAAGCCTTTGGCGATGGCATCGGTCGCGCTTAGCTGTGGCCGTAGCGGGCCGCGAGCCACTCAGGATCACGGATCGCCGGGAGGCGAAGGCAGTCGTTCCCGTACATGGTGACCTCCTGGCGATCGCTGCTCGGCGACCTGGGCTCGGACTTGGCCGTACACGGTAACGATCTCGTCCTAGTTTCCGCTCATGTCGTGGCAGATGTTCGATGCGAGGCCGGGCCGCGGATGGATGGGATCAACTCGGGTCAGCTCGCACCACTTCTTGTTCCCCGACGCCGGCCGAGTTATGCACCGGCCCGGGCCGGTACATCGAGTCCGGTTGGCCGGCCCGGAACACGTCGCGAAAAGCCACCAAATGGAGAATCCGGGGTCGAGCAGGGAAGATGTCCCCAAACTTGATATACTCGCTATCAACTTTCTTGTCTGTCTGGTTGCCGGCTTCGAGCGTCGGCGACCGCTGTCGCACCACACTGGCGGGTACGCCGCCCTGATCTCCCAGGAGTCTGCATGCCGCTCGACCCCAACCGCTGGACGCTCAAGACCCAAGAGGCCTTCAACGCCGCCGTCGATCTGGCCAAGGCCAAGAACAATCCCGAAGTCACGCCCGATCACCTCCTCGCCGCCCTGCTCCAGCAAGAGGAGGGTGTGGTCCTGCCCATCCTCCAAAAGGCAGGCAAGACGCCGCTGTCTCTGCGCAACCGAGCCGCGGAGGCGATCGACAAGCTGCCGAGCGCGTACGGCGGCGACACCCGGATGGGTCGTGAGCTCAACGAGCTGCTCGATGCGGCGGACGGGTTCCGCGTCGATCTCACCGATGAGTACCTGTCCACCGAGCACCTCCTGCTCGCACTGCACGACCGCGTCGGCCTCTCCACCGAAGAGCTCTTGCAGGCGCTGCAGCAGGTGCGGGGCAGCCACCGGGTCACGAGCCAGAACCCCGAAGAGCAGTACCAAGCGCTCGAGAAGTACGGCCGCGACCTCACCGAGATGGCTCGCAAGGGCAAGATCGATCCGGTCATCGGGCGCGACGACGAGATCCGCCGGGTGATCCAGGTGCTCAACCGGCGGACGAAGAACAACCCGGTGCTCATCGGCGAGCCCGGCGTGGGCAAGACCGCCATCGTGGAAGGTCTTGCTCGCCGCATCGTCGAAGGCGACGTGCCCGAGGGGCTGCGCAACAAGCGCTTGATCGCACTCGACCTGTCGTCGATGGTCGCGGGCGCGAAGTACCGCGGCGAGTTCGAGGAACGGCTGAAGGCGGTGCTGAAGGAGATCACCGACTCCGAGGGCGAGGTCGTCACGTTCATCGACGAGATGCACACGATCGTCGGCGCCGGTGCATCCGAAGGCTCGATGGATGCGGGCAACATGATCAAGCCGATGCTCGCCCGGGGTGAGCTGCGGATGATCGGCGCGACGACGCTCGACGAGTACCGCAAGTACGTCGAGAAGGACGCTGCGCTCGAGCGACGGTTCCAGCAGGTGTTCGTCGGCCAGCCATCGGTCGAAGACACGATCGCCATCCTGCGCGGGTTGAAGGAGCGCTACGAGGTGCACCACGGCGTGCGCATCCAGGATGCCGCGCTGGTCGCGGCGGCCGTGCTCTCTGATCGCTACCTCACCGGACGTTTCCTCCCCGACAAGGCCATCGACCTCGTCGACGAGTCGGCGTCGAAGCTCCGCATCGAGATCGACTCGATGCCGACAGAGATCGACGTCGTCGAGCGGCGAATCCGCCAGCTCGAGATCGAGAAGGTCGCGCTGGCCAAAGAGACCGACGCGGTCTCGCGCGAGCGGCTCGCCGCCATCGAGGAAGACCTCGCCAACCTCACCGAGCAGATCTCGGGCATGAAGGCCCACTGGCAGGCCGAGAAGGACGCCATCACCCAGATCCAGGCGGTGAAAGAGCAACTCGAGAACAAGAAGCTCGAGCTCGAGCGCGAACCCGACCTCGAGAAGGCGGCGGCCATTCGCTACGGCGAGATCCCCGTGCTCGAGCAGCAGGTGGACGACGCCACCAAGCGTCTCAACGAGCTCCAGGCCGAGCAGAAGATGCTGAAGGAAGAGGTCGACGAGGAAGACATCGCCGAGGTCGTGAGCAAGTGGACGGGCGTCCCTGTGTCGCGCCTGATGGAAGGCGAGATGGCCAAGCTCGTCCGCCTAGAAGACGTGTTGCACGAGCGGGTCGTCGGCCAAGACGACGCGGTCCACGCGGTCGCGAACGCGATCCGCCGGTCGCGCGCCGGCCTGTCCGACCCGCATCGGCCGATCGGGTCGTTCCTCTTCCTCGGTCCCACGGGCGTCGGCAAGACCGAGCTTGCGCGCGCCCTCGCCGAGTTCTTGTTCGACGACGAGCGGGCGATGGTCCGCATCGACATGAGCGAGTACATGGAGAAGCACTCCGTCGCGCGCCTGATCGGCGCGCCCCCCGGCTACGTCGGCTACGACGAGGGTGGCCAGCTCACCGAAGCGGTGCGCCGCCGGCCCTATGCCGTGGTGCTGCTCGACGAGATCGAGAAGGCGCACCCCGATGTCTTCAACGTCTTGCTGCAGCTCCTCGACGATGGTCGCTTGACCGATGGGCAGGGGCGCACGGTCGACTTCACCAACGTCGTGCTGATCATGACGTCGAACCTTCCCGGCGAGCCCCGCGACTTCTTCAAGCCCGAGTTCATCAACCGCATCGACGACATCGTGCGCTTCCGCGAGCTGACCGAGGCCGACCTGGTGCAGATCGTCGAGATCCAGTTGCGCACGCTCCAGGAGCGGCTGGCGGCGCGGCGCATCGGGCTCGAGGTGACGCCCGCGGCCGAGCAGGTCATCGCCCGCGAAGGCTTCGAGCCCGCCTACGGTGCCCGCCCGATCAAGCGCGTCATCCAGCGCGAGATCGGCGATCGGTTGGCGATCGCCGTGCTCGAGGGCGAGTACGGCGAGGGCGACACCGTCGTGGTGGATGCCGGCGACGACGACGGCATCACCCTCCGCTGAGTTTGGCTTGCCGGCCGACTCGCCGGGTTCGGGCCCGATCGATCGGGCCGAGTAGGGTTGCCCGGTAATCCCCGGCTCGTGCTGCTCTCTCTATCGCGTGAGGCGGCCACCAGCCGATGCCACGGGAGGTTTCTGTGCCGGCAACCGTTGTCGTCGGGACTCAATGGGGCGACGAAGGAAAGGGCAAGTTCACCGACCTCGTCGCCAAAGAGATGCACATGGTCGTCCGCTACCAGGGCGGTCACAACGCGGGCCACACGATCGTCGTGGACGGCGAGACGTTCGCGCTGCAGCTCGTGCCGAGCGGCATCCTGTATGACCACATCGTGCCGGTGATCGGCAACGGGGTCGTGGTCGATCCAAGGGTGCTGCTCGCCGAGCTCGACATGCTCACGTCGAAAGGCGTGGATACGAGCAAGCTCAGGGTGAGCGGCAACGCGCACCTGATCCTCCCCTACCACCAAGAGATCGACAAGGTCACCGAGCGCTACCTCGGGAAGAACAAGATCGGCACGACCAAGCGAGGTATAGGCCCCGCGTATGCCGACAAGGCCGCCCGCGTGGGTCTGCGCGTGCAGGACCTGCTCGACCCGAAGATCTTCCGCCAGAAGCTCGACGTCGTGGTGAAGGAGAAGAACCTTCTGCTCGCCAAGGTCTACAACCAGCTCCCGCTGTCGGCGGACGACATCGCCGAGCAGTACCTCGACGTGTGCCGCCCGCGGGTCGAGCCGATGATCGCCGACACGGTGAACCTGGTGCACGACTCGCTCGAGCTCGGCCATCACGTGTTGCTCGAAGGGGCACAAGCGACGTTCCTCGATCTCGATCACGGCACCTATCCCTACGTCACGTCGTCCAACCCGGTCGCAGGTGGTGCATGCGTCGGCGCGGGCATCGGTCCGCGCTACATCGATCGGGTCATCGGCATCGCCAAGGCCTACGTCACGCGTGTCGGGTCGGGACCGTTCCCGACGGAGCTGTTCGACGAGGTGGGCGATCTCCTCGTCGAGCGCGGTGGCGAGTACGGCACCAACACCGGTCGCCGGCGCCGGCCCGGCTGGTTCGACGCGGTCATGCTCCGCCACGCCGTGCGGCTCAACTCGCTTTCTGAGGTCGCGCTGACCAAGCTCGACGTGCTCGACACGCTCGACACCGTGAAGGTGTGCGTGGCGTATGACATCGATGGCACGCGGGTCGAGCACCTGCCGTACCACCAGTCCGACCTCCACAAGGCGACACCCGTCTACGAGGAGCTTCCGGGTTGGCGAGAGGAGCTCTCCGAGGCCACCGAGCGGCACCACCTCCCCCAGAAGGCCCTCGCCTACATCGCCTTCCTCGAACAGCAAGTGGGCGTGCCCATCCGCTTGGTCGGCGTCGGGCCGGGCCGCGAGCAGTTCCTCCACTTCGCGGCGTGAAGCCCGAAACCGGGTCAGGGCCGCTCAGGGCGCGAGTGTCGGGAGCTGCCTGCCGATCGCCCGTGCCGAGCCGACCGTGCGCTGGTATCCGTCCTTGCCTTCGAACGACAGCGCGCACACCACCCAGCGGTAACCCTTCTCCCAGTTGTCTTTCGATGCCGGACGCATATCGACGATGCGCCGGACGTCCGCGGTGATGAACGCGAGGGCGTCTTCTTCACAGCGCGCCTTCCAGTACGCGAGAGAGAACGCGTCGCCACCGGCGGCTGTCGATGGCCACCCGCCGGGTGGGATGTCCTCGAACGCGGAGATCAGCTCGGACGTGTGTGCCTCCGTGCACGGCACGACCCGGGTCGAGTCGTTGCACAGCGAGTACCAGCGGTACTTGGCGGTGTCCTTCGCGAGGTCGCGGAACGAGCCGGTGGCTGTTCTCCAGTCGTCGTCGTAGGCGAGCCCGACATCGCAACGGATCCAGCGCGCCCCGGCTTGCCACTCCGCTGCGGTCGGGAAGAACCAGACCGAGGAGATCGCCGACCGCTCGGATCGCAGCCCATGATCGGTTGCGATTCGGCGGGGCCGGCCGAGGAAGTCGTCGAGCTCGTCCTGGGTGCACAGCGACCCCTCGATCTCGTCGTACACGGCCCGGCCATCTCGTCCGTCGCTGTCGGGGCGTTCAGGCCAGTCGTTCCACTTCTCGGGCAGATCGGCAACCTTCCACGTCTCCAACCCATGGGGCTGATCGCACGGGACGGTCGGCTGCGGATCGTCCTTGCTCTCGGCCACCTCACGCCTTCCGTCGGCTCGGCACGAACCAGCGGTCGGTCGGCTGCGGGACCGATCGGGCATCGTCGTGTTCGGGACCGTCGCCCGGACCTCGTTCTCGGCGCCCGCGGTCGACGGCTGGTTGCTGCCGACGCAGCCGCTCGTCACGATGGCGATCGCGATCGCCCCCGGCATCAGCTTCCCCAGCATCAGCTTCCCCAGCACCGTGCGCATGTTCAGCTCCCTTGATCGAAGGTCTACAGACTGTACTGCATGGAAATTGATGGAGACAACTTGAGATATGACAAAAGGGGTAGACGTGGCGGCGGTGCTTCCCGCCTGTGCAGCAGACTCAAGTACGGTGCGGGCGTGGTCGAGAGGGGTCGCTCATGAGCGTGTGCGTGGTCGGCAGCGGGGGGCGCGAGCACGCGCTGGCGAACGTGCTGGCCCGATCCGGCGACGAGGTCGTCGTCACGCCAGGCAACCCCGGCATCCCAGGTTCGACGCTGGTACCACCCGACGACGTCGACGCCGAGCTGTTCGTCATCGGCCCCGAGATCCCGTTGGTCGATGGGCTTGCCGATCGCTTGCGGGCCCAGGGCAAGCTGGTCTTTGGCCCGGGAGCCGATGGTGCTCGACTCGAGGGCTCCAAGGCGTGGATGAAGGCGGTGCTCGTCGGAGCGGGGGTGCCGACGGCGGCGCACATGGCGTTCACCGCCGACGAGCACGAAGCCGCGCTCGCGTTCCTCGCGACCTTGCCGGGCCTCTACGTGATCAAGACCGACGGCCTCGCCGCCGGCAAGGGCGTCACGGTCACCGAATCGTTGCCCGACGCACGCCAAGCGGTCGCTGCCTTCCTGAGCGGTGAGGCGTTCGGCGACGCCGGCCGCACGATCGTGATCGAGGAAGGCATGACCGGGCCCGAGCTGTCGGTGTTCGCCGCCTGCGACGGCAAGCAGGCGGTCGTCTTCGGGTCCGCACAGGACTTCAAGCGCATCGACGACGGCGATGTCGGTGCCAACACGGGGGGAATGGGGTCGTACACGCCGGTGCCCGAGGTCGGCCCCGACCTGATCGCGACGGTGATGGACACGTGCGTCGAACCGACGCTGGCCGCGCTTCGAGCGCGCGGTGTCGACTATCGCGGCTTCCTCTACTGCGGCCTGATGCTCACGCCCGACGGGCCGAAGGTGGTCGAGTACAACGTCCGGTTCGGCGATCCCGAGGCCCAGGCCATCCTGCCACTGTTGGATTCAGACCTCGTGGCGCTGCTCAGCCAGGCCGCGCACGGAGCGCTCCGCGACCAACCGGTCTTCTCGAGGGATGCAGCCGTCTGCGTCGTCCTGTCCTCCGAGGGGTACCCGCAATCGCCGAGAACCGGCGACGTCATCTCCGGCATCGACGACGCCAGGGACCTTGCCGGCGTCGACGTGTTGTGCGCCGGTGTGAGCGAGGACGACCGCGGCCGCCTCGTCACGGCAGGTGGGCGCGTCCTGAACGTCGTGGGACGAGGCGCCGATTTGCTGACGGCCCGGACCGTCGCCTACGACGGTGTCGCGCACATCGGCTGGCCCGGGATGCACTACCGGAACGACATCGCCCGGTCCGCCGCGGTCGCGATGTGACGAACGAGCGAGAGGAGATCTAGTGGTGAGGGTTGCGGTGCTCATGGGTTCGCCCAACGACATGGACACGATGAAGCCCGCCGCCGACACGCTCGAGCGGTTCGGCATCGAAGCCGACGTGCGCGTGCTGTCCGCGCATCGCAACCCCGAGCAAGTCGTGGCTCTCGCTTCGACCGCGCGTGAGGAGGGCTACGTCGCGTTCGTCTGCGGGGCGGGGATGGCGGCCCACCTTGCCGGCGTCGTGGCTGCCCACACCACGCTCCCCGTCGTCGGGGTGCCGCTGTCGGGTGGCGCCTTGCATGGGGTCGATGCGCTGTACTCCACCGTCCAGATGCCCAAGGGCATCCCGGTCGCAACGGTTGCTGTCGACGGGGCGGTGAACGCCGCGCTCCTCGTCGTCGAGATTCTCGCCATCTCCGACGCCGGTCTACAGCAGAAGCTGGCCGACCATCGCCAAGCGATCAGTCGCGGAAGCTGAAGCGAAGCTCGCTAGAACGAGACGACGTGACCGTCGGCGGAGTCGTTGGGCTCGTCGGCCCAATCGAAGTCGGGCGAGCTCTCCGGCACCGACCAGTCGATCTCGGGGGCGACCTGTGCCCTCGCCGCGACCTTCTGCTCGCGCTCCGCCTTCCGCCGTTCCTTCTGGCGGCGGCGCAGCTCACGTTTGGAGTAGGCAGGGCGGTTGGCGGCGTTCGCCCGGACGCCGGCCGCCGCGAGCGCACACGACACGCAGTAGGGCGGCTTGTCCGGACCGAAGGCGTACACGAGGCACTCGTTGCAGAAGTCGTGACCGCAGTTGCGGCAACTGTTCTCCGCCATCTCGAACGAGTGCCTGACGCACCGCTGGTCCTGCATTTTTCTAACCCTCAGCCCGTCTCAGTCAAACGCCGCGAGGCTGGCCGCCTCGTTGACACCCTCGGTGGTGGATTCGACCAGTAAACGCCGCTGCTTTACGGTTCGATGTCGCAGGCCGTGAATTTGGTTCGTATGGCCTACCGACAAGCTGAACGAGTTGATGAGCTATGGACGCCCCGGCACTCCGGCCTCGCACGACTCCCGCGCGCACCGGGTGGAAGAGGCCATGAGCGAGGAGATCCCGAACGTGCTCGCCGCCCGCTACGCCAGCGAGCCGATGGCGGCCATCTGGTCTCCCGAGCACAAGATCGTGCTCGAACGCCGCCTCTGGCTGGCGGTGCTCGAGGCCCAACGAGACCTCGGGGTCGCGGTCCCAGACGGCGTGATCGAGGCTTACCGCGAGGTCGTGGACAAGGTCGATCTCGACTCGATCGAAACCCGCGAGCGGCGGACGCGCCACGACGTGAAGGCCCGCATCGAGGAGTTCTCGGCCCTCGCGGGGCACGAGCACATCCACAAGGGCATGACCTCGCGTGACGTCACCGAGAACGTCGAACAGCTACAGATCCGTGAGTCGCTGGTGCTCGTGCGCGATCGCATGGTGGCGACGCTCGTGGTTCTCGCCGAGTGCGCCGCCGAGTACACGACGCTGGTGATGGCGGGACGCAGCCACAACGTTCCCGCGCAGGCGGTCACGCTCGGCAAGCGCTTCGCCAACGCTGGCGAAGAGCTCTACCAGGCGTTCCGTCGCGTCGAAGAGCTGCTCGCTCGCTACCCGTTGCGGGGCATCAAGGGTCCGGTCGGCACGCAGCAGGACCAGCTCGATCTGCTGGCCGATCAGGCGAAGGTCGACGAGCTCGAGCGCCGCATCGCCGAGCATCTCGGCTTCGATTCTGTGCTGGTGAACGTGGGCCAGGTGTACCCCCGATCGCTCGATCTCGATGTCGTGGCCGCGCTGGTGCAAGCCGCCGCCGGGCCGTCGAGCCTCGCGATCACGATCCGGTTGATGGCGGGCGCGGAGCTCGCGACGGAAGGGTTCCAGGAGGGTCAGGTCGGCTCCTCGGCCATGCCTCACAAGATGAACACGCGCTCGTGCGAGCGCATCAACGCGCTGATGAACATCCTGCGCGGGCACCTGACGATGGCGGCTGCGATCGCCGGCGATGAATGGAACGAGGGCGACGTCTCGTGCTCCGCGGTTCGGCGGGTTGCTGTCCCGGACGCGTTCTTCGCCGTGGATGGTGTCTTCGAGACGCTGCTCTCGGTGCTCGACGAGTTCGGCGCGTACCCCGCGGTGATCGGCGCCGAGTTGAAGCGGTTCCTGCCCTTCCTCGCGACCACGAAGGTCTTGATGGCTGCGGTCCGGGCCGGTGTCGGTCGCGAGCAGGCACACGAAGCGATCGGGGAGCACGCGGTCGCGGCCGCGCTGGCGATGCGCGAGACCGGCGAGCCCGCGAACGATCTACTGGCCCGGCTGGCCGCTGACGAACGGTTGCCACTATCTGCCGAGCAGCTCGGCGCGCTGTTCGCCGAACCGCTGTCGTTCACCGGCGCGGCACAGCAGCAGGTGCAGTCGTTCGTCGATCAGGTCGCCGAGGTCGTGGTCCGGCATCCCGAGGCGGCCGCGTACCGCCCGGCCGCCATCCTGTAACCGCGTCGTGGGGGAGGCCGTCTGGCTCACGAACGTCGCTGACGAAGCCACGACGATTCCCCTACGACCAAGGAGCCACGATCCTCATGGAGTCTCTCGCGTACTCTGGCGCGCCCGCGCGCCCCGGCGGCCAGCCCGGCCCCTCTGTCTATCGTCCGTACGGCCAGCGGGCACGTTCGTGGTGCTGGTACCGCGGTCGCCGGTGGCGTTGCTGGCATCGCTGGTGACCAGTCGACCAGTGGCGCTCGATCACCCGGTACGGTGAGCGGATGGCCAGGCTCATCGACCTACCCCATCTGCACTCCGGCAAGGTGCGCGACATCTACGACGCCGGCGACAAGCGGCTGGTGCTCGTCACCTCCGACCGCATGTCCGCCTTCTATGTCGTGATGGCCGAGCCCATCCCCGGCAAGGGCCGCGTGCTCACCGCGATGTCCGCGTTCTGGTTCGACCACTTCGCGTCCGAAGTGGGCAGCCACTTGATCTCTACCGATCTCGACGATCTGCCGCCGGGCGCGCAAGACCCGTCGCTCGAAGGCCGGGTCATGCTCTGCCGCAAGGCGGAGATGCTGCCGATCGAGTGCATCGTGCGCGGCTATCTAACCGGGTCGGCCTGGAAGGAGTACCAGCGCGAGGGCACCATGCACGGCACTCGGCTTCCCGCCGGTCTGGTCGAATCTTCGAAGCTGCCCGATCCGGTGTTCACGCCGTCGACGAAGGCGGATGACGGCGAGCACGACCTCAACATCTCGTTCGAGGATGCGGTCGCCAAGGTGGGCCGAGAGCAGGCCGAGCGAGCGCGCGACATCTCCCTCGATCTCTACGCCAAGGGCGCCGCGTGGGCCGCCGAGCGGGGCGTCATCATCGCCGACACCAAGTTCGAGCTCGGCGTGGTCGACGGCGAGCTGATCGTCGCGGACGAGGTGCTGACGCCCGACTCGTCGCGGTTCTGGCCGGCCGAGCGCTGGCAGCCGGGGTCCACGCCGCCGTCGTTCGACAAGCAGCCGGTGCGCGATTACCTCGACCGCCTCGATTGGGACAAGACACCGCCGCCGCCCACGCTGCCGGCCGAGGTCATCGACGCCACGAGCAAGCGCTACATCGAGGGCTACGAGCGCATCACCGGTCGCCGCTTCGCAGACTGGCCCGGCGCCGGCTTGCGCGACGGCGAGTAACGTTCGTCGTCGCCTTGCCACCTTGCCGGGCGACGTCGGCGGTTGCGAAGCGCGCGATCGGTCGACGCGCTACGAATGGTGCCGATGTTGTGCGTCGCCGGTCGTAGCGTTCGAGCCCATCTCGGCCGGCTCTCGCTGTCGATGGTCGGCGCGGCGGTAGCCGTGGCCTTCGTGCTGAGCACCAACATCATCACCTCGACGCTCGGCCAGAGCTTCGACGAGATGTTCGCCAACGTGTACGGGCGCATCGACGTCGTCGTGCAGGGACGGTTCGGTGGTAACGGGACCGTCGACGCCGCGTTCGGTGGGGCCCATTCCGTCGTGGACGAGTCGGTGGTCGGTCGCGTCGGTTCCGTCGAAGGGGTGCGGGTCGCGGCGGGGCAGGTGCAGCAGCCGATCGCGGTGCTCGGGTCCGACGGGAGGGTGCTCAACGCGAACGGAGTGCCCCCCACCTTCGGCATGAACTGGCTCGAAGAGCCGGAGCTGAACGGCTGGCGCATCGTCGACGGTGCCGCACCGACGGAAGGCGGTGCGGTCATCGACCGGCGCTTGGCCGGAACGCTCGGCGTGCGCGCGGGCGGCTCGATTCGAGTCGTCGCCCAAGACGGCTCCGTCCGGTCGCTGCGCGTCTGGGGGGTCGCGACCTTCGGTGGGGACGACAGCTATGCCGGTTCGTCGGCGGTGGTGATGGAAACCGCTGCTGCGCAGCGGCTGTTCCTCGAGCCCGGCACGTTCAACTGGGTCAGCGCAGCGGGCGAGCCGGGCATCACGCAAGCCGATCTCGCGGCGCGGGTCCGCCCGGCGGTCCCCCGTGACACCAAGACCTACACCGGCGCCCAGTTCACCAAGCAAGCGCAGCAAACGTTCGGCGGCTATGTGGAGCTGCTCAGCCGGTTCCTCCTGGCTTTCGCGTACGTCGCCGCCGCCGTCGGCGCCTTCTCGATCTTCAACACCTTCTCGATCCTCGTCGCGCAACGGCAGCGCGAGCTCGCCCTCCTGCGCGCGCTCGGCGCCAGCCGGCGACAGGTGTTGGGTTCCGTCCTGCTCGAAGCCGCGATGGTGGGCCTGCTGACCGGCGCGGGCGGTGTCCTTCTCGGCGTCGGCGGCGCCGCGCTGTTCCGCACGATCCTTGTCCGCTTCGGTGTCGTGCTCCCCGCGGTCGGGTTGCAGGTGAGCGCAGGCATGGTTCTCGCCGCGATCGGCCTGGCTCTCACCGGCACCCTCGCGGCTGCGGTCCTCCCATCCTGGCGGGCCGCTCGCGTTCGCCCGCTCGCGGCGCTCCGCGAGCTGTCGACGGTCGAGGTCCCGGCTACGAGGGGTCGGGTCATCGCCGGCGGTCTGATGGTGGCCTACGGCGTCTGGTCGATACGTCGAGGTTTGAGCACACCACAGCTCAACGCCGTCGCCGTCGCCGGGGGTGGGCTCGCTGCCGCCTTCGTCGGTGTCTCGGTGCTGTCGCCGCTCTTTTGGGCCCGGATGGCGCGGTGGTCGACATTCCCCATGGCCCGGCTGGGTGGGTTCGTCGGCCTGCTTGCCGGCCGCAACTCGGCCCGGCACCCGGTGCGGACCGCGCGGGTCGGCGCCGCCCTTATATCCGGCGTCGGGCTGGTCACGATGTTCGCAGTGATGACGTCGTCGTTGGCGGGCGCATCAGCGGAGATCGTTCGCCGGGGGACGCGGAGCGACCTCGTCATCAACTCCGACGTCGGCCGTGGTGGCACGATCGATCCGGCGGTCGAAGACCGGGTTCGCTCGCTTCCCAGCGTCTCGCAGGTAGCCGGCGCTCGCTTCACCTACACCGAAGTCGACAACAACTCGGGGCTTGCGATCGGCGTCGATCCGGCCATGCTCGACAAGGTGTTCGACCTGCGGGTGGTTGAGGGCTCGCTCGACGGCCTCTCGGGCGCGGGTGTGGCCGTCGAGCGCAAGGTGGCGCGGGCGAAGGGCTGGACGGTTGGCTCGAAGGTCACAGGCGAGTTCGTGCAAGCGGGGTACGAGCCGCTCGAGATCGTGGCGCTCGTCGACGGGCAGCTTCCGTTCAGCGGCGTGAACGTGTTCAAGGCTGTGCCCGACTTCGATCGTCGTGTGCCGCCCGCGCAGCGGGGCGACTCCGTCTTGTATGTCCAGACCAGTCCGGGCGGCACGAGCGAGGCCGCCCGCGCCGAGGTCGGGGCGGCGATCGCCGATCGTCCACTCCTGCAGGTCCGCACGCTCGAGCAGTACGCCGGCGCAGGGCTCGCAGCCGCGGAGTCGTTCGTGAACGTTGTGAGCGGTCTGCTCTTCATCGCCCTGCTCGTCGCGTTCATCGGCGTGGGCAACAGCCTGATGCTGTCGGTGCTCGAACGCGTCCGCGAGATCGGCCTCCTGCGCGCGGTCGGCATGCATCGCCGGCAGGTGCGCCGCATGGTCGAATGGGAAGGCTTCCAGCTCGGCCTGGCCGGTGCGTCGTTGGGTCTCGGTCTCGGCCTCGGCGCCGGGTGGGTGCTGACGCGTGCTATCGGCACGGAACTGGCTGTGCAGATCCCGTGGATGCGGTTGTTGCTCACGGTGGCCCTCGCGACCGCGCTGGCCGTTGTGGCCGCCATCCCGCCTGCGCACCGCGCCGCCCGCCTTCCCATCCTGAAGACGTTGGGTGCGTGAGCTTGGGTGCGTGACCTTGCGTGCATGATCTCGTGCGCGTGCCAGATAACGCAGCCAGGTCAGGGTGGGCGGCGGCGGTGTGTCAGAGTGGGGAGATGCTGTTCTCCGTGCGCGTGGAAGTCAGCCTTCGCCCCGGAATCGCCGATCCACAGGGCTCGACCATCGAACGCTCCTTGCCGACCCTCGGCTTCGACGGGATTCGTGGCGTCCGGGTGGGCAAGAGCATCCGGTTCGATCTCCTAGCTGTTGACGAAGAGAGCGCCCGACGCGAGGTCGACGACATGTGCCGGCGATTCTTGACCAACCCGGTGATCGAGGACGCCACGATCGATCTCGACGCATGCGAGGGCGCACCGGCGTGAGCGTGCGGGTCGGTGTCGTCCGCTTCCCCGGGTCGAACTGCGAGCTCGACGTGCTCGAAGCGGTGCGGTCACTCGGTGGCGATGCCGAGCTGCTCTGGCACGGCGACCGCTCCGTCGCCGGGGTCGATGCCGTGGTCGTGCCCGGCGGCTTCGCCCACGGCGACTACCTGCGGCCGGGGGCGATCGCCCGCTTCTCCCCGGTGATGGACGCGATCCACGAGTTCGCCGCGAGCGGCGGGGCTGTCGTCGGCATCTGCAACGGATTTCAAGTCCTCACCGAAGCGGGTCTTCTCCCGGGGGCATTGCAGAAGAACCGCGGCTTGAAGTTCTTGTGTACGACGACCGGACTGCGTGTCGAGAGCACGAATACGGTGTTGACGTCACAAGCGTCGCTCGGTCAGGTGCTACGAGTGCCGATCAACCACTTCGAGGGTAACTACACCTGCAGCCCCGAGACGCTCGCCGAGCTTCGTGCCGACGATCGGGTCGTCCTTCGCTATCTCGCCAACCCCAATGGATCGGTGGACGACATCGCTGGCGTCTGCAATGCGGGTCGCAACGTGGTTGGTCTCATGCCGCATCCTGAGCGTGCGACGGGTGACTTGCTCGGAAGCACCGACGGGGTGCCCCTGTTGCGGTCGCTGCTGAAGGCGCCACAACCTGCCGGCTGAGTGCCCAATCGCGCGGGCTACATGCCGCGGGTGATGCCGGCGGCGGTCAGCGTTGCCGCTGGCACGCCCGCCTCGCGCCAGGCCTTGTAGCTGATGCCTTTGCGTTCGGAGTATTCGGCAGCGGCCTCGATGAACTCCGCCTCGAGATCGGCCAAATCGATCTTGTTCTCATAGGTGTCGAGCTCGGCTCGGAGATCGAGCCGTTCCTGAATGAGCTCGACACGCTTGACGCTGTCGGCGCTCTCGAGCTCGCCCTCGATCCTGTCGAGCCGAGCTGCGATCGATTCAGGTGTGCGGCGCCGGCCGCGCTTGGGCTTGTGCGCCTCGAGGGCATTCAGATAGTTGCGGACCGCTCGTCCTTGCGTACGGCCTTCTGCCAGCGCCGCCTTGTGCTGTGCCGACATTCCTTTGGACTTCTTTGCTGGTGCCATCGCAGAGCATCACAACACAAAATGAGGATGCTCGCAACTCGCCTGACACAACGAAAGTTCCCAAGCGCGGATTGGTGAACAATTCGACAACGACGATGCTCCTGATTGTTGGCACCGACCGGTGGAACTCGCGTGGCACTGCCCGAGGCCGGTTGCGTCGTCCCCTCTGGCCCTCGGGTAGCGTCGTCGCATGCCCCGACTCGAGCATGATCACCCATGACGATCGACGAACCGCTGCACCGAACACTCGGTTTGACCGACGAAGAGGCGGCGGATATCGAGAAGATCCTCGGCCGGCAACCGAACGAGCTCGAGCTGGCGATGTATGCGGTGATGTGGTCCGAGCACTGCTCGTACAAGTCGTCGCGGATCCACCTGAAGCGGCTGCCAACCGACGCGGAATGGGTGCTGGTCGGCCCGGGCGAGAACGCCGGCGTTGTGGATGTCGGTGACGGTATTGCCGCCGCCATCCGGATCGAGAGCCACAACCATCCCTCGGCAATAGAGCCCTACCAAGGGGCCGCAACCGGCGTCGGTGGCATCCTGCGCGACATCTTCACGATGGGTGCCCGCCCCATCGCGGTGATGGATCCCCTTCGCTTCGGTCCGCTCGACGACGGGCGCAGCCGCTGGATCGCCGAAGGTGTCGTGTCGGGAATCTCCGGCTATGGCAACGCGGTCGGGGTACCGACGGTGGGCGGCGAGACCGTCTTCGACGAGACCTACACCGGCAACCCTTTGGTCAATGTGCTCTGCTTGGGTGTCCTCCCGAAGGAGCGCCTCGTCCTGGGCCAGGCGACCGGGGAGGGGACCGTCGCCGTTCTGCTTGGGTCCACGACTGGTCGCGATGGCATCGGTGGCGTCAGCGTCCTCGCCTCGGCAGGCTTTTCCGATCAGGAGGCCGACGCGCAGAAGCGACCGAGCGTCCAGGTCGGCGACCCGTTCGAAGAGAAGCGGTTGATAGAGGCATGCCTCGAGTTGCTGGACTGCGGGCTTGTCGTGGGTATCCAAGATCTCGGCGGCGCCGGGCTGTCGTGCGCGACGAGTGAGACCGCGTCTCGCGGTGGCATGGGCATGGACGTCGACGTGACCGCTGTGCCTCGCCGCGAACAGGGCATGGTGCCCTTCGAGGTCATGACGAGCGAGTCGCAAGAACGGATGTTGGCGATCGTCGAGCCCGACTCGCTCGGCGAGGTGCTGGCCATCTGCGAGAAGTGGGAGGTGCGCTCGTCGGTGATCGGCAAGGTCACGGCGGGCGGCCGTCTCCGCATCCTCGACGGGTGGGACGGCGACGTGCTCGCCGACGTGCCGGCGTCGTCGCTGCACGACGCCGCCCCGCGGTACGACCGTCCCCGATCAGCACCGGCAGGGTTCGACGAGAAGTTGCGCACGCGGGCGGGACCGCCGCTGCCGGACGGCCCCGCGCCCGATCCGGGTGCCGAGATCCTCGAGATGCTCACCGACACGAGCTGGGTGTCGAGCCAGTACGACCACCAGCTCTTCCTCAACACGGTCGAGGGCCCGGGTGGCGACGCGGCGGTGCTGCGCTTGAAACACCCTGTGACCGGCGCCGACACCGGCCGCGGCCTCGCCCTCACCACCGACGGGAACCACCGGTGGTGCGCCGTCGACCCCCGCGGCGGCACCGAGCTGACTGTCGCCGAGTCGGTGTTGAACCTGGCCTGTGTCGGGGCCCGTCCCCTCGCCGTCGTGAACTGCCTCAACTTCGGCGGTCGCTGT
The DNA here is from genome assembly GCA_016185305.1 of Actinomycetota bacterium. Classification (GTDB taxonomy): domain Bacteria; phylum Actinomycetota; class Acidimicrobiia; order Acidimicrobiales; family Acidimicrobilacustridaceae; genus JACPNV01. The sequence goes on along the minus strand of JACPNV010000079.1, from coordinate 84,499 downwards.
GGGTCTGGCGGCAGGCCCACCGCGCCGGACGGTTGCCCGCACTCGACCTGAAGCACCACGCGAACGTCGCCAACGCCGTCCGGCAACTCGTCACCGGCGGCCTCCTCGCGGGCGTGCACGACGTCTCGACCGGTGGCCTCGGCCTCGCCTTGGCCGAGATGGCGGTGCGCAGCGGCATCGGTTTCAGCGCGGCCCGCGTGGCCGATCACGCCGAGCTTTTCAGCGAGTCGCCGTCTCGGGCCGTCGCGTGCGTGCCGGCCGCCGTGCTGACCAACGTCGAGAAGGTCCTCGACAACGCCGGCGTCCCGTTCGCCCGCATCGGCGTCGCCGCCGGCGACCGCCTCTCGATCAAGGGTCTGATGGACGTCCCGCTGGACGAGGCCATCTCGGCATGGCGCCATCGGCTCCCCGCCGCGCTCGGGGCGGGCACGACCCAGAGCTGACCGCCCGACCGCCCAACCGCCCGACCGCCCGACCGCCCAACCGGGCCGTCGCGCGCGCGGGAAGCGGCGCGCTCTGTCCCCCAGTTCGAGGTGGGCCATCTCGGTGGCGATGTGTTGCGCCTGTGGGTAGCACCCCTAAGATGACGCCGTGAGCGACCCCGAGCATCGGGTTCCCGATGCCGAGCCTCTCCCCAGCGACGAAACCCCCGGGCACGAATGCGGCGTCTTCGGGGTGTACGCGCCGAACCAGCCGGTCGCCCACCTCACTTACCTCGGTCTCTACGCGCTGCAGCACCGGGGGCAGGAGTCCGCCGGCATCGCCGTGAGCGACGGTCACCTCATCACCGTGATCAAAGACATGGGTCTCGTCTCGAACGTGTTCGACGATCGAACGCTCGCCGCGCTGACCGGCCACCTCGCCATCGGCCACACCCGCTACAGCACGACCGGCTCGAGCACGTGGCGCAACGCCCAGCCCTTCTACCGCAACGTTGGCGAGCACTCCTTCGCCCTCGGCCACAACGGCAACCTCGTCAACACCGAGAAGCTCGCGGCCGACGTCGGAATGTTGCCGGGCGCGGTGACGAGCGACAGCGATCTGGTTGCTGAGCTCATCGGCGGCGAGCTGGCGCTCGACCCCGAACCATCGGCTGACGGTCGGGTGCTCGAGCGAGCGTTGTTGAAGGTCCTGCCCCGCCTCGATGGTGCGTTCTCGTTCGTGCTCATGGATGAAGGGCACGTGATCGGCGTGCGCGACCCCAACGGCTTCTGGCCGCTCTGCCTCGGCAAGCTCGAGAACGGTTGGGTGCTCGCCTCCGAGACGCCAGCGCTCGACGTCGTCGGTGCCCACTTCGTCCGTGAGGTCGAGCCCGGCGAGATGGTCATCATCGACGCCACGGGCTACCGCACGGTCCGGCCGTTCGACGGCTCCGCCATCGAACCCCGCTTGTGCCTCTTCGAGTTCGTCTACTTCTCCCGGCCTGACAGCAGGCTCTACGGCCAGAACATCCACCAGGCCAGGGTGCGCATGGGTGAGAGCCTTGCCGAGCAGGCGCCGGTCGAAGCCGACATGGTGATGGGCGTTCCCGAGTCGGGCATTCCCGCGGCCGAAGGGTTCGCCCGGCACAGTGGCATTCCCCAGGGCCAGGGTCTCGTCAAGAACCGCTACATCGGCCGAACGTTCATCGCGCCCAACCAGCAGATGCGCGCCCTTGGCGTCCGCATGAAGCTCAATCCGCTACGCGACAACATCGCCGGCAAGCGATTGGTGGTCGTGGACGACTCCATCGTCCGCGGCACCACCACCCGGGCCATGATCACCATGCTTCGCGAAGCGGGTGCCGCCGCGGTGCACATGCGCGTCTCGTCGCCGCCCTACAGATGGCCCTGCTTCTACGGCATGGACACCGGCACGCAGGGCGAGCTGATCGCCGCCAGTCTCGATGTCGAGGAGATCTGCGACTACATCGGTGCCGACACGCTCGCGTATCTCACCGTCGACCGCCTTCGCGAGGCAACCGGTGCCCCGGGCGCGGGGTTCTGCGACGCCTGTCTCACGGGCGACTACCCCGTCGAGGTTCCGATCACGCTGACCAAGGGTGTGCTCGAGCTGTCCGGTTCCGGCGACGACGACGCCGACACGCTCGCGCTCGTTTTCGACGCCGGCTCAGCGCTCCCCCCCGACGACGCCCGGCGCGCCGCGAGCGGGCACGAGAAGCGGGTGCGGGGTCTCGGTTCTGAAGGCCGGCTTCGCCCGGCTGGGCATTGAGCGCGCGTGAGATGCAAGGGCCGCTTTACCGATGCGCGCGGTTCGTTTCGCCGCTGACGGGGACGCGCCATCGCCGTGTCCGCTTTGGAGAGAGTTGACGTGGCGCCCGGCGCCAGCGACCATCTGACCCCGACAAGTCGAGGCGATCGCTGATGGGTGAGACCTACGAGCAAGCCGGAGTGAGCATCTCCGCTGGGGAAGAAGCGGTCGAGCGCATCGCCGGCAAGGTCCGCTCCACGTTCCGGCCCGAGGTCATCGGCGACATCGGTGGCTTCGGCGGGCTCTTCGGGTTCGACGTCAAGCGCCACAAGAACCCCGTGCTCGTGTCCTCCACCGACGGCGTGGGCACCAAGGCGCTGATCGCCCAGTCCACCAACCGCTTCACGACGATCGGCGTCGACCTGGTAGCGATGTGCGTGGACGACATCGTGTGCCAGGGGGCTGAACCCCTGTTCTTCCTTGACTACATCGCGGTAGGCAAGCTCGATCCCGATCACATCGAGCACCTGGTCGAGGGCGTGGCCGAAGGCTGCCGCCAGGCCGGATGCGCGCTCATCGGTGGCGAGATGGCTGAGCATCCCGGGGCGATGGAGCCCGGTGAGTTCGATCTCGTCGGCTTCTCTGTGGGTGTTGTCGAGCGCGACCGGCTCATCACCGGCGACCACGTTCGCGCCGGCGACATCCTCATCGGGTTGCCCTCGCCCAACCTCCGGTCGAACGGCTACTCGCTGGCGCGCCGGGTGCTGTTCGAGAAGGCCGGCCGCAACCTCGATGAGCCCGCGTTCGAGGGCGCCCACCACAGCCTGGGCGAAGAGCTTCTCCTACCATCGGTCATCTATGCCCCCGCGGTGCTCGACCTGGTGAGCACGGTCGATGTCCGGGCTCTTGCCCACATCACGGGAGGCGGGATGCCGGGCAACCTCGCACGAATGCTGCCGAAGGGCATGGACGCGGTCGTCAGCACGTCGTCGTGGGAAACGCCGCGGATCTTCTCGGAGATCCAGAAGCTCGGCGACATCTCCGACGACGAGATGGCCAGGGTGTTCAACATGGGCATCGGGATGGTTGCCGTGGTTCCTTCCGAAGGTGCGTTCCGAGCGCTCGACCTCCTACGTGGTCACGGGCACCGAGCCGCGCACATCGGCGAGATCGTCCCCGGCGACGGCCACGTGCTGTTGCAGTAGGCCGCGTGATCGCCGCCACGCGTCGCAACGCGCTGCTGTTGGTGCCGGCGCTGGTCGGCCTTTCCGTTCGCCTTCTCAACGTCCTCTGGTGGCGCCCGACGTGTGAGTACAACCCGCTCGACTGGGAGCCTGGCGGCACGCCGCTGCTCGAGCACCTCGAACGCTCTCGTCTTCCGGCGCCGGTCGAATGCTTCAACTTCGGTGCTGGCGACGCCAACTTCTACTACGGCCAGGGCCGGATGATCGCCGCCGGCCGGGGGCTCGGACAGCCGTTGCAGTGGCTGCTCCTCGGCGACTCGGCGTGGCACCCGAGCGCGGCGCATCCACCCTCGTGGCCGCTCACGCTCGCGCTCTTCAACAAGCTCGGACTGGCGACGATCACGCAGCAGCGTCTGATGGCCGGCGTGATCGGAGCGGTCAGCGTGTTCCTCATCGGCCTCGCGGCGAAGCAGATCACCGGTCGCCTGCGAGCCGGCGTGGTTGCAGCTTCGGTCGCCGCGGTGAACCCGCTCTTCTGGATCAGTGAAGGCAAGCTGATGTCAGAGACGATGTACGTCCCGGCCGTCACGCTGATCGTGATGTCGTCCTACTCGTTTTGGCGGCGACCCCGACCGGCGACCGCGGTCTGGCTCGGCGCCGCCATCGCGTTCGGTCAGCTCACGCGTGCCGAGACCGGGATGCTTGCGTTCATCCTCGTCTTCCCGCTCGCCTTCCTCTTGCGAACGCGGCTCTCGAAGAAGTCGTGCGTCACGCTCGGTCTCCTTGCGTTCCTCACCGTGCAGGTGCTGACGCTCCCGTGGGGCCTGCGCAACCTCACTTCGTTCCGCAACCCGGTGCTCGGCACGTCAGGTACGGGGACGGTCCTGTTGCAGAACAGCTGCGACGCCGCTTACGAAGACCCAGACTTCCTCGGCTTCACGAACATCCGCTGCCTGACCGAAGACCCCGAGGCGAGAGCGATGCTCGTCAACGAAGGGCTCATGCCCGGATCGGACACCGACGAGTCAGAGTTCGACAAGCGCTTCCGCGAGAAGGCGATCGAGTACATCAAGGCCCATCCCGAACGGACGCCCGTGGTCGTGGCCGCGCGCATCGGTCGGGCGTGGGGTTGGGGTCCACAAGGAACGCTCACGGTCGACGGCGGGACCGACCCGCCCAACAGCTTGTTCCCGACCGGGTTCGAGGAGCGGGGCTACTGGCCGTCGCTGGTCGGCCTCGCCTTCTATTACGGCACGCTCCCTGCCGCGGTCTTTGGGCTCGCCGTGCTGCGCCGGCGCCACGTCCCGATCCTTCCTTTCGTGGTTCTGTTCGTCATGTACACGATCACGACCGTGGTCTCGGGCGCCCTCACCCGCTACCGCGCGGGGATCGACGCGAGCCTCGTGATCCTCGCGAGCGTTGCCCTCGACGCGCTGTGGACCTGGCTCGACCATCGGCGATCTCGAACGGGACGCACCCGTGTGTCACCCCAGGACGACGAGGTGTTCACGCCGGCGCCGTCGTGACTCGGAATCTGCAAAGGTGTCGGGACCAATCACCTCGCCGCGGCGGGGCCAGCCGGGAGGACTGCCGATGAGTGACCGCGACGAGGCCGCACGGATCCTGCTGCACGTGATGGGCGACGAACGGTTCCGCGGCACGGCCTACCTCGATTGGCTCTACGGCGATCAGCCGGTCGGCACCACGGTCGAGGTCGTGGTGCGCGACGACAGCGGACGCCCCGTTGCGCATGGCGCCGCCATCCCGCAGGAGCTGCGGTGCCGCGATCGCGAGGCCAGGTTCGTCGAGATCGTCAACGCCGCGGTGATCCCCAACTCGCAGGGTCAGAACATCTTCGCGAGCGAGATCCTGAACCATGTCCCGTTCGTGCTGGCACAGAACTGCATCGGCGGCTTCGGCGTCACCAACGAGCGTTCGACCGTACCCGGCGTCTCGATGGACGGGCTCGGCGCAACGCTCGTTCGACAGCTCGGCGTCAAGGTCTGTCCACCGACCAAACTCCGCTCGACGACGGCGCTGTCGTATTACGCGACCCCGGCCTTCCTCGACAGCGACACGTTCACCGACCTGACTGCCGATCTCGACGCGTACCCCACGACCGACTGGGTCCATCGCTACCGACCCGAAGTCCTGCGCTGGCGCCTGTCACGGCCGAACGTCACCTACGCCGTCCACGTCACCAACAACGTGTTCGCCGTGAGCCTGAAGGTGTCGGCGAGGGGCGTGCCCGTCGCGCTGCTGCTGAAGATGATCCCGAGGGGGGCCTCACGCGGCCCGCTGCCGTCGCGCGACATCGTCGCCGCTGCCTGCCAGCACCACCGGGCGGCGATGGCGATCTACGCCGGCTTCAACGCGCACATCCCGGTGACCGGGGTCGAGGTACCCCGCAAGTACCTACCGAAGCCGTTGAACCTTCTCTTCCTGACGCTCAGCGAGCTCGACGCGAACGAGTTCAGGTTCGACACGTTCGAGTTCTTCGACTTCGACGCCTTCTGAGGCCTGGCGCAACGGTTTGGCCGGCGAGCGCTCGCCCGGTCAGTCTTGCCAGCCGATGCGGCACCAGGTGTGCTTGTTGCACGCGGGGCAGCGCATCCAGTGGCTGTGCGAGCGGCCGGGGATCCATGCGGAGATCGACACCAGGCGGATGCCGACGTCGACCAGCGACACGCGGCTGCGGACCATGCAAGACGAGCACGCCACCACCACGGTGCCGGGTTGCCGGGGGCCGGTCGAGAACAGCGCGTCGCGGCCTTTCTTCTGGTTGCCGGGCATGAGTTGATCGCGTGCCGCCGCGGGCGGCGCCGAGAAGAGCGCGTGCTTGCCCGCCGGGTCGACGCGGCGGGCCCACGTGCTCTTGGAGGGTTCTTCTGCCATCAGGCCGGTTGCAGGATCGTGTCGGCCAGGGCCCGGTACGCGTCGGCGCCCTTGGACTTCGGCGCGTGCTCGAGGATCGAGCAGCCGTGACTGGGCGCTTCGGCCACCTTGACCGACTTCGGCACCGGTGGATCGAGCACCTGCAAGCCGTAGTTGATCGGTACGTCGTCGATCACCTGCTGGGCGAGCCGGGTGCGACTGTCGAACATGGTGGCGATGACGCCGCGCACGCGAAGGTCGGGATTCGTGTATGCGCGCACATCCTCGATGGTCTCGAGGAGTTGGCCGACGCCGCGGTGGCTCAGCGTCTCGCACTGCAAGGGAACCAGCACCTCTTGCGCGGCGGTCAGCCCGTTGATCGTGAGGATGCCGAGCGATGGCGGGCAGTCGATGAGGATGACGTCGTAGGTCGGGAGCAACGAGCTGAGCGCGCGAGCGAGCACGTACTCGCGGCCGGTCTTCGACAGGAGGTGGACCTCCGCGCCAGCGAGGTCGATGTTCGAAGGCAGCACGTGTACGCCGCCTGAGCGCACGAGCACCTCGTGTGCCTTGGCCCGGCCGAGCATGACGTCGTGGATCGAGCGCTCGAGGTCGTCGGGGTTGATGCCGTTGGAGAACGTCAAGCACGCCTGGGGGTCGAGATCGACGAGCAGGACGCGCCGGCCCCGCTCGCTGAGCGCCGCGCCCAACGTGTGCACCGTGGTGGTCTTGGCGACCCCACCTTTTTGGTTGGCGACAGCAATGACCCGCGATGACATGCGGGCGAGTGTACGAGACGCTGACCTGTGGCCGACAACCCGCCCAGCGTGCCAACGGTGGTGTTTGCACCTGCGAAAATGCCCGGATTCCGGGCATTTTCGCAGGCTAGTGGCGGTTTCAGCTTTTTGGTCCAACACCATTGTCCACAATATTTCACTCCGGCGAAACTCTCCAGCCATGACCGCTACGCTCAGGCGGCGATGAGCAAGGCGCACCTGATCGATCATCTCCGAACCCACAGCGTCCGCACCGGTGACTTCGTGCTGAAGTCCGGCGCCCGGAGCAGTTGGTTCATCGACGCCAAGCAGACCGCGTGCCAACCGGACGGCCTGCTGCTCGTGGCCGATGTTGCGCTCCCACTGATCCCCGACGACGTGAACGCCATAGGTGGGCTGACGCTCGGCGCTGATCCGGTGGCCTACGGGCTGGCCGCGGTGGGTGCGACCAGAGGCAGGCAGCTTCGTTCGTTCAGCATTCGCAAGGAGACCAAGCAGCATGGCGTCGAGGGACGGCTTGCCGGCGCGCTCTACCCGGGTGACAAGGTCGTCATCACCGAAGACACCGTGACGCGAGGCAGGTCACCGCTCGAAGCCGCGCACGTGGTGCGGGCGCTGGGAGCTGACCCCGTCATGATCCTCGTGGTGGTCGACCGGGGTGGCACGTGCGCGAAGCTCGCGGCCGAGGCCGGCATCGCGTTCACGGCATTGGTGACCGCCCCTGAGCTCGGTTTCGACTACGAGGGCGGCTGACACCCGGAACCGCCGTGTGCGCAGCCCCGACCATCGAAGCAGTCACGTTCGACTTCTGGAACACCATCTTTGTCGCGGGGACCCAGCAAGAGGCTCGCGACCGCCGAGTCGGCGGGCTGCGCGAGCTGCTGGCGGGTGCAGGGTGGCGTTCGACCGACGAACGGCTCGCCGAGGCCCTCGACGAGGTGGGGCGGGTCTTCAACGACCACTGGCACGCGAACGCGCAATTCACGCACGTCGAGGCGATCGATCTGCTCCTGCAACTTCTCGAGGTCTCCCTCGACGAGGCCACGATGCAAGAGCTCATAGGGCGCTTCACGGGAGAGCGCGTGGACTTCTGTCCCCAGCTCACGCCGAACGTCGCGTGCGCGCTGAGCCAGTTGAAAGCGCGCGGCATCAGGCTTGGCATCATCTGCGACGTCGGCCTCACTCCGTCGACGGTGCTGCGCCGCCATCTCGACGGCCATGGCCTGTTGGACCTGTTCGATCACTGGTCGTTCTCCGATGAGGTCGGCCACTTCAAACCGGCGGCGGAGATCTTCCGGCATGCGCTCAGCGGCTTGCACGTGACGCCCGACCGAGCCGCTCACGTCGGCGACCTCCTCCGCACCGACGTGACCGGGGCCCTCGCCGTCGGCATGACGGCGGTGCGCTATCGCGGCGCGTACGACGACGACGATGCGAACGGGACCGATGCGACCTTCGTGATCGACGACCACGCCGATCTGGCGCACGTGCTCGGGCTCTTTTAGTCAGCGGCGATGAGGCGTCTCACCGTCGGGACGCCGCCGCGATCGTGTCCAGGTTGCGGCGGTGGATCGGGAGCGCGCCGAGCGCGTGCTCGCCGTGTCCGAGAAGCGAGGTGAGGTCGAGGCGCTGGCGAGCGCGGGCGCCGTGGCCGCACCCGCCTGTCTCGACCTCGCTCGTGGTCGGCTTCGGCCGCGGAGCTGTTGATCGGTGCCGAGCACTGGGAGTCGGCGTTGCGCCAGCCGAGCGGGTGCATGGTTGGCCATGGAACCGGTAGGCCAACTGGCGGGTTCGAGGCCGGGCCGCCGGCGCCCGTCCGCGTCAACTGGATCCTCAGATCAACTGCCCACTAGAACCGGGGATTCCTGGGACGCTGGCGCGATTCATCAGCCAAGGCTCGCCCGCCGGCTGCCGAAGTCGTCGCACGCGAAGTCTGGCCGCCGATGTTGCACGATTGTTGCACGCCGGCCTCATCCTTCGCCCGAAACGACTGCAGGTCAGACCTGAAGCCCGGTCTGACCTGCTAGTTTGTGTGGTGGTCGGGACCGGCGTCGATCCGGTGACCTTCCGCTTTTCAGGCGGACGCTCTGCCGACTGAGCTACCCGACCGGGTGCCCGGGGTGGCCGGGCATGCCGCTGACCCTAGCGAGCGGGCAGGCGGCAGGGCGGTCCCGACGGGATTTGAACCCGCGACCTCTGGCTTGACAGGCCAGCGTGCACTCCAAACTGCACCACGGGACCGGACCGAACCCCTTTCGGGGCTTGGCGATCCTAGCGCGCTGGTCCGTGGCGCCTGCCAACCGGTTCAGTCGGGCTACTCGGCGTAGCCGGACTCGTCGGGCGGGAGGTCGGCTTCGGACAGAGGCTCGTCCACGGCCTCATCTGCGGAACCCTCGGCGCCTTGCAGTGCCGCCACCGCCTTGGCTGCGGCGGACGTCCAGTTGCGCTCGCCACCTGCCGGGCCAGCTTCGGCACGCGGGCCCGTTGAGGAGAAGATGCTCGACGAGGTTGGTGCGGCCGTCCGTGCTCCCGGGGAAGCAGTCATCGCCGCCGTGATCGCGCTCTGCTGCATCTCGGCGGTGACCCGAGGATCGAACGGGATCATGCCCGGCTGCATCACGCCGGGCTGCATCATCATCCCCGGTTGCATGAACGCGGTCGCGAGGCTCGCCAGTTGGTCTTCTGGCGTGTCGTCCGCGTGGGTGAAGTACATGTTCGCGATGCGCTCGATCATCGGCGGGTCGAGCAACAACTCGCGCTCCTCGAAGGTGCAGATGGCGTGGAGGATCTTGCACACCGCGCCGGGAAGGTAGGGGCGGAGGTCGCCGTCGCCGAGCTCGCGGCTCATCCACCGCAGATGGGTCGGCGCATCGGGTGTGAGCGTCACGTTCATCTGCGCGGCAACGCGCTGCAGGACCTCCTCGAACTGATCGTCGGTGATCGTGGGTATGAGGATCTTGCTCTGGATGCGCCGGAAGAACGCCTCATCGCCGAGCGTCTTCGGCTCGAGGTTGGTGGAGAACACGATCTTGGTGTCGAACGGCACCTCGAACTTCATGCCGTAGTCGAGCGTCAGGTAGTCGATGTGCCGGTCGAGTGGGACGATCCAGCGGTTCAGCAGCTCTTGGGGCGAGAGATCGGCCTGGCGGCCGAAGTCATCGATGACGAGCACGCCGTTGTTGGCCTGCATCTGGATCGGTGCCAGGTAGATGCCGCTGCCCGACTGGTAGGCCAGGTCGAGCATCTCGCGGTGCAGCTCGCCGCCGACGATGATGAACGGGCGTTTGCAGACGAGCCACCGACGATCGATGTCGTCGGGCTGCTTCTCGTGCGGCCGATGCACGACGGGGTCGAAGACGGAGATGATCTGGCTGTCCACCTCGACCGCGTGGGGCACGAGCACATAGTCGCCATAGACGCGGAGCAATCGCTCGGCGATGCTCGACTTGCCCGTGCCTGGCGGTCCGTACAGGAACATGGCGCCGCCGGCGATGGCGGCCGGGCCGACCTCGCACAGCAGGCGGTCGCTGATGACGAGATCGCTGAAAGCCTCGCGGAGCTGGTCGAGGTTGACCCGCGGGTCAGCGGTCTGCTCGGCGATCACACGCGTGTAGTCGGCAAGGCTCACCGGCGCCGGGCCCGTGTAGCGGCACAACGCCATCCGGTCGAGGGCCTGCGCTCGCCCCGCTTCGGTCAGGCCGAGCTGGTAGTCGCGGCCGTCAAGGCCCTGCACCTCCATGTATCGGAGGTCGCGGAGGTCCTCGATGACGATCTGGATGAGGACCGGGCTGATGCAGGTCTTCTCGCTGAGCTGGACCGTTGAGGTCTTGCCATCGTTCAAGGCCTGCCTGAGCACGATGTCATGCACCAGGCCTTGGGGTATTCGCAGCTCATCGAAGGTCTTGGGGACCGGCGCCTCGATCAGCTCGCTGACGGTCATCACTTCCTCCTGGCCCATACGCCCGCCCGTCCTCTAGCGGTTACCTATCGGTGGGGAGTCGCGGGTATTGATGCTTTCGGCCTACAGAGCAGAGCAGTGCACCCCCAACGGGATTCGAACCCGTGTTGCCGGCGTGAAAGGCCGGTGTCCTAGGCCGCTGGACGATGGGGGCAGAGCCGAATGGGCAGGCTGGCGACGATAGCAGTGCGGCCATGCGCAAATCGCCTTGGGTATCGCCCGCGGGTTGACGATAGGAAAGCGCTCGATGCTGCCCGCTCGCCGAGCACGGCTGGTGCCATCATGGAGCACTGGATGTTCTGACCCCTCGCCCGACCCAGCTCGGATACCCCACGCGTGAGCTTCTCCAACTGCCCGGTGTGCAGGGCGATCGTCTTCCCTTCCGACGCCGAATGCCGCATCTGTCGCGCGTCGCTGACCGGTCCGGCGGGCCTGCCCACCGCTGCCGCTCCTCCTGCCCAGCCCGCCGCGCACGCAGCGCCGGGAGGACCACCACCGCCGCCGAGCTGGGCCCCGCCCTCGGGCCCACCGCCCGACCCGGCGCTGCCGTTCGCCCCCCCGGGACACGGCCCGGCCGCGCCGTCTCCCCCCGGCATTGCGCCTCCCCAGGGTTACGCGCCGCCGGGCTACGGCGCTCCGCCGGGCTACGGCGCTCCGCCGGGCTACGGCGCTCCGCCGGGCTACGGCGCTCCGCCGGGCTACGGCGCTCCGCCGGGCTACGGCTACGCGCAGCCATGGGGCGCGCCGCCGCCGGCCCGCAAGCGGACGATGTCGAAGGGAACGGTGGCGGGCATCCTCATCATGGCGCTGCTGCTCGTGGGCGCGCTGGGCCTTGGCGGTGCCGTCCTCATCGGGCGGAGCAAGAAGTACCCGGCACAGTGGGATCCTCGGGTGACCAGCATCGTCAGCTTCGTGGAGCGCGAACGGAAGCTGCAGTTCGCGAACCCCGTCTATGTGAACTTCCTGACCGAAGACGAGTTCACGGCCAAGGTCGCGACGCCGACGACCGGTCAGAGCGACGACGACAAGCAGCAGATGCAAGAAGCGGTCGAGCTGTTCCGAGCGCTCGGCTTGTTGCAAGGAGACGTGAACCTTCTCGAGCAGTCCAACCAGCTCCGGCAGGGCGGGACGTTGGCGTACTACGACTCGAAGGCGAAGCAGGTGTACGTGCGAGGCACCGACCTCGATCTCTCGCGAAAGGTGACTCTCGTCCACGAGCTCACCCATGCGCTGCAGGACCAGAACTTCGATCTGCAGCAGCTCAGCTCGTTGAAGACCGACGACGAACGCACGGCGTTCCGCACGGTCGTCGAGGGCGACGCGGCGCGCATCGAGCGCAAGTACGTCGACGGCTTGCCGCAGGCCGATCAGGATGCGTTCAAGTCGCAGGAGAAGAAGGACGCCGACGCGGCCCGTCAAGGCGTTGGGTCTGTGCCCGACGTTCTTGTGGCGTCCTTCGGCGCGCCGTATGAGTTCGGTACGCCCTTTCTGCGCCTGCTGGAAGCCAAGGGTGGTACCGCGGAGGTGAACAACGCGCTGCGCAAGCCGCCAGCCGGCGAGGCTCAGATCATCGACCCCGAAGACTATTTCGGGCGTCGAAAGCTGGCCACGGTGTCCACGCCGAAAGTTCCCGCCAGCGCCCAGATCCTCGGCCAACGAGAGGGAGAGCCGAACGACTACGAGCAACTCGGGGTCCTCGACTTCTACTTGATGCTTGCCGCCCGAGTCGACCCTCACGACGCCCTCAAGGTGATCGACGTGTGGAACGGCGACGCCATGGTCGCCTACCGCGACGGGGGCAGGGTGTGCGCGAAGGTGGTCGTGGCGGTCGATAGCGCCGAGGCGGCGGACGCCGTCGCGCCGATCATCGATCAGTGGAATCAGAAGATGCCGACGGGCACCGACGCCTCCGTCGACCGCCAGGACGATCGATTCGAGCTGACGACCTGCGACCCAGGCGCCCAAGCCGACGCGGCCATCGATGGAACACCGAGCAAGGCGTTCGCTCTGCCCTCGACGAGGCTGTACATCTACGCGAGCGCGCTTGAAGGCCGCGTGCCGCCGGACAAGGCGTCGTGCATCGCGAAGAGCTTCACCGACAACCTCCCGATGGAGGTGGCGGTGAATCCGAACCCGGACGAGTCCGACATCACCAAGCGGATTCTCGACGCGAGAGCTGCTTGCGGCTGAGCTGCGCCGGGCGTCCGCAGAAGACGCGCGCCGACGCTGCCGACCATCGAATCAGCACCGCCCGAACGGCCGCAGATCACCTTTGATCGAGAGCGCCGCCGGCGCGGAGCGCCGACGAGACGTCGTGCAGCAGCTCGGTCAGCAGCACGTAGACGCGGTATGTCGCATACCGAGGGTCGAGACGGGAGACGCGGTATTCGTCGTCGTCGATGCCGATGATCATGGCGAGCATGAGGCGGATGGCGTTCAACGCCTGCAGCCATTGGTGCAGGTCCGCTTCGGTGACGACGTCCTCCGCCATCGTCCGCTCGACAGTGTCGAAGGCGGCGAGCCGCGATTCGATCAGGTCGCCGCGCATCAGCCGCTGGTACTCGGCTTCGCTCTCGGGGTCATCGGTGTAGGCCCCAGGGAACAGGCGAACCAGCCTCGGGTCGTCGGTGTCAGACAGGAGCATCTGGCGCAGGTCTTCGAGGTGGCGGGTGATCTCGGCGCGCACCGATCTCGGCAGCGCGAGCAGGTAGCGACCGTCGTCCAGCGCGTAGACGAACCGCAGAGCAACGAATCGCATGTCTTCATCCCCGCTCTCCTGGTGGTCGGCTTCGCGGCCGTCGTCGGGCACCCGTGCCTCAGTCCTGCTGCATGGTCGCCCAGAGGCCGTGCTCGTGCAGCCGGAACACATCGAGCTCCGCCTTCTCGCGGGCACCGGTCGAGACCGCCGCTCTGCCCTTGTGATGCACGTCGAGCATCAGCGACTCCGCCTTCTCGTAGGAGTAGCCGAAGAGCTTCTGGAACACGAAGGTGACGTAGTCCATCGTGTTGATCGGATCGTTCCACACCAACACGACCCAGGGACGCTCAGGCTCGACCCGTTTGTCGGAGGTGGGCTCGTCCACCTCGACCGGTGCGGTGATCGGCGCGGCGGCTTGCATCGTCGCCATTGTCGCCGATCGAGCCGGCTTCGGAAACCTGCGCGCTGCCCGCCACGACCGTTTCGCCGCGCTACCCGCCTCCATCGACGACTTCGGCTCGAGTCCAAAGCCCGAGGTGGAAGCGCAACACCGCGATCCACACGACGGTGGCGCCGACGACGTGCAGGAGGGCGAGGCCCGGGGGTACGCCCGTGAAGTACTGCGTGTAGCCGATCAGCGCCTGGATCACGATCGCGCCGACCAGCACCTGTCCGCGCCGGTTCACGGATCGCGGCGCGCCGTTGCGCTGCAACAGCCACAGTGTCACGACGGTCGTGGCCAGAAGCGCAATGACGAACAGGCCGTGGATGCGCGCGACTTCGGGGATGTAGAACGGGAGCCGTCGCACGCGCTCGTCACCGCCATGGGGGCCCGATCCGGTGACGACGGTGCCGGTGAACAGGACGATGGCAGCGAGGACGAACAGCGCCCGTCCCAGACGCCGGACCATGGCCGCAACGATGGCGACCGCCGGCCCGTCGGCTTCCCCAGCGCGGTGCTCGAGGACGACGGCATTCCACAGCAGGACCATCGAGAGGGCGAAGTGCGCCATCACGAACGGCGGGCTCAGCTCGAACTTCACCGTGAGCCCCCCAAGGACGATCTGGGCGATCAGGCCTCCCACCAGGCCGAGCGACCACCACACCAGATCGTGCCGGAGCGGTCGGCGAAGCAGCGAACCGAGCACCGCGAGGATGATCACGATCGAGACCAGGCCGGTGATCGCCCGGTTCACGAACTCGACCATGGCGTTGAAGTTGTCGAGCGGCGCGACGAGTTCGTTCTGCTCGCACGTCGGCCAGTCCGAGCATCCCAGTCCCGAGCCGGTGAGCCGGACTCCGGCTCCCGTCACCACGATGAACGCGAGCGCGAACAGCGCGAGCTGGCACACGCGGTGGTAGGTCCGGGGGGAGAGACGCGGTACCGAATCGAGCGTTGCGGGCACGGTGGCGATCGTAGGGGCGATCTTCCCCTCACCCGGAGTCGCCGCCGCTCTCGCCCACGCCGCTTGCGCGTCGACGACAGTTGTCGATCGGAAGCCGAGACCGCCTAACCTCTTCGTCGATGCAGACGACGGCCGTTGCGCCGACCGCGACCGTTCCGATCGACCTCCGGGCTCGAATGGCCGCCTACGTGGCGCTGACCAAGCCGCGCATCATCGAGCTGCTGCTCGTCACCACGGTGCCGGTGATGGTCGTCGCCGAGAAGGGCCTTCCGTCCATCTGGCTGATGGTCGCCACGGTCGTGGGCGGCTCGCTCGCGGCGGGCGGTGCCAACGCCATCAACATGTACGTCGACCGCGACATCGATGCGGTCATGCATCGAACGCAGAACCGGCCTCTCGTCACCGGCGTGATCTCTCCGCGCGACGCGCTGGCGTTCGCGGTGAACCTCGAAGCGATCGCGTTCATCTGGCTGTGGGTGTTCGTGAACATGTTGTCGGCGGTGCTGGCGGTCTCCGCCTGCCTCTTCTATGTGTTCGTCTACACGCTGTGGCTCAAGCGCACGTCGAAGCAGAACATCGTCATCGGCGGAGCCGCGGGCGCGGTGCCGGTGCTCGTTGGCTGGTCGTCGGTGACCAACTCGGTGGCGTGGGCTCCCGTGGTGCTCTTCGCCGTCATCTTCTTCTGGACGCCGCCGCACTTTTGGGCGCTGGCCGTGAAGTACAAGGACGAATACACCGCGGCCCACGTACCTATGCTGCCGTCGGTGGCGACCATGCGGGAGACGAGCCGGCAGATCGTGATCTACACGGTCGTCGTCTGGGCCTTCACCCTCGTGTTCGCTCCGGTCGCCGGAATGGGACCGATCTACCTCGGCGCAGCGGTTCTGGCGGGCGCGATGTTCCTGTACCGAGCCGTCGCCGTCCTCCGCCAGCAGACCCCGAAGTCGGCGATGAAGCTCTTCGGGTTCTCGATCACCTACGTCACGGTCCTGTTCGCCGCGATGGCGGTGGACGTCCTGGTCCGATTCGGTCTCTGATCGCCCGTCGCTCGAACCCGCGCCGCTTGCTCAGATCCGAGTACGCCACGACGGATGCTGATCTGGCCGCGCCAGGGCGCGGTGTTCAGATGCGCGAGCCAGGGGTGTCCCGTGCACGGGCACCGGATTATCGCCGGGCCAAATCGCGTGACTAGAGTCCCGGCAGCACTTTGTTCTTTCGTTCACGAGCACTGCGACGAAGATGGCCCTAACTGACAACAGCGTTGTTGACGCGCTTCCCGCCGAGAGCGAATCGGTGCCGCGAGAGCTGCCGACACAGGCCGAGCCGACTGGTTTGGCGGGCGTGGTCGGCACGGCCGACCACAAGGTGATCGGCCGTATGTGGATCGCCTTCTCCTTGATCTTCGGCCTCGCGACCTTCGTCGCCGCGACGATCTCCGCGGCGGGCCAGCTCAGCGGGGCGACCTTCCCCGGTGCGCAGAACGAGTTCCAGGTGTTCACGATTGCCCGCATCGGCATGGTCTTCTTGTTCCTCGTGCCGCTGTTCATCGGCATCGCCACCGTCGTGTGCCCGCTGCAAGTCGGGGCGCGCACCGTCGCGTTCCCCCGAGCCGCCGCGGCCGCCTTCTGGGCCTGGCTGGTCGGCGCCGTGGTCCTCATCACCGCGTACGCGTCCGACGGCGGCATCGGTGGCAAGCTCAACCCCGACGGCTCGGTCAACAAAGCAATCGATCTGGCATTCGTCGGCTTCGGCATGGTGATCCTCGCCGTCTTGCTGGCCTCGGTCTGCATCGCCACCACGATCATCACGCTCCGGCCACCGGGGATGGACTTCTTCCGCGTACCGCTCTTCTCGTGGTCGATGGTGATCGCGACCAGCGCCTGGGTCCTCACCCTTCCCGTCGTGTTGGGCAACCTCGTCCTGGCCGACCTCGACTACCGCAGTGCCGCGGGTGCGACGCTCGGGCAACAGCTCGTTCAGTGGCAGCAGATCGCGTGGGTGTTCGGCCAACCGCAGATCTTCGCGTTCGCCATACCGGCGCTCGGCATCATGTGCGAGCTGGTCGCCACGTTCTCCAAGGCTCGCCAGCCCCAGCGAGGTGCGCTGATGGGCGCGATCGGTGCCTTCGGCCTGTTCAGCCTCGGAGCCTGGGCCCAGGCCTTCTTCTACAACGATCTCTACAACCAGATCGTGTTCATCGCCCTCAGCATCGTGCTGGGCTTGCCGATCCTGGTGTTGGCGGGCGGCTGGGTCACCGCGGTGCGCCAGGGCGCGCTCCGGCCAGGCGGGCCCTTCCTCTTGGGCGTCGTCTCGATCCTGATGCTGCTGCTCGGATGGGTCGGCGCCATCGCCTTCGTGATCAAGCCGTTCCAGCTCCACGGGCTCTCGGCAGACACGCCCCGCAACCTGGCCTCGTTCACCAAGACGCTGTGGACTCCCACCTACCCGGCGGCCCAGGTCGGCCTCACCGGCATCGTCGTGCTCGCGGCGACCGCAGCGGCGTTCGCCGCGCTGTTCTACTGGAGCGCCAAGATCACCGGTCGGTCAGCCAGTCAGGGTTGGGCCCTGCTCGTCACGCTGGTCATGTTGCTCGCCACGGTGATGTACGGCCCGCCGTTCATCGCGTTCGGTTTCGGCAACAAGTCGCCGGACATCGACGGGTCGATCGACACCATCAGCACGATCAGCACGATCGGTGCTGGCCTTGCCGCCGTCGCCGTGGTCATCGTCGTGCTGGCCCTGTTGAACGGTGCGCTTTCGAGGAAGCGCGCAGCGGACGATCCGTGGGGTTCGGGCCAGACGCTCGAATGGCTCACGGCGTCGCCTCCGCGCCAGGGCAACTTCGCGCACCTTGACGAGGTGTCATCCGCGGAACCGGTGTACGACCTTCGGGGCGATCCCTCGACCGAGACCGATGAGGAGGCCTCCTGATGGCGTTGTCCCTTGCCAGTGCGCCTCCGGCGCCAGTGGCCCGGCCCCGGGTCCTCGTCGTGGCGTCTGCCTTCGTCTCGGTGGGCACCGCCATGTACTTCCTCTCGCTGCTCGGTGTCTACCTCACGTTGCGGTCGCAAACCCTGCGCGGCGGGAACCTCTGGATCCCCCAGGGCGTGCAGGTCCCGCTGACCCAACCCAACATGCTGATGGTCACGCTCCTCATGTCGGTGGTGACCATGCAGTGGGCTGTGTGGGCCATCAACAACGACGACCGCACCAACGCCTACTTCGCCCTGGGCGCAACGCTCTTCCTCGGGTTCGCGTACATCAACATGGCCGCCTACCTCTACACGGTGCTCGGCATCGACATCTCCCAGGTGGCCGCCCAGCCCTTCGCCGTGCTGGTCTACGCCATCACCGGCAGCCATGTGGTCGCGGTCATCGCCGCGATGGTGTTCGTGGCGCTCATGGCCGTCCGTGCTCTCGGCGGGCAGTACACCAGCCGGCAGCACGACGGCATCTCGGCCGCCGCGCTCTTCTGGCACACCAACGTGTTCGTGTTCTTCTTGATCTACCTCATCGTCTACATCACCAAATAACCCACATAACCCACGATGCTTCGCTCCCGGATGTTCACCCCGCTGTTCCGGCTGTTCGCCGGCTGGGCCATCGCCGCGACCGTGCTCGCCGCGATCTTCGGCATCGCCAGCAACCCTGACAACCCGCTGACCTTCGGCGGCGACTTCCCGTGGATCCACAACAACGATCTGATCAACACCCTCACCGGTCCGATCACACTGGGCTGGAAAGGGCCTGTCGGCAGCCACCTCGGCTACATCGTGTGGCTCTCGCTCGCTCTCGCCGCCGCGTTCCTGGCTGGTCTGCTGATCGCGTTTCGCGACGCCGACCCCGACGCGGAGGCGGAGGCCGTGCACACCGAGACGGTTCCGTTGACCCGGGCGCCGTCAGGTGCCAGCTACTGGCCCATCATCGGTGCCTTCGGTGTGGGAATGATCGGCATCGGCTGGGTGTCGAACGGCGCGGTGTTCGTCGCTGGCATCGGCTTGCTGGCGGTCACCGCCGTGGTCTG
Organism: Actinomycetota bacterium; assembly: GCA_016185305.1. Lineage (GTDB taxonomy): Bacteria > Actinomycetota > Acidimicrobiia > Acidimicrobiales > Acidimicrobilacustridaceae > JACPNV01. The sequence continues at coordinate 65,389 of JACPNV010000079.1, read as the reverse complement.
GACCTTCCGGGCCTGGGCCGATCGGGCGACGGGTGACGACGAGGTCAACCGCGAGATCTACAACCGGTTCATCGACCCGGTGCGCATCCCGGTGCTGTCCATCGGCGCGATCGCCGTCGTCGTGTTCGGCCTGTCCCGTGTGCTCCTCGCCGTCAGTCGCGAGGCAGCCATCGTGGTCTTCCTCGGCACGTTCGTCTTCTTCGGCCTCCTCTTCACGCTCATCGCGTTCGTCCCGAAGGCCAGCAAGGGTGTGCTCACGGCCGTGTTCCTCGTCCTCGCCGCCGCGTTCTTGATCGGTGGTGTCGTCGCCGCCGTGAAAGGCGAGCGCCCCTTCGGTGAGGAACAGGCTCCCGCCGGTGAAGGCACCGGCAGCGGCGGCGGAGGCTCCGGAACCGGAGAAGGCGGGCTGGCTCCGGTGCAGCCACCCACTCCCTCGATCGTCGTACAGGTGACCCGATGAGTGACGCCACGCCCAACGCCGATGCGCCCGAGCAGGCTGACGGCGTGCCCGGCGAGCCGAAGACCGCGGCCGAGCTCATCCGCAAACCCATGCCGTGGGGCGTGCGCATCTTCGGGTTCGTCGCATGCTTGATCGTGACGTGGGTCTTCGTGCAGCAGGCCTACGACTGGTTCCAGACACAAGGAAAGCCCCTCGACACCCTCAACCCGCAGGGTCCCAACGCCATCACCATCCAGAACCTGGTGAACCCGGTCTTCGCCATCGCGGCGGTCGTCGGCGTCGTGGTCATCGGCGCTGTCGTGGTCATCGCCATCACGTACCGCGAGCGGCCGGGCGATGACGACGAAGAGTTCGTGAAGCAGACCGAAGGCAACACCACCTTCGAGATCGCATGGACGCTCGCGCCGGCCATCCTCTTGGCCGTCATCGGGTTCTTCACCGTCGTCACCATCCAGCAGCTCGAAAAGCCCGCCCCCGATGCCATGAAGGTCGACGTGTTCGGCCAGCAGTGGTGGTGGGGCTTCCGCTACCACGTCGGCGCCGACGGCCAGCCCATCCGGGGCGGCCAGGCCGGCGAGTTCCCCGCCGACTCGGTCGACGACGTGGTGACGGCGAACGAGCTGGTCGTTCCCGTCGGTAGCGAGGTCAGCCTGCGGATCACGTCGAACGATGTCATCCACTCCTACTGGATCCCCGCCCTCAACGGGAAGAAAGACGCCGTGCCGGGCATGTACACGTACTGGAAGATCCAGGGTGACAAGCCGGGCGTCTACCTCGGGCAGTGCACCGAGTTCTGCGGCCTCTCCCACGCCAACATGCGCATGGTCGTCCGCGTCGTGCAGCCCGACGAGTTCGCCACCTGGCTCGCGAACCAGCGCAAGCCCGCAAGAGACCTCGAGAAAGATCCAACCGCCGATCCCAAGGCCGTCGAGGGCCAGAAGCTGTTCAAGTCCTTGCTCTGCGCGTCGTGCCACGCGGTCCGGGGCATCAACGACGCGAAGGTGGCCGGGCTCGAGGAGGTTGGCGGCAAGAAGCAGCCGGGGGTGAAAGACCTGGAGGTGTCGGGGCAGGCGCCCGACCTGACCAAGTTCAGCACGCGCGGGATGTTCGCGGGTTCCATCTTCAACTCGCGCTATCCCGACAAGGTCAACCCCGACCAGGCGCCCGAGGGCTCGCCGCCCTACCGGCTGTACCAATCGACGTGTACACCCGACGGCCTCAGCCAGTGCGGTGACCCGCGCGACGCAAGCAACCCGGGCAACCCCGCGAACCCCTTCTACACGCCGGCGCTCGCGGCGTGGCTGCGCGACCCGGGCAAGCAGAAGCCGATGGCGAACACGCCAGAACAGAACCCCTACGCCAACGGCCCGAACACGACGAACGACCTCAAGATGCGCGGCATGCCCAACCTCGGCCTGACCGAAGAGCAGATAAGCCAGCTCATCGCCTACCTGGAGACCCTGAACTGATGGGGCGTCATCATGGCAGTAACTGAATCCCGCCCGCTTGCCCTGCCCTCCGGCGGAGGCCCGAGTGGCCCCGGAGCCGCGCCCACCCTCGGCGTCTTCACCCGGCCTCGCACCAAGACGGGCTGGCGCTCGTGGGTGAGCACGGTCGACCACAAGAAGATCGGCATCATGTACGGCGCGGCGGCGTTCTTCTTCTTCATGATCGGCGGCTTCGAGGCGCTGCTCATCCGCACCCAGCTGTGGGCCCCGCGGCAACAGATCCTGTCGGCCGAGGCCTACAACCAGGTGTACACGATGCACGGAACGACGATGGTCTTCCTTGTCGTCATGCCGATCGGCGCGGCGTTCGCCAACTTCCTCATGCCGCTGCAGATCGGTGCGCGCGACGTTGCGTTCCCGCGCATCAACGCGTTCAGCTTCTGGAGCTTCCTCTTCGGGGGCATCTTCCTCAACACCTCATGGTTGCTGGGCGGTGGGGCCGACGGCGGCTGGTTCAACTACGCCCCGAACAACGGGGTCATCTTCTCGCCCACGCGCGGCATCGACTTCTGGAACCTCGGTCTGATGATCACGGGCATCGCCTCGCTCACGGGCGCCATCAACCTCATCACGACCGTCATCAACATGCGGGCGCCTGGCATGACCCTGATGCGCATGCCGATCTTCACGTGGATGACGCTGGTGACCCAGTTCCTGCTCCTCTTCGCCATCCCGGTCCTCACCGTCGCGCAGGTCCTGTTGATGTTCGACCGGTTGTTCGGAGCCAACTTCTTCGACGTGCAGGACGGCGCCAACCCGTTGCTCTGGGAGAACCTCTTCTGGGTGTTCGGCCATCCCGAGGTGTACCTGATGATCCTGCCGGCGTTCGGCATCGTGTCCGAACTGCTGCCGGTGTACAGCCGCAAGCCGATCTTCGGCTACACGTTCATTGTGTTCTCCGGCATCGCCATCGGCTTCATGGGCTGGGGCGTGTGGGCCCACCACATGTTCGTTTCCGGCATCGGACCGATCTCGGTCACCGTCTTCTCGCTGACGACCATGTTCATCGCGGTGCCGACCGGCGTGAAGATCCTCAACTGGACGGCGACGATGGTCGGGGGCAAGTTGAAGTTCGACACGCCGATGCTCTTCTCGATCGGCTTGATCACGATGTTCACCATCGGTGGGCTCTCAGGCGTGACCCACTCGATCGCGCCCGCCGACACCCAGCAGACCGACACCTACTACATCGTCGCCCACTTCCACTACGTGCTCTTCGGTGGCGCCTTCCTCGGCTTCATGGGCGGCTTCTACTTCTGGTGGCCCAAAGCCTTCGGCTACATGCTCAACGAGACGCTGGGCAAGGTCAACTTCTGGCTCATGCTGATCGGGTTCAACCTCACGTTCGGCCCGATGCACATCCTCGGGTTGCAGGGCATGGCCCGCCGCACCTACACCTATGACCCCAACTTCGGTTTCGACCTCTGGAACAAGGTCGCCACCATCGGGTCGTACACGCTGGCCTCCAGCGTTCTTCTGTTCATCTTCAACATCTTCTACTCGAAGAAGAAGGCCAAGGAGATGCCGCCACCCGGCCCCGACCCGTGGGACGCCCGCACCATCGAGTGGATGATCGACAGCCCCGCGCCGGAGTGGAACTTCGACCCGCCGCCGACGGTCACCCGGGTCGACGAGTTCTGGTACCGCAAGTACGCCGACACACCCGATCACCGTCTCGTGCGGATCGCCAAGACCGAAGACGTCGTTCAGCACAGCGACGGCAAGGGTGTGCACCTGCCGTCCCCGTCGTACTGGCCGATCATCACGGCCTTCGGCCTGCCGATCATCGCCTACGGCATGATCTTCACGCTCTGGCTCGCGCTCGTCGGCGGCATCATCGTCGTGACCGGGCTCTACGGCTGGGCCTTCGAGCCGCCAGACGACGACGAGGCGCCCCATGGCGACGATCACGGCCCCGACTCCGAGACCGGAGCCGGCGAGCACGCCGAACTCGAGGCGGCGCCGGCGGGCGACGGAGAGCTGGTGTCCGCGGGCGGAGGCGGGCAACCGGAGGTCGAGACCGTTGGCTAGCACCACACTGCACGAGACGGAGGTGGACGCAGCCGCACCGGTCGCGCACATCGAGCACGACACCAACACCGGCATCTCCAACACCAAGGTCGCCATGTGGCTGTTCCTTGCCTCGGACTGCCTGCTGTTCGGCGGCCTCATCACCACCTTCTTGCTCTACAAGTACCCGTTGTGCGGCCAGGGCCCAGGCCCTCGCGACATGATCTGCAACGGTGAGCTGGTGAAGGGCGTCTTCGACATCCCCTTCACCTCCGTCACGTCGTTCTGCCTGCTCGCCAGCTCGCTCACCATGGTGCTCGCGGTGTCCGCCATCGAGCGTGGCGATCACCACCGCCTCCGCATCTGGCTCGGGGCGACCGCCGCGCTCGGCGCGGTGTTCATCTCCGGCCAGGTCTATGAGTTCACCGCCTTCTACCGCGAGGGCCTGGGCTTCACTACAAGCCGCTTCAGCTCGGCCTTCTACACGCTGACCGGCTTCCACGGCATCCACGTCACTGTCGGCATCATCATGTTGCTGTCGATGCTCATGTGGTCGTTCCGCGGGAAGCTTCCCGAGCACAAGTCCGAGACGGTCGAGATCGCCGGCCTGTACTGGCACTTCGTCGATGTCGTCTGGATCGTCATCTTTGCCGTCGTCTACCTGATCCCCTGAGGCCGCGACATGAGCACGACCGAGCAAACGCATTGGGAAGGGCCGGTGCCGGCCGCGGCGCTCGATGGCGCGATCCGCGAGTACCCGAAGGACAAGCTCTACCTCCTCAACTTCGCAGTCCTGTTCGCCATCACGGTGGTGGAGGTGTTGACCTACTTCCTCACCGACTTCCCGCTCTTCCGGGGCGGCGCGCTGGTGCCGACGCTGCTGCTTCTCGCCGCCGTCAAGTTCTTCCTCGTCGCCTACATCTTCATGCATCTGAAGTTCGACAAGAAGCTCCTCAGCGTGGTCTTCTACTCGGGTTTGGTCCTTGCCGTTCTCATCTACGTGGCGGTCATGACGATGTTCCGCCTGTGGTGGCCCGGCAACCACATGGTCTGCGACAGCAGCCCGCAGCTCTCGCGGTCCGAGTCGATGGTGAAGACCCAGACGGTATGCCCGGTCTCGCAGCTCGCACCGGAGAAAGCGGGCTGAGATTGAACCCGATGGGCTCGCCGGCGCGATCCTGGCGGAATGCCTCCGTTGGCCCAGCACGCCACTGACGCCTACCCCTTCCAGTTCTCGGCGCACCCCGAGGTGTGGCTCGTCGTCCTCGCGGTGCTTGCGCTCGGCGCCTACGCGGCCATGGTCCTCGGCCCGAAGGTCGTGCCGCCGGGCGTGAAGCCGGTCAATGGTCGCCAGGTGTGCTGGTTCCTCGCCGGCGCCGTTCTCCTCTGGTTCGCACTCGACTGGCCCCTGCACGACCTGGCCGAGAACAACCTGGTCTCGCTCCACATGGTGCAGCACCTCGTGCTCAGCTTCCTGGTCCCGCCCTGCTTCTGGCTTGCGACGCCAGAGTGGCTCGCCCGCTTCGTCATCCGCGACGGCAGCCGCGCCTACGAGGTCCTGAAACGGCTGGCGAGCCCGGTCGTCGCCGGCGTCGCGTTCAGCACCGTCACCGTGCTCTCGAGTTGGCCGATCGCCATGAACGCCGCCGTGCGTACGGCGCCGCTGCATGACGGCATGCACCTGGTCGCGGTGCTGACCGCGTTGCTGTTGTGGATTCCGGTGTGTGGCCCCTGGCGCGAGCTGCGGCTGTCGGTGCCCGGCCAGATGGTCTACCTGTTCCTCATCTCGCTCATCCTGTCAGTGCCGACGGCATGGCTCGGCATGGCCAACACGCCGATCTATGAGGTCTACGACCACGGTCCCCATCTCTTCGGCATGAGCGCCGTGGAGGACCAGGCCACCGCCGGCGTCTTCGTGACCCTCGGCGGCGGTTCGTTCCTGTGGGCGGTGATCATCGTGAAGTTCTTCAAGTGGGCCGCCGAGCATGAACGGGAGAACAAGAGGAACCGGTTGGTCGTCGATCCCGTCTCCATGCAACCTGTCGGCATGGGTTTCCCTGACCCGGGCTTCCCTGACCCGGGCTTCCCCGATCCGAGCCCTTCCACCCCTGAACGGTGACTACTCCCAGCGGAACGACGCTGCTGCCGCGATCGGGGCGGAGATCGCCCACACGACCAGGACCGCCCACGCGAACGCGGGGAACGCCGACCCGCCCGTGACCGATGCGTCCATCACCTGCGCGAGCGCGGCCGCGGGCAGGAGCTTGGCGAGTGCCTCGATGCCGGTCGGCAGCTGCTCCAGCGGGATGATCATCCCCCCGAGCAGCAGCAGCACGAGGTAGAGGCCGTTGCACAGGGCGAGGTTGACCGTCCCCTTGAGTGTGCCGGCGAGCAGCAGCCCGATGCCGGCGAACGCGGCGGTGCCGAAGACGACGGCCGGTGCGACGAGCAGGATCGGTCCGCCGGGTCGCCATCCCAACGCGACGGCGACCGCGCTGATCACGACGACCTGCGCCGCCTCGATGGCGAGCACCATCGTGATCTTGGCGGCGATCAGTCGGGGACGGCCCAATGGTGTCGAACCGAGCCGCTTCAACACCTTGTACTGGCGCTCGAAGCCCGTCCCGATGCCCAGGCTGACCATCGCGGTCGACATGATCGCGAGTGCCAGGATGCCAGGCGCCAGGAAGTCGACCGGCTGCTCCACACCTGCTGGTTTCGGCAACACGTCGACGAGCGAGAAGAACGTGAGCAACAGCAGCGGGATGCCCACGCTCACCAGGAGTTGCTCGCCCTGGCGCAGGCTCAAGGTGAGCTCTGCCCGCACCTGTGCGGCATACGGCCGGGTTCGAGTCGCAAGCGTCGTGGTCATCGGCGCGACCGCTCGGGCTTGGGTGGCGGATCGTGTTCGGGTCCGGTCATTCGCAAGAAGACGTCCTCCAACGACTGGCGCCCGGCGCGCAGGTCAGACAGCGGCAGGTCGTGCTCGGCCAGCCAGCCGGTCACCGCCGCGACCGCCGCGGGCGTCGGCGCGACCTTCACGACATACTCCCCGGGCTCCACCTCTTCGGTCGTGCTCCCGACCGCGTGACCCAACGAGCCGACGTCGATGCCGGGCGGCCCGCCGAACCGGATCTCGCCCGCCGGCCCAGCCTTCCTCAGCTCGGCCGGCGCACCTGCGGCGACGAGACGGCCCTGATCGATGATCAGCACTCGGTCAGCGAGCCGCTCGGCCTCTTCGAGGTCGTGGGTGGTGAGCAAGGTGCACACACCGTCGTCCCGCAAGCTGGCCACGATGGATCGGATGGTCTGCCGGCCGGCGGGGTCGATGCCTGCGGTGGGCTCGTCGAGAAACGCGACGGCCGGCCGACCGATCAGCGCGAGCGCGAGCGAGAGGCGCTGTTGCTCACCACCGGAGAGATGGCGCCACGAGGTCGAGCGCTGTTCGGTCAGACCAACCCGCTCGAGGAGCTCGTCCGGATCGCGCGGGTGGTCGTAGTAGGACGCGAAGAGCCGGAGCACCTCGGGCGGTCGCATCGCGGTGTAGACGCCGCCCGATTGCAGCATCACGCCGATCCGGGGGGTGAGCCGAGCGTGGTCTCGCCTCGGGTCGAGCCCGAGCACCCGCACTCGTCCGGCAGTCGGTGGCCGGTAACCCTCCAGGGTCTCGACGGTCGAGGTTTTGCCCGCGCCGTTGGGTCCGAGGAGCGCCACGATCTCACCGGCGCGCACGTGGAACGACAGCGAGTCGACCGCGATCACTTCGGCATAGCGAATGGTGAGGTGGGCGACTTCGATCGCGGGCGTCTCTTCGGGCTCGCGGGGGTCTGGGGCGGGCGACACGGGCGCGACGCTACCGACGCGAGCCTTCCCGGTGAAACCGGCCAGGCCGGCACCCGCGCACCCCGCGTGGCGGAGCTGGGAGACGTGCTGCGCGTCCGGCGGCGCGGGCGGGCGTCGTGGTCTCGACGATGCCGCGATCGGCTCGGTGGCGCCCCGGTACCCCGGTGCATCGCCAAGTTGACAGACTGTGCAGATGAACTGTCCCCGCTGCTCGACAGCGATCGTGGCGACCGACCGCGAGTGCCCGAACTGCGGGTTCGGGTTGGGTTCGCCTTCGGCTGCCGAGGTACCGACGGTTCGAGAGGGTTGGCCTGCTCCGGGGGCCGATGTCGCACCGACCGATGCCTACCCGGCCGCACCCGTCCCGCCGCCCGGTGCGGCGTTCGGGTCGCCGCCTCCCCCGCCGCCCTACGGCGTTCCGTCGGGTTTCCCCGCGCCGTTGGCTCCTGCGGCTCCAGCGGGTGGCTCCGGTCCGCCCAGCGGCCCTCCCGTCGGAGGTGGGCTGCCCCCCGGCGGCGGTGGTCCGACGTGGGGGCCGAGCGTGCCATCCCCCCGCTCTGACGCCAAGCCGCCCCGAGGAAGCGACGCGCGGTTTGCGATCCTGGTCTTCGCTGTCGTCGTGGCGTTCGCGATCGTCGGCATCAGCTTGCTCTTCTACGTGACCAGACCGAACGGTGACGGGCTCATCTCCTCTGCCTCCACGGCGACCACGACGAGCCCGGTTGGTAGCGCAACCAGCACGGAACGATCGTCGCCCAGCACGAGCCGGCCGCGTTCGACGACGACGACCGAAGCCACCTCGACGAGCACGAGCACCACTCGACGACCGTCCACGACGACGACACGATCGGGAGGTGGCCCGATCGGGGGCTGGGTCAGCTACACGTCGCCCGGTGGCGAGCTCACCATCGAGTTCCCGACGAAACCGACTTCGATGAAGTCGTCGATGCAGAGCGCGCTGGCCGGCAACCCGGACTTCGTCGTGACCGACGCGCAGGCATCGATCGGCCTCGAGGCGTACATCGCTGTCCTGGCCACGGTTTCCAGCGAGCTCAGTTCGTCACAGCTCGCAGCGATCGCTCGAAGCATGTCCGCCTCCGACGTGCAGTCGACGACCGTCGACGGCCGCCCAGCCGCACGATTCAAGACGACGCAGAACGCGATCGACTTCGATGCGATCGTCATCGGCTCGGGCACGAGAGTGGTGATCCTCATGGGTGGCACCTTCGGGACCGGCGAGGTCCAGTTCGATCGCTTCGTCAACTCGCTCCAACTCAACTGATCGTGCGCTCGAGCTCGACGGCACGCAGCCATCCAGGGAGGGTCCGGCGCCACCTCCGCTGGGGTCCCATCACCGGCACGCTTGCATTCGCGTACGCGGTGTTCTTCGCCATCGAGGTGGCGACGATCGGCTTCGATCCACGCTTGTACACGAGGATCCATCAGATCCAGGGCAACGCCGTATCACGGGCAGTGCTCGCGGTCGTCGTTCTCGCCGGTCTGTTCCATGGCCTCAACGGACTTCGCATCACCTTGGTCGAGATGTCCGCCCGGCTGGCCCGCCATGCAGCGGGATTGCAGACCGCGGTGCAGTTCCTCACGTTCGCCGTGGGCGTACCGAGTGCTTTCGTGATCCTGTGGCCATCGGTCTGGGAGCTGTTCGCGTGACCGCCACATCGGCACCGGAGGCACCGGGTCGTCGCGCCACGGACATCGGCTGGGGTCACCACTTCGTCCGCACGTCGGGCCTCGTCCTTCTCGTCTTGTTCGCGGCCCACGTCGTCTGGTTGTTCGTCCTGAACGACATCCAGAAGGAGACGGCGGCAGCCTTCGCGGAGCGCTGGTCGAACCCGCTCTGGCGCGCGGTTGACTGGGGGCTCGTCGTCCTGTCGCTCGTACATGGGACGATCGGTCTTCGCCCGGTTGTCGCTTCCGGCATCCGAAGTCCGCAGGTGCGTGGCGTTGTGCTCGGCGCGCTGTACGTGTTGGTCGGCGTGCTGCTCTCGCTGGTCACGTTCGTCGCGTTCACCTATCGCTTCGCGGCTTAGCCTTTGGAGCATCCGATGGACCTGACCGAGCTTCGGCTCGAGAACGAACGCAAGGGCCTCGATGTCGCAGACGTTGCTCGCGACCCGCTCACCGAGTTCTCCCGGTGGTACGAGCAAGCACGGGCGAGCGGGTTGCACCAGCCCGAAGCGATGTCGCTCGCGACGGTCGACGCCAACAGCCGGCCGTCGGTCCGCCATGTCCTCCTGAAACGAATCGACTCTCGCGGGTTCGCGTTCTTCACGAACTACGACAGCGCGAAGGCCCGCCACCTCGCGCGCAATCCGCATGCGTCGCTGGTCTTCCCTTGGCACCAGCTCTCCCGTCAAGTGCGCGCGTCCGGGATCGTAGAGAAGGTCAGCGCCGACGAGAGCGACGCCTACTTCGCGACGCGCCCGCGAGGGAGCCAGCTGAGCGCCTGGGCCTCGGAACAGAGCAGCGTGATCTCCGGCCGTTGGGTTCTGGAGGATCGGCTGCGCGCACTCGAAGAACGGTTCGCCGGCGCCGAAGTGGGACGACCGCCCTTCTGGGGCGGCTACCTGGCCATCCCGTATGAGATCGAGTTCTGGCAGGGACGGTCAAACCGGCTCCACGACCGCGTGCGCTATCGCCGCCATCCCGAGCAGGGCTGGATCATCGAGCGGCTCGCGCCGTGAAGCGCCTGGTGGTCGTCAGGGTATGAGCTTCAGCACGCGCTCGCCCACCAGCCGGACGTGGTCGAGATCGCGAAGTCGAGCACTTGGAGGTAGATGCGGTCGGCTCCGCATTCCGCATAGGCGGCGATCGTGTCGAGCACCTCGGCGGGCGTGCCGATCGCGCCCTTGCTGCGCAGGCTCTCGACGGGTTCGCCGATCGCGCCGGCTCGGCGCTCGACTTCTTCGTCGTTCTCGCCGCAACACAGGACCAGCGCGGCGGAGTAGATCATGTCGTCCGGCGAGCGGGCGATCTCCTCGCAGGCTTCGCGTACATGCTGTCGCTGCTTGCGGAAGTCCTCGATCGGCGCGAAGGGAACGTTGAACTCCGACGCGTACTTTGCCGCCAGCAGCGGCGTGCGCTTGGTGCCGAAACCGCCGAGGATGACAGGCGGGCCGCCGGGTTGGGTCGGCTTCGGCAGGCCAGGTGACGCGACCACGCTGTAGTGCTCACCGATGAACGTGAAGTCGCTTCCAAGCGGGGTGCGCCACAGGCCCGTGACGATCTCGAGCGTCTCTTCGAGCATGTTGAAGCGTTGGCGGGTGGTGGGGAAGGGGATGCCGTAGGCGGCGTGCTCTTCGGGGTACCACGCCGCACCGAGACCGAGATCGACCCGGCCCCCGCTCATGTTGTCGACTTGGGCTGCCGCGACCGCGAGCGGCCCCGGGTACCGAAACGTGACTGCACACACCAAGGTGCCGAGGCGGATCGTCTCGGTCTCGCGGGCGATCGCGCCGAGGGTCACCCAGGTGTCGGTAGGGCCGGGCACACCGTCGCCCGCGGCGATCTTGAGGTAGTGGTCCGACCGAAAGAAGCCGCCGAACCCTTGCGCTTCGGCGGTCTGCGCCATCAGGAGCTGCTGCTCGTAGCTGGCGCCCTGCTGCGGCTCGACCATTATCCGAAGCTCCATCAGCCCGAACGTTACCCGTCGCGGTTTGCGGAACCTCCGAACCGAGATGCCGGGGGGCGCAGACTCGGCGGTCTGGGCAGGGGCCGGGAGCTCACGCGAGGAGGTACTGGTTGATCGCTTCGGTGAGTTGCTCCTTCGAGAGCTGACCGCTGTGCAGTTGCTTCACCGTCCCGTCGGCCGCCACCAAGATGGTGGTCGGGAGCACGATGCCGCCCAGCTTCACCAGCGTGTCGCCGCTGGGGTCGCTGCCGACGTCATAGTTCACCCCGGTCTTCTCGAGCAGGAACCGGCCGCTCTCGACGCTGTCTTGCACATCGAGCCCCAGGAACGAAACCTTGTCGCCGACCTCTTCGAACACCTTCTGGAAGTCGGGCATCTCGGTGATGCATGGCGTGCAGGTCGACGACCAGAAGTTGATGACGAGCGGCCTGCCGCGGTACTTGCTGAGAGACGCGGGCTGTTCGTCGAAGGTCGTATAGGGAAGGTCAGGCAGGGGCTGGCCGACGAGGTCGGTCACCGGCTTGTCGAGCCCACCTCGGATCGTGAACGGGGTGTTGCCGTTGACGGCGCTGCTTGAAGCGTTCGAGCCGCTCCTGATCGCAACGAACACCGCGATCACCACAACGGCCGTGGCGAGGACTGCGGCCGCCAGCAGGCCCGGCGGTACCCGCCGCGCCGGGCGGTCCGGTGCGCGATGGTCAGCCGGCAACGTCTCCATGACTCTGCTCACGGTACTTCCCGAGGATTCTCGGGCCACAGTCAGCCAGACGCGACGAGGGCCCTGCCGGTAGGGGGAACGGCAGGGCCCTCGGGGAGGAGGCGCCGCTCGGGGGATGGGGCGGCGCCGGTGATCTGGTAGCTGCTACGAGGCCCGCAACTGGACCTTGCCTTCCAGCTGCACCGGGATCGGGATCACCGGGAAGTGGTCTTCGGGGCGAGAGTTCTTCGGCGGGCGACCCCGACGACGCTTCGTCATCAGGACCTTGCCGTTCAAGAACAGCTGCCCGCCCCAGACGCCCCACGGCTCACGCCGGGCGGCCGCGCCCTCGAGGCACTGCACCATGGCCGGGCACTCGGCGCAGATCGACTTGGCGCGGGCGATGTCCTGCAACTCCTCCGAGAAGAACACGCTGGTCAGCGACCCTTCGCCGTCTCGGCACCGGGCCTCGTCCCACCATTGGTTGCTGAAGTTCTCCTCGTTCAGCGGGGCCAGCATCTTGGCCTTCCTTTCCCATTGGTTCCGGGTCTCGCTCGAGGCCCGGGCTGTCGTTTGCTTGCTGCTGTCTTGGTTGGTTGGCGGCCTCTCGCTGGGGATCTGGACAAAGAGAAAGGCCGCCGGATCGTTCCGACGGCCTTTGGGGAGATCCTGTCTCGCACTGTGATCAGTGCGATCGGTCCTCCGGCCGTCGTAGGCGGTGCTTGGGGGTGGCGATCACGCTTCGCTCGATGAGCATCGTCCCGTTCATACCGGGCGGATTGCCGCCAAAGGTGACCGGCCACGGGTAGGCGCAGGTACCAAGCCGATCAGCGTTCATGTGAACGGCTCTCGACGTGGAGGCGACGCGTGGCGACGCGGTCTCGGCTGCTGTGCCACTCAGTTGTTGCGTCGCCTGGAAGTTCAAGATCCCACTCCTTGGTGGACATCGATCTTGCGGTTCGGGAATTTCACTTGCGTTCCGGAGATCTGGCTCCAGATTGCGTGCGGGTCATCGGATCATGCTCCGTCGAGTGAGTCAATTGATTTTCTTCGATCTTGACGACTCGACTCAACTCACGGCCGTCGGCCTGAGGGCGACCGCCGAGCGGGTCCTGTCGGATTGCCAACGCCGAGCGACCTCAATAGGTTGCCGTCGTGCGCGAGCTTCCCGCGGTCCGCCTCGATCCGCCACCGGCTACAGGCCGCCGTTTCACCAGCTCACGGCCAGTGCGAGTGGCCAGCGCGTCGCCGAACGGGCGGCTTCGCCTCGACGCGATCGCAGCCATGGCCCAAGACGTCGCCGGTGACGACAGCGCCGACGCCGGGCTGGGGCAGGAGGCCACGGCGTGGGTCGTCCGGCGAACGGTCATCGAGGTGGAGCAGCCGGCCGTCTTCACCGAGCAGCTTGAGGTCATGACGTGGTGCTCCGGCGTTGGCAGCCGCTGGGCTGAGCGGCGGACGAGGTTCCGTGGCGACCGGGGGGCGCGGATCGAGACCGTTGCGCTTTGGGTCCATGTCGACGCGGCCACCGGCCGGGCCATCTCCCTGCCTGCGGCGTTCGACCAAGTGTGGGCCGCCAGCGCCGGTGGGCGTGAGGTGTCGTCCCGCTTCCAGCATCCGCCATCGATGCCCGACGCCGCTCACGTCGCGAAGTGGGCGGCTCGCTTCGTCGACTTCGACGTGCTCGGTCACGTCAACAACGCGGCCACGTGGGCGATGGTGGAGCAAGCCATCGCCGACCACGATGGGCCCGGGGTTCCTCATCGAGCCGAGCTCGAGTACCGCCATCCGATCGAGCGCGGCGACGATGTTGCCGTGGCGATCGCGGCCGAGGACGGGACGCTTCGCGTGTGGATCATCGATGTCGACGACAGCTCGCGCGTCTTCGCGACGGCAGTGGTCAACCGTTCGGGCTCACCACACGACCGATAGTCAGCAACAAGTCGGTCTCGCGGTCGCGCACCAGCACGAGGAAGGGGCGGTCGAACGTGACGCGAACGGCGTTGGCAGCGTTCTGCACCGTTCCTTGGTCGACCGAGATCGAACCCTTCTGTGTACCAGTGCCGTTCTCGCTCACGTCAATGTAGCTCTGGTGCGCCACCGCACTGAGCGACAGCGACTCGTTCTCGGCGATCGACCCGAGCTCCGCGTCCTGGCTGCTGAACGCGGCCGGCATGCCGAGGGCCTTCAGCTCGCTGTCGAGGAGCGTCGCCGTCTCGAATTGGAACTTCGGCACGCGCACATCGAAGGCGGACGGCTGAAGTCCGTCGAACATCGTGCCGAGTTGATCGCCAGTCAGCTGGTTCTCGAAGGCATCGAGCGTTCCTGCAGCGGGAAGGACGAGCACCATCGAAAGCTGCCCGCCGAGGAACGGTAGCTCGACAGCCTGCCACCCCTCTCCTTGCGCGAAGCGGAGCGCGGCATTGGCGGCGGTCGTCATCGTTCTCGGGGTGACGACTTGGCCGTCCGCGGTGGTGAAGCGGGTGGCGTTCGGTTGATCGGGTTGGAACGGCTGCTCCCACGGCGCCTGCACTGCCATGGTGCTGACGTCTACGAGGCTGGCCTGATCAGTCAGCAAGCCGCGTGGGACGAGCTGGGCGACGTTCCCGTTCGTGACTCCTCGCGCCCAGTTGTTCATCGCGTTGCGTGCCGCGTCGGGATCGGACCGGAAGTCGACGACGCGAACGCCGGTGTCGTAGAAGGACCGAAGCTCGTCGAGGTAGTTCTCGTTGAACTTCGTGCCCCTCGGCGCCCACTCGGTCGAGGCCGCGGTGATCTCTACCCGCCCCTTGCGCACGTCGGTCTTGCGCTCGCCGTTGCGGGTCGAGAGCACCTGGGCCAGGGTTGCGAAGCCCCGGTTGATGTCCTCCCCGGGCGCGACGCGTAGGACCTGGTCGATCTGACGCAACGTCTCGGCACTCGCCCCCGCCCGGGTCATCCCGAGGCCGTATGCGATGACGTAGGGAGCCAGCACGAAGTTGCCCCGGTTCTGCTCCCGGTAGGCCCGGTACAAGTCGGCACCGAACGCGTTGACCGAGGCGACCGTGGGCGGCAGCGTCGCGAGGTCCGCAGCGACCAGCGAGGTCTTGCCGCGAACCTCTTGGCCCTGGTCGTCGGGGCTGCATCCGGTGGCTGACGCGGCCAGGACCAGGAGGATCAGGACGATCGCCACACGGGGCCGGACATAGCAGCGAGAAGCGCTCACCTCGTGCAGTCTGGCTGACCGCTCCGGCCAAAGGGGTGCACCAATCATCGCCGGAGGAATCGATGGCGCTATGCCCAGACCGCCGAGTCTGCGCCCAGCGGTGCATCCTCGTAGAGTTGGCCGGATGCGTGTCACGGCGACAGCCGCCGCCTGTCGAGTCGTGCAGCGGGCGCGCGATGTGCGGGCTGGCCAGATGACCATCACGATCGGCACCGGCTGCTGCGAGTCGACGGCCCCCTTCCTGTACGAAGACTTCTGGCCCGGCCCCGATCAAGAGCAAGTCGGCGAGGTCGCGGGCGTTCCGGTCTTCGCGCCCGAGTACCTGCGCGCGAACTACCCGAACGAAGACGGCGTCACCATCGACGTGGTGCAGAACGTGCTTGCCGAGTCGATGTCGATCGAGACCGAGTTCTCGTGCCGTCTGATCTTGCGTGCGCCCGGCGCGGACTTCGGTGTCGATGCCGGAGCGGACGACTCCTGCGTTGCGCCGCGGGAGACCGCGGCCTCGATCGCCACCGGGGGTCCCTCCCGCGTGGTCGGTGAGCTGCCCGAGCCGCTGCGCAGGCTGCGCATGCGGGGCTGACGCAGGACCGAACCACGTTGGCACCCAGAGGGACGATGCACGAACCCGCCAGTGACCAGCCAGGTCCCAGTGCGAGCGCCATCCTGTCCGCACGCTCGGTCACCAAGGTCTACCGGACGGGTACGCAGGAGGTAGTGGCGTTGCGCGACGTCGATGTCGACATCATGCCCGGCGAGATGGTGATGGTCATGGGCCCGTCGGGCAACGGCAAGACGACCATGCTCAACTGCTTCTCGGGGCTCGACGACATCGACCGCGGCCAGGTCTGGGTCGATGGGCGCGAGCTCCACGCCATGACGGATGCGACGAGGACCGAGCACCGTGCTCGGCGCATGGGCTTCATCTTTCAGAGCTTCAACCTCATCCCCGTGTTCACCGCGGTCGAGAACGTGGAGCTCCCGCTGCTGAACCTGGGCATGCGCGGCCGGCAGGCGCGAACCCAAGCGTCCGAGATGCTCCACCGCGTCGGCCTGAGCAGTCGAGGTGACCACAAGCCGAGCGAGCTCTCTGGCGGTGAGCAGCAGCGCGTGGCCATCGCCCGGGCGCTTGTCAGCCGGCCCGCCATCGTGTGGGCCGACGAGCCGACCGGCAACCTCGACAGCCACACTGCAGATGCGGTTCTCGATCTGCTGCACGAGGTGCATACCGCAGGCCAGACGCTGGTGGTGGTGACGCACGATCGCGGGATCGGCGCCACCGGCACCCGGTTGGTGCAGATGCGCGACGGGATGGTCGTCTACGACGGTACGCCCGAGCCTGACGTGCTGGATCACGCGGCCGCGACGCGCTCGGTCTGACGGGGATGAGGTCGCTGCTCGCTGGCATCGTCACAGTGGCCCTCGGGGCGGTTGCGATCGGCTACGTCGTGTACCTGGTGACGATCGTCTTCGATCTCATCTTCCGGCCGACCCGGCGGCGACTGGCCTTGCGCAACGTCAGCCGGCGAAGAGGCGAGGCGGTGCTGGTCGTGCTGGGAGCGATGCTCGGCACCGCGATCATCGTGTCGTCGCTGGTGGTCGGCGACAGCGTCACCGCGTCGATCGTCGATGCCGCGCGCACCAACCTCGGACCGATCGACGACATCGTGCGGGTGACCGACGTATCGAAGCTCGCCGAGACCTCGTCGGTGCTGCGAGTGCCCCCTCTCGCGGGCACCGACGGAACCCTTGACGCGGTCGCGGCCAACGCTGCGGTCGCAACGATCGGGCCGAACCGTCGCGCGGTCGACACGGCCACGCTCCTCGAGACCGACTTCGACGAGGCGCGAGCGTTCGGTAGCGACACTGCCTCGACGGGATTGGCCGACGCCGGCGCCACACCTGCGGGCCAGGAGGCGGTCATCAACTCGCGGCTCGCTCGCAACCTCGACGTGCAGCCGGGTGAGCCCATCGAGCTCTTCGCCTACGGCGCCTCCACCAAGCTCACCGTGCGCCAGATCATTCCAGAGCTGGGCTTGGCGGGCTTCGGCTTCCAGACGGCGAGTGGCTCGGTCGTGACACCCGTGTTCGTGCCGCGCGGCACCATAGAGGGTCTCGCGGCCGAGGGTTCGGCCAAGACGACGGCGCCGAGCATGCTCTCGCAACCCCCGCTGGGTCTCGTCTTCCTCTCCAACGACGGTGGCGTGTTCGCCGGTGCTGACGGGAGCAATGCTGTGAAAGAAGCGGCGAGTGCTCGACTCGGTGACCGTACGGGCGTCCAGATCGACAAGTCGAAGCAAGGTTTGCTCGATGCGGCTCAGCGGCAAGGCGAATCGTTGACGCAACTCTTCGGTGGCATCGGGTACTTCAGCGTGGCTGCTGGCCTGCTGTTGCTGATCAACCTGTTCGTGATGCTCTCCGAGGAACGCAAGACCGAGCTGGGCATGCTGCGTGCCCTCGGCTTCAAGCGAAACCACATCATGCGGACCTTCAGCTTGGAGGGCGGCCTCTATGCCTTCCTCGCGTCGGTGGTGGGCGGTGCCGTAGGCATCGGCGTGGGTGCAGTCGTCACGAGCATCGCGTCGTCGATCTTCAGCAGCGGTGACGCCGATCGATTGGAGACTCGGCTGGCGGTGAAGCCGGGGTCGTTGTTCATTGGCGTTGGCATCGGCCTCACCATCTCGATGGTGACCGTGTTCTTCACGAGCCTGCTCATCTCCCGCTTCAACATCATTCTCGCCATCCGCGACCTCCCCCGCCCGCCGCGGAAGCAGCGAACCATGTGGTTCGTCGCCGGGCTCGTGGTTGCGGTCCTTGGTGCCTTGATCTTCGTCTCCGGCGTGAACGGAAAGAACGGGATCTTGGCGATCGCTGGCCCTGCGCTCATCGCCTTCGCTCTGATCTTCGTGCTCCACCGGCGGTCCGTGACGGTTGCGGCGTCGGCCTTCGTGGTCGTGTGGTCAGCCGCGGTCTACACGGTGATGCCGGGCGTGATGGGGAGGCCCAGCATCAACACCTTCGTCGTCGAAGGCCTGATCCTGGTGGCGGCCGCGGTCGTGCTCATGATGCAGTTCGACCGGATGTGGTCCGGTGTCGCCAACGTCATCGCGGCGACCGGCCGAGGCGTGTCGGCCCGCCTCTCCATGGCGTACCCGTTGGCCCACCGGGTCCGCACGGGCCTGCTGCTCGGGATGTTCACGCTCGTGATCTTCACGATGGTGTTCCTGTCGGCCTTCTCGGAGATCTTTGCCGCGCAGGCTCCCCAGTTCACCCGGGAGATCAGCGCGGGCTTCGACATCATGATGGACGCCAACCCGACCAATCCGGTTCCGGTCGAGGCGGTCGGTACCGTCGACGGCGTGGCCGACGTCGTGACGCTGGTCCGTGGTGAGGGATCGTTCACAACCAAGTTCCGCGCCGATCGCCCCAACGTTGCGACCGGTATCAGCGACGACTTCCTGCGGTTCGGCGCGCCGGCGCTGACGACACGGCTTCCCCAGTTCGCGGACGACAGCTCGGCGTTCCAAGCGGTGATCAAGGATCCGAACCTCACGATCGTTCCGGCCACGTTCCTGCAGGGCGGTGGCGGCCCCCCGACGAACACCCTCGAGCCGGGCGACATCGTGACGGTTGAGAACCCCACCAACCGGCAGAGGCGCGACCTCACGGTGGCAGCGGTGTTCGATCGCGAGTTCCTGCGCAACGGCGCCATCATCGGTGCTGACTTCGCGAGGCAGTACCTGGCGCCGAAGGTGGCCGCCAACCGCTACTACGTCAAGGTGCAACCCGGAGCGGACGCGCAGAAGGTGGCGGCGGCCATCCAGGGGAGATTCGTGGAGAACGGCGTGAGTGCCAACTCCTTTGCACACCGCACCGAGACCGCGCTTGCTGCGAACCAGGCCTTCTTCTCGTTGCTCCGCAGCTACTTGGGCATCGGCTTGCTCATCGGCGTCGCCGGTCTGGGTGTCGTCATGATCCGTGCGGTTCGCGAGCGCCGGCGTCAGATCGGGATGCTGCGGGCGATGGGCTTCCGGGCCAGCGCCATACGTGCCGCGTTCTTGCTTTCATCTGGGCCGCCCAGCGCGCCGTTTCCGGCGCGCCTGACGGCCCGGTTGGGTCACGTGTCGGACTGGGCCGCCGAGCGCGCCGTTTCCGGCGCGCCTGACGGCCCGGTAGAGGCGTCGGAGGCGTCGGCCGCGTCCAGTGCGGCGACGGCGAGGTCGAGCATCCGGGCGGAGCACCCGGCCATGTCGCTCGGGGGGACCGCCTCCTCGACGATGCGAGCGGCCAGCGTCCGGAACGCGATCGCTGCCGGACCGTCTCCCAGAGCGATCGGGTCGCCCGCGTCGCCGCCGGCCGCAACGGACGCCTCGATCGGGATCCGGCCGAGCAGCGGCACGCCCGCGGTGTGCGCCAGGTCGTCACCCCCACCCGAGCCGAACAGCGGGTAGCTCTCGCCGTGATCGCACTCGAACGAGCTCATGTTCTCGATGACACCGACAACCCGGAGGTAGCTCTTGCGTGCCATGTTGACGGCTCTCACCGCGACCTTCTGCGCGGCGAGCGCTGGCGTCGTCACGACGATCATCTCGGCTCTTGGCAGCATCCGCGCCAGGCCCATCTGCACGTCGCCCGTACCTGGCGGCATGTCGATGAGCAGGTAGTCGATGTTGCCCCACCGCACGTCTTCGAGGAAGTGCTGCACCGCGCGGTTCAGCATGAGTCCCCTCCACATCAGCGCAGACTCCTCGTCGTCGACGAGCAGCCCCATCGACACGATCTTCAACTGACCCTTGCCGAGAACCTTCACCAGGGGAGCGATCTTCTTCTTGTTGCCAGCGGTCGACGTGTCGCCTGCGAGCCGCCCGTCGACGCCAAGCATGCGCGGCACGGAGAAGCCCCAGATGTCGGCGTCGAGCACGCCGACGGTCAGGCCCTGTGCCGCGAGCGCGGCAGCGAGGTTCACGGTGACCGACGACTTGCCGACGCCGCCTTTGCCCGATGCCACCGCGATCACCTTCGCCGTCGCCGGAATCTCTGTGTCGGGGGCCTTCTCGCGCACGTTCCACCGCGCCTTCGCCATCGCCGCGGCCTTCTCGTCTGCGGCGAGCTCGGTCCAGTCGATCTTCACCTCCGTCACGCCCGGCAGCGACTCGACTCGGGCCACGACGTCCTTGTTGATCTGCGCCCGCAGGGGACAGCCGGCGGTGGTGAGGGCGACCGTGACACCGACGGTGCCATCCGCTTCGACCCGCGCGCCTTTGGCCATGCCCAGCTCGACGATGTCGGCCCCCAGCTCGGGATCGATCACGCCGCGCAGCAGGTTCATGACCTCGTCGGGCGTGGGGAGTGGGCTTTTGGGGGATTTCGTCACCACGGGCTGATTTTACCGGGATCGGCCGTGTAATCTGGAGTCGATGGCGAATGAAGGCGATCCGCCCGCCGAGACGACTGACGGAGTTGCGGCTCGAAGCTCAGCGAACCCGCCGGGGCTCGACATCTTGAAGGCACTGGGCGACAACACGCGCTACGCCATCTACCTCGAGTTGGCCCGCAGCCCACTGCCGTTGTCGACCGCCGAGGTGGCGGACGCACTCGACCTCCACGTCAACACGGTCCGCCCGCACCTCGAACGCATGCGGGATGTCGGGCTGCTGCAAGTCGACACCGAAGGTCGCGGCGGTGTCGGTCGCCCGCAGCATCGCTACTCGATCGCCGTCGACGCACCATCGCTCGGGCTCGAGCCCTCACCGTTCCCCACCCTCGCCAAGATGTTGCTCGCCGCGGCGGCTGAGGCGGGGCTCGACCGGTCCGAGATGCTCGGCGCCGGTCGCGAACAGGGGCGCGCCGATGCTCGTGGGTGGGTGGACGGCACTGATCCGCTCGAGGCACTCATCATCGAGCAGATGAAGATGGGCTTCGACCCCGAGGTGGCCGAAGACGATCGGTCCGCCACGATGGCGTTCGCACATTGCCCGTTCCAAGAGCTGGCGCGGATCCATCCCGACCTCGTGTGTGGCCTGCATTGCGGCTTGGTCGAAGGTTTGGTCACTGGGCTGGATCGACGCCCCAAGGCCGGAGAGGCCGCGGCTGGTGACGGCGCGGATCAGGGCGCGGCCGCCGCCCGCCGCCGTTGCCGGGTGGTCAGGTTCCATGGTTTGGTCGACCGCGACCCCTGCCAGGTCGAGCTGGCGGTCGGCTGATGCGCCCGCTTGTCGCTCCGCCGCCCATGCTCCCGTCCGCTCGGTCCGCTCCACTATCGGCGTGTCCGATTTACCCGTTACGCTGACAAAGCGCATTTCTTGCTCAGGAGGCACCAGTGATCACGCTCACCGACAACGCGGCCAGCAAGGTCAAAGAGCTCATCGCCCAGGAAGGCGACGACGCGCTGATGTTGCGAGTTGCCGTGCGACCCGGCGGTTGCAGCGGCTTCGCCTATGACATGTTCTTCGACACCGACCGGGCCGACGACGATCTCAGCTCCGATTACGAAGGCGTGCAGGTCGTGGTCGATCCGTCGAGCGCGCAGCTCCTGAACGGTGCCACGCTCGACTACAAGGACGGCCTGCAGGAGTCCGGGTTCGCCATCACCAACCCGAACGCGCAGCGCACTTGCGGCTGCGGCCAGTCGTTCTCCTGACCACTTCTCCGGCTGGCACCCGAACCCGAGTCCGCGCGCACGGGCAGGCGGTTTTGCGTTGCCGCTGATGGTTGCCTGCCGGGTCCGGACATGATCGAGCTCGTTGTCAACGGTCGCGTCGTCGAGGTGCGCGACGACGGTTCGTCGCTGCTCGAGGCACTCCGCGACCAGCTCCGCGTCCGCAGCCCGAAGGACGGCTGCAGCCCGCAGGGCCAATGCGGTTGCTGCACGGTGCTGGTCGACGGCCAGCCACGCGTCTCGTGCGTGACCCCGGTGCGGCGCGCAGCGGGGCGGACGATCACGACGATCGAGGGCCTCCCGAATGAGGTCCGCGCCGCGTGGAGCGAGGCGTTTCTCGCGACGGGCGCCAGCCAGTGTGGGTTCTGCACGCCGGGAATCATCATGCGGCTGGAGCCCCTGCGAGCGCGGGGGGACGCCGGCGACGAGCGGGCAGCCGAGAAGGCGCTCCAAGCCCACCTGTGCCGGTGTACGGGCTGGCGGACGGTCGTCGACGCGGCCTCGTCGTTCGGTACCTCGGCCTCCATGGCACGCGACTTCGACGCGGCGGGCCGGCGCGCCGCGATCGAAGGTGGATCCCCGCAACACGTTGGTCCGCAGATCGCACTGGGAGCGGGCGGGTTTGCTGATGACGCGGCGCCCGACGAGGCGCTGGTCGCTGTGCGCCGCAGCGATGGCGAGTGGGCGGTCGGCGAAACCCTGAATGAAGCGCGCGAGCGTGCCGGCAAGGTGCAGGGCCGGCACACGACCATCGACGTTGCCCCGCCCCTCCAGGTGCCGATCGGGAAATGGGCGCGTACCCTCCAGACGTCGTGGGTCGAACCGGCCTATCTCGAGACCGACGCGTCGTGGTGCGCGCCCGGTGGCGATCCTGTGACTCCCCTCGCCAACGGCGGCGCGTTCGGCGGCAAGGTCGACTCGCCGGTTGCGGCTGTTGCCCGCCAGCTGGCTGACAGGTACGGGCGCCCGGTTCGTGTTCTGTTCTCGCGCGAAGACTGCGTGCGCCTCGGGCCGAAGCGTCCACCGATCGCTGCCGGCGTGAACGTCGACGGATCGGGCGCGATCAACGTGGTGCGCACCCAAGGGATCACCGAGTCGATCAATGCCGTCGCTCCGGCGTGGGAAGTGCGAGAAGTCGACGTGGCAGGACCGCCAACCTCAGCCGCCTTGCACGGCGCGGGTTGGGTCGAGGCCGCGGTGCTTCAGGCGTCGCTGGTCGATGTGGAGAGCGATCTGATCCTTGCGCCAAATGGTGCCCAGGCCCGAGCAGAGGTCATCGAGGACGGCGGCGGTGAGATCCATCTGAGCGTGTGCGTGTCGTGCGGGGCAGTGCTCGACGAGGTCGTGCTCCGTTCGTACTGCATCGGCGCCGCGCACATGGCGATGAGTTGGGTCACCTCTGAAGGTCTGGCGGTCGACGCGGCCGGTGAAGTGCACGATCTAACCATCCGGTCCTTCGGCATCTTGCGAGCTGTCGAGACCCCTCTGATCGAGGTCGAGATCGTTGACGACCGCTCCGACCCCGTAAACGGCTCCGACGCGGTCTTCGCGGCAGTCGCAGCGGCGGTGTGGCGCCACCAAGGCTTTCCCGAGGCTTGGCCGACACGGCAGCCTTTGTGCCGATAGGCATTCGACGGCTGTATCTGGAAGGGTGGCGGGATGTCCAAGTCGCTCGGTCCCTACTCGCCCATCGCTCGCGCAGGTGATTTGCTCATCGTCTCCGGGCAGATGGGCGTGGCCGGCGGCAAGGTCGTCTCCGGCGGGATTGCGTCAGAGACCAAGCAGGCGATCGCCAACATCCGCGCGCTGCTCGAATCGGAGGGCGCCTCGCTCGATGACGTGAGGAAGACGACTGTCTTTCTCCGCCACATGCGCGACTTCCCGTTGATGAACGATGCCTACGCCGAGTCGTTCGGTGACAACCGTCCCGCGCGGGCGTGTGTGGCGGTCGTCGAGCTACCCGCAGTCGGCCTCGTCGAGATCGAAGCGTGGGCTCACATCTCGGGTGGGCCGAGGTGAGTCAGTCGTCGGGGAGCGCGGCGGCGAGGCGCTCGGCGAGGACGCGGCGGATCGCGGGGAGCGACTCCTCGGCTCCTTCGCGGCCACGCTCGATGATCAGTGGCGCCTTGTAGAACTCGATCCAGGTGACGTCGGCGAGGTTGGGGTTGATGCGGACGTCGGCCGAGGCTGCCTTGAAGTGGCCGAGCTCGTGCTGGAGGGCCTGGATCGTGTTCATCGCGGTGTCGACGTAGCCGGGCATGCCCCGGCTACGACTCATTGCGGCGAGGGGGTTGACGTTGCTGATGCCGCGCATCGCCCGCGAGACGATGGTTGTCACGCCCTTGTGGAGATGGGGGACGACGTTCACGGCGATGGCGAGATCGGCGCCCATCTCGCGCGTGACCTCGGCAGGGACGGGGTCGACCATCGCACCGTCGACGAGGATGTGGCCGTCATGGAGCCACGGTGCGATGAGCATCGGGATGGACGAGCTGGCGCGAAACGCATCTTCGAGGCGCCCGCTGCCGATGCAGACACGCTCGCCGCTCTCGATGTCTGCGGCCACCGTGCGGCAAGGCACCGCGAGGTCGTCGAAGGTCTCGATCGAGCCCAACAGGGGGTTGAACGTCTGCTGTAGCCGCCGGCCGGACAGTACGCCCGGCCGCGTCGGGTTGGGGTCGAGCAGGCTCAGCAACGTGCGCGGGCTGCGGCCGATGCGCTCCGCTACCTCGTGCATCTCGTCGGTTGGGATGCCGGCGCCGTAGGCCGTGGCGACGATCGACCCCATGCTGCAGCCGACGATCATGTCGACGGGGATGCGGTGCTCGTCGAGGGCCTCCAGCACGCCGACGTGCGCCAGCCCGAACGCGGCGCCGCCACCGAGTGCGACTCCAACGGTCGTCCCGAGGATCGTTCGGGCCAACCGATCGAGCGACCGGGTGGTGGGTGATGGCCTCTTGCGATTGCGCAGCACGTGCTCGGCGGCTGCCGCGGCAGTGAGCTCGGCCAGGGCAGGGTCACGGCGCAGGACGAACGGCTCGTTGGTGTTGATCGGGACGGGCCGCGTCCGATCGTCGCGCTGGTTCAGGACGAGCAGGCGCCGGGCTGTCTTCGGCGCGGGAGGTAGTGACGACCGATGGCTGACGTGCACGACGGCGTCGCCGATCTGGGCCGCCGACTCGGAGGAAAGGGTGACGTTGCCGGGTACATCGACGATGACGAACGTGAAGTTGGTCCGTAGCTTGTCGACCGCCTCGGCAAGCAGAGCGGCGATGTCCTCGGTCCCCGTGCGTCCGGTCGCGACCTCAAGGCGACGAGTGCCGCCGGCCCATCCGGTGGGTCCGCTCGGCACTGATGATGGATCGGCGGCGATTGCTTCGAGCGAGACTGCTTCGGGGCGCCCATCGCCGTCGCCGAACAGCTCGACCCACACCGCGGTGCGATCGGTGATCTCGTGGAGCAGCGCGGCCAGCGATGCGGCGACGAGGCTGCGTCCCGGCACCTTGGCCTCGCCCGTGACCATCAAGACCCGTGGGGTGTTGCTCGTGCGATCGCCCCGCGTGGTCGAGATCAATCGTGCTGCCAGCAGCCGCGACACCTGTTCGAGCGCCAGCGGATTGGCGGTGACCACGCGGCGGAACTCCTCGGCCGGCACTTCGAGCAGCGTTGCGGGACGAGCCGCTGCCACCGATGCCGTCCGGTTGCGGCCGAGCAGCACACCCAGTTCGCCGAACAGATCGGTGGCGCCGAGCCGGCGCACCTGCACCGGTGTTCCCTTGCGGCCGCCAGTCGTCACATCCACTTCGCCGCTCACCACGACGAAGCAGGAAACCGAAGGGTCGCCCTCACGGAAGACGAGATCACTACGGCCGAAGACCCGAATGCGAGCCACAGCCAAGAGCGAGTCGAGCTCGTGAGGCGCGAGGGTCGCGAAGAGGGGCACCGCTTGGAGCGCGCCCGCTACGTCGAGATCGTTGCTCGCAGTCACGCCCGCATCTTGGCGCGTTTGGAGGGGTTCATGCTTGGTGAGCTTGAACGGACCATGGCGAGGCGCAACAATGCCGGCGTGCTCGGGCCGATCATCATCATCGTCGTGCTGGTCATCGCCATTCCCGTCGGTGTGCTCATGTCCAGCGCCGTGATCGCATGGGTTCTCGGTTGGTTCTTGCGGGACGACGCCGACAAGCGCAACGCCGGCACCGAGTACGTCGAGCTCGGCCGTTAGCCGCCGTTGGCCGCATAGAGCCGTTGCTCTCCACCATGCGCGGCTCGTTCTCGCGCGCGAACTAGGGTGATCCGGCGATCACGCTCTCGCAGCGAGGTCAAGCAGTGCGTCCAGCTGGGCATGCCGGCTGCAAAGCCGGTACGAGTAGGAGAAGGGGTTTCCAGAGGTGGCCCAAGGAACGGTCAAGTGGTTCAACTCTGAGAAGGGCTACGGGTTCATCCAGCGTGACAACGAGCCGGATGTCTTCGTTCACTTCAGTGCCATACAGATGAACGGGTACCGCACCCTCGAAGAAGGGCAGCTCGTCGAGTTCGCCCTCGAGAAAGGACCCAAAGGCGAACACGCTCTCGACGTCAAGATCGTGTGAGTCTTCGTCGTGCAGACGAGTTCATGAGCCCCAGCGGCTTTGGCCGAAGCGGTAGCCCACTGAGCGAACGGTCTGGATCAGGCTGGCGTGCTCCTCACCGAGCTTGGAGCGCAGGCGCCGCACGTGAACGTCGACCGTGCGGGCGCCGCCGTAGTACTCATAGCCCCACACCCGTGAGAGCAGCGTCTCGCGCGTGAACACCTTGCCCGGGTGCGACGCCAAGAACTTCAAGAGCTCGTACTCCATGTAGGTGAGGTCAAGCGGTTCATCGCCGATGGCCGCCTGGTACGTCTCGAGGTTGAGCATGAGATCGCCGTACTCGATCAGCTCGGGTCGCGTGCCCCGACCCGTGCGCCACAACAGGTGCTTCAACCGGGCTTCGAGCTCTCGAGGGTGGAACGGCGCGAGGCAGAAGTCGTCGAACAGGTCTTCGCGCAGCTCGAGGTCGCCGAGCTGTGCCCCGCTGACCAGCACCAAGAGGGGTTCGAGCGGGAGATCGCGCTTGCGCACGGCCCGGCACACCGCGAACGCTCCCTCGGGGTCGGTGTCGGCGCACACGATCGCGCCTGCCCATCCGTCGATGGGCTCTTCGCGAGTGATGTCGCGCTCGTCGTTCACCGCCTTCCACGGATAGCCGTTGAGGTCGAGTGCCTGCGCCAGCTCGGGCGGAGGAGGATCGGGGTAAAGAAGCAGAGGCTCCATGGGAAGGCTCATGCTCAGATGTTGGGGAGGTAGCGGTCGAGCTCGAACTGGGTGACCTGCGACTTGTAGTCAAACCATTCCGAGCGCTTGTTGCGCAGGAACCACTCGAAGATGTGTTCGCCCAGCGCCTCCGCGACCAGCTCGGACTGCTCCATCGCTTCGAGTGCTTCGGAGAGCGATTGGGGCAGCAACCGCATGCCTTCAGCCGCCCGTTCTTCTGCGGTCAGCTCGAACACGTTGGTGCGAGCTTCGGGGGGAAGCTCGAGCCCTTGATCAATGCCGGACATGCCGGCCGCAAGGATGAGGGAGAACGCGAGATAGGGGTTGCAGGCGGGATCTGGCGCTCGGTACTCGATGCGTGTCGACGACTCCTTGCCCTGCTTGGTGATCGGCACCCGCACGAGGGCCGAGCGGTTGTTGCGAGCCCACGTGATGTGCGTCGGTGCCTCGTGCCCGGCGACCATGCGCTTGTAGGAGTTCACGAGTTGGTTCGTGATGGCGGTCATGCCCGGCGCGTGCTCGAGCACGCCGGCGATGAAGCTGTATGCGACCTTCGAGAGGTCATACGGGTCGCCCGCCTCGTAGAAGGCGTTGGTGTCGCCTTCGAAGAGGGACAGATGTGTGTGCATGCCGCTGCCCTGCACGCCGGCCAGCGGCTTCGGCATGAACGTGGCGTACACACCACCTTCGAGCGCGATCTCGCGCACGACCAACCGGAAGGTCATGATGTTGTCGGCCATCGACAGCGCATCGGAGTAGCGCAGGTCGATCTCATGCTGGCTGGGTGCGTCCTCGTGGAAGGAATACTCGACGGGGATGCCCATTGCTTCGAGCATGTGGATCGTGCGCTTGCGGAGATCGCTGGCGACGTCGGCTGTCGTGAGGTCGAAGTAGCTGCCGGAGTCGAGCGGCTTCAGCTCGGTGGACGGGTCGCCGCTTTGGAAGTAGAAGAACTCCATCTCTGGCGCGCACATGAACGAGAAGCCCTTGTCGTGCGCCTTGTCGAGATTGCGTTTGAGCACCTGGCGGGGGTCGCCCTCGAAGGGCGTGCCGTCGTGGTTGAGGATGTCGCAGAACATGCGGGCCGAGACGTCTTCGGTGCGGTCCCATGGCAACAGCTCGAAGGTGTTGGCTTCGGGCTTGGCGAGGACGTCGCTCTCCTGCACGCGCGAGAAGCCGTCGATGGCCGACCCGTCGAAGTGCATGCCTTCCTCGAAGGCGTTCTCGAGCTCGGCGGGCGATATGGCGACCGACTTGAGCTGGCCGAGCACATCGGTGAACCACAGCCGGATGAGGCGCACGCCGCGCTCTTCGACGGTTCGCAGCACGTAGTCCTGCTGGCGTTCCATCGAGACAGTCTGGCACCCTCCCCTGGCGAGCCCCCCACCCGGATGCCCGCGTTCACAAAGCGTTCATGGCGCAGGACGATCTGAGCTCGCCGCGAGCAGCGTGAAGGGCGAGGAAGTAACAGACCGTTCACATACGGGAAAACGGTGGGAAACCGGCCTTTGGAAGGGTTGTGGCGACCACGGTGACCGCGCTGTGGTCCGACAGCGATGTGCTTCGCCTGGTCGCGGGATCTGGCCAGGCACGCATCACCCCACTTCCCGCCGGTCCCGACTGGTGGGCCGGGGGAGGTGCCCAGGTTGACCACGAGCAGTTGGCGCGGCAATCGTCGTCCTTCGCGAACCCGGCGACAGGCCGTCGCCGCCGACAAGAAACGAGACACCGAGTTGAGCTACCGGGCTGAGTACATCTGGACCGACGGCACCGAGCCGACGGCCCTCCTTCGTTCCAAGACCAAGATCATCGCCGACGGTGACGAGCCCGGCATCTGGGGCTTCGACGGCTCCAGCACCAACCAAGCACCCGGCGACTCGTCAGACTGCGTGCTCCGTCCCGTGTGCGTGGTTCCCGACCCGATCCGAGGCGGCAACGACGTGCTCGTGATGACCGAGGTCCTCGACACAGACTTCGCCCCGCACCCGACCAACACACGCGCTGCGTGTCAGGCGGCGGCCGAGAAGTACAGCGATCAGGAACCGTGGTTCGGGATCGAGCAGGAGTACACCTTCCTGCAGAACGGGCACCCGTTGGGTTGGCCCCAGGGTGGCTTTCCCGGGCCGCAGGGGCCGTACTACTGCGGCGTCGGCTCGGACGAGATCTACGGCCGCGACATCGTCGAAGCCCATACGAAGGCGTGCATGGACGCTGGGCTGAAGATCTCCGGCACCAACGCCGAGGTGATGATGGGCCAATGGGAGTTCCAGATCGGCCCAGCGGGTGTACCCGAAGCCGGCGATCATCTGTGGTTGGCGCGGTGGTTGCTCTACCGCGTGGCTGAGGACTTCGACGTCGCGGTCACCATCGACCCGAAGCCCATGCCCGGCGACTGGAACGGCGCAGGCGCACATACCAACTTCTCCACCAACAAGATGCGCGAGAGCTACGACGCCGTCATCACCGCCTGCGAGGCCCTCGGGAAGAACGCCACCGAGCACATCGAGCAGTACGGCTCGGGAGTCGAGCGTCGCCTGACCGGTCTGCACGAGACCGCCCCGTGGACCGAGTTCAGCTACGGCGTGTCCAACCGTGGCGCGTCGGTCCGCATCCCGTGGCAGGTCGAGAAAGACGGCAAGGGCTACATCGAGGACCGCCGCCCGAACGCCAACATGGATCCGTATGTGGTGACCCGTCTGATCGTGGAGACGTGCTGCAGCGCCCTCGCCTAGCGCGACGGCGTCGACGTCCGTAGACGAATTACGGGTGTGTAGTGAGGGAGCGCTCGCCGCTCCCTCACGCTTTTCTTTCGATAGTGTCCTGCCCGGCCATACGGGAAGCTGAGTTGCCTTAGGAGGAACCGTGCAGGAACGCACCCCCAAAGAGGTTGTGGAGTACGCCAGGGACGAAGGCGTCCAGATCGTCGACATCAGGTTCTGCGATCTGCCCGGCCTGATGCAGCACTTCTCGGTGCCGGTCTCCGAGCTCACCGAGGAGGTGTTCGACGACGGGTACGGGTTCGACGGCTCGTCGATCCGAGGGTTCCAGGAGATCCAGGAATCCGACATGATTCTCAAGCCCGATCCCAACACGGCAGTGATCGATCCGTTCACGCAGCACAAAACGCTCAACATCAACTGCTGGGTGCACGACCCCATCACGCACGAGAACTACTCCCGAGATCCGCGCTATGTCGCGAAGAAGGCGGAAGAGTACGTCCGCAGTACCGGCATCGCCGACAAGGCGTACTTCGGTCCCGAGGCCGAGTTCTTCATCTTCGACGACGTGCGGTTCGGTCAGGACCAGCACTCCGCGTTCTATTCGGTCGACTCGATCGAGGCGTCGTGGAACACCGCGCGCGACGAGCAGCCGAACCTCGGCTACAAGCCCCGGTACAAGGAGGGCTACTTCCCGGTCCCACCCATGGACCAGATGCAAGACATCCGGTCCGAGATGATCCTCACGATGATCGACGCGGGCATCGACATCGAGGTGCACCACCACGAGGTCGGCACCGCGGGGCAGGCCGAGATCGACATGCGCTTCGACACGCTGTTGCTGATGGCCGACAAGCTGATGCTCTACAAGTACATCGTCAAGAACGTCGCCTGGCGCAACGGCAAGACGGCGACGTTCATGCCCAAGCCCGTGTTCGAGGACAATGGTTCGGGCATGCACGTGCACCAGTCGCTGTGGAAGGGCGGCGAGCCCACGTTCTACGACGAAGCGGGGTACGCGGGTCTGTCTGACAACGCCCGCTGGTACATCGGCGGTCTGTTGACACACGCCCGCTCCGTCATCGCCTTCTCCAACCCCACTACCAACTCGTACAAGCGGTTGGTGCCGGGCTACGAGGCGCCCGTCAACCTCGTGTACTCGCAACGCAACCGTTCGGCCTCGGTGCGCATCCCGCTCTACTCGCAGAGCCCGAAGGCCAAGCGCCTCGAGTTCCGCTGCCCCGATCCGTCGTGCAACCCCTATCTCGCCTTCTCGGCGATGCTGATGGCGGGCCTCGACGGCATCCAGAACCGCATCGAGCCGCCCGCGCCGGTCGACAAAGACCTCTACGACCTGCCGCCCGAGGATCTGGCGAAGGTTCCGCAGGTGCCCGGCTCGCTCGACGAAGCGCTCGACGCGTTGGAGGCCGACCAGGACTTCCTGAAGGCCGGCGGCGTCTTCACCGACGACCTGATCGAGACCTGGATCTCCTACAAGCGCGAGAACGAGATCGACCCGATGCGACTCCGCCCCCACCCGTGGGAGTTCCACCTCTACTACGACATCTGAGCCCGCATGCTGTACGGCTCATCGGGTGCTCGTGCGACAGTCGTCCGGTAGCAGGCCGGGTTGCATGGCGAAGAGGCTCGCGGTGACGCGGCTCGATGCTCCGGTCTTGGCGTAGATGTGCTCGATATGGTTGCGGACCGTCTTCGGTGAGATCACCAGTCGTGCCGAGATCTCCTTGCTCGAGAGGCCGCGGGCGAGGAGCCGAAGAACGTCAACCTCGCGGACGGTGAGTCCGGCCGGTCCTTCGCGCCGTCGGCCGACACGGTGTCCGGCCGCGACGAGCACGGCGTTGAAGGCGTCGGTGTCGAGTCGGCCGGCCTTCACTTCTGCTCGAAGCTCGTCAGCCGCGGCATCGGCGGTCAGTGCCGGTCGGTGCGGACGCGGCTCACGCATCGATTGGTAGCGTCGGCCGCTCCCAGCACCCGCGCCGGCCGGGAGATCGCGGCGCCAGACAGCCCGCGGGGATACCCCGAGCCGTCCAGTCGTTCACGGTGCTGGATCGCCAGCGCGCCGAGCGGTGCGAGCGCGTGGGATTGCTGGAGCATCCGTCCGGTGAAGTACGGCTGCATTCGCACGCGCTCCCATTCGCCGGCGGCGAGCGGACCGGCCTTGTCCCAGATGCCGTTCGATACACCGAGCCGTCCGAAGCCGTGAACGAGCCCGGCGCGCCGGAGCGAGTGGACTTCTGCATCGTCCAGTCCGAGCTTCGACGCCGCCGCCGCCAGACCGGCTACGGCCCGGGAATGACCGAGAGTGAATGGCGACTTGAGATCGACGTAGTTGGCGATCGCCAGCAGCGCCGAATCGACCTGCTGATCTGACAACACGACCGTCAGCACGGGTTCGGCGTCGATCACCGCCGCCCACGTGCCGGCCTCGTCGAGGCCGCCGAAGATCTCCGCAGCGTGTGCATCGACCAGCTCGGACAGCGCCGGATCGAACTGAGATCCGGCGCGTCGCAGCGCAACCGCCCGAGCGGCATCGACCCCTTGCAACCGGTGGGCGACTTCGACGTACTCGGCGAGCTGTGCGATCCTCGCCGCTATCGGGATGTTTTGTCCCGCTAGCTCTCCGGGCCAACCCTTGCCATCCCATTGCTCGTACGCGTCGCCGAGCTCCTCGCACGCCGCGTCGGACAGGCCGAGCTCTTCGGCCAGCATCTGGGCCATCTTGGCGTGACGGGCGATCATTCCTTCCAGATCGTGGCGTCCGTGGAGAGCGAACTCGACACCGGTCCGCACTCGTTGCAGCGGCGGGTTGCCCGCGCCGAAACGGCGGAGCCCGGCGACGGCTTCTCGGAAGGTCTTGGGTTCGTACGTGTACTTGTCGGCCTTCAGGTCGATGTCGTCGCCGAACCACTTCGCCTGCTCGTGAGCATCGGTATGGCAACCCACGTTGATCAGCAACGCCGTGTAGTAGACGCCCGCGCGCTGGTAGTCGTCGAGCCCGACGCGCTCGGCCAGCCGGGTGGCGATGAGGCATTGCCGCAGCACGCGCTCCATCGTTGTCCGAAGCCGAGATCGATTCCGAGGGACAACGCCGCGACGAGCTCTGCCATTCGAAGGTGCGGTCGATCGGCCAACTCGCCCATAGGAGGCGAGGCTAGGTCATGCCTTCCAAACATGAGGCAGTTGCCCCATGACGTGTCTCCACGGAATTCGTACGTTGGCCCTGTCGCCGTCATCGGTCTCATGATCGATCGCCACCTCGAAGATCGCGCGCAGGCGCCCGAAGACAACCCCAACAAGGCAACCCCAACAAGGAGAACCACCATGCCCAAGGTATCGAAGGACACCACCGACGAGGTGGTCGACTTCACCGTCGCGGAGGACCGGTCGAGCGATCTCGATGGGTACACCGTCAACTTCGTGTCTATCCGTGAGACTCACGATCTGGCCCCGATGCTGAAGGCGCTGCCAGGAGAACACTGCTCGTGTCCGCACTGGGGCTACATCCTCGAGGGCCGCATGACCGTCACCTACGGCGACCGCATGGAAGTCTTCGAGGCCGGCGACGCCTTCTACATGACGCCTGGCCATACGCCGGCCGCCGAAGCCGGCACGGAGTTCGTGATGTTCAGCCCCGCCGACGAGCTCGCCGCAACCGAGGCTGCGGTCAAGGCAGGGATGCAGGCGGCCCACGGCACCTGACCTGGAGTCGTCGTCCTCGAGGCGGGCGCGGGCGGCCAACCGCGCCCTCCCGACGATCGAGGAACCGGACAAGCTGGCCCGCCCGTTGCCGTTGGGTCGTGAACGACGGCCGCTCCCGCGATTCGCGGTTCGCCGCACGGCGTGAGGATCGCCCCGTCGGGCGAGGCCACCGTCACGGACGTTGACTTCACCGGCACCACATCGCTTGGGCGTGGGTGGCCCTGCCGGGTGCTCCGGCGCCGGCGCGACAAGTTGCGTTGACCTCGCCGAACGCAGGCCTCAGCCGGGTCCAGGCCGACATCGATGACTTGCCTCCTGCGACAATGGCGCCATGAACGAGCGCTTCGAAGTGCAGCGAACGATTCCGGCCGACGCCGCCAAGATCTTCGAGATCGTGAGCAGCCCGAGAGGGCACGTCGCCATCGACGCGTCGGGGATGCTGCAGGATGCATCCGGCGAGCCGGCACACGCGGTGGGGGACACGTTCGTGATCCACATGGATCGAGAGGCGCTCGGCGATCTTCCCATGGGGAAGTACGACGTGACCGTCACGATCACTGGCTTCGAACGGGACCGGTTCATCACCTGGGAGGTCTCCGGCCCGAACTTCCCCAGCATCGGCCACTACTACGGCTACCGGCTCGAGCCGGTCGATGGTGGCACCTTGGTCACCTCTCTCTACGACTGGTCTCAGGTGGACGAGAAGTGGAAGCCCGATGGGACCTGGCCGATAATCCCCGAGTCTGCGTTGAAGGCCACTCTGGGCATCCTCGAACGCACCGTTCGATCCGCCAGCTGACGAACGCTCACATGGAGGACGAGTGGTCGCCGAACACCTTCTGCCTCCGTTCGCTCGAAGGACCACGCCTTCTCAAGGCTGGGTGGCGTCGGACTGTTAAGCGGGGGCGCCTTCCCGCACCGACCGATCAGCGGCGGCGTGGGCGGCGCTCCTTCGGCCGATCGAAGCTCGGGGTCCGTTGGATGGCGGCTTCGAAGACGGCGAGCACGTCGTCGCCGTAGACCTCGGCGCCTTTCGTACCGAACTGCAGCATCGACATGAGCAACGAGAGTGTGATCGCGACCGCGCCGTTGGCAATCGAGACCGGATCGATGTCGGCGCGGACTCGTCCGGCCATCTGATCGGCGCGAAGGCGCTCAGCGATCGACTTCCGGAGCTGCGCCAGGGCGGGGATGTCGACCATCCGGTCGGTGACGTGGGGCTCGAGCCCGGCGAGCACTCGACGGGCCAACGGATGATGGTCGACCGCCGAAAGCAACGTGATCATCAATGACTGGCTCCATTTCGCGCTGTCGGCCCCGAGCGTCGCGGAGACCCCTTCGGCGATGACCCCGGCCGCGTCCTCGTCGAGCGCCGCGAGGAACAGGGCTTCCTTGTTGGGGAAGTAGGCATACGTGATTGTCGACCCGACGCCGGCGTCGCGGGCGATGTCGGCGACCGATGTCGAGCGGTAGCCCTCGCGGCCGAATCGGATGATGGCGGCCTCGAGGATGGTCTGGCGCGTGGCGGCCCCTTTTCGTTGGGGTGTCGCTGCGTCGGCTTCGGTTGGCACGGTGACCAAGATAACAAATTGAGTGATTGAGTGAAATACTCAAATCCTCTAGGGTTCTCGTGTGACCACTTCCCTGACACCGCAACGAACCGTGCCGACCCGGCGGATCTCCTTCGAGGAATCGCTCCACGACCTGCCCAAGCACTTCGCCGCGGGCGACGACCTCATCATGAGCCACCTCGTGGCGTCGCTGTCGGCGGTGTTCCCCGACGGCGAGGACTTCTTCGTCCGCTCCGTGCGGCATTACCGCAGCGAGATCACCGATCCGGAGCTGAAACGTCAGGTCGCGGGTTTCATCGGGCAGGAATCGATCCATGGTCGCGAGCACCGCGCGCTCAATGGTCGGCTCGATGCATTGGGCTACCCGTCCAAGCGTGCCGAGCGAGTCGTTCGTCGAGTCCTGACGACACGAGAGCGGATGCTGTCCCCCGAGAACAACCTTGCCGTCACCGCCGCACTCGAGCACTTCACCGCGACACTCGCCGAGCTCACCCTCACCGATGAGACCATGCGGAACCTCATCGACCACCAGACCGTACGAGAGCTGTTCGTCTGGCACGCACTCGAGGAGTCCGAGCACAAGGCCGTCGCGTTCGACGTGTACCGGGCCGTCGGCGGCCGCGAGCGCACGCGGGTGATGACCATGAAGGTCATCCGGATAGCGTTCGTCGTCGCCACGGTCGTGCAGATGATGCTGTCGTTGCTCGGCGATCGCGCGACCTACCGGCCCGGTCGACTCCGCCGCAGCTGGCGACACTTCAAGCAGACGCCGTTCATGCAACCCGAGCTCTGGGAACGGCTCCGCGACTACGACCGACCCGGCTTCCATCCCGACGACCGCGACACCACGGAGCTCGTTGCCAAGTGGCGTGAAGAGCTGTTCGGTGTGGATGGCTCGTTGAACGACAAGCTGACCGCACCCGCTGCGGCCGCGGCCTAGGGGGGCTGAGGTGCAACCGCTCCAACAGCTCGAACATCTCGACGTCCTGATCGTCGGCGCCGGCCTCTCGGGCATCGGGGCCGCGCATCACGTGCAGACCGATTGCCCGTGGGCCACGTACGCGATCTTCGAGGCACGCGATGTCATCGGCGGAACGTGGGACCTCTTCCGCTACCCCGGCATCCGGTCCGATTCGGACATGCACACGCTCGGCTATCCGTTCCGCCCGTGGACGGGAGAGAAGTCGATCGCCGACGGGGCGTCGATCCTGCAGTACATCAAGGACACCGCGGCCGAGGCCGGCATCGACCGAAACATCCGGTTCCAGCACCGTATCGTGCGTGCCGACTGGTCCACCGAGCATGCGCACTGGCGCGTCAGCGCCGAGCGCACCGATACCGGTGAGCAGGTCGAGCTCACGTGTTCGTTCCTGTTCTCCTGCAGCGGCTACTACCGCTACGACCGCGGCTACGTGCCTGACTTCCCGGGGATGGATCGCTTCGACGGCGTCATCGCCCATCCGCAGTCATGGCCCCAAGACCTCGACTACTCGGGCAAGCGAGTCGTCGTCATCGGCAGCGGCGCGACGGCAGTCACGCTGGTTCCGTCGCTGGCCGCGACGGCCGAGCACGTGACGATGCTGCAGCGCTCGCCGACGTACATGGCCTCGGTGCCGACCCGGAACCCGATCGCGCGAGTGGTTCGCAAACTGCTGCCGGCGTCCCTCGCCGCCTTCCTGCTGCGCTGGATCAACGCGCTCATGACCCAGGGCTCGTACCGGCTCAGCAAACGGCGGCCGGAGCTCGTCAAGAAGGCGTTGCGCAAGGGGATCGAACGGCAGCTTCCTGCCGGCTACGACATCGACACCCACTTCACGCCCCGCTACAACCCATGGGATCAACGGCTGTGCGCAGTCGCCGACGGCGACCTGTTCAAGGCGATCAGCACCGGCGCCGCGTCGATCGTGACCGACCACGTCGACACCTTCACCGAGCAGGGAGTGTTGTTGGAGTCGGGCGAGAAGCTCGAAGCCGACATCATCGTTCCGGCCACGGGGCTCGAACTGCTCTTCATCGGCGGCATGCAGCTGCGCGTCGACGGCGAGCCCGTGGACGTCGCCAGCAAGCTCGCGTACAAGGGCATGATGCTGCAGGACGTCCCGAACTTCGCCATGGCGGTCGGCTACACGAACGCGTCATGGACGCTCAAGGCCGACCTCACGTGCGAGGCCGTCTGCCGGATGCTGAACGCGATGGCCGAGCGCGCCATGGGACAAGTGACGCCGGTGAACCGCGACACCGAGGTGTCCGCGCACCCGCTGCTCGGCCTCGACTCGGGCTACATCCAACGCAGCGCCGATCGGTTCCCGAAACAGGGCAACCGCTTCCCCTGGCAGGTGTACCAGAGCTACCTGCGCGACTACCGCGCGATGCGGCGGCGCGCAGCCCTCGACGAAGGGCTCGAGCTCTCGAATCCTGCGCGGTCGCCTATCGACGGGCTCTCTTGCCCCGGGTCAGTGAAAGTCGATTCGTCGTCGGCGTTGGCCGGCGCCCGCTGAGAGGACTCCACCATGAAGACCTTCGACGGTCGCGTCGCGGCGATCACCGGCGCCGGCTCGGGCATCGGACGGGCCCTTGCTGTCGAGCTCGCCCGCCGGGGAGCGCACCTGGCGATCGCTGACGTCGACGAGAGCGGACTGGCAGCGACGGTGGCGAGGTGCGAAGGGTCGGGGGTGAAGGCCACGTCACTCGTGCTCGACGTCGCGGATCGAGTGGCCGTCTTCGAGTGGGCTGACCGCGTGGCTGCTGACCACGGCCAGGTGAATCTGATCTTCAACAACGCCGGTGTCGCGCTCGCGGCAACGATCGAGGCCATGTCGCCGAGCGACTTCGAGTGGTTGATGAACATCAACTTCTGGGGCGTCGTGCACGGCACGCGAGCGTTCCTTCCCCATCTGAAGGCGTCTGGTGAGGGGCATGTCGTGAACGTCTCGAGCGTCTTCGGACTCGTCAGCATCCCGACGCAATCCGCCTACAACGCGGCGAAGTTCGGCGTTCGCGGCTTCACCGACGCCTTGCGCATGGAGCTCGAGATCGAGGACTGCGGTGTCTCGTCCACCACCGTTCACCCGGGCGGCATTCGCACGAACATCGCCCGAAACGCCCGCATGCACAGCAGCGTCGCGCCGATGGCGGGTGGCGTCGACGATGCTCGTCGCGACTTCGACAAGATCGCGAGAACGACGCCCGAGAAGGCTTCGAAGTTGATCCTCGCCGCGGTGCAACGAAATCGCAGGCGCGTCCTCATCGGTGTCGACGCCAAGGCCGTCGACCTCGTGTCCCGATTTCCAGCCGGCCTGTATCAGCGGCTGATCGTCCGCGGCGCGCGCCAGCGCGGCCGGCGCGACCTCGAGCGCGCACCGATCCATGGCGGCCTCGATGCCGCTTCGGGCCCCGGGGTTCGCAGGGCTCGGTAGAGCGAAGCCCTGCTTGTCTTCAACCCTCGCTCAACGTCAAACATCAAAGAGAGGCGACGTTCAGGAGTCCGTTACAGTCTCGAACGAGGCGGGCTACTTCCAGGTCAGGAAGCAATGCCCACAGTTCGGATCTATCTCCACAGAGCGCTCATGGGGTGGCGTTACAGCTGCGAGGCCGGGCAGCTCCGCGCCGACGGCTGGCGCCCGACGCGCAGTTGGGCGCGCAACGCGGCTCAACACCGCTGCCGCCGTCTCGCCAGCCAGCTCGAACGCCTCGATTCAGCGCGCTAGCACGACACGACGACGTAGTGCGAGAATCGACTTGTTGCCGCTCGCATGCCGCGAGCCGCAGCTTGACGCTCTCCGAGCACCCACATCGGTGGGAAGCTGAAGCGGTGGGAGGTTCACAGGCACCTCTGCTTTTTCCCGAACGGTCGCCTTGGCGGGCTCACAGACGGCAAGGGCAACTGCCGGCCCGGCTTGATCGAGCCGTCGGAGACATCAATGATCCACGACTGGATCCGGCCGCACGAGTCCTGTCCGTTTTCGGCGCTCGGAGGGATCGGCGGCGGCGTCCTCACCGCAGGCCAGCCCAAGATGTGCGACAACCAGCACAGCTCCTGAAGCTCGGCGCGCCCCGCCACCGGCGTCACTGGTCATGGGTAGTGATGGTGGTGGCCTTGTTCGCCTCGGGTTGCTCGGTGGGTCAGAGCGCATCGACCACGTTGCCGCCATCTACGCAGCGGCGCTCGCGGACCGCAGCGGTAACGCGTGAGGCGCTCGCTCGCCTGACCACCGACGATCAGCCGCGCGCCGCGGGGTACCGGCGAGACGAGTGGCCGACGTGGAAGGACGTCGACGGTGATGGCTGCGACGCCCGCCAGCAGGCACTTGCCGCTGCGTCCACGCTTCTGCCCGCTCGCAGTGGCTGCAAGGTCATCTCTGGCCAGTGGACGTCGCCGTATGACGGGAAGGAGTCGACCGACCCCGCGGCGATGGACGTCGATCACGTCGTGCCCCTCGAGAACGCCTACGCATCGGGTGGGTGGCAATGGGAGACCGATCAACGAGCGCGCTTCGCGAACGATCAAGCCGATCTGTGGGTGGTCTCGTCGTCCTCCAACCGTTCGAAAGGATCGCGAGGCCCTGACCAATGGCGGCCGCCGGACGAGGCGAGCTGGTGCGAGTACGCCTCGCGGTGGGTCGAGATCAAGGTCCGTTGGAAGCTGACCGCGACCACGAGTGAGCGTGATGCCCTGGGCCAGATGCTCGATCGTTGCCGCGGTTGAAGCTCAAGCGCTGCGCGGGCGGCGTTCCGGCGCGCCGACGGTCACGGGCTCTGCGTACCCATGAGTCGCTGGTTCGGTCACGCCGCGTCTCGCTTCGACGTAGTCCTCGACCCGTTCCTGGTAGTTGAACCGGAACGTGCCGCAGCGATCCTCGTGGAGGTTGATGTCCATGGCATGGTGCGCGCACCCGCCCATGCACACGGGAAGTGCGATGCAGTTGACGCACTCGTCGTTGCTGAACGGGTCGTACTTCAACCAACGACGCAGCCGACCGTTGAGGTTCTGGTAGTCGTCGATGTGGCCGATCACCTCACGGTTGTTGCCGACCGAGTCCCAGCACTTGTACAGCTCACCGTCGCTGCCGACGATCAGCTCGTTCGCCCGCACCGCCGTGCACGGTGTACCCGTCGATTCGGGCAGGCCGGTCAGTCCGAAGCCGTAGTCGCGTGCGAGTTGGCTGAAAGCGAACGAAGCGGCGGCGAACTCTTCTGAGGTGAAGCACGTGTGACCGGCGCGGTACGAGGTGGAAGGGGCGGCAGCGTTGTCGTTCATGCCCATGATGTGACCGGGGTACACGACCAGCTTCCCGGGGAAGCCCTCGTCGGCGAGGATGCGCAGCAGGTCTTCGGTCGCCTCCACGTTTGAGGAGTCGATGTTCACGCGCACCACGACCTCCATGTGTTCGACCGCATGGTGGAGGTTCTCCACGATGCGCCAGAAGCTGTCTCCGCCGCCAACGAGCGGGCGCATGCGGTTGTGGACCTCTGGTGGTCCGTCGAGACCGACCTGGGCTGCGTCGACTCTCCGATCAGCGAGCTCTCGACACGTGTCCTCGGTGAGCAAGTAGCCGTTCGTGACGATCGAGGCCTCGTATTCGACGCCCGCCGCGTCGCATCGCTCGACGAACGCGTCCGAGAGCGCGAGCAGGGGCCGCTTGCCGACGAGCGGTTCGCCGCCGAACCACGTGACGTGGAAGTTGTCGATGCGTGGGAGTTGGTCGTCGAGCACCCTGAGGACGGACGCCTCGACCGAGGGTGACAGGATCGAGGGATGCTTCGCCTCGAAGCAATACGGGCAGTCGAAGTTGCAGCCGAGGCTGGTGAGTATGGTGAGGCCGAAGCTCGACATGTTGTGCCGAGAGCTCTCGTAGCGGGCGCGCAGGAGGTCGAGCTCGTCGGTGTCGTCGGCCACCATCATTCGGCCGCGCACGAGCCGGTCTGCGGTGGCGATCGAGAGTCCGTGATCGTAAGCGCCCGCTGCCAACTCTCCCGATGTCAGGCGGTCGAGGGCCACTCGTTCGTCTATCGGGATGCGCAGCAGCGTCCCGGTCACGCCGTTGTAGACGTACGCGCCATCAGGACGATCGACCCAGACGTTGTACTGCGACTGCTTCACCTGAGCCTCAGAGCCGACGAATAGGTGTCGCAGGTGAACCGGTTCCCGCACGAGTGTCGGTTGCAGGTGAACTTGTCGCACGAGGAGTTGTTGAGCTGCCCGAAGCTGTTGACGCTCATCCCGCCCATCAAGCCCACGTTGAGCTTCGGTGCGCCGCCCATCGCGAAGCCCGCGACCTCCTGCTCGTCGAGCGCCTCGACGAGCCTTTCGAGCGCATCGGTCTGTTCGGATGTCAGATCGACTTCGTCACCCAACTCGACCAGCACGCGGATCTCATCCGCCGCGGGTGGGACGAGCCACTCGCTTCGATCGACGGATTCGTCGTCAGCCATGACGTCCTCCGGGCTCTTGCCGTGCTCAGGTGTCCGAAGCTTAGACATATCCGCGGGATGCGCGACGGCGGTACCGTGAACCGCGATGGGCGAGCGTTCGATCGACGTGGCGGCTGTATCGGCACCGAAACGCCGCGGGCGGCCGGCCGACCAAGACAGCCAAGAGACGCGCGCGACGATCCTCGCGACAGCGCAACGCCTCTTTGGCGAGGCGGGCTTCAAGGGCGTTTCGATGGAGCGCCTCGCCCGCGATGCCGGCCTCACGGTGCGGGCGCTGTATCACTACTTCCCGTCGAAGCGGGCGCTGTTCAAGGCCGCGACGGCCGAGGCGCTACAGCACTTCGGCGACGAGGTCGCGACTCGGGTGTTCGTCCACGAGTCGTTGACTGATCGGGTGAGCGGCTTCATCGACGTGTACCGCGCGCTGTACGCGAGCGACCCCCACGTGCTGGCGTTCATCGGGATGGTGCTCGTCGATGCCATCTCCGAGGACCTGACCGCCGGCGGCCAGGCGACGTCGGGCACGAGCGCTGATCTGCAGGACGCGAGCCTGCCGGTGGTGGCGCTGAACGAGGCTCTCGTCGACCAAGCACTCGCACGCGGCGAGGTACACCCCGACGTCGATCGCGAGGGGGCCATGTTGCTGCTCGAGACGATGGGCATGGGGCTGGCCCTCGCCGCCCTCAACGACACCGGCAGCTTCCCCAAGATGCTCGACGCGCTGCAGAGGCTCAACGACGGCTCGCTGTACCGGCCTCTCGACGCGAAGTAAGCAGCTATTGAATTATCGTTGTCCGAAGCTGCTCCGAGCGCCGCGCCGGTGCGTTGACCAGGGGGGATCTGATGACGAGGATGGGCAGGTTGCTGGGGATGCTCGCCGCACTCGCCCTTCTGGCGGGGGCATGCGCCAACGCGGCGAGCGACAACGCCAGCGCACCCGCGAAAGCTGCTGCTGGCGTTGGCCCTCCTGCGGGCACTCGCGACCCGTCGAAGCTCACCCTCGAGGCGGTCTCCACCCGGCCGGAGTACGTCACTGGTGACGATGTGACGGTCGCGATCTACCCGCCGACCGGCAGCAACGTCGATCCGACGTCGACCACCATCACGGCCAACGGCGCCGTTGCGAAGCCGAAGTGGACCACGGACAAAGCGGGACGGACCGTTGCCAACGTCGCCGGCTTGAAGCCGGGCAAGAACGAGCTCGTCGCAACCCTCGGCGGCGACACCGCCATCCTGACGGTCGCCGACCATCCGACGACCGGGCCGCTCTTCTCCGGTCCGGCGCTGCCGATGCCGGTGTGCTCGACCGAGGCCTACGGGCTCGGCCCGGCCACGGATGCCAACTGCTCGGCGCCGACCAAGATCACATGGCGCTACAAGTCGACCGACGGTTCCACCAAGCCGCTCGATGATCCGAAGGCGCAGCCCGCGGATCTTGCGACGGTGAAGGACGGGCCGAACCAGGGCAAGCCCTTCATCATCCGCGAGGAAGCCGGCGTGTTGAACCGCTCGATCTACTGGATCGATGTCCTCGATCCGCAGCCCGCCGCCGCGGAGTTCGATGCGTCGGGCTGGAACGGGCGGCTCGTCTACCAGTTCGGCGGCGGCTGCGGGACGACCTACACCCAAGGGTTCCTCATGCTGTCGCGGGCACCCGATGATCTGATCGCCAAGGGCTACGCCACCGCTACCGGCACCCTCAACACGTTCCAGGTGATGTGCAACGACGTGCTGTCGGCCGAGACGGCGCTTGTGGTCAAGGAGCACTTCAGCGAGACCTACGGGCCACCGGTGTTCACGATCGGCAGCGGGGGCTCGGGCGGGGCCATCCAGCAGTACCTCATCGCCTACAACTACCCGGGCATCCTCGATGCGGTCGGCGCAACCTTGCCGTTCCCGGACGCGCTGTCGATCTCGCCGGGTGTCGTCGACTGCGTCCTGCTGAACAGCTACTACGGCACCGACAACGGCAAGACGCTGACGAACGACCAACGAGCGGCGATCAACGGCCAGCTCAGCACCAAGACGTGTGACTTCTGGGCGAGCACGTTCGCGCAGAACATCCGGCCGGACACCGGCTGCTCGCTCGACATCCTCGCCAACGCCGGCGACTTCGTGAAGGGTCTGCCCACAGGCAGCGGCCAAGGCAGTGGCGTCCCCCGGTTGCCCGACGACCAACGCTATGACCCGGCCAGCAACAAGAGCGGTCTGCGCTGCACGCTGCAGGACGGGATGGTCAACGTGCTGGGCAAAGATCCCACGACTGGCTTCGCTCGCCGTCCGCTCGACAACACCGGTGTGCAGTACGGGCTTGCGGCGCTGAACGCCGGCACCATCACGCCCGACCAGTTCCTCGACCTCAACGAGAAGATCGGCGGTGCCGACATCGATGGGCGGCCGACAGCGGAGCGTAT
Source organism: Actinomycetota bacterium (assembly GCA_016185305.1). Classification (GTDB taxonomy): domain Bacteria; phylum Actinomycetota; class Acidimicrobiia; order Acidimicrobiales; family Acidimicrobilacustridaceae; genus JACPNV01. The sequence goes on along the minus strand of JACPNV010000079.1, from coordinate 21,211 downwards.
GAAGACGAGCGAGGACAACATTCGTCCGGTCTACGAGACGGGCCGAGTGGTCGAAGGCGGTGGCCCGCTCGACACGATCCCGATCATCACGGTCAATGTCTATACAGACGATCAAGGCGACATCCATGATCGGTTTCGCGCGTTCTCCTTGCGCGATCGATTGAAGCGACCTGATGGAACGAGCGCGCCGAACCACATGATCTGGACGCGCGGTGTACCGAAGGGTCAGAGCATGATCGACGCACTCACGGGCACGGTGGATGTGGGAACCGAACTCGTGTCGACGCTCGACGAGTGGCTCACGAACATGAGCCAGAACGCGCCGAGCGCCGGCGTGACCGAGACGCTCGAGAGGAGCCGTCCGGCGGCCGCCATCGACAACTGCATCGACCCGAGTGGCTCCCGGGTCTCGGGGCTCGACGTCTATGACAAGCCTGGCCCGTGCCGCGACCTGTACCCGATCCACGGCGACCCCCGAACCGCGGCCGGTGCACCCCGACGCAACGACATCGGCAAGTGCCAGCTCCAGCCGGTTGCCACGGCATTCGATGTGAAGATCGTGGCCGCACCGTTCACCGATGCGCAGAAGGCGCGGTACGAATCGGTGTTCGGCGATGGGGTTTGCGACTGGAGCAAGCCCGGTGTTGGTCAGGTGCCGACCAAGGGCCCGTGGCAGGACTACGGCCGTTGAACGAGCCCGCAGCCTCTTCACAGCTCCCGATGACGTCCTCCTCACACTCTCCTAACATTCTCTGCGGACAGTAGGAACGGCCCCCCGTTCTTCTACAGGAGACGACATGAAGAGGTTCCTCATCGGCGGAGTGTCTGCGGTTGCGCTCGCGGGGAGCGCCTTCGCCATCTCGGTCTTGAGCCCGATCCAGCTTGCGTCCGCGTCGAGAGGCGCGCCGGCGATCGAAGTCCAAGCCGGCCAGTCGCCGGACACGACCCAGCCCGGTAACCCGCAGCGGCGGCCCAAGCGTGATGGCGACCGCGGGCCGGGCGAGATGCAGAAGGCGCTCGACGAGTTGGTTCAGGACGGCACGATCACCCAGGACCAGGCCAACAAGATCAAGGACAAGTTCCAGTCGCTGCGGGGTCCGGGCCGCGGCCCGAAAGCGCCGTTCATGCTCGGCAAGGGACTCGAAGAGGTGGCCGCTTCCATCGGCATCAGCGTTGATCAGCTGAAGACCGAGCTGCAGTCGGGCAAGTCGATCGCGGAGGTCGCGCAGGCCAACGGCGCCGACCCGCAGAAGGTCATCAACGATCTGGTCGCGTCCGCCAGCAGGCGCATCGACGAGGCGGTCACGGCGGGCAAGGTTCCGGCCGACCGCGCCGACCAGATGAAGGCCCGCCTCACCGACATGTTCACCCGGTTCGTCAATGCCAAGCACGATCCCAACGCCGAGGGTCCTGGCTTCAAGCGGCCCGACCGCCAGAAGCCGGGTGACAAGGCAGGCCCGACCACGACGGCACCGCCCGCGAGCGGCGGCACGACCGACGACACGACCGGCGACACGGCGAAGCCCGGCGGCTGATCAGGCCGGCTGACCGTAGAACAGCTTCTCGACGACGCGGCGAGCCCGGCGTGTGACGCGCCGGTAGTGCTCGCGCAGCTCGCTCGACCCGGTGTGCAGCGAGCGCGCCAGCCACAGCAACGACTCGGGTTGCGTCGGCAACGAGTCAGCCGGGCCGCTGTTGACGAGGTACCAGCGGTTCCTGGTCTCCTCGCAGAAGCGGTAGGACGCGCGGAGCACAGCACCATCGTCCGGGGCCAGCAGGCCAGTCCGTTCGAGCAGGTCCATGCCGCGGATGGTTCCCGTCGAACGGATGCCGTGCTGCAGTTGGAGGAGCTGCACGGTCCACTCGACGTCGGATAGCGACCCGCGACCGAGCTTCAAGTGGAATCGGGGATCCTCGCCGGCAGGGACGCGCTCGCGCTCGACGCGGGCTTTGAGGCGGCGGATCTCGCGCACGTCTTCGCCGGACAGCTCGGCATCCCACACGTACGGTTCGAGCCGGCTGAGCAACGCGGCGCCGAGGGCCCGATCGCCGGCGACCGGTCGCGCCCGGGTCATCGCTTGGCGCTCCCAGACCAGCGCGTAGGTGCGCCAGTACTTCTCGTAGCTGTCGAGGTTGCGGGCCATCGCGCCGAGCTTCCCCTCTGGGCGCAGGTCGGCATCCATGGCGTAGATCTGGTCAGCAGGAGTGGCGCCGCCGAGGAAGCGGAGGAGACGTGTCGCAAGGCGGTTCGCCTCTTCGGTAGCTGCCGACCCTGACCCGTCGTACACGAAGAGGACATCAAGATCCGATGCGTAGGACAGCTCGCCGCCGCCGAAGCGGCCCATCGCGAGCACGGCGAAAGGAATTGTCGGCTCCAGCGACGCGAGCGCCGCCTCCACGCTCGCTTCGGCCAGGCTCGTGAGGTCCGACCCCACGGTCTCGACCGTCGACGCACCGAAGATGTCGCGAGCGGCGATGCCGAGCTCGTTGCGGGCCTTCCATCGCCGCAGCCCGTCCTGGCGGCTCTGCTCGTCCTCGCGCCACGAGATGGCGGTGGTGACCGCGTCGACGAGGTCGTCGCGCTCGTGGGTTCGCAGTCTTTCGGGGAAGGGCAGCCGCTCGACGAGGTCGGGGTTGTGAACCAGCGTGTCGCCGAGCAGCCGGCTGGTGCCGAGGATCAGGCAGAGCTGGCGGGCCGCGTCCGGCGAGTCGCGGAACGCCTCGACGAGCTGAGCTCTGCGCTGCGCGCCAGTGAGGACGTTGCGCAGCATCAAAAGGCCGAGGTCGGGGTCGGGCGCGCCCGACAGCCAGTCGAGCAGGAGGGGGAGCATCTGCTGCATGAGTCGGCTCGAGCGGTTGAGACCTCGAGTCAGCTCTTGCACGGCGGCCTGTGTTCGCTTGGCATCCGTGAAGCCGAACGCGCGGAGGCGAGCCGACGCGACCTTCGGGCTGAGCGCGGGCTCGGTCTCGGAGAAAGCTTCGAGCAACGGACGGAAGTAGACGCGCTCGTGGATGTTCCGCACCGCCAGCTTTTGGTGGCGGAGCTCAGACATGAAGCTCTCCACCGCGGTCGCTTCCGCGGTGTCGCGCGAGCCGAGCACGCGTGCGAGCTGATCGAGTGCCTGCTTGTCGTCGGGGACGGTGTGGGTCTGCTGCTCGTCGACGAGCTGGACTCGATGCTCGACGGTTCGGAGGAAGCGGTAGGCGTCGCTGAGCGCGCGGGCGTCATCCGGCTCGACGTAGTCGGCCGCGCCCAGCTCGTGAAGTGCGGTGAGCGTCGTCGGGGATCGAAGGCCAGGGTCGAGCTGGCCGTGCACGAGCTGGAGAAGCTGCGCGGTGAACTCGATGTCTCGGATGCCACCAGGCGACAGCTTGAGCTCGCGTTCGGCCAGGCCCCGTCGCGCGATCTCCTGCTCGGCCCGTGCTTTCATCTCCCGCAGCTCGCGCAGCGCCTCGGCGCCGAACGGGTGGCTCCACAACCAACGCTGTGCCGTGTCGTAGAAGCGCTGGCCCATCTCTTCGTTCCCTGGTGCCGCGCGGGCTTTCAGGAGAGCCTGGAACTCCCACGGCTTCGCCCAGCGGTCCCAGTACGCCTCGTAGCTCTCGAGGCTGCGCACGAGCGGGCCGTCGCGACCCTCGGGCCGGAGGTTGAGGTCGACACGAAAGCAGCGCCGGGCGATGTCGACCACGGCCTTCGCGTTGCGCGTCACGGTGTCGGGCGAACCGTCTCCGACGAGCATGATGTCGACGTCGCTCGCATAGTTGAGCTCGCGCCCGCCGTACTTCCCCATGGCGATGACCGCGAGGTCGTCGGCTGCGGTGATGCGGCACGCGGCCGCGAAGACGTCGTCTGCGAGCCGTGTGAGGTTGGCACCCACGGTCTCGAGCTCGTCGAGTCCTGCCAGATCGCGGGCGGCGATGCGCAGGAACTCGAGCTTCTTCCATGCCATCACGGTGTCAGGGTCTGCGGCGGGATCGAGGTTCGGTCGTTCACCGAGGTTGCCGAGCACGGCGGTTGCCGACGCATCGTGCTCGAGCAGCCGGGTCAAGGATCTCGACGCGCCGGTGACCGCGAGGATGGCGATGCGAAACTCGGGTCGCTCCTCGAACCATCGGATGCAGTTCGGTTGGGCGGCCGCGATGCGTTGCAGCGCGGCGCGGACGAACGCCGGTGCCGCCGATCGATCTATGTCAGCGTCAAGGTCGCGAAGCGGCGCGGGTTGGGGTCCGGGCACGTGGTCAGCGTAAGAGCAGTGGCTGATATTCTCATAGTGAGAAGAACAGCGCCGCCGTAGGCTGGCGGGGCCGATCGTGCCGCCTCGTCGAAAGGAGTCGCCATGCGCCCCCTCCGGATCGCCCTCGCGCAGCTGAACGTGGTCGTCGGCGACCTCGATGGCAACGTCGCCAAGATCCTGGACGCGATGGGCGAGGCCGAGAAGCGCGGCGCCGATCTCGTGGCGTTCGCCGAGCTGGCGATCACGGGCTACCCGCCTGAAGATCTTCTCTTGAAGCCGGCGTTCGTGGCCGACAACAAGAAGGCACTGCAGCAGGTCGTGGATGCTTCTCGCGGTTGCGCGGTCGTGGTGGGGTTCGTCGACGGCGAGCCCGGCGCGCTGTACAACGCGGCGGCCGTGTGCGCGAATGGGGCGCTCGCCGGGGTCTACCACAAGCGGCTGCTCCCGAACTACGCCGTGTTCGACGAGGATCGCTACTTCGAGCCCGGCATCGAACCGATGGAGCTGTTCTCGGTGGCAGGCGTTCGTGTCGGTGTTTCCATCTGCGAGGACGCGTGGTTCTTCGGTGGCCCGATCCATGAGCTCTCGACCGGTGGCGCCGAGCTCATCGTGAACCTCAACGGCTCGCCGTTCCATGCCGGCAAGGTGGCGCAGCGAGATCAGATGCTGGCCGAGCGGGCGGCCGAGGCGAGCTGCGTGATCGCCTATGTGAACCAGGTGGGCGGGCAGGACGAGCTCGTCTTCGACGGTGGCTCGCTGGTCGTGGGTGCCGATGGCGAGGTCCTCACACGTGCCCCGCAGTTCCGGGAGACGATGTTCGTCACAGATCTCGACGTTCCGGTGAAGTCGATCGAGGTCGATCGCCGGCTGCCTGTGCTCGACGTGACACCGGTGCCGGGCACGGGACGGGCGGCGCGGGTGGTGGTCGTCACCGATGCTGCGGCTCGCTTGCAGCCGGCGCGCGAGGTCTACGAGGCGCTGGTCCTCGGTACCCACGACTACGTGACGAAGTCCAGTTTCCGAGAAGTCGTCATCGGGCTGTCGGGTGGCATCGATTCCTCGCTGGTCGCGTGCGTCGCGGCGGATGCGCTCGGGCCCGAGAACGTCCACGGCGTGCTCATGCCGTCGCGCTTCTCGAGTGAGCATTCGTTGACCGATGCCGAGCAACTGGTTGCGAACCTCGGCATCGACCACCGAGTGATTGCCATCGAGGAGGCGCATGCGGCGTTCAGCAACCTGCTGGCACCGTCCTTCGAGGGCCGCGACCCCGATCTCACCGAAGAGAACCTCCAGTCGCGCATCCGGGGTGTGTTGCTCATGGCGCTGTCGAACAAGTTCGGCTGGCTCGTGCTCACGACGTCCAACAAGAGCGAGAGCGCCGTCGGCTACTCGACGCTCTACGGCGATTCTGCCGGCGGCTTCGCGGTCATCAAGGACGTACCCAAGCTCTTGGTGTTCGAGCTGTGCCGTCAGCGGAACCAGTGGGCGATCGACGCCGGCGTGGTCCCGCCGATTCCCGAGAACGTGTTGACCAAGCCACCATCGGCCGAGCTCCGGCCGGACCAGCGCGACGATCAGAGCCTTCCTTCCTATGAAGAGCTCGACCCGATCCTCGAGGCGTACATCGAGGACGACAAGACCGCCGGCCAGTTGATCGAGGAAGGCTTCGACCCCGACCTGGTCCGCCGCATCGTTCGCCTCGTCGATGTCGCGGAGTACAAGCGCCGCCAGTTCCCGCCCGGCGTTCGTATCACGACCAAGGCGTTCGGGAAGGACCGGCGCCTGCCGATCGTGAACCGCTATCGGGGTTGAGACCCGATGTGCCCGGTTGGCTTTGCCCACCCGGCATGCGGCACCACGCACCTTGTCTGCACGAGACTGTCCGATGCACGTCGAGATGGAGGGATCGATGCCAGCGGAGAGCGAGCTGACCAAGGCGCGGGCAGTGGCAGAGAACGAAGGCGATGGAGCCGAGCTCCAGAAGAACTCGGTTGGCCTGTCGGGCACGATCGGCCAGTCGCTGAGCGCCATGGGGTTGAGCGGTGTCATCGGGACCTCGGTGCCGGTCGTCGCCATCAACGCGGGCTCGGGAGGTTGGCTGTCGTGGGGCATCGCCGCGCTCGTCATCCTCCCGGTCGCGCTCTCGATGTCGTTGCTCGCGCGCCGGTATGCCACGAGCGGTGGGTTGTACGGGCTGACGAGCAAAGCACTCGGTCCGCTCGGTGGGTTGGTCACTGGCGGCCTCATGGTGCTGATGATCGGCGTGGCCGCCGGAGCCGGCGTGTTGAGCTTCGGCATCTACTTCTCGCAGTTCCTCGGCGAGTTCGACATCGGGTACAACCGCTGGGTCTTGGGCCTCAGCTCGGTCGCGTGCCTCGGAGTCACCTGGTGGCTCGCGAGAGTCGGTGCCAAGCCGGCGGCATGGGTGATGTTCGTGACCGAGATCCTCGCCACCATCGCCATGCTCGTCGTGTTCGTTGCCGTGCTGTTCACCCACGACGGACCGCTCATCGATCAGACGCAACTCCGTCTCGAAGGCAGCTCGTTCACGCTGATCCTGGGAGCGGTGGTGCTCGCGGTCGGCGGGTTCGGTGGGTTCGAGAGCGCGGCGGTCTACGGGCGGGAGGCCTCGAACCCGCGGCGCGTCATCCCGATCGCCATGGTTCTGAGCTCGCTGATCGCCGGCGGGGTCTGGATGTTCGCCGGGTACACGTTGTTCCTCGGGTTCGGCTCGAGCCAAGCCGTGTCGAACGCCGCCGCCCCGATGGGCACGCTCGCTGACATCGCGGGCATGGCGTGGTACCAGCCGGTTGTCGACCTGTCGCTGTCGTTCACGATCGGCGCTTCGTTGATCGCGGTGTTCAGCTGGGTCGCGCGCTTCATGTACACGATGTCGACCGAAGGGGTCGCGCCGAAGTCGTGGGCCAAGATCCATCCGAAGTACAAGACGCCGTCGGCCGCCCTCGCGCAGGCCGGCGTCCTGTGGCTCGTCCTGATCGTGGCCATGTCGGTCGTCAGCGACAACCCCCTCGCGACGTTCGGCGAGTACATCGGCGACATGTCGGGGTATCCGCTGCTGCTGGTGTACGGCCTGGTCTGCGCGGGCACGATCCGCTACCAGTGGAAGCAGGGCCGCCCGTTCTCGGTCTGGGTGTGGCTGGCGGCGTTCGGCATCCTCGGGATGGCCTACGTCCTCTACGACAACCTCTTCCCGATCCCCGACTTCCCCCTGAGCCTCATCGTGTACCTGTTCGTCGGTCTCACCGCGGCGATCTGCGTGGCGTACTTCGTGTTGCGATCGAACCGCCCCGAGGTCGTCGCGAACATCGGTGGCACGGTCGAGGATGCGCCCGACGAGAGCGAGGAACCAGTCGATCGGTAGGGTTCCCCATCGATGACCGACCCGCGCGTGTTCCGCCAACCTCGCTTCCAGGCACCGCCGCGCGCGTGCGAGATCCTGCTCGTCCGCCACGGCGAGTCACAGGCACACGTAGAGGGTGAGTCGTTCAGGATGGTCGACGGTCATGGCGATCCGCCGCTGTCCGAGGACGGTCGAGAGCAAGCCGAGCGGGTGGGCGAGCGCTTGGCGAACGAGCGTATCGACGCCATCTACGTGACGAACCTGCGGCGCACCGCCGAGACGGCCGCGCCGCTGGCGGATCGGCTCGGCCTCGAGCCGATCGTCGAGCCCGACATGCGCGAGGTGTTCCTCGGCGAGTGGGAAGGTGGGCTCTTCCGGCAGAAGGTCGCCGAACGCGATCCGATCGCGGTTCGCATGTTCCAAGAGCAGCGGTGGGACGTCATCCCCGGCGCCGAGTCATCCGAGGCGTTGGCTGTTCGGGTGCGGCGTGCTATTGAACGCATCGCCGTGGCCCATCCCGATCAGCGAGTCGCCCTCTTCGCCCACGGCGGCACGATCGGCACGGCCCTGTGCGAAGCGACGCACGCCGACTCCTGGTCGTTCGTCGGTTCTGACAACGGCGCGATCTCGCACCTCGTCATCACGCCCGATCGGTGGATCCTCCGCCGCTTCAACGACACCGCTCACCTCGACGACGGCATGACCGTCCGTTCCGAACCCCTCACCTGAGGCGGGCGAGAGATCCTGCCACCTCTACCCGCTCGTCGACGTCCACGGCGCGGGTCAGCCTTCGAGCAAGAGCTGGTAGTTCGCGCCGCGACGCAGATGGTGGCCACCGTCGATCGCCAGGCATTCACCGGTGATCCACCCCGACTCGGGGCCGGCGAGGAAGCGAACAGCCTGGGCGACATCTTCCACCGTGCCCAACCGGCCGATCGGTGTTTGCTCGCGGTAGTCGTCGAGCAACGCGCCGCCGGCGGTGATGAACGACATGAGCTCGTCGTCGATGATGCCGGGCTGCACGCAGTTGATGCGGATGTTGCGATCGGCGAGCTCTTCCGCCGCGTACTTGCACAACATCTCGACTCCTGCCTTCGCGGCGCCGTATGCCCAGAGGAAGCGGTGCGGGAAGTGACCGGCACCCGACGACATGCCGACGATCGAACCGCCGCCGCTGGCGGCCATCGACGCGGCGGCGTGCTTCAGGGTCAGGAACGTGCCCATGAGGTTGAGCTCGATCGTCTTGCTCACCGCCTCCGCGTCCGCGTCGACGACCGAACCGATGTGGAACGAGCCGCCGGCGTTGGCGAAGCAGATGTCGAGCTTGCCCGTGGCTTCCGTGGCGCCGGCGACCGCGGTGGCGATCTGCTCCTCGAGCGTCACGTCAGCGACCGCGTAGCGAACGTCCGTCCCGGTGGCTGCGCCCGAGCCGATCTGTTCGACCGCGGCCCGCAGCTTGTCCTCGGTCCGGCCACAGATCGTCACGTGCGCACCGTCGGTGGCCAGCAAGGCCGCGGTCGCGAGGCCGATGCCGCTTCCTCCACCCGTGACGAGAGCGGACGCGCCCGAGAGGTCTCCCATAGGGTCGCGAGTATGTCAGTTGGCGGTGCCAGGTTCGGTCTGGGCCCGACGACTGTTCAACGTCGCCCCCGACCGGTTCGAGCGGCTGTGGAATGCCAGTGGCTTGGCCCGGCTCGTGGCCGGCGCCGAAGCGTCACGCCAGATCGTGGGCGCTGATCGAGTCGAGCAGGTCGATGGCGGGGGCGCGAGAAAGGAGGGGGGTCGCGGCCTCGGCCATCTCCACCATCGCGGCCGAGTCGAAGTGGGCGCGCTGCGCCGCGGCCGACTCCCATTTCTGGACGATCACGAGCCGGTCCGGCGTGGTCGCCGAAGCCGCCAGATCGATGTTGCGGCAGCCTTCGTGGCCCCGGGCCAGCACCACATACTTCGCGAGCACCGAGAGCAGCCGCTCGGGCTCGCTGGCATCAAAGACCATCGTCACCAGGGTCAGCTCGACGCCTTCGGGTCGATCGCTGCCGATGTTCGGTTGGCTCATGGTTGCTCCCCCGTCCGGTCACGGACGGTACTTCCCGGCAAGACCGGCACCTTTTCCTGAAAAGTCGGTCCGACCTGCCGATCATGGTTGGCAGTGGGCCTCGGATCCCGAGTCCGGCCGCTCACCGATTCACACCTCGATGTCACCCTTCGTGGTCGGAGTTCTGCCGGTAGACATACACAAAACCCCAGGTTGGAGTACTTGACCGGGCCGGTATCGTAACCAGGTACTGCCCACAGCGGTGAACATTCGAGAATCTCGGACACCCTTCCCTCGCACGGGCCCTGGCCCCAAAGGCATTGGTCCCGATCCCCAAACCGCCGCAGACCCGAAACCCCGTGTCGAACCCTGCCGCCACCGGCGTGCAACCACATCCCCGAGAGGTGCATTTTGCCCAAGGAGCGCGTCGAGCGTGACGAGGAAGACCTCGTCCGCCTCTACCTCACAGACATCGGTCAGTACCCGCTGCTGACCAAAGACGACGAGGTGCGTCTGGCCCAGGCGATCGAACGGGGGAACGCCGCCAGGGCTGATTTCGAATCGGGGGGCAGCCTCACACCGGCCCGCAAGCGCGAGCTGCGCAAGACCATGCGCGAGGGCGAAGACGCCGAGCGCACCTTCGTGCAGTCCAACCTTCGGTTGGTCGTCTCCATCGCGAAGAAGTACCAAGCGTCCGGTCTGCCGCTGCTCGACCTCATCCAGGAAGGCAACCTTGGGTTGATGCACGCCGTCGAGAAGTTCGACTGGCGCAAGGGCTTCAAGTTCTCGACCTACGCGACATGGTGGATCCGCCAGGCCATCACCCGCGGCATCGCCAACACCGGTCGTACCATCCGCCTCCCGGTCCACGCGGGCGACACGCTGGCGCGCCTGCAGAAGGCCCGGGCCCGGCTCGAGCTCAAGCTCGGCCGGCCCGCGACGCTCGCCGAGCTGTCGCGCGAGGTCGAGATGCCCGAAGACAAGGTGACCGAGGCGCTGCGGTTCGCCGCCGAGCCGCTGTCGCTGTCCGAACCGTTGCGGGAAGACGGCGATGCTGAGCTCGGTGATGTCGTCGAAGACCGCTCGGCCGAGTCGCCGTTCGAGGTCGCCGCCACCGCGTTGCTGCCCGAAGAGATCTCGCGGCTGCTGTCGCCGCTCGACGAGCGCGAGCGCGAGATCCTCAAGCTTCGCTTCGGGCTCGACCGGGGCGAGCCTCGCACGCTCGAAGAGGTGGGTGAGCACTTCAACCTCACCCGCGAGCGCATCCGCCAGATCGAAGCTCGGGCCATGTCGAAGCTGCGCCACCCCTCGAGCGACACCGGCGCCCGCGACCTGCTGGCCGTCTGACTTTCGAGTCTTCTCACACCGGCCCACGAGCATCGCTGGTGGGCCGATATGCGCCGCCGCGACGAACTAGTCTTCGGCGCGGCCAGAGCATCGGGTAGGGATTGGGGCCCGTGCCCGGTCACAACGAGGAGGCAGTGTGAGCGACACATCGCAAGGTCCGGGTTGGTGGCTCGCGTCAGACGGCAAGTGGTATCCGCCAGAGCAGCATCCAGACGCGGGCGCACCAGCGTCTCCCCTCCTGAAGCCGCCAGAACCGGTCGAGCAGCCAGAACCGGTCGACCCGTCTACGGCCGATCTCCCACCCCCGCAGGCGCCCGACGCGTTCAATCCGAGCGCGACACAGGTCATCCAACGGCCCCAGATGCCGCCGGAGCCGGCCGAGGCTGCATCGGCCGCTGCGCCCGGCCGTCCGGCTGCTCCGGCGGGCGACCCCGTGCCGATCCCGCCGCCGATGGCCGGTTTCCCGCCCATGGCCCCGCCGATCCCGCCGCCCGGCCCCGGTTCTGCGTTTCCTGGTGGCCCGCAACCCGCCGGGGCGCCGCCGCTGCCGCCGCCCGCACCGGGTGGGCCGCCACCCATGCTCGGGGCGCCGCCCGCGCCAGGCCAGCCGCCCGCGCCAGGCCAGCCGCCGGCCCAGTTCCCCGGCGGTCCGGTCGGCGGGCCGCCCGTACCGGGTGGGCCCACGATGCCCGGTGGGCCCAGCGCTTCCCCGAACAAGGGCGGGGGCGGAAAGATCATCCTCCTCGTGGTCGTTCTTGTGGTGGTGATCGGAGCGATCGCGGCCGGCTACTTCTTGGTCTTCAACAAGAAGAGCATGGCGACCGTCGTCTCCGACACGGGCGTAGCGACGATCAACACCGACGCCAGCAACCCGCCACAGAACGACCTGAGCCTTGCTCCGGGCCAGCTCAGGTGCACCGGATCAGGTAGCCAGCTGACGGCGTCGGGAACGCTGACGAACAACAGCCCTAACAACAGCGACTACGACATCACCGTCGAGTTCCGCCAGAACGGGCAGACCTTCAACACCGGCCAAGCCAAGGTCGCGGGAGTAGCGTCCAAGGCCACCAAGGACTGGTCGGTCACGATCACCCAAGACATCAACGGGTCGTTCTCGTGCAAGGTGACGGCCGTGAACCGCTACACCGCCGGCACCACATCCCCGGACTGAGCGTTGGTCCGGCCTCGTTCGCAGGCCCCGCGTCGAGCCACTACAGTCCCGCCCATGAAGAAGGTCATCGTCATCATCGTCGTGCTCGCTCTTGCTGCTTTCGCCGTGAAGAAGCTGCAAGACGCCGCCTGATCGAGAGCGTTCTCCCCGGCGTAGGCCGGCGGTTCATCACTTGTGCCGGCCGGGCCTTCAACTGCATGGCTCGCCCAAGTGAGACGCGCTCCGAAGCAGGCTTGGTGGCGCCGGCGGTCTGTTGCTGGCGCAGCCGTGCTCGCCACCACCACGCGGTGGTGCCCACTGCGCTCATGATCACGACGGTCGTGATCGCGATGGCGATGCGCCGCGGGCGCGGCATGGAGACCCGGCTCCGCAGCGGGACCTCATGGCTGAACGTCTGGACCTCCCACGCACGCTCTCTCGCAATCCGTGCGAGCTCACGGTCAGGGTTGACTGCGACAGGATGGCCGACCGCCTCGAGCATGGGAACGTCGGTCGCCGAGTCGCTGTAGGCGTACGAGCCGGCCAGTTCGATGCCGTCGCGCTCGGCCACCTCGCGGATGGCGTCGGCCTTGAACGGCCCGTAGGAGTAGAACTCGACGTCGCCGGTGTAACGGCCGGAGGCGTCGAGCCGGGCCCGCGTCGCGATGGCATCGTCCACGCCGAGGTACTGCGCGAGCGGGGCGACGATCTCTTCCGGTGAGGCTGAGACGATGAAGACCTTTCGGCCGAAGGACTGGTGGCGCCGGATGAGCTCGAGCGCCTCGTCGTACACGATCGGTTCGATGACCTCGACGAGCGTCTCGCGCACGAGTGCGCTGATCCGTGCCTGATCCCAGCCGACGGTGATGCGCAACGCCGACTCGCGGAACTTCTTCATGCGCTCTTCGTCTGCGCCGAACAGCTCGAAGATGAGGTGACTCCAGAGGGCTCGCACCATCAGCCAGCGCGAGATCATCCCGGCGTCGAGCAACGGCCGCCCGAACGCGACCATCGACGCCTTGGCGATGACGGTCTTGTCGAGGTCGAAGAAGGCGGCCTCCATGGCGGCGAGCATAGAGTCGGTTCGAGACCGCGATGACGTGACTCCTGTCGTTCGAGAAATCTCTCGTGTACCTCTTGTCTCCGCCGTGATCGCTGCGTAGGGTGCAGCCTCACGTGATCGCCGCTGGTGATCACGGATCGCTCGCCCGTTGGTGGCCAGCCCTCGCTCCTGCAGCGACTCCTTCCCCGCTTACGTCTGGTCACGCGCGCCCCTGACTCCAATCAGGTGCTTGGCGCGCCTCGCAGTGCTTTCAAGGAGGAGTCATGTTCATCGCGTGTTGGTCCGCCAAGGGCGGTTCTGGAACCACCGTCGTCGCCGCAGGTCTCGGCCTCATCCTCTCCGACGCCACTCGTGCTCGCGGCGCGTCGTCGCGATCGAAAGGGCGAGCGGGCCAACCGCCGCGACCCGTCGCTCAAGCTCTGCCCGATCTCGAGGAAGGTGATGCACTGCTCGTCGACCTGGGCGGTGATCTACCAGCTGTCCTCGGCTTGCCCGAGCCGAACGGGCCGGGCATCGCTGATTGGTTGGCGGCAGGTCGCGATGTGCCCGCTGACGGGCTGGCCCGCATCGAGATCGCGGCCGCGCCCGGGCTCTCGATCGTGCCGCGCGGGTCGGGTCCGCTCTCCCAGCCGCCGCGAGCGGAGATGCTCGCCGGTCTGCTGGCCGCGGACGGGCGTCACGTGATCGTGGACTGCGGGCGGCTCGACGCGCCGGGCGAGCTCGACCGGGGGCCGAATGCGCACGACGAGGCCGCCGAGGTGGTGCGAACCGTCGTCTCCTCGGCGAGCCAGTCGCTGCTCGTCACCCGATCGTGCTACCTCTCGCTGCGGCGCTATCTGCGCCTCTCGGTCCAGCCGTCCGGCATCGTCCTGCTCACCGAACGGGGCCGGTCGCTGTCCGCGCTCGATGTCGAGGAGGTGTGCAACGCGCCCGTCGTTGCCGAGGTGGCTCTGGACCTGGCCGTGGCGCGGGCTGTCGATTCGGGCCTGCTCTCCCAACGGGTGCCTCGCGGTCTGGCCCGAGCGTTGCTGCGGGCCGCGTGATGACGCTCACGACCGACCGGAACGACCTGGCGCCGGCAGCCGACCTCCTGCGCCTCGAGCTGGAGGTTCACCGCGACCTGGTCGAGCGCGAGCTCGACGTGTTGGGCAGCGCGCCGGATGGCTCGGAGCGTGTTGCCGCGTTGATCCGCGAGCATGAGCCGCTGCTCCCAGACGGCACGGTGCAGCTCCTGATCGAGCGGCTGGTCGCCCGCGTCGCGGGGTTGGGCCCGCTCCAGCCCCTGCTCGAGGACGAGCTCGTCACCGACATCCTCGTCAACGGCGACGGTTCGGTGTGGGTCGAGCGGTGCGGCCACGTCGAGCGCACGCCGGTCGACGTCGACGAGCCGACGATCCTGCACCTCATCGAACGCATCGTCGGGCCGCTGGGCTTGCGTGCCGACCGGGCCAGCCCGCTCGTTGATGCGCGCCTGCCCGACGGGTCTCGGGTCAATGCGGTCGTGCGGCCCCTGGCGATCGACGGGCCGTGCCTCACGATCCGCCGGTTCGCGGTGCGGCCCCATCCCCTCGGCGCTTTCTGCGCTGGCGGTGTGCGCCATCTGCTCGAGTGGGCGATCACCTCGCGGCGAAACGTGTTGGTCAGCGGAGGTACGGGGTCGGGCAAGACCACGTTGCTGAACGCGCTGGCCGCGCGCATCCCGTCCGGCGAGCGCATCATCACCATCGAGGACGCGGCCGAGCTGCGCCTGCCAGGCGAGCATGTCGTGCGACTCGAGGCGCGGCCCGCGAACAGCGAGGGCATCGGCGAGGTGCGCATCCGCGACCTCGTTCGCAACGCGCTGCGCATGCGTCCCGATCGCATCCTCATCGGCGAGGTTCGCTCCGGTGAAGCGCTCGACCTTCTGCAGGCGATGAACACGGGTCACGAGGGTTCGTTGTCGACGTGCCATGCCAACAGCACCGCGGATGCGCTGCGCCGGCTGGAGACCATGGTCTTGATGAGCGACCTCGATCTGCCGCTTCCCGCCATACGTGAGCAGATAGCGTCGTCGCTCGATCTCATCGTGCAGGTGGCGCGCCGGCCCGATGGTGGCCGGCGAGTCGTGGCTGTCGGCGAGGTCGACGAAGAGCTCGACAAGGTGGGCCGCCTGAGGGTGCGGCCGCTCGTCAGCAACGATGGGCTGGCTGACCTACCCGAGCGGCCAGCACGGTTGCTCGGTGTGGCACCGCCCGACCCGTCGTGGGTGCAGCGATGAGAGGGGCGGTCGTCGGGCTGGTCCTCGGGCTCGTCGTGCTGATCGTGGCCGCGGGAGGTCGCGCCCTCCTGCGGAGGCGCTCGGTGGTTGCGGTCCGGCGGCGGCTTCCGGCAGCACCACGTGCCGTCGATCTCCGCGAGACCTTCGCTGTTCCGCAGTGGTTCACCCGCCGCGTTGCGCTTCTCGACCTGCCGATCGAGCCGACGACGTTGTGGCGGCGGTATGTCGCGGCTGCCGCGACGGCTGCGGTCGTGGGCGCGCTGGTCGCAGGCGCGGCCGCGTCGGTCGTGGCGGTGGTGGTCGTTGCCAGCCTTCCGTTCGTCCTGGCTCGGATGCTTCGCGACCGGCGAGCTCGGCGCGTCGAAGCGCAGGTGCCCGCGCTCCTCGACACGGTGGGTTCGTCGTTGCGGGCAGGGTCGTCGTTCCGGCAAGCATTGTTGGAGGCCGCCAACTCGGCGCCTCCGCCACTCGGGGCTGAGCTTGCCCCGGTCGTGCGAGCGGCCAACGCGGGTGGTTCGCTGGCACCCGAGCTCGAGCGGTGGTCACGCCGCACGCCATCGCCTGCGGTCCGGTTACTCGTCGCGGTGGCAACACTCGGATTGCGTGATGGCGGTCCGCAACGAGCGGCGGTCGACGGCGTTGCGTCGACGGTGCGCGATCGACTGGCAGTCGGGGCGGAGATCCGCGCCCTGTCCTCGCAAGCCCGGGCGTCGGCCTTGGTCATCGTCTTCGCGCCGATCTTGTTCGCGGCCGTGGCCGCGATCGCTGATCCGACGGTGCTCGCGTTCCTCGTCTCGTCGCCGATCGGCATCCTCTGCCTCGTAGGCGGTGTCGTGCTGGACGGAGGGGGCGCGCTGTGGATGGCTCGCATCATGCGGAACGCTCGATGAGCGGGCTGCCTGCTCTCGTCGTCGGCGCCATGTGGGGCGCCATCCTCTTCGCGTTCGCCTGGCGGCACCGGCCGCCGCCGCATCGCCTGCAGGCCATGGTTGGGCGGCCCAGGCGGCGCCGCGAACCGCTCGACGGGTCGCGAACGAGCCGGCCAGCCGTGCGGCTCGTCTCGGCCATAGAGGGCGCTGGGCGTCTCGCTCGCCGGGCCGCCGGCCTTCGCCCAAAGACGGCGGCCGATCGCCGCGTGGGCACGGCCCTGGTCGCGGGTGTCGCCGTCGCGCCGTTCTCGCCTCCGCTCACGCTTGTTGCTGGCGTGGCTGCGTGGTGGATGCCTTGGTTCGTGGCGCGCCGCCGCGCGCAGGTGACGCACGATCGCGTGCTCGACGAGTTGCCTGACGCCATCGATCTGCTCCGCCTGGCGTTGGGGTCGGGGTGCTCGTTGCGCCTGGCCATCGCTGACGTCGCGCCGCACTGTTCTGGCCTCGTCGGTGACCGGTTCACCGACGTGCAGCACCGCCTCGCCTACGGCGCGCCGCTCGCCGATGCACTCGACGAGCTTCATGCACTCGGTGATCCGTTCCGGCCGACGCTCGACGCCATGCAACTCGCCGAGCGCCATGGCGCGCCGATCATCCCCCTCCTCGATCGCATCGCGAGCGACGCTCGCGGCGCCCGCCGCCGACGAGCCGAAGAAGTTGCTCGCCGGGTTCCCGTGAAGCTGCTGTTCCCTCTGGTCTTCTGCACGCTTCCCGCCTTCGGACTGCTCACCGTGGTCCCGCTTCTCGCCAGCGCGCTCGGTCGCTTCTCGCTGTGATGGATCTGCCTGTTCTGGCTGATCCGAAAGCGCACACGACCCGGCGCCTCGACAACTCAGGAGTCCACCATGCTCAAACTCATCACGCTCATCCAATCGTGGGTCATCGTCAGCGTCTTCCGGCTGCGCCGGCTCGCGACCGACAGGGGCCAGACCACCGCCGAATACGCCCTCGTGCTCGTCGGTGTGGCGGCCATCGCGCTGCTCATCTTGGCGTGGGCCACCAAGACCGGAGCGATCGGCAAGCTGTTCGACATGGTGCTCGGCTACATCACCGGGCAGGTGAAGTAGCGCGCACCCGTGAGCCGCGCCCGTGGCGATGAGGGCCAGTCCAGCGTCGAACTGGCCCTCACGCTGCCCTTTGTGCTCCTCCTCCTTCTCGCGCTGGTGCAGGCTGGCCTGTTCGTGCGCGATCAGGTCTTGGTGATCCACGCGACCCGCGAAGCCGTTCGGGTGGCCGCCGTGAGCCCTGACGTCGGCCGGGTCGAGAACGCCGCTCGCCAGTCGACCAACCTCGACCCGGCGCTGTTGCAGGTCACGCGGTCGGCGCGGGGCGAGCCCGGCTCCACCGTGACGGTTCGTGTCGACTACGAGTCACCGGTGCGCGTGCCGCTTGTCGGTCTGGCGTGGAAGAGCACCCGCCTCTCTGCGACCGCGACGATCCGAATCGAGAGCTGACGAGGCCGCTTCGTCGTTGCCGATGATCGTGCGCAGCAGCGCGGTGGCGCCGGCCTTGTCGAGTGGGTCGTTGCCGTTGCCGCACTTCGGGGACTGCACGCACGACGGGCACCCGCTTGCGCAGCGGCACGAGTCGATGACGTCGAGGGTGGCGCGCAGCAGGTCGTCGGCGGCGTCGTAGCCGAGCTCGGCGATGCCGGCGCCGCCAGGATGCCCGTCGTAGATCGCGATGGTCGGCCTGCCGGTATCGGCGAGGCAGGTGGTCGAGACACCACCGACATCCCAACGATCGCAGATCGCGAACAGCGGCAGCAGGCCGATGTTGGCGTGCTCTGCGGCGTGGAGCGTGCCGGCCAACGCCTCGGCGGTGATGCCCGCGTCGCCCATCACGCCGTCTTCGATCGTGTACCAGAACGCCCGCGTGACCAACTCCGTCGGGGGGAGATCGAGGTCGAAGGTGTCGATCACCTCACTGGTGAAGCTGTCGATCAGCCGGTACCCGGTGATGTGGGAGACGACGCGAACGGTTCCCAGCGAGAGCTCGACCCGGCCCGCCGGCCGTGAGCGAAGCATCTCGAGGATCGAGATGTCACTTGAGCTTCGCGGCTGGGTGAATGTGCTGCCGTCGGACGGCTCGACCGTTGCGGCCCGATCGTCGAGATCGAGCTCACACACCCGCCACGTCCGCCCTTGGTGAAGGTAGATGGCCCCTGGGTGCACCTGGTGGAAGGCGCGGGCTTGATCGACGGTGCCGATCAAGGTGCCGTCCGCGGTGGCGATCCGGACTTCTTCCGAGGACGCACTGCGCAGCCCGATCCGGTGGGCCGGCGAACCGCGCCCGGACCAGATCGCCGCCGGTCCGGTCACCCGTCGGTGCTGGGGGCGCACCAGGAGATCGTCGGCGTGGACGAGCTGGCGCACGGCGTCGTCGAGCAAGCCCGGCCAGAAGCGTTCGTCGGCATGGCTCAGGGGCAGCTCGTGGGCCGCACACGCCAGGTGGGGGAGCAGCACGAACGGGTTGGCGGGGTTGATGACCGCGGCCTCGGGCGCACGGGAGAACAGTTCGTGCGGATGCGCCATCAACCACTGGTCGAGCTGGTCGTCGCCGGCGACGAGCGCGGCCAGCGAGGCCGACTGCTTGCGCCCCGCCCGGCCGGCCTGCTGCCAGAGCGAGGCGACCGTGCCGGGGAAGCCGCAGAGCACGCACGCATCGAGCCCTCCGATGTCGACACCCAACTCGAGGGCTGTCGTCGCCACCACACCCCGCAAGCGTCCGTCGAACAGCTCGCCCTCGATCTCGCGTCGCTCGCTGGGCAGGTAGCCACCCCGATACGGACGTACGGCGCCCCGAAGGTGCAACGGCAGCCGGCGGTTGACTTCAGCCGCCACCAGCTCGGCGCTCTTGCGGCTGCGTGCGAAGGCGATGGTGCGGTGACCCCGCCGGACGAGATCAGCAGTGAGCCGCGCCGTATCGCGCGGCGCCGACGTGTTGCGCCCGTTGTCGACCTCGGCCGCACCGGACTCGTCGAACGCCGACGGGTTCCACAGCGCGAAGAGGCGCTCACCGCGAGGCGAGCCGTCGTCGGTCACGGCGGCGACCTCGACGCCGGCGAGCTCGGCCGCCAGGCGGTCGGGCTCGCCGATGGTGGCCGAGGAGAAGAAGAACGTCGGTTTCGAGCCGTAGTGCGCGCACAGCCGGCGCAGGCGGCGTAACACCTGCGCGACATGGCTGCCGAAGACGCCGCGCAGGATGTGGAGCTCGTCGACGACGACGAACCGAAGGCGTAGCAGGAACGTCGCCCAGCGGTCATGGTGGGGGAGGATGCCGTGGTGCAGCATCTCGGGATTCGTGAGGACGACGTTGGCGTTCTGCCGCACCCACTGCCGCTCGTCGTTCGGCGTGTCGCCGTCGTAGGTCGCGGCCATGAGCCCAGGAATCTCGAGGTTCGTGATCGCCCGGAGCTGGTCGTGCGCGAGCGCCTTGGTCGGGAACAGCAACAGGGAAGTCGCAGTGCGCGTGCCGGTGGCGATCGACTCCGCGATCGGTGCCTGGTAGCAGAGTGACTTGCCGGACGCGGTGCCGGTGGCGACGACCACGGACTGACCGGCGCGGAGCAGGTCGATGGCCTCGGCCTGATGCGACCACAGCTCGTCGACGCGGAGCCGGTACCAGACCTCGCTGGCGAGAGGCCGGCTGAGTGTGCCGTGACAAGCCGGTCGAGCCGGAAGGTGCTCGACATGCACCAGCCGGGGATCGTCGCCCCATCGCTTCAGGAAGCCGTCGAGGGACGCACGCGGCGCGAGCTCGGGTTCGGGGGCAACCGGAGCGCTCGCTGTCGCGACCATGGCTCGTGAGTGTAGGAGTTGCGGCGACGTAATTACAGGGGCGGGATCTCTGCCCCATGGCGGTGCGGGTGCATACCTCCGCTGGTCGATCCGCCCTGGTCAGGTACCTTGTTGGCGTGCACTTCGACGTGATCGTGACCGAACGAGATGGCTGGGCCGTGCTTTCGGTCATGGGCGAGCTCGACCTTGCCACCGCACCGCAGCTCCGCCAGCAGGTCGTCACGACCGTCAACGATGGATCCAACCGGTTGCTGCTCGACCTGACCGCGACCGACTTCCTCGATTCGATCGGCCTCGGGGTGATCGTCGGAGCGCTCAAACGAGTCCAGTCCACCGGCGGGTCGCTGGTGATCGCGACCGACGTGGATCGCATCCGTGCCGTCTTCGAGCTCACCCGCCTCGACGCGATCATCCCCCTCTTCCGCGACGTCGACGCGGCCGTGGCAAGCGCCCCGCCCTCGGGAGACGATCAGTCCGATGGCTGAGGTCTTGCTCGAGATCCCTGCCCGCCCCGACTACTTGGCCCTCGCCCGCCAGGTCGTGGCGGCGGCGGCGGCGCTAGAGCCCACGTTCCGCGACGAGCGCATCGACGATCTTCGGATAGCGGTGTCCGAGGCGACCACCAATGCGATCGAAGCGCATTCGGACCTTTCCCGCGCGGAGCGCATCGTGATCCGCTGCAATCTCGATGACGATCGCATCGAAGTCGAGGTTGTCGATCAGGGCCTCGGGTTCGATGAGGACGACCTTGTCGCGTTGCCTGAAGCGACCGCCCCCGATCGGCTGGAGTACGAGCGCGGCCTGGGTATCCCTCTCATGCGTGTGCTTGCCGACGAAGCCGACATCACGAGCGATGAGGAAGGCACCGCGGTGCGGCTCGTCGTCTACACGCCCGCGCACCGGCGGGCGACGCAAGCCGGCGACCAAGACTGACGGGCGGCCGAACCTGCCGAGCGCGCCGGGGTGGAGCAGTTGGAGGGTTGGCCTCAGCGCGACACGCCGATGTCGCCGGACGTCGGCGTGTCGGCGCCGGA
>JACPNV010000019.1 GCA_016185305.1 Actinomycetota bacterium | reverse complement strand
TCGATTTTCGTCACACCCGAATCCGGCACCCTTTGGCCCGACGGGGCGAGGTGTCTGCGCCGGTTCGGCTGGTCACATTACGGTTTCACGGATCGCGCACATCCACAACAAATTGTCGATCCGTCGACCCAAGCGCCTAGCGCTCCATCCGACCACGCTCGAGAATGCACCCCCGACGGCCTGAGCGCCGGCCCTCACAACGGAGCTCCACGGCTTCGCAAATGGGCGCGCCGCGATCCATCCGAAACCGACGCGCAGGCTGACCCGGGTTGATGACTGTCGGCCAGATGACATGACCTCGAGCCCACGGGAGCAGTTCGATGGGCGGCACCCCCGACGAGTGCCGAGGGCAGCGGCGGCAAACGAGTGGACTGCCTGCACACCGAAGACGTCAGCATCATCGACAGCATCGTCGCTGCGATTGGTCCGTGCATAGGAGATCCAGCCAGCCTCTTCGGCGGCGTCTTGCTCGCGTTGCTTTTCGGTGCCTTCGTCACACGGCCCGAGACCCGTTACGCAGTTCACCCCAACCACCATCGACTGGCTCGCCGGCGTCGTCGATGCCGTTCTGATCGCGGCCGCGCTGCTCACGTCCTGGGCAGTTGCCCTCTTGGCGAGACGTCGGGCCGGAGCAAGGTGGAGTGGATCAGCCGACTGGCTCGGGCTCGTTCCACGATCAGCGATCCGAACGACGCGGCTTGTGATCTGCATCCTGCCACCGGACACTCAGCAGCTGTTGATCGCCCGCTCGTAGTCGTCGAGCAGCATCGTCCGTCCGACGGCTGTCGGGTGCACGGTGTCGTTGGTGACGGGTCCGTTGGGATCGCCGGCCGCGTCGTACTGGTTCACCGTCCCAGCCCAATCGATGATCCGCCAATTCCTGTGTCCATTCGCAAACGACCGGATCCGGTCGTTGAGCGCGACGGCCAAGCCGTGTGGGTCCCCACCCTGCGGTGAGATCATGCGCTCGTTGATCGTCACGAGGAAGACGCAACGCGCTTCAGGAAAGCGGCTGGCCATCCCTTCGAGTTGGGCAGCGGTGGAATCCACGGGTAACAGTCCGAGCACGTCGTTCGTGCCGAGATTGATCACGACGCGTCCCGGTTTCGCGGCGACCAGCTCCGTCGTGGGGATGGCCATGTCCTGCACCGTCTTCCCTCCCGCGGCCTTCAGCCGATCAGCGGGCACGTGGAAGCGATCGATGATCTCGGCCCGAGCCTGATCGGTGATGGAGTCGCCGAGGAAAGCGAGGTCCTCTCCGCTTCGCCGGCTGCACCCGAAGGTGATCAGGAGCAGCAGTGAAGCCAGAGCTACTGCGCCCACGGATCGCACGCGGATGCTGAACCTTCTCACGTACCGGATCTACCCCGGTGCTGGTCGAACCCGACCCGTCGACGGTGATCGCTGTCAGGCCGACATAGCGACGTGGGTGACGTCACTACAGCTCGCAACCCGAAACGTTTCGGGCTCGAAAGCCGGGAGCTCCCCGTAGCCGTCCGGTTCGTGAGGGGTAGGACTCATGGGTGCGACCAAAGGCCACCGGCAGAGTTCGATGTTGTCGAGATGGGAGGACCGTCGATCGATCGTCATGTCTGGGACGACCTTCCCAACCTGTGTGTCCACCGCGGCGTCTAGGCGGGCACGGCGGTGAACAGTGGCTCGACGACGACCACTACGCCGCCGGAGCTGTTCAGCCGTATCGTCCAGGAGCTCTCGGCAGCGGGTGAAGGTCATCGCTGACCTCAGCGGTGAGCAACTCCACGCCGGACTCGAAGGACCGATCCGTGTGCTCGCGGTCAGTCACAGAGAGCTGATCGACAGCGGATACGCCGACAGCGGGACCGCGACCGAGGCCGATCTCATCGTCGGCATACGAGAGTTGGCCCGGCGGAAGGTTGAGCACGTCATCGTCTCCCGCTCCGCGAATCCCGCGATCGCGATGCCGCGCGGGCGAGTCGTGAGGGTCTGCGTACCCGGCTTCGAGCCTGTCGGCGCGCGCGGGCTGGGATGCGATGACTGGCGCGCTCGCGGCGGAGACCGTCGTTCAGCTTCGCGAAGGCCGACCGTCGGGTGTCGGCGTTCTACTTCTACGTGCTCGATGACGAGTTCGGTCCCGGTTTCATCAAGCTCTGCACCTACTTCCCGTATCCGGGCAAGGTGTGGCTCAACGGCTACGAGTGGCCAAGCGTCATGCTGATCGGACCGGCCTCGACTACAAGGCCCTGTCGAACGGGTTCGCGTCCTGTGAGGATCGATCCTCGCCGTCTCCAATCGATCTGTGACCGGTTGAACGACGCGCACCTGCAGTTGTTCTTCGAACGTTGGATGCGCGTGATCCCCACGCCGCTTGGCGCGGCCGATCGTGCCGCGGGCTACTGGTGGGAACTGTCGATGCGCCAGATCGAGGTGTCCCGCACGATCGTGTTCGGCATCCACAACCTCGCCGAGCTCGTGGTCAAGGCGAAAGCCGCGAACGACCGCCCTGCTCGACACCCAGCGCGCCGGCCAGGGCTGTGCCATCGAGACCGCTCTCTGGAAGCGGATCTCACAGCCTCGCTACAGGAGGACCAACGAACCGGAGCGATCCCTTCGGGGGATCCACGCGCCATGGCCTGGCCGGTGCACTCTGCGTGGACGCTCAACAGCGTCGCCGGCTTCACCAACAAGAGCCTCCGCGCCTTGGTGCCGCAACTGCTCGACGCGTCCTACAACTACAAGCAAACGCAGATGACATTTGACCTGCGACGGCGGCGGCTGAAAGGCCTCATCACCCGGGTCGAATGCACCAACACCTGCACCCTCACACCAGAAGGACAACACTTCGCGATCACTTACACCAAACTCGGCGCGCGAGTGCTGCCTCTGCTACTTGATGCCGACAAGCCACCAGCCCCAGCCGAACTCCGACACGCGCTGAAAACGATCGATCGCCACGTCAACGACTACCTCAACGCGCGCGGCACGCGGGGGATCACAGTGTGCTCCCGGCGTGCCGCCCTGCCGACGCCGCGTCCCGCCGCGCTCGGTCGATCAGACATCATCGGCGACCGATTGCGCGCTCCAATTCCGCCTTGTTCATCTTCGAACGGCCTCTGATGTTCCTGTCGCGTGCTTCTTGATAGAGCTGATCGCGCGTGCGACCTCCGGGGCCCCTGTGCGAGCGCAGCCCACCTCGGCGTCCCGAGGAGATGTCCTCGGTCGAGGTGCGGCTCGATTCGTTCGTCTCGCCGGCCCGAGCCCGTTCCTTGTTCACGGTCCGGGCTGCGATTTCCTCGGCGGTGTCTTCGTTCTCGCCGCGCCCCCGCACACCTTCCTTGATGTGTTCGTATTGCCGCTCGCGTTTCGCGCTCCACGCTGTTTGTGGCATCTCGACCTTCCTTTCGCCATGCGGACGACGCTTCCACGGAATCTGATGTGTCACGCGTTTCAACTACGCGCGGCAGACTCCAGCCGCTCCCGGTGCCGAAGCGACCTACCCCACGACATACCCGGGCGGATCGAGGTTCAGTCGCCTCTCCCGATGGCGCGCTTCCGTTCGTCAAAGTCGGTCGCCCAGTTGTTGTCGTTCGTCGCCAGGTTCGGAAGCTCCCCTCGTGTTGAGGTGATGGCCTCGCGCTCGAAGGGCGGACTGATCGAGGTTTTGCGCAGGTCGATGGTCGTCTCGTCTCATCCTCGTACCGCGACGGCCGCGGCACGAGCGCGCCCACCAACCCGCCGAGCAGGGACGAACCGATGACCTTGGCGGCGCTCAGCCAGCCGATGTTGTCCGCGAACCACCTGTAGTCGCTCGAATAGGCGGGCGCATTCCAGAGCGTGGCGCGGGTCCAGCTCGGATTGAGCCAAGCGGTCGGGATCACACAGGAACGTCCAGTGGGCTGAGCCTCGCCCGGAACGCCGCGGCGATCTCCGGAGGGTCCACGGTCATGGACACGATGCGCGAGTAGCCGACTTCGATCTCGGACTGGAGCTCGACGAGGTGCCGTAAGAACTGCTGCTCCTTCGGGCACCACCTGCCCCGGTAGCGATGCAACACCGTCGGATTGTCCTCAGTCACCTCTGACAGCAATCGGACGGTGCCGGTGTGTCGATCAGCTTCACGCCGGAACTGCCCACCAGGATGAAGGTCGGAGATCGTGGGTGAATCCTCTCGTGTCGTCGAACGCTGATCTCGCTCCTAGCCGATGGCGCGGGACGATCGAACCGGGAGGGCGGGGTGGATCAGACCGTCGTCGCTGATGCCGGAACTGGGTAGCAGCCAGGTTCGATGTTCGATATGCAAACGGAGTTTTAGCAATGACCATCGACCGCTCCCCATCGATGAACGACTCGGAAACCGTCGCCGCGTCGTTACGCTTCGTCGTCCCTCCGCCTAGAACGAGCATCCCGTGCCTCGCTCGTCCCCAGCTCTTCGAACAGCTGCCCGGGGAGCCATGGCCGCACGCGCCGTCGGAGCCGCGGTCCCCGATGACGGCGTCTGCCCACACACCGGCGGGCAGACATCGGGCCGAGGGTAAGCGAGGGAACGGTCGTCTCAAGTGCGATCGGTTCGACTGAACGAGCGACGATGAGATCGGGCAAGCTCCACACGACGAGGACCACGTTCCGCCCATCGGGCGGCCGGTGCTGCCCGTCATCGGCAATCTCGTTGTCCATGCGGTGGACCGGCGGCCGGCTCCAACCCGCTTGATTGAGCAATCGAATCTCAACGGTGGGTAGAGATCATGAATGGAATCGAAGACTCAGAGAATCCGGGCCCAAGTCCCTCCCGAGAACCGCGACCTCCTTGGACGACCGGTCATCGCACACCTCGCGACCCATCGGCCCAACGGCGACCTGCAGAGCAACCCGGTCTGGTTCGAATGGGACGGCGAGCACGTCAAGCTCAGCCAGACCAAGGCCCGGCAGAAGATGCGCAACGTCGATTACGACCCACACGTCGCACTTTCGCTCACCGATCCGCTCAACCCGTACCGGTATCTCGAGATCCGAGGTGTGGTCGAACGCATCGAGGACGACCCTGGCAACACGTTCATCGACCACCTGTCCGACCGGTACCTGCAGCAGACGCCATACCCCCTGCCATCGGCCAGGCGACGAGCGAGTCGTCGTGTACATCCGCCCGTGCGACATCACGGCGGCGGCCGCATGAATCTGATGTACGCGAGCCGTCTAGGTCATGGCCACGCGGCGACCGCGCTGGCGGAGGTCAACGCGACGCCGGATCCGGACCCGCCGTCGCAACCTGAACCGGTCGTGCCAGAACTCATACCGGAGCCCGATCCCACGCACGGCCCGATCCTGCCTGGTCAGCCCGCTCCCACCAGCCCGCCCCAGCCACCGCCGGAACCGGAACCGGGGGGACCCGTCGCCCGGTTGGATGCGCCGGGGGCTGGGCACAGCAATGACGTGGAGAATCTCGTGAAAGGTCGACTGTCATGGGCATCCGAACCGTCTTTCGCACCGGCGCCGCGTTCGCACTCGGCGAGCTGGCGTTGTACTCGTTCGATCCCGACCGCGGGAGCGCGCGGCGTACCCGGCTGAGCTCTCAGACGGCGGCGAGGTGCCGCCGCGGTCTCCGCCGGAGCCGCACCGCCGTTCGCTACGAGCGCGCCAAGATCGCCGGCCACCGCGCGGGCACGAGCGCGCCACCCCACGCCGCTGCACCGGCCCGATGCGCCGGCGCCGAACAAGGTTGCCGGGCTCAGCCACGCCTGAACGCCGCGCGGTCGGGCGGTTTCAGGGGTTACAAACCTGCCGAAGGCGAGACCGTGGCCCAGCAGGAACCGGATCAGCCCGGGGCGGCTCGGTGAGTGGAACGACACGCAGACGGACAAGGCAAGGCGGTGGATCTCCAATGAGCGCACTGTCACTCGAAGCGACGAATCGGCCGCCGTCGCCTGCGACCGTGACGCACAGCTGGACTGTCGAGCTCGAGGCCACCCGGGGCCGGAGCGGTCAGCAGGACGACTCGATCGTCGGCCGTCTGGCGCGCCTGCCGGTCGAGGTGGAGGCGTCCGCCGACCGTTACCGGCTCCATTTCGAAGTCTTCGGCGATGATTTGAACGAAGCCACCCGCACGGCGCTCGGCCATTGGTGGCATCTCCTCGAGGTCGCCCGCCTCCCGCATTGGTCGCTCACCAAGCTCGGCATCGAGATGGGCGACGAACACACCCCCGGCGACATCGTCCCGATCAGCGTGAAGGCTGTCACCGGCACGTCGGCCCCGGGTCGCATCGCCTCGTAGGTCGCGGCTGGCCGACTCGACCACGCCCATGCCGGGGTAGGAGCACAGCAGCAATCCAAGCAAGGAACCACTGACCGACGCACGGCATGTCCGCAACGCCATCGCTCGGTTCGTCCAGGTCACGATGTGTCCGACATCGATCGCGACATTGCATGGAAGCGGATCATCATGTCGGCTGCCCGGAAGTACGACGTCGAGATCGAAGCCGACGATTGGCGAGACCTGTTCGTCGGGGCGGGAAGGCCACGAAGCGCTGACCCACCGTTCGATTCCAACGATTCTTGGAGGAGGACCCGGTGAGTGGTCTCGGAGCGGCGCGAGCGCTGGGCCCCGAAGCGGTCACCGACGACATCGAAGTGGCGGGGTTGCGCGGGCGCGGGCGGCGCCGGGTTCCCTACGGCCGTCAAGTGGCGCACGGTCGCGTCGCGACGCCAAGCCAACCAGCGGCTCGCGGTGGTGATCAATGCCGCCGAAGGTGAGCCGGCCACGTTCAAGGACCGTCAGCTGTTGCGCACCAACCCGTTCAAGGTGCTCGAAGGCGCGGTGATCGGTTGCCAGGCGGTCGGCGCTTCATCGCTCGTCGTCGCACTCAAGCGATCCTTCGAGCGTGAGATCGCACGGGTGCGCGACGCTCTGCCGAGATGGCGGCAGCGGGCTGGCTCGATGGCATCACGGCGAACGTGGTCGAAAGCCCGAGCGAGTACCTCTACGCCGAGGAGACCGCGCTGCTCGAGGTTCTCGATGACCGCCAACCGTTTCCTCGATCACGCCGCCCTACCGGCGCGGGCTCGACCCCGACGACTCGACGAAGCGATCGAGCAGATCGGTGTGGGCCCCGCGAGCGGCGGCCGAGTCGTCGGGCGCTGTCGGGATCGCCAACCCCATTATCCCGGAAGGGCTCCTGGACACGCCGCTCACCCTACGAGCACATGGCAACCATCGGCAGCGGCCTCGGCGCCGGCGGCTTCTACGTGATCGACGGCCGAACCGACATCGCCGCGGTCGCGCTCGGTGTGTCGCGGTTCCTGGCCGTCGAGTCCTGCGGACAGTGCGAGCCGTGCAAGCGGGACGGCCTCGCGATCGCCGATCGACTCGGCGCCGTCACCGGCTCGACGGCGACAGGCGACGACATCGCCGAGATCAGCGATCGGCTTGGCACCGTGGCCGACGGCGCTCGCTGCTACCTCGCGTACCAGCAGGAGCGGGTGGTCGGCAGCCTGCTTCGCTACTTCCCCGATGCGTTCGACGCCCACGTTGCCGGCCGGGCCCCGGCGGCACCGCCGGAGCCGATCCTGCCCGTCATCGACATCGTGGACGGAGAGGCTGTGCTCGACAACACCCAACAAGCCAAACAACCCGACTGGACCCACGACGGGTCTACGCCGGCGGCTGGCCCGCCACCCATCTCGCCAACCAGCCCCTCGAGGTCGAGCGTCCTTCGATCAGGAAACAACCGCGGCGACTGCCGCAGCCCTCGTTCCGACGCACCCGACCGGGCCCGACGCCCTCCGACCGCTGCTCGAGCTCCACCTCGACATCCGTCGCACGCTGGACCGCCTGGTCGCCACCTCCGAACCAGGCCCGAGAGCCGCCGTCGCCGATGACTTGCGGCAACTGCTCACCCTTCATGCGGACATCACGCGCCGGGTCATGCACCCGCTGGCCCAGCCCGCCGCGGACGCGCCCGCCGACGATGCAACCTGGCGAGCCGAGCACGAAGAAGATGCGGCCAGGCTGCTGCTGGCCCGGTCCGACACACTGCGCCAAGACGGCGACGCCGATGTCGACGACATCGCTCACCTTGTCCGTACCGCGCTCGGCCCAGACGAAGCCGAGCTCATCGCGTTGCTCCGCAGCTCACCCGACCAGCAACAGCTCGAGGAGTAGGCGTTCGCGAAGGCAGAGGTCTCCCCGCGACTTCGTCGGGTAGGAACTTGCGGTCCCCAGCACCGAGATGAAGGATCGACTCATGGGTGAATCAGGAACCAAGGCCGGCCTCAAGGGCGTCGTCGAAGACGTGAAGGGAAAAGCGAAGCAAGTCGCCGGCGAAGTGAGTGGCAACGACGACCTCGAACGTGAAGGTCGAGCCCAGCAGGACAAGGCAACCAACGAACGCGATGTCGCGGAGCACGAAGCGAAGGCCGAAGCGTCGCGGGCCGGCGCCGAAGCTGACGAAGCGCGGCAACGGGCCGCCGAGCGCGCCAAGTAGACACGGTCAACGTCAACATACGCGGATGTTCCCCGGGCCGCGTTCGGGGAGCATCCGCGTCTGCCCTTCCCGTTGGCGCGACGAGGTGGCTGGCGCCGCGTGGCGGTCGTGCTCGTGATCGCTGGATTCGTTCATCCCCTCAGGAGCAACTCGCTCGCGGCCTGCGCTCATCCTGAACGTCTTGCGCGGTGGGTCAGGCGGCTGGTCGACTTCCGCGCGCGCCAAGGGCACGTTGGAGGGACCGCAGAGCTGACCGGACGAGCCTGGCTGTCCCGCCGGGCTGTCTACATCTGACGTTGACCAGCGGCCGCTCATGCGCCTCTTCGTCTAGACCGCGCCTTCTTCCGCCTCATGTCCAGGCTCCACGTCATTGGCGTCGGTGAGATACATCGGACGCAGCCGAGAGGCGGAGAGGCTCACACGTTCGGGGGCGATCACTGCGCAAACATGATCAGCTGCTCGGTCATCGAGAAACGCGACAGGACGGCCGATCATCCGATTCGGAAGGCGGTCGACGAGCGGCACCCCGCTTGGCCCGCTCGTCCAAGCGCAGTAGGCGAACTTGTCGAGGTCGTCGCCCGTCGTTCCTCCGAACAATGCCGCGATATCGCGGTCATCCAGCCCGAGAGCGTGGATGGCCACGTACTCGGCGAACATCGCGATCCGGTAGGTTCGGTTCGCTCGCGACAGCCAAATCGAATAGCGAGGCGGGCTGATGCTGCACTGGCCGTGGAAGCCCACGACGCAGCCGGCTCGCTCGTGGCCATCGCAGGTCGTCACGACGAGTAGAGGCGAGTTGAACCGCCGGACCAGTTCGTCGAAGGCATGGGAACCCGGATCGTCAGTCACGGCGGTCAAGTGGCGAGGTAGCGGAGGGACAGCGACTGATCGTCGGCCAGGACGTCGACGAGTTCAAAGCATCGCAAGGTCGACCCGTCGGGCGTCACCGAGATAGGCAGCGGGTCTCCACCCACGGCCGGAGACAGCGTCAGACAGAGCTCGTCGAGAAGCCCAGCGTCCACGAGCTGACCCAGCAGCCGCGGATCTCTCTCGCACGACACGGTCGACCCACCGGCCTGCTGGAGCTGAGGCATCGCCGCGGCCAAATCGACGCGGTCGGTGCCTGTGCCTGGCACTACCACGTGGAAGATGATTGATGTACCTCCATCCAACCGATGCGCGCCGGACTCCGTCGTGATCACGATCGGGCGGGACGTGGTTGGGGTATCGGTGAACAGTGGAAGCCGCCAATCCAGGTCGACCGATCCCGCCACGATCGCGACCGCGGGCAACGCCGCCATTCCTGCTCGTTCCCGGCGGGCCACCTGCTCTTCGGGTAGGACCACCGGCCCGTATCGTTCCCGGCGCACTGTCTCGGCGCACTGTCTCGGCGCCGACCAAGACAATGTCGGCCACCGATCGCATCAACCGGAACAGTTCGCCATCCACCGCCGCGGGCAGCCCACCCACCCGTCCGCCGACCGACGCCGCCCCGTCGAGGCCGGCGACCATGTTCGCCAGCAGCCAAGGGCCATCGTGCGCGGATCGCCGCTCTACCTCAACGTACGGTTCCACGATGTCGCTGATGACCTCCGCGGGTGTCATGCGTCGCACCCAGCAGTCCTACCCCGGGCGTAGCCGACAGCGACCGGTTTTCCTCGAGCCCGAGACATCGGGTGCACATCGACGACCAGGCGGAACCGTTCTCAGCTCGTTACTCACCGGCATCAAGAACAGTCAGACTATGATCCACATCGTCGGTGGGCACGCCGATCGAGCGGGCCAGGTTGTTGACCGTGCCGAGCGGGATCAGAGCGATGGTCGCACAACCCGTCGGCCGGCGATGGCGGGCCCACCGATCAGGAGCTCACCGCCATGATCGCCGGCTTGCTCGACCGCTACCGATCGAGCGCTACTGCAGCCAGCGGGCTGAGGTCAGGGACGAGCGCCGCCGCGCTCGAGCGTTGCACATCGACCACCGCATCGATGTCGAGTTGATGGTCGTTCGATGGCATCACCGGCTACGGGAATCGGGCTCTCCCGCCACGGCGGTCGTGGTCGCGCGCCTCCGAGACGGTTGTTCCGGCGTCAATGCCGGGATGAACACGGTCGTTCGATCCTGCCCTGGGGCGCCGTCTGCGCGGCGCTGACGGCGTCCACCTTCGGGACGATGGCACTGGCGACCAGCGTCGCGGCGGGCGATCTGCGGCGGTTCGACACGGCCGGGCGTGTCGCGATCGGCCGGTCTCTCATGGCTCGGCTCGCAGGCGACATGCACGGTCATGAACGTGAACGTCCGCACCCTTGAGGTCGGTCAGCGAGCGGCCGGACGACGGCATGGCCATAACCGAACAACGGGTCGAGGCGGTGTTCCTGCGGAACTTCGCCGAGCGGAACGTCGACGAGCCACCAGCGGACAGCTCCACGATAGCGGTGCCGCATCTCGTTTCCGACTAGACACCTCCGCGACACAGCGGACGTCAGCTGTGCCTGCTGCGCGGCCGTGACGCAGGCGTCAAATGGTGACTGTTCGAGTGATCAGGAGGAACCCGTGCGATCTCCGAGACAGTCTTTTCCGGTCAGTCGCCGCGCGAGGAGCTTCTTGCCCTCTTCGGCCCCCTTGCGGCTCTCGCGCTGGGCCCGGCGATAAAAGTCGGCAAGCTCGGTGTCGTGCTCGCGATCGGCGTCTGCGATATAGGTCTCGAGCCGCAACGCGTTCGAGAGGCACGTCTCGGTGAACCACAAGATGTTGTACCCCGCGAGCCGACCGAGAGGTCCTGGCCTCTAGCGTCAGATCGAAGTCGTCACCGCGCAGGCTGGTTGTCGCGAAGGACCGCGATCGCCTGCGACACGCACGCCGGGTAGCGGGCGTAGTCGTCGTCGATGGCGATCGGGCCATGCGGGCTGGCGGCACGATGCCGCGCACGCCGACAGCTTCGAACCTTGCGAACATGACGCGGTCCTCCGCCAGTGCTGCCGATCGGGGCGCATTGACGACCGCCGTGAGGTCGGCGTCGCGGGCGCCTCGATCGATGGCGTCGATCTCGCGTCTCGGCACCGCGAAAGGTGTTCTCAGCTCGACTATCGGCTGGACTTCGCGGCGCAGAGCCCGAACCTCGGGTGCCGGTGAGGCGTCGAGGGGCACGGCGTGGCCAGTTGTCACGCAGCCGGCGGACCAGTCGTCGAGGTCGTCCACGTCGACCAGACGCCGTGCGGCCAACGTCGCAGTCAGGGCACGCCGCGCCTCGTCGTCTATTTGCTGCCATGCCGCGGGACTGAGTGGCGCCAGCTCTCGCAACAGGTGGTCCATCACGCGCCGCCTTCGGCCCAGGCGCCCCGCGAAGGCTGCCGATGCTCAGCGACCCGGTCGATACCGGCGGAGCGTCGATAGCAGCCGACGGCGGCTCGCCGGGTTCGGGAAGCGGCAGCGGCGTATCGGTGAACAGGAAGCGGCGCAGGGCTCCGTCGAGCTCGGGATCGTGGCGGCACAGCCACTCGATCGTCATCGCCGCGTGCTCTTTCTCTCCGTCCCGGGAGTGGTGAGCACGCGGGCGAGTTCGTCGTCACCCGTGGCGGCGATGCGCTGGTCGTACCAGCCGATTGCTTCGATCTCCTCGATCAGCGATCTGCGCGGTCTTCTCAAGGCCGA
Organism: Actinomycetota bacterium; assembly: GCA_016185305.1. Classification (GTDB taxonomy): domain Bacteria; phylum Actinomycetota; class Acidimicrobiia; order Acidimicrobiales; family Acidimicrobilacustridaceae; genus JACPNV01. The sequence goes on along the minus strand of JACPNV010000019.1, from coordinate 23,537 downwards.
GGCGAGAGTTTTGTAGTCGGCCCGCTGACACCGCTGCCGATGCGGACAGCTTCTATGCGACGCGCACCGCGTTGACCGTCGAGACCCTTTGCCGTCGATCCCGCCGACGAGCACGTCGCCGGGGTCGGGTGCCGATTCGGGCTCGCTCGGCTTCTACCCGTGGATCGACCGCGAGCGCGACGCCTTCGGCATCGTCGAGGTCGAGGACACCAGCGGAAGTGACGGCCGAGCCGTCCGCGCTTCACAGGCGATCGCCTGCCAGGCCATCGCTGCGACTCCTTCCTCCTGAATCAGCGGTCGCCGGGCGGCATGGCGTGCTGGCGGATCCAGGTGTGCATGGCGATGCCCGACGCGACACCGGCGTTGATCGAACGCGTGGAGCCGAACTGGCTGATGGAGCACACCACGTCGGCGCGCTCGCGCACCGGCTCGGAGAGACCCGGACCCTCCTGACCGAAGACCAGCACGCATCGCTCCGGCAGAGCAAGCGTCTCGATCGGCACCGATCCGGGCAGGTTGTCGACCCCGACGACCGAGAGTGCGGCCTCGATCGCCCACGCCACGAACGACTCGACCGTCTCGTGGTGGCGCACGTGCTGGTAGCGATCGGTCACCATGGCGCCGCGCCGGTTCCACCGCCGCTTGCCCACGATGTGGACTTCAGCGGCGAGGAAGGCGTTGGCATTGCGGACGACGGTTCCGATGTTGAAGTCGTGCTGCCAGTTCTCGATCGCGACATGGAATGGGTGGCGCCGCGCGTCGAGGTCTTCGATGATCGCATCGTTGCGCCAGTAGCGGTAGCGATCGACGACGTTGCGCGCGTCGCCCTTCGCGAGCAATTCGCCGTCGAAGCACGGATCGTCGGGCCACGGGCGTGGATGGGGACCGACACCGACGTCGGCACGCGGCGGATCAGGCAAGCACGAAGTATCTCAGCTTCCCGGGAGCGACCGCGGGCCGAACGCAGGGATCTACCGGCGCAGCAAGGCCTCGAGGGTCGAAGCCAGCACACGCTTCGCTTTGGTGACCGAGAGCCCTTGCTCGGTACGCATCATGTTCCAGGCCGGCCAGCTCGCGACGAGCTCGAGCTGGTCGACCAGGTCGTCGCGTGCCGAGCCCTTGGGCGTCACGAGCTCGGCCTGGAAGCACTGCTTGACCTGATCGCGAAGGTAACGGCGGGTCTTGTCGAGCATGCGGTCGATGGATGGACTGGTGCGGCGTAGGCGCTCGGCGACCCGACGGATCGGCGCGATGTTCTCGAAGAGCGATGCCCGCTGCTCGACAAGTGCGGCGATACGTGACGCCAGTGGACCATCGGGCACGTCGAGCTCGAACAGCGGCCAGACCCGCCGCACATGCATCTCGATGGCGGCGATGTTCAACGACTCGAGGTCGTCGAAGTGGCGGAAGACCGAGCGAACCGACACACCGGAACGTTCGGCGATCTCGCTCGCGCTCGGGCGGTCGACGCCCTCGCGGAGCAGATCGAGGATGGCCTCGACTACAGCGTCGCGGTTGCGCTCGGCGCGCGCGCGGCGCCCATCGGGGGATTCGGTCGTGGCGGCAACGTCGCTCGCTTTCGCACCCGCCTCGGAAGACATGGCGCCACGGTAGGTACTGGCAGTTTTGGTGTCAATAGAAGCGGCTGCCGACGGGTCGGCGCCGTCGCGAGGCGTGCGAGAACACCAGCACACCCGTGCACCACGCGATGACGCCCCCCGTCATCGCCGCCACCCGGCTGACCACGCCGGTCGCGCAGTCTGGGAACCCGTCGCCGCCGCACAGCACATGGAACGCCGTGAACCCCGCCATGTTCGCTCCGGCCGCGACGGTTGCGGTCACCAGCAAGGCCGTCGCGGCCGGAGCGAGACGAGGCATCGGTCGAGCGAGTGCTCCTCCGATGAGACCCAGGAGCGCAGCCGCGGGGAGCACGGCGAGCCCCAGCAGGAACGCGATGTCGCCGACCGGGCGATCGTCGGGCCGGGCCGGCACGGGGTTGGCGACCCACGTCCGGAACAGCATGGCGACGAGGATGGCCAGCGCGGCCAGCCAGGCGAGCGTCTCCGGTTTGGTCATCGCACCCGTGTCGGTCATGTCGAGAGGTCGGTACTGCGGTCGGTCTGGCCAAGGCTGACCGACGGCCGACCGCCAGCGCCCGAGGGGGGAGGGAGGGAGGGGCGCTGGCGGGGCCGTGGTTCCCGTTCACCCAAACGCAACTCTGAATTGCGATGTGGAGGTGCGATTCATAGTTGCAACTGCCAGTCGCAGAATAGGGCAGGCTGGTGTATCCTGCAAGAGGCTTTTGCCCCACTGGTGCTCACATGCCCACCGATCGCATAACCCGCCAAGAGCTCCGCGAGCTCCTCATCGCCGCCGGCACCGAAGTGCTCCTGGAGGAAGGGATGCGGTGTGGGCTCGATCACGTCACCTTCCCGAGGGTGTTCGACCGCGTGCAGGAGAAGACCGGTCGGCGCGTCACCCGCGCATCGGTCTATGACCGTCTTTGGACGAGCCAGGAGGAGTTCCAGTGGGAAGTCCTCGCACACGTGATCGAAGACGCCGGCTCGATCGACCAACGAACCCGCCGGCGCGTCAACCGCATCCTCGCCGAGGCGGACTACGCGTCCGAAGCCGGGCGCAGGGCCGGCTTGCGCGACCTGTGCCAGCTCGCCGTCGAGCAGCACGTGATCGAGGCGTCGCGGCGCCAGCACTACCGCATCGCCATGGCGGCGGTCGGTGCCATCGCATCCTCGGAGGGCAACGGCCCCGAGCCGCCGCACGTGAAGCAGGTGCGCGAGTCGTTGACGAAGTACCTCGAGCGCGAAACCGACCTGTATCTCGAGCTCTACGGCCACATCGGCTTCACGCTCGGCTTCCAGATGCGCGAACCCCTCGAGCTTCGCCATCTCGTCCTTGCCGTCGGCGCGCTCGGCGAGGGCATCGCCCTGCGGCTCAACTTCTTTCCGGAGTACGCGCAGAAGATCAAGGTGCCCGCGGCTGATGGCGGTGCCGATGCCGTGTGGAGCATCGCAGGCGTCGGCGTGGAGGCGATCGCCGAAACCATGCTCGAGCTCGACCCCGACTGGTCGGTCGAGCGCCTCAAAGAAGCGAGCATGCCGGCCCGTTAGCCCCGGTGGGTAACCTGCCGTCTCATGGCAGCGCGGACCGACAGCTACTGGCCCAACAGCCCGTGGCCGGGCGAGGATGGCGGTCCGCTGCGCCAGCAGGCGCCCGCGCCAGGCGGCGCCGCGTTGGACATCACCGGCAGCCCCGCGGAGCGCGTGCATACGGTCAGCCGGCCGGCGTTCGCCGCGACCATGTGCGTCACCCGCCAGCACGGCGAGGTCTTCGTGCAGGGCCACACGATGGGTGGCGACACGACGAGTTGGGTCGAGCGCATCCATCCCGAGTCGCTCGAGACGCTGCGGCGCACCGACGACCTCCCGGGCGGTCCGTTCTGGCCCGGCGGGCTCGCCGCCCACGCCAACGGCTCGCTCTACGCCACCTACGGGCGCTGGTGCCATCGCCTCGATCCTCATTCGTTGAAGGTCATGTCAGCGCGCGAGCTGCCGCGCGACCGCCCCTACAACTCGCTGGTGATCACGAGCAGCGGTCATCTCGTGATGAAAGACATCGGTGGCGCGCGCGGCGGTGGCCTCGAGCTGCCGGGTGGCGCGCACGGCTCCGAGCTCGTCGTGCTCGACCCCGAGAACCTCGACATCCTTGCGACGCACGAGCTTCCCGAAGGGTCGATCGCGCGGCTCTCCGCCGACGGCGACACCGTCGACGCCGTCGGTGTCACGCGGGTGCGCCGCCGGCGGTGGGATCTACGCAACGCCACGCACACGCCCGACGACACGTGGTCGCCGCTCTACCGCCAGCATGAAGGCCAGACCTTCGGCTGGGACATCGTCCTCGCCGACGGCAGCGGCTGGTTCCTCGACAACGGCGAGGGAAGCGCCCAGTTCGGCGGCTGCTTCCGAGGCAAGACCGCGTCGTCGGCACCGCTGCACCTGGTTCGTGTCTCCCTCGATGACGACACCACGACGCTCACCGAGGTGTGCGGTGAGCCAGGCGGGTTGATCGTGAACCCACCGAGCATCGACACCACCCGCAAGATCGTCGTCGGCTACGACAGCGGCCACGGCGTCATGACGGCGTGGCGCTACCGCGAGACCAGCACCGTGCTCGAACACCTCTGGACTCGCGAGCAGAACCATGCGGGCCACATGCTCAGCTACCCCGAGACCGGCGAGCTCGTCACCTACGACTACGACCAGGGCCGTGCCCTCGATCAGGTCGTCGTGCTCGACATGGCAACCGGTGAGGAGAAGGCCCGGGTTGACACGCCGAGCCCCATCCAGAGCGTCGTGTTCCCGTGCGCGGGGTGGGGCCGCGACGTCTACACGATGACGATGACGACCCTGTCGCGGCTGTGGGTCGAGTAGCGGGGCGCTACGTCGTTCGTGCCTTGTCCTTGCGCGACGAGGACCGGCTCGACGGCTTCTCCGGCTTCGCCTTTGACTTCGGGCTGCGCGACGACGAGGAGGAACGCCGGGGCCGCTGCATGACCGCTCGACCGCTCTCGACGAACTCCCGCAACGATCGCTCGATCTCCTGGGCGAAGATGATTCGCAAGGCATCGACGCCGATGGGCCTCACCGCCTCGTAAGCAACGACGACGTCTTCGGGTGCGCCGTCGCGCCCGAAGCCCTTCCCAGCACGGTTGGCGAAGTACGACACGAGCTCGTCGGACAGCTTGCTCATGTGCGTGCGCATCAACGACGCTGCGCCGATCGCCGTCTCGACGTCGATGCCGGCCTTCTCCAACCGCATGCCGATGTCGAGCAGGCCCGGGCTCGGAACGAGGTACGACGCGGGGATGCTGTCGGTCTGCCGGCGGATGATGCCGGATCGCTCGAGGTCGGCGATCAACCCGGGGCGGCCACCTTGGAAGCGTTCGAGGATCTCGTCGCGGGTCAGCATCATCGGGCGCTCGTCGCTCCACGGGCTCTGCAGGCGCTCACCGACGCCGAGCCACGATTGCAGCGAGTCGCCACCCCATTCGAGTGGGGCGAGCACGTCGCGGATCGCGTCGAGGCGCAGGCCCCGGTCTTGCAGCTCGGCGATGATGCGCAAGCGCTCTACGTGATCGGGGCCGTAGAGCGCCACGCGGCCCTGGCGGCGCGGCGATGGCAGGGTGCCCTTCGATTGGTAGAAGCGGATGGTGCGGCTCGGCACTCCGGTGATGCCTGCGAGCTCGTCGATGGTGTAGACGACCTCATCGGTCTCTCGTGCGCCGCCGATCGCCTGGTCGTCACCCGACGACGCCCGAGCAGCGTCGTCCGCAGGAGCGGGGCGCGAGGAGCGGTCGGCCATGGGCCAATCATGACAGTCGGGACTGCATCCGTGCAGGAATCGCCACCCCGGCACGCCGGGCCCTCAGCTCGGGAGCAGGCCGAGCACCTTCCACACCGGGCGGGTGACGGTGTTGATGACGCCGATCTCGTCGAGGAAGCCCGTGAGCTTGCCGAGGTCGTTCTTGACTCGCTCTGTGTGATTCGGGTTGCGCTTCGCCTGCTTGGCGCCGCCGTCGATGCCGAGCGCCTCGTAGACCGCGGGATTCACGACCGCATCGGCGATGGCCCGCACGATGAACGGCGCGCGCACCATGGCGTGAACGCGGCGAAACCAGTTCAACGAGGGCCACGTCTCGGCCACGTAGGCCTTGGCGAACGACACGTGCCGGGCCTCTTCCATCACGTGGATCTTGGCGACGTGGCGCGAGATGGGATGGACCCGCTCGTCTTTCATCGTCGCCCGGTTGCTCACGTCGAGAAGCTCTTCCGCCGCGAGCATGGCGATGTAGGCCTCGGGGCCCCGCGTCGTCGACTTCATGAAGCGACCGAGCTGACGGAGGACCTTCGGCACCTGGTAGGCCGGCGTGCCGGCGAGGCGGATGAGCTCGCCGAACATGGCCGAGTGCCGGCACTCGTCCGCGGTCTCGATCAACAGGTAGCGGTGCGAGCCGTCATCGGGCGGCAGGTCATACAGGTGCTTCAGCACCAGGTGCATGAGGATGTTCTCGAACCAGATGCCCGCCGCGCACAGCGAGGCGCACTCGTGGCGGCTGTAGGCGACCCGCTCCGCTCCCGACATCGACTCCCACGCCTCGGTGCCGTACAGCGGCAGGTACTCGGGCGGGAGGTAGTAGCCATGCTCGTCGTCCATCGGCAGCGACCAGTCGATCTCCGTGAACGGGTCGTAGCTGGCCCGCTCGGACGCGGTGACGAGGCGCTCGGCCTTGACGGTGAGGGCAGGTGGAGTGAGTGTGGCGGTACCCATGAGCGCCAGTGTGAACCGTAACAGTTTCAACTGTCAACGTTGCGAGGGTCACACCGCCGGTACGGTGAGCCGGTGGCGTTGACCGCGGGCCGGAGCCGGCACCGTCCGGGTGAGCGAGCGTTCGAGAAGGATGTCGTCGGCCTCGCTCGCCACATCGCGACCCTGAGCGAGAACGAGGAGTCCAAGGTCTTCCACCTCTCGTGGTGGACCGAACGGCTCCTCGATTGGGCGATGACCCGCCCGAGCTTCAAGACCCAGCTCTTCCGGCTCGTCGACGTCTTCCCCGCGACGACCGGCGACGCCGACGTCCTCCGCCACGTCACCGAGTACTTCGACGGGATCGACGTCCCCAAGGCGCTCGACCTCGGGATCGCGTCGGCGGCGCGGGTTCCCTACGGAAGGTCGGCGACGGCAAAGGTTGCGAGGAGGAACATCCTCCGCCTCGCCGAGCAGTTCATCGTGGGCAGCACGCCGGCCGAAGCCGTCGCCGGCCTCCATCAGCTCTGGCGCCAGGGCACGGCGTTCACCGTCGACCTGCTCGGCGAGAAGACGTTGCTCGAGTCCGAAGCCGATGTGTACGCGTCCCGCGTCCAGCAGTTGCTCGAAGCCCTCGTCCCGGAGGCTGAGCACTGGGCGCCGGACGCGCATCTCGAACGAGACGACCTCGGCGCCATCCCCCGCGTGAACGTGAGCGTGAAGCCGACCGCGCTCGCAACTCACTACGAACCGCTGACTCGAGAGTTGGGCCTCGAGCAGGCCAAGCGACGGCTGCGGCCGCTGCTGCGGTTCGCCCGCGATCACCGCGCCCACGTTCACTTCGACATGGAGCACGACGACGTGAAGGAGCTCACGCTCTCACTGTTCTACGACCTGCTCGACGAGGATGAGTTCGCCGACGTCGAAGCCGGCGTCGTCATACAGGCGTACCTGCGCGACTCGTACCGCGACCTGAGCGAGCTCGTGCACTGGGCGAGCGACCGGGCCAAGCCGGTGACGGTGCGATTGGTGAAGGGCGCGTACTGGGACGCGGAGACCATCCACTCCTCCGCAGCCGGGTGGCATGCACCCGTGTACTCGCACAAGGTCGAGACCGATGCCAACTACGAGCGGTGCACCCGGCTGTTGCACGACCGCCACGGTGCCGTGCGCGCCGCCTTCGCCACGCACAACCTCCGGTCGCTCGCCTACGCCATCACCTACGCCCGATCGCTGGGCATCCCCGACACCGGCTACGAGATCCAGATGCTGTACGGGATGGCCGAGCCCATCCATGCTGCGATCCGCCGGCTGGGCATGCGGCTGCGGGTGTACACGCCGATGGGCGAGCTCGTACCGGGCATGGCGTATCTCGTGCGGCGCCTTCTGGAGAACACATCGAACGAGTCGTTCGTGCGCCAGCGCTTCGCCGACCACTGGAAGCTGGACGATCTGCTCGCCGCGCCACGCGTCACCGAGCTGCCAGATCCGGCGCCGCCCGCCCGCCGCTCGCCGACCGACGCGCTCGCGCCGTCGCCGTACCAGCCCGAGCCGGTGGCGGAGTGGCGGCGTGAACCGGTGCGGCACGAGTTCTCGCGAGCGGTCAGCGAGGCGGGCGCGCGCGACCGGCCGTGGGAGGTGCCGGCGCTCATCGGCGGCGAATGGGTGATGACGGCCTCGTCGATCGACTCGCCAGATCCCGGGTCGCCGCAACAGCTCGTCGCGCGCTCAGCGTCGTGCGGTTCCACCGAAGTCGACGCCGCGGTGGACGCGGCCGCGCGCGCCAGTGCCGAATGGAGGCGCACGCCGGTGGCGGAACGGTCGGCTGTCTCGTTCCGCGCCGCCGAGTGGATGCGAGCACGGCGGTTCGAGCTCGCCGCGCTCGAGGTGTTCGAGGCCGGCAAGCCATGGGACCAAGCCGACGCCGACGTGTGCGAGGCCATCGACTTCTGCGAGTACTACGGGCGCGAGATGCTGCGGCTGGCCGCAGCAGACACCGATCGGGTGCAGTCGCCGGCGGGGGAGACGAACGTGCTGCAGTACCGGGGGAAGGGCGTCGCCGCGGTCATCTCACCGTGGAACTTCCCGCTGGCGATCCCGTGCGGGATGGTGTCAGCCGCGCTCGTGGCCGGGAACACCGTCGTGCTGAAGCCCGCCGAGCAGACGCCGGCCGTCGCCAGGCGGCTGGTCGATGCGTATCTCGCTGCCGGGCTGCCACCCGGCGTGCTGCAGTTCCTGCCCGGCCCGGGCGAGACGGCCGGCGCGCGGCTGGTGGAGCACCCAGACGTCAACGTCATCGCCTTCACCGGCTCGGCCGCCGTGGGGCTGGAGATCAACCGGGTGGCGGCGATCCATCGCGACCGTCAGCGGCATGTCAAACGGGTCATCGCCGAGATGGGCGGGAAGAACGCGGTCATCGTCGACGCCGACGCCGATCCCGATGTCGCGATCCCCGCCATCATCAACTCGGCGTTCCTCTACAGCGGCCAGAAGTGCTCGGCCGCGTCCCGGCTCATCGTGCTCGACCCGGTCTACGACACGATCGTCGATCGATTGGTCGGCATGGCGGGCGAGCTGGTCATCGGCCATCCGAGCCACATGGCCACGCAGGTCGGCCCCCTGATCGATCGTGACGCGCAGGCAAAGGTGCAGTCCTACGTCTCGTCCGCGTCGACCCACGGAACCGTGTTGCTCAGCCGCGACGACCTTCCGCCCAAAGGCTGGTACGCCGGCCCGACCATCGTCGGCGAAGTCGATCCCGGCTCGCCGCTGGCGCGCGAGGAGATCTTCGGACCGGTGCTGTCGGTGTTGAGAGCGCGCGACATCGAGCACGCGATCGAGCTCGCCAACGACACCGACTTCGCCCTGACCGCCGGCATCTTCTCCCGTCTCCCGTCGCACATCGCACTCGCGACGGCGGAGCTGCGCGCCGGCAACGTCTACGTGAACCGCGCGATCACCGCTGCCGTCGTGGGCCGCCAGCCGTTCGGCGGCTACGGCCGGTCAGGTGTCGGCTCCAAAGCCGGTGGCCCTGACTACCTGTTGCAGTTCCTCGATCCGCGGGTCGTCACGGAGAACACCGTCCGCCAGGGCTTCGCCCCCGGTCAATGACCGCGGGTGCGCACGCGAGCCTGTGCTCAACCGGCCAGCAACGCCGTGCCGCCGTTGTCGAGCAGCGCTCGGGCGACCCCGCGACCGAGCGCGGCGGCGTCGGTGCCTTGTGCCCGGTCGCGCACGACCACGTGGCCGTCGAGGGAGGCGAGCATCGCTTCGACGGCGATGGTGCCATCGGCATCGACGGTCGCGTAGGCGCCGGCGGGCAGATCGCAGTCGCCGCCGAGCTCGGCGAGGAACGCGCGCTCGGCATCGACCGCCCGGCGGGACGGCGCGTCCTCGATCCGTGCGAGGGCGTCGCGCGCCTCGTCATCGTCGTCGCGGCACTCGACGGCCAGAGCGCCTTGGCCGACCTGCGGGAGCATCACCAGCGGCGACAGCACCTCACTCGTGATCGCGTTCTGGACGAGGTCACGAAACAGCCCCAACCGCTCGATCGCCGCCGCGGCCATCACGAGCGCGCCACCGGGCGGGATCTTGTCGAGCCGCGTGGCGATGTTGCCGCGCAGACCGGCAAAGGTGAGATCGGGCCGGTGGTAGGCGAGCTGCGCGCGGCGCCGGACCGAGCCGGTGGCGATCGTCGCCCCTGGCGCCAACCCACCGAGCGTCGAACCCACAAGCACGTCGCGCGCGTCCGCCCGCGCCGGCACGGCGCCGAGAACGAGACCGGGAACGGGAACAGACGGCAGGTCCTTCGCCGAGTGCACCGCGACACGGGCGCGCCCGCCGAGCAGCGCGGCCTGCACCTCTTTCACGAACACACCCTTGCCGCCCATCTCCCAGATCGGGATGTCGAGCCGCTGATCGGCGCGAGTCTCGACGATGACCAGCTCATCGGCGACATCGGCCCCGGCCGACCGTAGCAACGCGGCGACATGCTCGGCCTGCCATCGCGCCAGCGCGCTCCCTCGCGTCGCGATGGTCATCACGGCCGGCATGCTACGGCCCCCGCGGACCGGGAACGAGCCCAACCGGGCCGCCCGGCGCGCCGTTCTCGACGCGTTCGCCGGCCCAGTTCGAAGGGGGAGCCCAACCGGGCCGCCCGGCGCGCCGTTCTCGACGCGTTCGGCGGCCCAGTTCGGGAGATGGGGGGGCCGAGGTGGGGGTGGGGCTACAGGTCGAACAGGTCGCGCAGGGCGTCGGCGAGACGCTCGCCGCGGGCCGAACCCGCGGCACCCTTCAGAACCAACGTCGGGTCATGGAGGAGCTTGGCGACGACGCCTTTGGTCAACGCTTCGACGAGCTCGCGGTCGCGGTCGTCGAGCGACGAGAGCTTGCCCGCGAAACGTCTGAGCTCGGCCGTTCGCACCGCTTCGGCCCGCTCGTGCAGCGACGCGACCAGCGGCGCGACCTCGCGCGCCTGGGCGACCGACACGAAGCGCTCGACTTCCGCGTCGACGAGCACGCCGGCCGAGTCGACCTCGCGCCGCCGCTCACGCAGGCCCGCGTCGGCGAACGCTCGCAGGTCGTCCATGTCGAGCAGGTCGACGCCATCGACCGAGTCAACTGCGGGGTCGACATCGCGCGGCAACGCTACGTCGACGATCAGCAGCGGCCGGCCGTCACGGGCCGCCATGACGCCGGCCACGTCACCGTGCTCGATGATCATCGACGATGCACCTGTCGACGTCATCAACAAGTCGACCGACGCGAGCGCCGAGCCGACATCGGCAAGGCGCAGCGGCCGGCCACCCACGTTCGCCGCCAGCTCTTGCGCCTTGGCGAAGGTGCGGTTGGCCACCATGACCTCGGCCGCACCGGCGTCCACCAGCGCGCGAACCATGCCCGCACCCATCTCGCCCGCGCCGAGCACGAGGATGCGCTGGCCGTCGAGGGTCCCCAACCGTTCGCCGGCCATGGCCACCGCCGCGGTCGACACCGACGCGATGTGGCGGGAGATACCGGTCTCGGAGCGCACGCGCTTGCCCGCTTCGAGCGCGTGGCGGAACAGCATGTTGAGCTGCGGGCCGACGGTGCCTTCCTCTTGCGAGCGCTGCCACGCGGTCCGCACCTGCCCGAGCACCTCGACCTCACCGACGACATCAGAATCGAGCCCGGCCGCCACGCGGAACAGGTGCCGGGCCGCTTCGTCGTCGTAGTGGACATAGAGGTGGTCGGCGTAACCCTCCGGCGGGAGGAACGCCAGCTCGCCGAAGAAGTTGCGCACGTCGGCGAACGCACCGTGGAACCTCTCGGCGACGACGTAGACCTCGGTGCGGTTGCACGTGGAGAGCACGACCGCCTCGCTGACGTCCTGGCGGGTCACAACGTCGTGCAGGGCCTTGGGCAGGCTGGCATCGTCGATCGCCATCCGCTCGAGCAGGCCGAGCGACGCGGTGCGATGGTTCAGTCCGATGACGACGACAGACACGCCTGGAGGCGCTCCTTGGCTTCGGCGAGGTGCCCCTCGCGGATCAGGTCAAGTGTTCCCGAGTCGAGGGCCGTTTGCCAACTCATGCCGTCCGTCGAGCGACCTTCGGCCTGGATGCGCCGTCGTTCCTCGGCGACCAACTCGATCAACGTCACGTGTTCGTCGCCGAACTCGGGTTCGTATGCCGTGCGCAGCCATTTCGCCACAGCCGGGGCCTCGCCACTGGTGGAGAACGTGACCAGCAGCGGGCCACGACGGATGCGCGACGGCAGCAGGGCCGAGCAGTTCGCGGGATCATCCGCGCTGTTCACCCACACGCGGTGCTTCTCGCCGTCGGCGAAGACCGACCGGTTGACCGCGGAATCGTTGGTGGCAGCGATCACCAACCAATACCCCGCGACATCACCAGACCGGTAGGGCCGTTCGTCACTGGTGAGGCCCGGGATGGCGCGCACCGCCTCGGACAGCTCGGGCGCGACCACGTCGACCTCCGCGCCCGCCTCGATCAGGCCACGAATCTTCTGCGCCGCCACCGCGCCGCCGCCGACCACCAAGCACCGCCGGCCCTCGAGCACGAGGTTGACCGGAAAGAGCGCGCCTGCCCGCCCCGCCTCGTCTCTGGCACCGGGGCGGTCGGCCATCAGGAGGTTCCGACTCCTGTGGCGAGGTCGCCGGGCGAACCACCGCCTTTGGCGCCGGCCCGCTCGGCGTTGCGTGCCCGGCGCCGCTGCTGCACGCCGCTCTCCGCCGCGGGCGGGGGCCGACGCTGCTGGTAGAAACTCAAGATCTGCAGCTCGACGGCCAGATCGACCTTGCGCAGCGATGCCGACGGCGGGACCGTGACGATCGCGGGCGCGAAGTTCAGGACCGAGGTGATGCCGGCGTCCACGAGCCGATCGGCGACCTCTTGGGCAACGACCGCCGGCGTGGCGATGATGCCGATGGCCGCACCCAGCTCGGCCGCCACCTGCGGAAGCTCGTCGATGTGGCGGATGGTGAGAGCGCCGACTCGGGTGCCGACCTTGCTCTTGTCCGCGTCGACCAGCGCGGCGACGGGAAAGCCGCGCTCGGAGAACCCGCCGTAGTTGGCAAGGGCGGCGCCCAGGTTGCCGATGCCGACGATGACGACCGGCCAGTCCTGGTTGAGCCCGAGCTCGCGACTCATCTGGAACATCAGGTACTCGACGTCGTAGCCCACCCCGCGGGTGCCGTAGGAACCGAGATAGGAGAGATCCTTGCGAACCTTGGCGGCGTTGACGCCCGCGAGCTCGGCGAGCTGTTCGGAGGAGATCGTCGTGGCCTTCGCGCCGGCCAGTTCGAGGAGAATGCGCAGGTAGACCGGCAGGCGGGCCACGGTCGCTTCGGGTATGCGGCGGCGAGCGCTGTCCGGCATGAACCACCGACATTACCGTTCTCGTTCACGAGTTCACAAAGTCTCGACCCATGCCGCGGCCCGCGGGTCACCGTCGGTGGCTCGGTGGGAACGCCGCCGCGTGGCAGCGACGAGCGGTCTGGCGGCGGCTGTGGCGCCCGGGGCGTGGCGTGCGATCCGCGAACCCACGCTCGGGCTCTAGCCTGGCGACGATGCTCCACGCTGCGCTGGCTGCTGCCGCCACGTTGCTGTCGCTTGCCTTCGCGCTGTCGACCCTCGAGCGGTGGCTGGATCGCCGGCGGCGACACGAGCTGGCGTGGACCATCTCGCTGTTCCTGTTCGCCCTCGGCTCGCTCGGCTTGTGGTTCGGTGCCGCCATCGGGTGGAACGAGTGGGACTTCAAGGCCTTCTACCTCTTCGGCGCCTTCCTCAACGTGCCGTTCCTCGCCCTCGGGACGATCTACCTGCTGGCGAGGAAGGAACGGACGGGCGACATCTGGGCCGTCCTCATCTCCTTGCTGAGCGCGTTTGCCGCCGGCATCGTCGTCGCCGCGCCGATGGTCGGCCCGATCGCGGCCGGCACGCTGCCCCAGGGCAAGGAGGTGTTCGGCTTCGGCCCCCGCTTCTTCGCCGCGTTCGCGAGCGGCGTGGCCGCAACCGTCATCGTCGCCGGTGCGGTGTGGAGCGCGGCCAGGTTGCTCCGCCTTCGCTTTCGGGCCCACAAGCACGGCACACCGCTCGTGTGGTCCGGCCCCATCTCCCCCACCCGCCTTGCCGTCGCGAACATCATCATCGCCGTCGGCACGTTCATCCTCAGCGGCGGCGGCGTCGCCAACTCCGTCCTCGACGCGATGAACGCCTTCGCCGTGTCACTCGTTGCCGGCATCGCGGTGATCTTCGCCGGCTTCCTCCTCACCAACGCGCCGAACCCGGTCGAGCAGTGGCGCTACCAACCATCAGACGCCGAAGCGGCGAGCCCCCTGCGCCAGCGCGACGCGAGCTGACCGGCCGCCGACCGAATGCGACCTACCGCCCGCGCCGGTCGGCACGCGCCTGCTGCACCAGGCCCGGCGGCACCAAGAGCAGGCGCAGGTCGAACAGCGTGTGCAGGAACATCAGCACAATCAGGCCCGCCCACGGGTACAGCAGCCCGAGGGCGACGCCGATCAAGCCGGTGAGCACCATGGCTCGCCACCCCTGGTAGGCGTGGACGACAGCGAACGCCATGCCCGCGAGGACAGCCGCTCCCGCCAGGCCGAGCCACGGGACGATCGAGTAGAGGTAGACCAGCAGGAACGCTCGGTACAGCACCTCCTCGGTCATGCCCGCGGTGACCGAGAGCCACACCCAGGCGCGGCGCTCCGCCCCGGTCGCCGGCAGCAACGCCGACACGCGCTCGAGCTGCTGCACGATGTCCGCTTGGCCCTCCGCGGATTGGAGGCGCAGCCGAAGCTGGTACGTGGCGAACACGACGACGAACGCCAGCGGGAACAACACCGCGACCTTGTCGCCGAACCAGATGATGCCGAGTCGCCCATCGCCGGCGAGAACGGCGAGCGCGATTGCTGTCAATGTCCACTTGACGAAGGCTGATCGCCGAAACGTTCGCATCGGCTCCGCGGGATCGTCGTCCATCATCGCGTCGAGCCGGCGATGCGAGAGCCACCCCCGCACCGGCAGCACGAGGACGATGACGATCGCCAGGATCGCTCCAACCACGCTCACGATGGGCTCCAGGGCCGGGCCGAGGGTGCTCAGCGCAGGGCGCGCCGCAAGACCTTGCCCGCCGCCCCTTGGGGCAACTCATCGACGAACATCACCTTCTCGGGGCACTTGTAGCGAGCGAGCCGGTCCGCGCACCAGGCGATGATGTCGTCTTCCTCGGCGGAGACCCCGCGCGCCAAGACGACGTACGCCTTCACCGCTTCGCCGGAATAGGGATGGGGAACTCCGACGACCGCGGCCGCTTCGATCGCGGCGTGCTGCAACAACACCCCTTCGACCTCGGCGGGAAAGACGTTGAAACCCGACACGATGATGAGGTCTTTGGCTCGGTCGACGAGGTACAGGTACCCGTCGTCGTCGACCACGGCGATGTCGCCCGTGTGCAGCCAGCCGTCGGCGTCGATGGCGGCCGCGGTCGCGATCGGATCGTTCCAGTAGCCCGTGAACACGTTCGGCCCCCGCACGAGCATCTCACCCGAGTCTCCGACGAGAACATCCTCGCCCGCGGCGTCGACCAGGCGAACCTCGATGCCGGGGAGCACGCTGCCGATCGAACCTCGAGGTGCCTCGGTGCCTGCCGCGACGGTGACGACCGGACCGGTCTCGGTCAGCCCGTAGCCCTCGGTGAGCTTGAGATCGAAGCGATCCTCGATGAGTTGCGAGATCTCGACTGAGAGCTTGGCTGCGCCAGAAGCCGCCAGGCGGACCGAACGCATCGCACCGGGATCGGCCCCGGGGAGGTTGGCCCATGCCGCCCACATCGTCGGAGCCCCACTGATGATCGAGACCTCGTGGCGCTCGACCGCGTCAAGCGCGGACGACGGGTCGAAGCGTTCGATCAACACCACTCGGGCGCCGGTGTAGAGCGTCAGCCCGAGCACGACGTTCAACCCGAAGATGTGGAACAGCGGCAGCACGCCGAGCGCGACGTCGCTCGCCTCTTGCATCCGGCCGGGGTGTTGCTGGAGCTGCTCGAGGTTGGCCCGGAGGTTGCCGTGGGAGAGCATCGCGGCTTTGGGAGAGCCGGCGGTGCCGCTGGTGAACATCAACACGGCGGTGTCGTCGTCGCCACGGTCGACGACGGGCGACGGCTCGGACTGCATGACGTCATCGAGGACGAGCGCCCCCTCGACCTCGACGCCGGCCGGCGCGATCAAGACTTCGAGGTCGGGCAGCTCCGATCGGTTCAGCCCAGCCACGGCCTGCTTCGCCGCCGGGCCGACGATCAAGGCCCGGGCGCCGGTGGCCGCCAAACCCCGCTGGATCTCTGGGGTGGGGTTGGCCGGGTTGAGCGGAACCACGATCAGCCCCGCGCCCAGCGCCGCGAGGTACGACACGACGAAGTACCAGTTCGTGCCGCACGCGAGCGCCACCCGGTCGCCCGGCTCCAGGCCGAGACCAGCAAGACCGCCGCGAAGCCCGTCGACCTGCTCGCGCAACGTTCCGTAGGTGGTTTGCTCGCCCCGGCTGATCAGGGCCACGGCGTCCTCTGGATGGTTGTCGATGATGGTCGCCAGATTCAACGGAGCCTCCGAGGGGTGATGCCAGCACGACGCTCGGCGCGAGGCACGATGGCCCGCTCAGGCTACTGGGCGGTAACGCGGTCTGCCGCTGGTCGCGGGCCCGGCGCGGACCAGGGGGAGCTCGCCGCCACGCTCGGCTTTGATGGCAGCCGCGGCGATGGCAGAAGTCACACCTGGGCCGAACGAACTATTCCTAAACCCGCACCGCCGGCCATGCCGAAGGTGTCTTTGACAGCCACGCCAGGTCTGGGGAAGCCACGAATGACGATCCATCGCGACGCGACCACGCGCTCCACCGACAACCAACCCCGGCGACCGCGGCGGCACATCTCCTCGCGGCCGATCGTGTTGGCGCTGGCCGCGCTGGCGCTCGCCTTCGGCGTGCTCGCCGCCGCGTCCCCCGCGCAGGCAGCCGACCCCGGGGCGGTCACCGACTGGGTGCAGCGCATCAATGCCGCCCGAGCGGCGAACGGTGTCGGCCCGCTGCAGATCGACGGGCAGCTCCAACAGCTCGCGCAGGACCGGTCCGACGCCAACGGGCGCACCGGCATGCTCGCCCACACGCCGAGCATGAGCGCCGGGCTCACCTCCAACTGGCAGAAGCTGGGCGAGAACGTGGGTGTCGGGCCGAGCCGCGACATCATCTGGACCGCTTTCATCAACAGCACCCCGCACCGCACCAACATCCTCGATCCCTCTTTCACCCACATCGGTATCGGCGAGACGGTCGTGAACGGGCAGATCTGGATCACGCAGCGGTTCATGAGGCTCGGGCCCTCGAGTCCGGCGCCGGCGCCGGTCATCGTCGCACCCCCACCGGTCGTGGTGCCCCGCACCGTCTCACCGGCGCCGGCACCGGCCGTGACGCAGGCACCGGCACCGAGGCCGACCACGACGAAGCCAGCGCCCGACGCCGCACGCCCGGCGACCACGAGCACCACGCCCGAGCTGCCAACCACGACCGTGCCGCCGGACGACGTCGGATCCGTCCCGGCGGCGAGCCCCGTGCCGAACGCGGAAGCAGTCGTCGACGCGCTCCGGGTCCTCCAGCAGTAGCGCGGTCCGCAGAAGCGCCGCCGGCGCCGGCGATCAGCGCGCCATCACGACGAGCTGGACGAACGCGGCCCCCAAGATTCCGAGCATGAGGACCGCGAGGGCGATCGTCGTTCCCCGTCTCACCGACCTCGGCCTTTCGCGCCCAGATCGACGCGGGTCGTCACGCCGGCATCCTGGCCAGACCCGAACGGCTCGACGCGCACCTCGGTGCCGGGATGAAGGTCGAGATCGGTCGCAGCCGAGCCCTGATCGACGACAACCGCGATGAGCCCGTAGGAATCGACGACGAGCCCGACCTCGCCCACGCCGATCGCCTGGAAATGATCGACACGTCTCGCCGTGCGGGTGTCGCCCCCGAACATGAGCTTGACCCGATCGCCGAACACCTCGAGGTCGTCGTGGTCGATGTTGAGCTGCGCGTTGCCGTAGCGATCGACCCAGAGCACCTCGGACACGACGGCGTCGCCTTCGAGCCGCCTCGCCGGCAGCAGGCCCGGCCGCAGGAGGACGGGATCGACGAGGTCGCCGAGCTCGGTCAGCTCGACGCCGTTGCACAGGTGGGCGGCGGCCGGAGCGAACACGTCTCGCCCGGCGAACGTCGAGCCCACAGCCTCGAGCTGGAAGTCGGGGTTGTTGAGCTCGATGGCCCGGCTGGCGCCGCCACACATCGCCACCGCCGGCGCGAGCAGGCCGTTGTCCGGCCCGACGAGCACCGACGCGCCCTCCCCCACCTCGACGGCGATGGCCCGGCGCTCGCTGCCGACACCGGGATCGACGACGGCAAGCACGACGCCCGGGCAGAGGTACGGCGCGCTGCGAGCAAGGGCCAGGCCGCCGGCGCGCACGTCGTAGGGGGAGATGTCGTGGGTCAGGTCGATGACGGCGACACCCGGAGCGATGGAGCGGATCACCGACCGGACGATGCCGGCGAACTCGTCGTCGAGGCCATAGTCCGAGAGGAAGGTGATCGTGTCGTAGCTCAGGGCCATCTGGTTGCGAACCTACCCGGATCGATGCGCGGCGCGAGCCGCCGGCCCGCGCCGAACCGCGGGCTCACCCCGCTTCGGTGTAGCGCTTGCGGAGGTACTCGTTGAGGTCGTGCTCGTCGATGCGGTACGACTTGCCGACCCTCGTCGAGGCCAGCTCGCCTGCCTTGACGAGCCGGTACACCGTCATCGTCGAGACGCGCATGCGGCCCGCCACTTCGGCAACCGTGAGGTACCGCGGCTCGACTGGTGGTTGTGCCATGTTCAAGGACCCCTTCTCCCGGCGGCACATTACCGGCACGTGACGATGTTGCAAAAGTGCTACGAGGGGATGCCGGGCCCAATGGGGCCAAATCGGGCCGAATCGCTGCTCACGGACGGCCGAGCTGGCGGGAACGCTCGGTGGCCCGTTGCACCGCGTCGAGGAACGCGGCCCGGACCCCCGACTCCTCCAGGGCTTGCAACCCCGCCGCCGTGGTGCCGCCCGGTGAGGTCACGTTGGCCCGAAGCTGCGCGGCGTTGTCGCCGGACTCGCCGAGCATCCGCGCCGCGCCGAGCATGGTCTGGATGGCAAGCGTCTCGCTGACGTCGCGGGGCAAGCCGGCGAGCACGCCTGCCTCGATCAGCGCTTCGGCCACCAGGAACACGTACGCGGGGCCCGAACCGGACAGGCCGGTGACCGCATCGAGCAACGGCTCGGCGACGCGGACGACGACGCCGGCGGCACCTAGGACCTCCTCGGCCCACGCCAGGTCGGCATCGGTCGCGTGGGTGCCGGCGGCGATGGCTGCGGCGCCGGCACCCACGAGCACGGGCGTGTTCGGCATGGCGCGCACGACGGGAACCGGCTCGGTGAACAGCGCTTCGAGGTTCGCGACCGTGACGCCGGCCGCGATCGACAGGATGCGCTGCACGCCCGCGGAGGCGAGCGCCCCGCAGGCGGCGGGGACGTCACCCGGCTTGACGGCGATCACCGCGCCCTCGATCGGCGCCCCGACCGCGTCGATCTCGCGATGCACGGCCACGCCGGGGTAGCGCGCGGCCAGCTCATGACGGCGTTGCTCGAGCTTTTCGACCACGGCCACCTGGTCGGGGTCAGCCCAGTGGGCACGCAGCAACCCGCTCACGAGCGCCTCCCCCATCCGCCCGCCGCCGATCATCACCAATCGCGTCATGGTCGAACGCTAACCGGTGATTTCGTTGCAGCCCGAGGGGCTCGCTGGCGTCCCCCTTCCCCGATGGGGATCGGGCTCGCCCCCGGGCCGCCGACGTACCGTACCGGTCGTCCGACTGAAGAGCAACGAAACTACATGAAATTTCTGCGCCAGCCGCATCCCCGGTCCCCGACCAGTCCACGGGTCGCCCCGTTCAGCAGTCGCTGTACGTTGACGCGATGGTTCTCGCGCGGTCGAGCTCGAGAACTCGACGACAGCGGGGGAGGTGAACGCTCGATGAGCTCGTTGACACCGATCCCCCGACGGGGCGTGGTGCGCTGCCTTGCCGCGGCCGTGCTCTTCGGCGCCTCCGCTCCCGCCGCATCCATGCTCGCGGGAGACATGCCGACCCTGGTCCTCGCTGGGCTCCTCTACGTAGGCGCCGCAATTGCCATGCTCCCCACCATCGCCCGTCACCGCCCCACCGCGGCCGCGCTACGAGCCGGCGGCCGACCCCTTTCGATCGCTGTCGTGTTCGGTGGGGCGATCGGTCCGGCGCTGCTGGTCGCCGGCCTCGAACGCCTACCCGCGGCGACCGCGTCGCTGCTGTTGAACTTCGAGCTCGTCACCACGGTGACGATCGCGGCGATCGTGTTCCGCGAGCATCTCGGCCGCCGGATGATCACGGCCGCCGCGGTCGTCGGGTTCGCCGGGATCCTGCTCGTGTGGCAACCGGGCACGGCGGTCGACATCGGAGGACTGCTCATCGTCGGCGCGTGCGTGGCCTGGGGGATCGACAACAGCGTCACCGCCCGGATCGACCAGCTCAGCCCCGCCCAGATCACCTTCGCCAAAGGGGCAGTTGCTGGAACCGCCAACCTCATCTTCGGGATCGCGATCGCGACCGCGTGGCCCGTCGAGATCCTCCAGATCGCCTCGGCCCTGCTGATAGGTGCGCTGGGCTACGGCGCATCCATCGCGCTCTGGGTCACCGGTGCCCGCGACCTCGGGGCGGCACGAGGGCAGGTCATCTTCGCCATCGCACCGTTCGTGGGCGCGCTCGTCTCATGGACACTTCTCGGTGAGACGATCACGCTGCGGCAGGCGATGGCCGTGCCCGTCGTCGCAGCCGGCATCGCGCTCTCACTCCGCTCCGGCCACGAGCACGTCCACCGCCACACAGCAGCCGAGCACGACCACGAACATGCCCACGACGATCAACATCACGACCACGCCCACCCGGGCGGATCAGAAGGTCCGCACACCCATCGGCACCGTCACGACGCCGTCGAGCACGCCCACCCCCACGTCCCTGACCTCCACCACCGCCACACGCACCGCCAGTAGCCGGCGCCTAGCCGCGGGCTAGCCGGGAAACTTGCTGGCGTAGCCGATCCGCATGGCCGGCCGGAAGAACTGCTCGGTGTAGACGTACAGCGAGCCGAAGATGCGGTCGAGCTCGCCGTCGTCGACGGTGTGGACCGGCACCCGCCCGACGAGGAACACGGCATCTTCCACGCCGATGGCGAAGGCAGCGCCGTTCATCTTCAGGTTGCGGCGCAGCAGGTGCTCGTAGAGCTGGGCATGGTTCTCCTCCGGGGCGGGCATCACGTAGGTCTCGTAGTGGAGGCAGCGCTGCCGCAACGTGAACCAGATGGTGAACACCGACTTCTGCTCGCCGGTCACGCGGACGTACCACCGGCGCTCGCCCGGCTCACCGCGCTCGACTGCCGCCACAACCGGGTTCTCGTCGAGCTGGGCCGTCAGCCACGCGCCGATGGAGCGCTCGCAGGCGTCGAGCTCGGCCGGCGTCGCGATCTCATCGGCCATCGGAGTCACATCCGCTGGCGACGGTCACGCGCACTGGACCAAGGCACGCGCCGTCAAGTCGCCGTAGATGCGGCGAAGGCGCGCCGCGGTCACCGACCACGTGTACCGGCGGCCTTGCGTTGCCGCGGCGACGGACATCGCCCTCGCCAGCGCGGGATCGGCGAGGATGCGATTGATCGCGCCCGAATAGCCGCTCGGATCGCGCGAGTCGACGAGGAAACCGGTGCGGCCGTCATCCACCAAGGTGCGCAACCCGCCGACAGCAGCAGCCACGACGGGCGTGCCGCACGCCGCCGCCTCCAGCGCGACAAGACCGAACGACTCCGAGCGGCTGGGGACCAGGCAGACGTCGGCCGCCCGGTAGTAGGTCGACAGCAAGTGGTGCGGCTGCGGATCGACGAAGCGGACACGGTGCGTGACGTCGAGCTCGGCCGCCAGCCGGCGCGACTCGGCCAGCTCCTTGTCGCCATCGACACCGCTCGGCCCGCCGACGACGAGCAAGATCGCGCGCTCGTCATCGAGCTGCGCGAGCGCCTGCACCGCGACGGTGAGGCGCTTCAGGGGCTGGATCCGCCCGACGAACAGCACGACCGGCCCGTCGCCGAGGTGCAACGCCTGCCGCGCCCCGCGGCGGTCGCCCGGGGAGAAGAACGCGTGGTCGACACCCGGCGGTACGATCTCGACCCGATCCGCGGGCGCGCCGTAGAGGCTCACCAACTGCTCGACCTCGGTCGTGCAGGACGCGAGGATCGCGTCCGAGCAGCGGATGACATCCGCCTCGGCCTCGGTGCGGCCGGCTGGTTCGGGATCGCCACTCTCGGCCTTCACCCGGGCCAGGGTGTGGAACGTCGACACCATCGGAAGCTCGAAGTCGTGCTTGAGCCGGTGCGCGGCCACCCCCGAAAGCCAGTAGTTGCCATGCACGGCGTCGACATCGCCGGCGGTACGCATGTGGCGGGCCACGCCATCGGTGAACTCCGCGATGATGGCAGGCAGCTTCTCCTTCGGGAGATCCGGCGGGCCCGCATCGATGTGCACGACCTTGAAGCCGGGCTCGACATGGACCTCGTCAGGCAGGTCGTCGCGCCAACGGCGCACGTACACCGAGGAGCGCACACCGGCCTGGGCCAACGCCGACACCAGCTCACGCACGTACACGTTCATGCCGCCGCTATCGCCGGTGCCCGGTAGGACGAGCGGCGACGTGTGCAGGGACAGGACGGCGAGCGTGCGCATCTCGGTTGGCTAACCCCGTCGGTCGTCTGGAGATTCCGCCTCGCGGCCCGGGCGGTGGCCGTTCCCCGATGCGACCGGTGCCGCCTCGGGAGCCGGCAGTCGTTCTCCCTGCTCAGCCCCCTCGTCTTCCCGTTCGTCGACCTCATCGGGCCGGTCGCCGTCGTCGCCTCGGGCCGCCCGCGTCTCGGCCACAAAAGAGCGGTAGATGTGAACCAGCGCCTTCTTCTGGTCCTCCGTGAGGCTCGGGTCTCGACGGATCTCGCCGACGACGTCGTGATCGCCATCCCGCTCCTCGAGGATCCCTGCCCGCACATAGAGCGTCTCCGACGAGATCTCGAGGGCCCGGGCGATCTGCTGCAGGATCTCCGCCGACGGCTTGCGCAGCCCCCGTTCGATCTGGCTGAGGTAGGGGTTCGATATGCCCGCCATCTCGGAGAGTTTGCGGAGCGACAGATGGCCGATCCGCCGCTGCTCGCGGATGAACTCTCCCAGGTCTCTCCACCGCTGTTCGAGCTCGTTCATACCTGGTCCGCCTCGTGTCTTCGGGCCCGTGAGGTCACGGGGTGCCTGGCCATCCCCGATACGCTAGGCGCGGGCGGTCGAGAGTCGACAAACGCACGGCGAGGCGCACGCGCCGGCCCGCGGCGCGACCGCCAGGGAGCCCGCCGGCGATGGGGAGCACTCGGAGCGCCAGCGCAGAGCGCGTGGGGGCGCAGCCCCCGGACAACTTGGCGCGGGCGGTCGAGAGTCGACAAACGCACGGCGAGGCGCACGCGCCGGCCCGCGGCGCGACCGCCAGGGAGCCCGCCGGCGATGGGGAGCACTCGGAGCGCCAGCGCAGAGCGCGTG